>NZ_AUKO01000002.1:0-695810 GCF_000424785.1 Streptomyces sp. CNT360 | reverse complement strand
TGGTGGCGGGTGGTGTGTTTATGCCGGTGGATCCGGAGTTTCCGGTTTCTCGGGTGGGGTTCATGGTGGGGGATGCGGAGCCGGTGGTGGTGGTGTCGGTGTCGGGGGTGGCGGAGCGGTTGGGTGAGGCGTGGGCGGGTGTGGAGACGGTGTTGTTGGATGATCCGGGGGTGGTGGAGGAGTGTGCGGGGTTTGGTGGTGGGCGGTTGGGTGAGGGGGAGCGGTTGGGTCGGGTGGGTGCTGATTCGGGTGCGTATGTGATTTATACGTCGGGGTCGACGGGTGTGCCCAAGGGGGTGTTGGTCACGCATGCGGGTCTGGCGAGTCTGGCGGCTGCGCAGGTGGAGCGTTTCGGGGTGCGGGCGGACAGTCGGGTGTTGCAGTTTGCGTCGCCGAGTTTTGATGCGTCGGTGATGGAGTTGTTGATGGCGGCTGGGGCTGGTGCGGCGTTGGTGGTGCCGGATGAGGGTCCGTTGGTGGGTGAGGTGTTGGGTGGTGTGTTGGAGCGTGAGGGTATTACGCATACGTTGATTCCGCCGACGGTGTTGGGGACGGTGCCGGTGGAGTGTGGTGGTGGGTTGGTGTCGTTGGTGGTGGGTGGTGAGGCGGCTTCGGGTGAGTTGGTGGGTCGGTGGGTGGGTGCGGGGTGTCGGGTGGTGAATGCGTATGGGCCGACGGAGGTGTCGGTGTTGTGTACGTTGAGTGAGGTGTTGGAGGGGGGTCGGGTGCCTCCGGTGGGGCGTCCGATTGTGAATGCGCGGGTGTATGTGCTGGATGGTGCGTTGCGGTTGGTGGGGCCTGGTGTGGTGGGTGAGGTGTATGTGGCGGGTCCTGGGGTGGCGCGGGGGTATGTGGGGCGTGCGGGGTTGACGGCGTCGCGGTTTGTGGCGGATCCGTTCGGTGGTGGTGGGGGTCGGATGTATCGGACGGGGGATCGGGGTCGGTGGGGTGTGGATGGGCAGTTGGAGTTCGTGGGGCGGGTGGATGAGCAGGTGAAGGTGCGTGGTCATCGGGTGGAGCCGGGTGAGGTGGAGGCGGTGCTGGCCGGGCATCCGCTGGTGGCGCAGGCGGTGGTGGTGCCGCAGGAGATACAGCCGGGAGACCTCCAGCTCACCGCCTACGTCGTACCGGCAGACCCCGCCACCGACGCGCATCCGGACGAGAAGAAGCGCGCCGAACAGGTCGGCGAATGGCTTGACATCTACGACGAGCTGTACGCCCAGGCGCGGCCGGTACCACTCGGTACCGGGTTCGAAGGGTGGAACAGCAGCTACGACGGGCAGCCGATCCCGCTCGACCAGATGCGGGAGTGGCGTGACGAGACCGTGGCCCGCATCCTCGACCTGGCACCGGAGAACGTGCTGGAGATCGGAGCGGGAAGCGGCCTCGTACTCGCCGAGGTGGCCCGGCACACCCGAAGTTACTGGGCGACCGACTTCTCGCCCTCCGCCATCGAGACGCTGCGTTCCCAGGTGGCGGACGACGCGGAGCTGAAGGACCGCGTGACACTGCGGTGCGCCCCGGCCGACGAGGTCGACGGGCTGCCCGCCGGATTCTTCGACACCATCGTGATCAACTCCGTGGTGCAGTACTTCCCCAACTCCACCTATCTCGCCGACGTCCTGACCCGCGCGGTCGGATTGCTGGCGCCGGGGGGCCGGATCTTCGTCGGGGACGTACGCAACCAGCGGCTGCTGCGCACTCTGCACGCCGCGGTGCACCTGGCCGGCGACGGCGGCCCCGCGGCGGATGCCGCGGCCGAAGACGCGGTGGAGGCCGCGCGGCGTGCCGTCGACCGCGGTGTGCTCACCGAGAAGGAGCTCCTGCTGGACCCGGAGTTCTTCGCGAAACTGCCCGCACTCGTGGACGGCATCGATGCAGTCGACATCCGCGTCAAGCGCGCCCGCGCCCACAACGAGCTGAGCAGGTACCGCTACGACATCGTCCTGCACCATCAGCCGTCCGGGCTGCTGCCGCTCGCCGACCTGCCGGCCGTGCGCTGGGACAAAGAGGTCGGTCACACGGACGCGCTGCCCGGTCTGCTGGCCGCCCGTACACCAGGGGCGTTCCGGTTGACGGGCGTCCCCAACGCGCGACTCGCCCCCGACCTGGCTGCCCTGCACGCGTTGGAGGGCGAGGACCCGACCACCGTCGCGCAGCCCGCTCCCGACCCGGAAGAGATCCACGAGCTGGCCCGGCGGCACGGCTACCGGGCGGTCCTGACCTGGTCCTCCGCGGCCTCGGACGGCAGCCTGGACGCGGTCTTCCTCGACGAGGCGTCCGGCCCCGACGAGGCCACCGCACCGCCCACCGCGATGAGCGGTGTGTACCGGTCCACCGGAGTGCTCCACGATCCGCACGCCTACGCCAACGATCCGGCGAGGTCGGACAGCTTCGGAGAGCTGCCCGGCACACTCCGGGCCTACCTGCGCGAACGCGTGCTGCCGGCCATGGTGCCCGCCGCGTTCGTGGTGCTGGACGCCCTGCCGCGGACGTCGCAGGGCAAGCTCGACCGTCGCGCCCTGCCCCTGCCCGACACCGCCTCTTCGGCAGGCGGCGACGGCCCCCGTACCCCGCGCGAGGAACTGGTGTGCGGTGTCTTCGCGGAGGTGCTGGGGCTCCCCTCGATCGGTGTCGACCAGGACTTCTTCGCACTGGGCGGGCACTCACTGCTGGCGACCCGGCTCGTCGGCCGCCTGCGGGAGACACTGGGGGTCGACCTGGCGGTGCAGACCCTGTTCGCGGCCCCCACCGTCTCCCGGCTCGTCGCGGAGATGGACGGTGCGAGCGGCGGTTCCGCGTTGGAGGTCCTGCTGCCGCTGCGGCCGGACGGCAGCGGCCCGGGCCTCTTCTGCGTCCACCCCGCAGGCGGGCTCGGCTGGGTCTACTCGGCGCTCCTGCGCCACGTGCGCACCGAGGGACCGGTGCACGCGCTGCAGGCCCGCGGGCTCACGGGTCCCGGAGTCCTGCCCGCCTCGGTCGAGGACATGGCTCGGGACTACGCCGACCAGATCGTGGCGGCCCAGCCGGAAGGCCCCTACCACCTGGCGGGCTGGTCCTTCGGCGGATTCATCGCCCAGGCCATCGCGACCGAACTCCAGGGCCGCGGAGCGCAGGTGGGGGTCCTCGCGCTGCTGGACGCGGTCCCGTTCGGCGCCGAGGGTCCGGCCGAGGTCGAAGAGCTGGAGGACGAGGAAGTCATCCTGTCCGTCCTGCTGGACATCGTGGACATCGACCCCGAACGCGTCCGCGGCCGCGACCTGGACCGGGGGCAGATCATGGCGCTGCTCCGTGAGGAAGGTTCGGCGCTGGCCAACCTCACCGACGAGACGCTGTCCGCCTTCATCGAGATCTTCGTCAACAACAGCCGCATCATCCGCGATTTCCGCCCCGAGTGCTTCCGCGGTGACGTGCTCTATTTCTCCGCCGCGGGAGACATCCCGGCGAAGGAGAAGGTGGCCCGCTGGCGGCCCTTCGTGACGGGCCCCATCGAGTCCGTACCCGTCGACTGCGCGCACGAGCACATGATGCGGCCGGAGCCGATCGCACACATCGGCCGGGTGCTGACCGAGCGTATCTGCTCATTCGAGGCAGATGAGAAAGGAAACCGATGACCAACCCGTTCGACGACAACGAGGCAACCTTCCACGTCCTGGTGAACGACGAGGGCCAGCACTCCCTCTGGCCGGTTTTCGCGGAGGTGCCGGCCGGCTGGACGGTGGCGCTCTCCGAGGAGAGCCGTGAGACGTGCCTGAACTACATCGAGGAGAACTGGGTGGACATGCGGCCCAAGAGCCTGGCCGAGGCCATGGACGGGCGTCCGGACTGACCGTGCCCGGGCCGGCCACCTGACGGCGTCCGGCCCTCCGCATTTCCTACGGACGCGCTGCTTTCCGTCTTCTCGCGGCGCCGCCCGTCGCTGTTCTCGTATTCCGTCCCTGGAGACACCTGTGCCAACGACGACCGTCATACAGGAACTCACCGCCTACATCGAAAAGGAGATCCTGAAGGAGGAGGACGCCGGGATCGAGCCGGACACACCGCTGCTGGAATACGGAATTCTCGACTCGATCAGCACCGCCAGGCTGGTGGCCTTCGCTGAAAGCCACTTCGGTATCACGATCGCCGCGGACAAGGTTCTCGGGCGCAACTTCCGCGACCTGCGCAGCATTGCCGCCCTGGTGACCGGAATCATCGAGGCCGACCAGTTGGCAGAGCGCGGGTAACCGCCGTGGACTTCGCCTGGACGGCCGCACAACGTGCCTCCTACGACCGGATTCTCGACCTCACCGGCTGCTGGCCCGCGCACGAGGGCGGCCACTTCACCCGTGAGCAGTGGCGGCGCTGCGGTGCTGCCGGTCTGCTCGGGCTGCCGCTCCCGCGGGAGTACGGCGGAAGCGGCCTCGGCTTCCTGGAGACCGCCCACGCCATGGAGGCCTTCGGCCGCGGCTACGCGGACACCGGGCTGGCCTTCGCCGCCGGGGCCCACACCTTCGCCTGCGCCGTACCCGTGTGGGAACACGGCGACGACCAGCTGCGGTCCCGCCTGTTGCCGCCGCTGTGCTCGGGGGAACGGGTGGGCGCCAACGCCATCACGGAGGAGGACGCGGGCTCCGACGTCTACGCCCTGCGGACCCGTGCCGTGCGCGACGGCGACGGCTACCGGATCACCGGCACGAAATCGTTCGTGGGCAACGGCCCTGCGGCCGACGTGTTCGTGGTGTACGCCGTGACGGACCCCTCCTTCGGGCACCTGGGCATCAGCGCCTTCGCCGTGGAGCGTGACACGCCAGGACTGCGCACCGGTCCGGCCGTCGACAAGACCGCGCTGGCGAGCTGCCCGGCCGGCCCGCTCGTCCTGGAGGACTGCTACGTCCCGGCCGGGCAGCTCCTGGGGGCCGAGGGACAAGGAGCCGCCGTCTTTCAGAACTCCATGCGCTGGGAGCGCACCTGCCTCTTCGGCGCCTACCTCGGAGTGATGGAGCGGCTGCTGGAGCACTGTGTCGCGCACGCCGGCCGGCGGCGCCAGTTCGGTGCGCCGATCGGCGACAACCAGGCCGTCTCGCACCGGCTGGCCGATGCCAAGCAGCGGTTGGAGGCCGCACGGCTGCTGCTGTGGAAGGCCTGCTGGAAACTCGACGAGGGCCTTCCCGCGGCGGGCGACATCGCCCTGGCAAAGCTCATGGTCAGCGAGTCCGTGGTGCGCAACGCCCTCGATGCCGTCCAGCAGTTCGGGGCGGCCGGTGTGCCCTCCGACGCCGTGGCCCAGGCCGTGCTGCGCGACGCCTTGCCCAGCACCGTCTTCTCCGGCACCTCCGAGATCCAGCGGGAGACCGTCGCGAGGGAGATCGGACTATGACACCGGCGGACACGCGACTCCAGGACCTGGTGCGGACCGCCGCGCGGACCACCCCGCACGCTCCCGCGGTCATCGACGACGGCCGCACGGTCAGCTACGCCGAACTGGACGCCGAAGCCGACGCCGTGGCCCGGACGCTGCTCGCACAGGGGGTCGCCCCCGGAGACCGGGTCGGGCTGTGGCTGGAGAAGTCCGCCACCGCCGTGGCCGTCATGCAGGCCGCCCTGCGGGTCGGTGCGGCCTACGTCCCGGTGGACCCCGGAGCGCCGCCCGCACGGGCCCGTGCGCTGCTGGCCGACTGCGCGGCGGCGCTCGTCGTCACCACCGCACAAGGCGCCACCGTGCTGGCCGATGCCGGATCGACCGCCCGCGTACTGTGCACCGACGGGGCAACCGCGGGCACCGGCCGGGAGGCGCTCCTGCCCCACCGTGACGGCACCGCCGTCCCGCAAGCGCCCGGCACGGCCGACGACATGGCGTACATGCTGTACACCTCGGGTTCGACGGGCGCACCCAAGGGCGTGTGCATCAGCCACCGTGCTGCTCTGGCGTTCGTGGACTGGGCGGTGGAGGAGCTCGCCGTGACCGCGGCGGACCGCTTCGCCAACCACGCTCCCTTCCACTTCGACCTGTCCGTGCTCGACCTGTACGGCGCCTTCCGTGCGGGAGCGAGCGTGCACCTGGTCGGGCGGGAGCTGTCGTACGCGCCGAGGTTGCTGGTCGACCTGCTGACCACCACACCCGTCACGCTGTGGTACTCCGTGCCCTCAGCCCTGTTGCTGATGATGCGGCACGGCGGTCTGCTGAGGTCCCGGCCGCAGGCGCTGCGGGCGGTGCTGTTCGCCGGTGAGCCCTTCCCCGTGGCGCAGCTACGGGCGCTCCGTGCCCACCTGCCCGACGTACGCCTGCTGAACCTGTACGGGCCGACGGAGACCAACGTCTGCACCTTCCACGAGGTGACCGACATCGAGCCCGACCGGACCGCGCCGGTGCCCATCGGCCGCGCCTGCTCCTCGGACACCGTCTACGCCGTCGACGACAGCGGGGTTCCGGTGGCGCCCGGCGGGGAGGGCGAGCTTCTCGTGACGGGGCCCTCGGTGATGCTCGGCTACTGGGGCGACGCACCGCAGGGGGACCGGCCCTACCGCACCGGCGACCGGGTCAGGCTGCTGGCCGACGGCTCCTACACGTACCTCGGCAGGCGTGACACCCAGGTCAAGGTGCGCGGGATCCGTGTCGACACCGGCGAGATCGAAGCGGTACTGGAGGAGCACCCGGCCGTCGCACAGGCAGCCGTCGTCGTGGCCGGTCAGGACGTCGACGCCCGGCTCGTCGCCTGTGTGGTGCCCGAAGGCGCCGCCGGGCCGTCCCTGTTGGAGGCGAAGCGGCACTGCGCCCAGCGCCTGCCGCGCCAGTTGATCGTCGACTCGGTGCACACGCTCCCCGAGCTGCCCCGTACCGGGAACGGCAAGGTCGACCGCCGGTGCCTGCTGCAACTCGCCAGGTCCGGCCCCACCCCATCCCCTCGCCAGGAAGAGGCGCAGACATGAGTGAGCGCACCGAGCCCACGACGCACACGCCGACGCACACGCCGACGCGGAGCCGCTGCGTGGTGCTGGAGGAGTTCGAGCGGCCACTCACCGTGCGGGACGTCGTTGTCGACGCACCCCCGCCCGGCGGGCTCCTCGTGGAGGTACGCCTCGGTGGGGTGTGCGGCACCGACGCCCATCTGCAACAGGGCAAACTGCCCATCCCCACCCCGGTGGTGCTCGGCCACGAAGGCCTGGGCGTCGTACGGGAGCTGGGCGAGGCGCCACCGCTGGACGCCACCGGTGCGGCCCTCCGCCCGGGCGACCTCGTCATGTGGGCGTCGTCGATCTCGTGCGGCCGGTGCCGGCCGTGCCGCCTGACGGGTGAACCGACACTGTGCGAGAACCGCAGCACGTACGGGGTCAACACCCCGCTGGGTGACGGTCCGGCGCCCGCCGGCTCCTGGTCGCAGTACATGTGCCTGCGCCCCGGCACGACCGTGGTGAGACTCCCCGCGGGTACGGCACCGTCCGCTGCCATGTCCCTGGCCTGCGCCGGGCCGACGATGGTGCACGCGCTGGAGCGGCGCCCCGTCCGGCTGGGCGAGACGGTGCTCGTGCAGGGCAGCGGGCCGGTCGGCCTGGCCGCCGCCGCCTTCGCCCACCTGGCGGGCGCGGCCGAGGTGATCGTGGTGGGCGGCCCGCGGCGCCGCCTGGACCAGGCCGCCGAGGCGGGCATCGGCGACCACCACCTCGACGTCGTCGGCCCGGACGGGCCCGAACCGGCGCTGGCGCAGGCGCTGGAGCTCACCGAAGGGCGCGGCGCCGACCTCGTCGTCGAGTGCTCAGGCGCCCCCGAGGCGGTGGCTCAGGGCATCCGGCTGACCCGGCGGGGAGGCTCCTACCTCGTCGTCGGGCAGTACACCGACCGCGGCGACACAGCGCTCAACCCGCACCAGATCGTCCACCGACAGCTGACCGTGACGGGCTCCTGGGGCTTCACCGGTGCCCATCTGGCGCAGTACGTGGGACACCTGCCCGACCTGGTCCGCCGGTTCGACCTGGCGGGCCTGGTCACCCAGCTGCCGCTGGAGGAGGCCGGACAGGCGGTCGCCCACGTCACCGCGGGCTCGGTCATGAAGGCGGTGCTGCGAACCTCATGATCCGTCACATCGTGCTCTTCAAGCTGAAGCCCGGCTTCTCCTTCCGGGACAGCTCCGTGCTGGCGGCGGAGGAACTCGCCCGGCAGGTGGGGGAGCAGGTGCCCGACCTGCTCCAGTGGCAGACCGGGCGGAATGTGACCGACCGCGCCATCGCCTACGACTTCGCGGTCGTCGGTCTCCTGACCGACGAGGAGGCACTCGACCGCTACCTGCGCCATCCCTTCCACCAGAAGGCCATCGAGCAGTGGCGCGAGATCAGCGACTGGGTCATGGCCGACCTGCACGAGGACGGGCCCGCCGATGGCCGGTCCGCGACCGCGGAGCCGCCGGCTGCCGACCCGCAGAGCTGAAGCAGGCAACACACCAACGGGAGGACACGCGAACCATGTTCACCATCCACCGTCCGGAACTGGCGCCCGCCGCCGCGGCGCTGCGCGACCAGCACGCCGAGCTGCTGGCCGGCCGCTGGTCGGCGACCCGGCTTGCCGAACACCAGACCGCGCTGTTCCGCGACACCCTGCGGTACGTCCAGGAGAAGTCCCCCTACTACCGGAAGCACCTGGGCGGGCTGGACCCCGACAACATCGACCCGCACCGGCCCGAGAGCCTCGCCGTCGTCCCGTTCACCACCAAGGAGGACCTGCGGGCGGCCCAGCGCGACATCCTCGCCAAGCCGCTGTCCGAGGCGTGGATCTTCTACGAGACCACCGGCACCACCGGGGCCTCCACGCCCTGTCCGCGTGACAACGTCGACTCGCTGAGCAACAACTCGGTGCTCACGGCGTACTACTCCACGATCTTCGCCGCGCACGGGGACGACCAGATCATCGGCGTGTCCGGCCCCACCGAGCTGCACGCCTTCGGGGACACCTTCGGCGAGGTGTGCCGCAACCTGGGGCTCGCAGTCGCCAAGATGTGGCCGCACTCCCCGATGGTCGGCTTCGACCGCGCGCTGGAAGTCATGCGGTCCTTCCCGCTGACCGGGCTGTTCTGCACCCCCGGCATGGCGTTGTCGCTCGCCAAGAAGGCCGAGGCCGCGGGCCTCGACCCGCGCCGCGACTTCGCACTCGACGTCCTGATGCTGACGGGGGAGCTCGCTTCGCCGAACCTGCTCGCCAACATCGGACAGCGGTGGGACGCACGCGCCTACAACGCGCTCTACGCCTCCCAGGAAGCGTCCGTCCTCGGCGCCGCGGGGCGGGACGGCAGGCTCTACACCGCGCCCCTCATCAACTTCTACGAGGTCGTCGACCCGGCGACCGGCGACCCCGCCCCCGCGCGAGCGGACGGGGTGCGCTGCGGCGAACTGGTGGTCACGCACCTCTACCAGGGCTCCAAGCCGCTGGTCCGGTACCGCACCGGCGACCTCGTCCGGTGGGCCCCCGGCGACCCCGCCGCCACCCTTGCCGTTCCCGCACTGGAAGTGCTGGGCAGGTCCCGCGACGAGATCACACTCAACGGGCACTCGCTGAGCGGCTACGACTTGGAGAACCTGCTCCTGGCGCACATCCGCGGCTACCAGGACTACCAGATCGCCATCGACCGCCAGGACGGCGCCGACACTCTCACCCTCTGTCTGCAAGGCGACGTCGACCGCGGCGACCCTGCGGTGGCCCGCACGGTCGAGGAGTGCCGGGCGCAGCTGGACACCGTACTGACGGTGACGAGTGCGACGCTGGGCAGCGTCACCGGGACCGGCGCGATGGTCAGTTGGAAGGCCGCACGCGTCGTCGACCGGCGCCCGGACGGCACGGACGCCGAGGCGCAGGCGGCCGCCGCGCTCGGCCGCCGGAGGTCCTGATGAGCGACGGACCACGGGCGACCGCCTCGATCGCTCCCCTCGCCTTCCACCAGGGGGAGTACGTGCCGCTCGCCGAAGCAGCCCTCCCGCTCACCGTGCAGGGACTGCACTACGGCACCGGGGTCTTCGAGGGCATCCGCGCACACGCCGTCGCCGGGCACCGGGAGGTGGTGCTCTTCCGGGCGGTCGACCACTACCGGCGCTTCCTGGACTCCTGCCGGCTGCTGCGGATCGAGTTGCCCTACAGCGCCGAGGACCTGACCGACCTGACCGCCGAACTGCTGCGCCGCAACGACGAGCACCGGGACCTGTACCTGAGACCTTTGGCCTACAAACTGGGGCTGCGCCCCGGGGCCCGGCCGGGGGTCGGGCTGGCCTCCGCGTCCGACGCCTTCTCCCTCGTCGCCTACGCCATGGGCTCCTACCTGCCCGGCGAGGGAGTGCGCTGCCAGATCAGCTCGTGGACCCGGCCCGACCTCGGGGCCGTGCCCGTCCAGGCCAAGCTCACCGGCGGCTACGTCAACAACGCGCTGGCCGCCGACGAGGCGAGAGCGGCCGGGTACGACGACGCCCTGCTGGTCAATGCCCGCGGACAGCTGACGGAGGCCAGCACGGCCAACGTCTTCGTGGTCCGTGACGGGACCGTCGTCACACCGCCACCCGACGCCGGCCTGCTGCCCGGCATCACCCGCGACACGGTGCTGACGCTGTGCGCCTCCCTGGGCATCCCGGCGGCACAGCAGCACCTCCACCAGACCGAAGTCCTCACAGCGGACGAGGTGTTCCTCACCGGCACCGGCGTGGGCGTGGTGCCCGTGGTGGAGGTCTCGGGCCGCAAGGTCGGTGACGGCGCGGCCGGCACCGTGACGGTGCGTCTGGCCCACGCCTACCGGCAGGCGATCGAGAAGGGCCGTCCCGGCCACGAGCACTGGCACCGGCGTGTGCCGCTCGGCGGAGAGGAGGAACTCTTCCGTGCAGACGGGTCACGACATGGAGCTTGACACCGGTGACGGCCGCCGGCTCACCGGGATCGGAACCCTCGGCCCGGCCGGGACCAGCAGTGAGGGAGCGGGCCTGCACCTGTGGCGGCGGCTGTCGACCGGGCCGGAGCAGGATCCGCGGGTGCTGCTGTACGACACCTTCGAAGCCGCCTGCGACGGGCTGCTGGAGGGGGCCGTCAGCCACCTGCTGGTCGCCAACGCCTACCGGAACATCAACCACTTCTACATGGACACCAGACTCACCCTCGCCCACGCCTTCGTCTGGGACACCCCCTTCTACGGAGTCGCCAAACCCCGCGGCGGCACGGTACCGCCACGCCCGACCGTCGCCAGCCACCCCGCACCGATACCGCTGCTCCAGCAGCTCATGCCGCAGCCCTACACGGTCGGTGACGTCACCGAGGCGACCTCGACCAGCACAGCGGCGCGGGCCGCCCGCGAGCGAAAGGTGGACCTGGCGCTGACCACCGCCCCCGCCGCCGCCGTGCACGACCTGGAGTTCATCTCCGGCACACGCCGCATCCGGATGCTCTGGTCCGCTTTCGTCCGCTCCCGAACCGAGGCGCACACCGACGCGGACACCCACTGAAACGGCCGCTGCACCTGCCCCAGCCCGCCCGGTCAGCCGGACCGCCCACCACATTACGGAGAGATCATGCTCGTCCTGGGTCACACGGATGTGTCGGCCGCCTTCCCCATGAAGCGGGCCATCCCGCTGATGGCCGAGTCGATGCGGTTGTACAGCGCGGGACAGGTCACGCAGCCGCTGCGCACGGTACTGGCACCGCCGTCGACCAACAGCCTGTTCGCGGCGATGCCCTGTCACATCGCCGACGGGGACCACACCGGGTACGGCCTCAAGGCCATCCTGCTGGAACCCGACAACGCCCGGCGGGGGCTGGACACCCACGTCGGCATGGTCATGGTCTTCGACCCGGCGACGGGCCGCCCCGCCGCGCTGCTGGAGGGCGGCGCGCTGACGGCCGTACGGACCGCGGCGGCCTCGGCCGCCGCCACCGACGCCCTCGCCCGGCCGGACGCCGGCGACCTGGCGCTCCTCGGCTCCGGCGTCCAGGCGCGCAGCCACCTGGAAGCCATGGCGGAGGTGCGCGACCTGCGCCGGGTACGGGTGTGGAGCCGGACACCCGCCCACGCCGAGCGGTTCCGTGCCTGGGCCGCCGACCGCTTCCCGGTACCCGTGGAGACGGTGAGCGGCGTCGGAGCGGCCCTCGACGGCGCAGACCTCGTCTGCACGACCCTCGCCTGCGACGAACCCGTCGTGGAGGCGGGCATGCTGGCGCCCGGCGCGCACGTGAACGCGGTCGGGGCGGTCACCAGGAAGGCACGCGAGTTCCATGCCGCCGCCGTGGCCGCGTGCGCGGTCTTCGTGGACAGCCGGGAGTCCGCCGCCGCCGAGGCCGCCGATGTGACCGCCCCCGTCACCGAGGGCCTGGCGGGTGAGGACCTGATCCGCGCCGAGCTCGGCGAGGTGCTGCTCGGCTCCCGGCCCGGCCGCGAAGGCCCGGAGGAGATCACCTTCTACAAGTCCCTCGGACTGGCCGTCCAGGACATCCTGGCCGGCTTCGACGTGCTCGGCGTGGCAGCCGAACAGGGGCTGGGGGTGGACGTTGCGTTCGGCTGACCCCGCCGTACTTGCGCCGCACCGCACCGGTATCCCACCGGATGCCACGATCCCCTCGCTGTTCCGGGCCCAGGCCCGTCGGCACCCGCACGCCACCGCCCTCGCGCACGGCGCCGGCACGGACACCGGCGCCACTGCGGCCTCGGGTTCTGCTGCGGTCCCGGCCTCGGGCAGCGGCGGCTCGCTGACCTACGCCGAGCTCGACCGGGAGTCGGACGCTCTGGCACACCGGCTGCGGCAGACCGGCACCGGACCCGGTGACGTGGTGGCCGTCCTGGCACCCCGGTCCACGAAGCTGGTCGTCGCGGTGCTTGCGGTGGTCAAGTGCGGTGCGGCCTACGCCGCGCTCGACCTCGCGTGGCCGCAGGAGCACCTGCGCCGGGTGATGGCGCTCGCCGGTGTCGGCGTCGTGGTGACGGACGACCCGCGCGACTGGCCGGCGACCGTGGTGGGGCACGGCGTACCGGCCGGGGAAGCCCGTGGCCCGCTGCCCGACGTGGCCGCCGATGAACCCGCCATGGTCTTCTTCACCTCGGGCACCACAGGCACGCCCAAGGCCGTGGTCTGTCCGCACCGGGCCGTCGTCCGGCTGCTGCGCGACGAGCTCTTCGCCGGTTTCGGGCCGGGCAGTGCGATGCCGTCGGCCGCTGCGATCCCCTGGGACGCCTTCGCCTTCGAGCTGTGGGGCATGCTGCTGACCGGCGGCACCACGGTGCTCACCGAAGGCCCGTACCTGATGCCCGAGACGCTGCGCTCGGCGGCGGCACGGCACGGGGTGGACACAGTCTGGCTGACCGCCTCGCTCTTCAACCTGTTCGTGGAGGAGGACCTGGCCGCGTTCACAGGGCTGCGTCAGGTGATCACCGGAGGGGAACGACTCTCCCCAGGCCACGTGCGCTCCTTCCTGACGGCCCATCCGGACGTCGAACTGGTCAACGGCTACGGCCCGGTGGAGAACACCGTCTTCTCCACCGTGCACCGGATCGGCACACCGGACACCGCCGCGCCCGACGGCATCCCGTTGGGCAGGCCCGTCGCCGGGACCGACGTGTACGTGCTCGACGGGGACGAGGCCTGCGAACCCGGGCAGGCCGGGGAGATCTGTGTCGGCGGCGACGGTCTTGCTCTGGAGTATCTGGGCCGGCCGCACGCCGGAGAGCCGACGCGAGCTTTCACCACCGTCCGCCTCGACGGGCAGGAGCGCCGGCTCTACCGCACCGGTGACCGGGGGTACCGCTCGGCCGACGGTCTGCTGCGTTTCCACGGCCGTATGGACCGTCAGGTCAAGCTGCGTGGCCGCCGGGTGGAGCCGGCCGAGGTGGAGGCGTCGGCCGCCCGGCTGCCCGGTGTCGCCTCGGCCGCTGTCGTGCCAGTCGAGGAGCAGGACGGCACCTGCCGGGCCCTCGCCCTGTTCTACACCCCGGCAGCCGGCACGGACACGGCCCCCGACGAGGTGCGCTCCGGACTCGCCGCGAGGTGCCCGGCGCACCTGGTTCCCGACCACATCGAAGGGGTGGGACGGCTGCCGGTCACCGCGCACGGCAAGACGGACCGCGCCGCGCTGGCCGGGCGCGTCTCCGGTGCGGCGCGCCAGGACGGCACCCCGCAGGCGGCTGCTGAGCCGGCAGCGCTCGGGGCAGCTTCCGCCGCGGGAGAGGTGACCGCGCTCGTCGCCGCCGCGTTCGCCGACACCCTCGGCCTGAGGCGGGTCGACCCCGACGCCTCGTTCTTCCGGCTCGGCGGTACGTCCCTGGACGCCGGACGCATCAGCGTCCGCCTCAGCCGCAGGCTCGGCATGCCGGTGCCGGTCTCCCGGGTGGTGGCTCATCCGACGCCCCGGGAACTCGCCGTCTGGCTGCACGGGACCGAAGCCCGCGCGGAACCGGCCGCGCCCGCGTACGGGCCGGCGGACGGGCCGGCGGACGGGGTACGGCTGAGCCACTTGCAGGCCGCGTTCTGCGTGATGCACCGGTTCGCGCCCGACGACCTCGCACCGCTGTGCCCGCTGGTCTGGGAATGCGACGGCCCCGTGGACCTCGACGCCCTGGGACAGGCACTGGCCGATGTCGAACGCCGCCACGAGGCGCTGCGGTCCACCTACGTCGTGCGCAACGGCGTCCCCCTCGCGGTCGTGGCCGACGCCCCCGCACCGGCGGCACCGCACCGCCTCGAAGCATGCGAGGGGGAGCCCACTGCATCGGCCCGCGACCGACTGCTGAGCCACCTCACGCGGCCCCTGGCCGTCGACCGAGGGCAGGTGTGGCGGCAGGCCGTCGTGCCGGTGGCGGACCGGACGCTGCTGGGGATCGCTGTGCACCACGTGGCCTTCGACGGCCGGTCACAAGGCGTCCTCAGCCGGGACCTGTCCACCGCCTATCGCGCCCGCGTCCGGGGAACCGCCCCCCGCTTCGAGGCACCCGCCCCGTCGTTGCGGCAGATCGCGGCGGAGCTGGAGCGCCAGCACGGACGCCTTCCGGCGGAGGAACAGCGCGCCTACTGGGCAACGGAGTTGACGGACCTGCCCGACCTGGCCCCACCGGAACCCGCACCGGCCCGGGCCCGCCCCATGCGGCCGCTCTCGTTCTCCGTCCCGGCCGACTCCCTCACCGCCTGTGACGCCGTGGCCCGGCGCACGGGCAGCACCCGCTTCACCGTGCTGCTCGCCGCCTTCGCGCAGGCCCTCCACCGGGTCACCGGTCAGGTGTCGCTCGGCGTCGGTGTGCCCGTCGCCAAGCGGGGGAGCGAGGCACTGGACCGCGCGGTGGGCTGCCTGCTGGACACCGTCTGCCTGCCGCTGCGTGAGTTGAGTGACGACCCGGCCGCGGTGCTCGGCACGGTCCGCGCCACCGTACGGCGGGCCTTCGCCGCGCAGGACGTGCCCTTCGCCGAGGTCGTACGGCTGGCCAACCCGCCACGCACCGGCCGCAACCCCCTGTATCAGGTGATGTTCGCCCTCCAGGAGGCGGCCGACGAGGCGGAACTGTTCTTCTCGGACATCTCCGGCAGGCCGCTGCCGGCACCTGGACCCCGCGCGGTGGCGGAACTGACCGTCGAGGTCCGGCCGTCGGCGGCAGGCGGCGCCGTGGTGGACGTGGGCCACCGGCCCGAAAGGATCGGCGCCGACTTCGCCGACCGGGTCGGTGCCGCCTTCGGCAGCGCCCTGGAACGGCTTCCGGACATCGAGGAGGTGCCCGAGTGACCTTCTGGTCGGATCCCTACCCGCACTACAGGGCGCTGCACGAGCAGTCGCCGGTGCTGTGGGCCGACGCCCTGGACGCCTGGGTCGTCACGGGCCGCGGGGCGGTCGACACCGTTCTGCGGTCGGGTGCGGTCTCCTCCGCGTGGGAGGCGCAGCGACCGGACACCGCCTGCCCTTCGGCACACCCGCGACTGCACGCGATGCTGGAGGACTGGTTCATGCTGATGGACCCGCCCGCACATCAGCGGCTGCGTCGCGCGGTCCGGTCCCGTTTCACCCGCCGCGCCGTAGCGGCGGACGAGGCGGCGATACGGGCCGCCGTGCGCGAGTGGTTCGACGGCTTCCCTGCGGGTCTGCCCACCGACCTCGTCGACGACTTCGCGCGGCCCCTCTCGCATCTGATCGTGGCACGCGTCCTGGGCCTGCCCACCGCGGTCGCCGCCCGGGCGGCGGACATGGTGTCCGCCGTGGCGAGCTATCTGGCGCAGCCGCACAAGGAAGCCTTCGCCGCGACCGCCGACGAGGCGGCCGGGCGGCTCGTCGCCCTCTACCGGGACGCGGCCGCCGACCCGGCACCCGACGGCGTGCCCGCCCTGATGGCGCGCGACGACAGCGGCCTTGCGGAGACACCCGGTCGGGACGCGCTCGGTCCGCACACCGCCGCACTGCTCACCTTCGCAGGACAGGAGACCACTTCCGGTCTGGTGAGCGCGGGCCTCGTCCATCTGCTGCTGGCCGACGGGCTGTATGCGGCACTGGCGGCGGGCCGTGCGGACTCCGCGGCAGTGGTGGAGGAACTGCTGCGTTACGACACCCCGGTGCCCCAGGTGCCGCGAGTGGCGGTGAGCGACTTCGAGCTGGAGGGCTGCCGGATCGGCGCCGGCGACCGGCTGGTGCTCTTCCTGGGCGCCGCCAACCGCGACTGGGGCGGCGACCCCCGGGCGGACGAACTGGATACGGCACCGCCCAGGGGCCACCTGGCCTTCGGCGCGGGTGCCCACTACTGCCTGGGCGCTCCCCTCGCCCGTACGGCGGCCAGGGTCGCCTTCGAGGAGTGGGCGGCACGCTTTCCCTGCGCCGCGCTCCTCGAAGGCGAGGTGCGTTGGGCCACCGGACGTGGCTACCGGGGCCTGGAGCGCGCACTGGTGGTGCCGGCGCCGGCCGGCAGCTCCTCCGGGGACCGCACGCCGGCGCCCCGGAACAACACCGCGACGGAAGGACTGATCGATGCAGGGTGAGCGGACACCGACTGCGACCTCTCCTCTCGACGACCGGGTGCACCTGGTCAAGGAGGTGTTCTGCGAGGTGACCGGCGCGGTGCAGGCCGATGACGACGCCGACTTCTTCGCCATGGGCGGACACTCGCTGCTGGTCATCGAGGCCATCGGCGTGCTGCGCGAGCGCCACGGACTGCACGTTCCGGCGCGGCAGTTCTTCCGTGACGCCGGGGCACGCGCCGTGGCCGCGGCGTGCGTGCCGCTCGAAGAGGCGGACGACGGCGCCCCGGGGGCCGGTCCGGCGGCAGAGCGATGAGCGGGACGGCTGCCGCCCAGGGCTCGGTCCCTGCCCTCGTCGGACGCTGGGCGGCACACCTGCCGCAGGAGGCCGCCGCCGACCACGAAGGGCAGCGGCTCACCTACCGGCAACTGGCGCTGCGCGCGGGCGGTGTCGCGGCCCGGCTGCACGGTCAGGGCGTCCGCCAGGGCGAGGTGGTGGCCGTCTGGGCGGGACGGGGTGGCCCGGCGCTGGCGGCCCAACTCGGCATCTGGCTCGCCGGTGGTGTCTCGCTGCTGCTCGACCCCGCCCAGGGGGCCGGGCGGCTCGCCGCCGTGCTGGAGGACGCGGGGCCCACGGCACTCCTGGCAGCGGAGGACGCGCCGTTGCCCGAGCAGGCCGCCGGACCGGCATGCGTCATCCCGCTGGCGGAAGTCTCCGACGCACCACCGCATTTCGACCGCCCCGGGGTCGGGAGCGGGCCGGCCTACCTCGTCTACACCTCCGGCTCCTCCGGGACACCCAAGGGCGTACTCGTCGGCCACGAGTCGTTCGCCGCCCTGTGCCGCTGGCACCGGGACACCTACGACGTCCGTCCCGGTGTGCGGGCCTCCTCGGTGGCCGCCATGTCGTTCGACGCCTACCAATGGGAGGTGTGGCCCTATCTCTCCGGCGGCGCCGCTGTGTCCTTCGCACCGCCGGAGGTCCGCTTCTCGCCCTGGGAGCTCGACGCGTGGTTCCGCGCGGAACGTGTCGACCTGGCCTTCCTGCCGACGCCGCTGGCCGAGGCGTACGTCCGGCACGGCACCCGTTTCGAACAACTCCGCGCTCTGCTCACCGGCGGCGATCTGCTGCGGCTGGCCGACGGGCACCCGCTGCGCCGGTTCGTGAACCACTACGGGCCGACGGAGGCGACGGTGGTGACCACCGCGGGCCCGGTCGCCCCCGGTCTGGCCGGGGCCGCGTCCATCGGCCGGGCCATCGCTCCGGCCCGCACCCTGGTGGCCGACGGCGAGCGCGAGGTGGCGCCGGGAGAGGCGGGCGAACTCCTCATCTCAGGGCGGTGTCTGGCGCTCGGCTACTGGCGCGACCCGGCGGCGACCCGCGCCGCCTTCGTCACCCTTCCCGGCCGCCCCGGCCGCTGGTACCGCTCGGGGGACCTGGTGCGCCAGGAAGCGGACGGCGCATTCCGCTTCCTGGGCCGTACGGACCGGCAACTGAAGGTGCGCGGGGTCCGGGTGGAGCCCGGCGAGGTCGAGGGGGTCCTCGGCGCGCACCCGGCCCTGGAGGACGTCGTCATCGACCTCGACGCGAGTGGGGGAGGACTCACCGCCTTCGTCGTACGCACCGACCGTCCCGGTCCCGCGCCGACCACCGCGGATCTCCAACGCTTCGCGGCCGACAGGCTGCCACCGGAGATGCGGCCCCGCACCTTTCATTTCGTGGCAGGAATACCTGTCACAGAGCACGGAAAAGTGGATCGTGGTGAGCTGAACAGGCGCGCTTTTCGAGAGCGCTCCGACAGTGCCCTGAAATAGTTCCCAGAGACGGAACAGGTGCCGTACAGACCTCCTCCGCCAGGTCCGTGAAAAGGGCCTGGAGGCGATCCAGTATGCCCGGAAAAGCGCAGGTGAACGCCGTCTTCTGTGGTCAGCCGAAGCCTTGACACTAATTTCTGCGCATCGCTAGTGTCCCCGTTCATGGAACTGACGGAAGAGCAGGTGCGAGAATTCGCTGAACGCGGGTACGTCGTCGTCCCGGACGTGGTGCCGCAGAATTTGGTCGACGAGGCGTCGCGCACCATCGACAAACTGACGGAGAACGATCCTCCGGACGCGGACCACACGGGGTACCACTTCTATTTCCCCACCTCGGAGGAGGAGCCCTCCCTCCTGCATCTGCTGACCAGGTCGCCGGCTTTCGCGATGGCCGAAACGCTGATCGGCCCCGGGGCCATGGAGGTGCCGCTCCAGATACAGGTCGCGCTCAACATCCCGCCGTGGGAGGGCCTGGAGGGCCACCACATCGACGGGCGGCCTCCGGAGGTCGCCGGCGAGTGGCCCGGGACCTTCACGATGCTCGGATGTGTGCTGCTCTCCGACGAGTCCGCAGGGGACAGGGGCAATCTCAACGTGTGGCCCGGCACCCACCTCAAGCACGCGGAGTACTTCCGCGAGCACGGCCCCGACGCCCTCCTGGGGACGAACGCCTCGCCCCCCATCGAGCTGCCCGAACCGGTCGCGATCACCGGTAAGCCGGGAGACCTGCTGCTGGCCCACTACATGCTCGGCCACAACGTGGGCGGCAACAAGTCCTCCCTCACACGCCGCGCGGTCTACTACCGGCTGGCCAGGGAGGGCCACAAGGAACAGTGGCGCGACGCGCTCCGGGACGCGTGGCTCGAATACGACGGGGTGCGGCCCTTCGTCCAGCACTGACCGGATCCCCGCGCACCGGGACCCGCACGAGCGCGGAGCCCGGTGCGCCCACGCGAAAGAGAGCTCATGCGGATATTCCAGGTGGACGCGTTCACCGGGGTGCCCTACGGCGGCAATCCGGCGGCCGTCTGTCTCCTCCCCGCAACCGGTGCGCCGCGGGACGGGCACTGGATGCAACAGGTCGCCGCGGAGATGAACGTCTCGGAGACGGCCTTCGTCGAGCCCCGCTCCGGGACGGAGTACGGACTGCGCTGGTTCACCCCGACCACCGAGGTCGACCTGTGCGGGCACGCCACCCTGGCCGCGGCCCACGTGCTGGGGGAGACGGGCCTGCAGCCCGCCCCGCGGCTGTCCTTCCACACCCGCAGCGGCGTCCTGACGACCGAGCGCGACGGCGAGGGCATCCGCATGGACTTTCCTGCCGAGCCCCCCGAACCGGCCGAGCCGCCGGCCCCGTTGGCGGCGGCACTGGGCTGCACGCCGCTGTGGAGCGGCCGCAACCGCTTCGACCATCTCGTGCGCGTCGCCGACGCCGCGACGGTCCGGGAGCTGCGGCCCGACTTCGCCGTCCTGCGGACCGTCCCGGCCCGGGGCGTGATCGTCACCGCCCCCGGGGACGGCGGCGGGGTCGACTTCGTGTCGCGCTTCTTCGCCCCGGCCTCCGGCGTCGACGAGGACCCGGTGACCGGTTCGGCGCACTGCTGTCTGGCGCCGTACTGGAGCGCCGAGACCGGCCGGCACACGTTCACGGCCCAGCAGGTGTCCGCTCGCGGCGGCCGTCTCGGGGTGCGCGTCGAGGGCGACCGTGTCCTGCTCACCGGCCAGGCCGTCACCGTGCTGCGCGGCGAACTGCTCTGAGCACCGATCCAGCCATCACCACGACGTCCAGGAGGACCACGTGCCCGCCTACCTCATCGCCAATGTCATCTCCGCCCCGGACGGCAACGAGGGCATGGAGGAGTACCGCCGGCGCGTCGGCGCCACGCTGGAGCCCTTCGACGCCCGCTTCGTGGTCCGCGGCGGCACCAGTGAGGCCGTGGAGGGCGGCTGGCAGCCGGGACACCTGTCGATCATCGAGTTCCCCTCGAAGGACCACTTCCACCGGTGGTACGACTCGGACGCCTACCAGGAGATCCTGCCGCTGCGTACCGACAACGTGCGCTCCGAACTCGTGATCGTCGAATAGCGCCCACGGCGGAAGCAGAACGAGGGGAACCGGAGCACCACGATGCCCGTACTGTCTGTCAACGGAACGAAACTGGACCACACACTCCACGGCACCGGCGAGCCGGTCGTCATGGTCACGGGTACGGGCGGCCGGGCCCGTAGCTGGAACCATCACCAGGTGCCCGCGCTGGTCGGGGCGGGCTGTCAGGTCGTCACCTTCGACAACCGCGGAACGCCGCCGAGCGAGGCCGCCCCGGCCAGTCTGACCCTCGACGACATGGTGCGGGACACGGCGGGGCTGATCGAGGAGCTCCGGCTGGGGCCCTGCCGGATCGTCGGCCTCTCCCTCGGCGCGCTCATCGCGCAGGAACTCGCGCTGAGCCGGCCGGATCTGCTCTCCGGCGCCGTCTTCATGGCGACCCGGGGAAGGACCGACACCCTCCGCAGGGCGATGACGGTCTCCGAGGCCGACCTGACCGACAGCACGGACCGCGTGCCTGCCGCCTACGACGCGGTGGCGCGAGCGGTCCAGAACCTCTCCCGACGCACCCTGGCCGACCCCTCGCTGCAGGACTGGCTGGACATCTTCGAGATGGCCCCCATCGAGCGGGACGCCGCCTACCAGGCGCAGTTGCGCAGCACGCTCATCCCCGACCGGCTGCGGGCCTACCGGGAGATCCGGGTGCCCAGCATGGTCCTCGCCTTCGCGGACGACCTGGTCACCCCGCCCGAACTCTGCCGGGAGGTGGCCGACGCCATCGAGGGCTGCCGCTATACGGAACTGCCCGACTGCGGCCACCTCGGCCACCTGGAGCGCCCCGACGCGGTCAACGCCGCTTTGCTGGACTTCCTCCAGGACGGCGGTGCCGGCCGCTGAACGGCCGGCACCGCCGTCCTGGAGAGCGGGCGACGCCCCTACCGCGGGCGTCGCCCTTCGGCCTGCCCGCCTGCTACGACTCCTCCTGCTGGGCCCTGGCGGTCCGGGCGGACTCGTCGACCGGCGCGGGACCCGTCGGCTGTGCCGGGACCGTGACGGCCCGTTCGGCCTTCTTGAGCAGCAGCCCGGCCACCACGCCGCCCAGCAGCACCGCCGCGGCCCCGACGAGCTGACTCGTCGCCAGCCCTGCCGAGAAGGCGTCCTGAACGGTGTGCAGCAGTTCCCGCGGATGCGGTCCCTGCTGGGCGGCGCGCGTCGCGGCCTCGTACGAGGAGGCGTCGTGGGAGTCGAACCCGCCCGGCAGTTCGGCCGCGAACCTGCTGAGCAGCACCACGCCGAGCACCGAGACCCCGATCGAGTTGCCCAACTCCTGAAGAGTGCCGTTGACCCCCGAGCCGCTGCCCGCCCGGTCCGGCGGGATCGCGCTCATCAAGGCGGTGGCGGCCACCGGAGCGACCAGTCCTGAGCCCGCACCGAACAGGATCAGGCCCACGAGCACCACCGGGTAGCTGTGGGACGACGTGCTCGCGCTCACCGCCACCAGCCCGGCCGCCACCAGCGCCATCCCGGTCACCATCGTGGCGGGAGCGCCCAGGCGCCGGCTCACCCGTACGCTCACCGTGCTGCTGACCACCAGGAGGGTGAGCGCCAGCGGCGTGGTGCGCAGCCCTGCCTCCAGCGGGGAGTATCCCAGGACCAGTTGCAGGTCCTGGGTCAGCAGGAACAGTGAGCCGCCGAGCCCGAACGCCGCCAGCAGACCGCCGAGCACGGCGCCGCGGAACTGCGGCTTGGCGAACAGCGACAGGTCGAGCATCGGAGAGGCCACCCGGCGCTCCCACAGGCAGAAGGCGACGACGAACACCACCCCGAGCAGCGCGGGCAGATACACCTGCGCGGACCCCCACGAGTGACGCTCGCTCGAAGTGACCGCCCACACCAGCAGGACGATGCCGAGTGCGGAGAGCACACCGCCCATGAGATCGGGGCGGTCCCCGGACGGGTCGCGGGACTCGGGCACGAAGAGCACCGTCGCCAGCAGGCCGACCGCGGCGACCGGCACGTTGATCAGGAAGACCGATCCCCACCAGAAGTGCTGGAGCAGGAACCCGCCGATCACCGGCCCGCCGGCCACCCCGGCGGACGAGACGGCCGTCCACACGGCGATCGCGCGAGGCCGTGACTCGTCGTCGAAGACCCGCACGATCACGGCCAGGGTGCAGGACATCAGGAAGGCCGCCCCCACCCCCATGGCGGCCCGTGATGCGATCACCTGGGCGGGGGACTGCGCCAACGCGGCGCACAGGGACCCCAGTCCGAACAGGACGATGCCCAGCAGCAGCGCACGGCGTCGTCCGTAGCGGTCCGCCAGGCCGCCCGCCGCGATCAGCAGGCCGCCCATCGCCAGCGAGTAGGCGCTGATCATCCACTGCGTCTGAGCGGTGCTGGCCCCCAGGTCGCCGGTCAGCGAGGGCACCGCCACGAACAGAATGGCGTTGTCCAGCACGACCGTCAGCAGCACCGTGCAGAGCACGGCGAGGATCAGCCAGCGCCGTGGCGCACGCTCAGGCGACATAGGAGCCGTCCACCTCCGCTTCCCCTTCGTCGGCGGGGCGCAGCCCCGCCAGCATCCCGGGCAGGTCCCGGCTGTGGATGATGCCGAGCCGCTGGGTCGTGCGGGTCAGCGCGACGTAGAGGTCCTGGGCGCCGTTGGGCGACCCGCTCAGGATGTCCTCCGGCTCCACGATCAGGACGGTGTCGAACTCCAGGCCCTTGGCCTGCTCCACGGTCAGCACCACCCCCGGCTCGTCCAGGGCGTCCGGGTCGTCGGCGCCCGCGACACCAGGCAGCGCGAGGAGGGCCCCGCGCAGGTCCTCCGCGGACTGCGCGACGACGACCGCGAGGCGTCCGTCGCCCGTCCCGGCGATCTCCCGCTCGACCAGGCGCGGCAACTCCTCGCCCAGCCGGTCCGGTTCGATCCGCCGGCTCCAGGGTGGATTGCCGGTCTCGCGGACCGCCTGCGGCGGCTGGAGCTGCTCGTCGATGCTGTGCAGCACCTCGGCGGTGATCTCCATGACCTCGGCCGGGGTGCGGTAGTTGACGGTGAGCTCCTCCCTGCGCCAGCGGCCCTTCGCGTACCTGTCGAACACCTCCTCCCACGCGCTGAGGCCGACCTCGGCCCCGGTCTGGGCGATGTCACCGACGACGGTCAGGGAACGGCTGGGGCACCGGCGCATGAGGACCCGCCAGGCCATCGGGGACAGCTCCTGCGCCTCGTCGACGATCACGTGCCCGAAGGCCCAGGTGCGGTCCTTGCGTGCCCGGTCCGCCACCGGCCGCTGCAAGGCGCCGCCGTGGTGCTGCTCGATCAGCGCCTCCGGATCGACCATGTCGATGCCCATCTCGCTGAGGACCCGCTTGGCGTAGGCCAGTTCCTCGGCCCGCTCCTCGGCGGCGGCCTGCGACGCGAACCGCTCCGCGGCGGTCTCCACCGGCCCGAGCAGCTCGGCCGCCTCGTCGAGCAGCGGAACGTCGCCCGGCGTCCAGTACGGCTCGGTGTGCGGGGGAGGCCCCGGCGGTTCCCGCAGCAAGGCCGTCCGCTCCGCCTCGCTCAGGTCCGGAGCGACGCGCTCCAGCAGGTCACGCGAGGCGAACAGGTCGACGAGCAGCTTGTGCGGCGTCAGCGACGGCCACAGCCGCCGCAGGGCGGCCCGCACCTGTGGCTCGGCCCGCAACTCGGCGGCGATGTCGGCCACGTCCTGCTCACGCAGCAGCGTTGTGCCCACCCGGTCGCACAGCCGCTTCGTGAGGCCGGCCACGACCTCCCGTACGAAGACGGAGCGGGCCTGGTTGTGCGGCTCGTGCAGCTCCCGCGCCGCGTCCCGCGCCCGCTGCACCAGCGCGCGGTCGAGGCGCAGCACCTCCTCGTTGACCGTGCCCTCCTTGACGGTCAGCTCCCAGGCGGTCTCCGGGAGCTGCTGGCGGGCCCGTACCGCCTCGGCCACCACGTCCGCCATCCGCAGATCACCCTTGACGACCGCGGCCTCGGGGGTGTCCCTGGCGACCGCGTCGATACCCGGGAAGAGCTGCCCGACGCTGGAGAGCAGGACGTCGTTCTCGCCCAGCGACGGGAGCACTTCGTCGATGTAGCGCATGAAGGTCGGGTTGGGGCCGACGACCAGTACACCGCGGTTGGCCAGCCGCTCGCGGTGGGTGTAGAGCAGGTAGGCCGCCCGGTGCAGGGCCACCACGGTCTTCCCGGTCCCCGGGCCTCCCTGGACCACCAGGATGCCGGGCAGGTCGGCGCGGATGATCCGGTCCTGCTCCGCCTGGATCGTGGCCACGATGTCCCGCATGCGGCCGGTGCGTGCGGCGCCGAGCGAGGCCAGCAGGGCCGCCTCTCCGTTGAGCGTGCCGCGGCCGGCGTCGCTGAGCGTTTCGAGGTCGAACACGTCGTCGTCGAGATCGACGACCTCCCGGCCCCGCGTGCGCAGTTGACGCCGGCGCAGCACGCCTTGCGGACTGGCCGGGGTGGCCCGGTAGAAGCCCTGGGCGGCAGGGGCCCGCCAGTCGACGAGGATCGGTTCGTACTCCTCGTCCGTGAGACCGATCCGCCCGACGTAGAGCCGCTCGCCGTCCCGCATGTCCAGGCGTCCGAAGCACAGGCCGTGCTCGGCTGCGGACAGCCGGGTCAGCTGCTGCGCGTGATGGGTCTCCATCAGGTCCCGCTCGCGCCGGCTCTGGTGCGAGCCGCCGGCGTCCTGCCACTGCACCTCTCTGAGCTGGGTGTGCGCACGGTCCCGCAGCGTGTCGAGCCGGTCGTAGAGCCCGGAGACGTAGTCGTTCTCCAGCTTCAGCTCCCGTCGCCGGTACACGTCCTCGTCCGGAATCTCCTCCGCGCCCTGCGGTTCTCCTGGCGCTCGTTCGCTCATACCCGCCCTCTCGCTGCGGCGTGGCACCCGCACCGTACCGGGACGCACCCGCCGCTTGTTGACACTGCACTGTGAAACCCTGTAGACTGATTTCTGAATGGCTATCAATTGCCTACTAGGCGTGCCAGTGTAATTCATGCACGCCGAATGTGGGCTGCTCCCACCACGGTTTCCGGCCACTCGCCCGACGGGCGGGTGGCTTTTTTGCGTGAGCGGGCCGCGTCTGTGCGGGCCGTCTGCACGCGGGCGGACGGCGATGCGGGAACGGCCGGATCGGCGCGGCGGAACGGGCCGCCGCCGGGAAGCCCCGTGCCCGCCGCGGCCGCCCGGCGCGGGGCGTAGGCTCCGCCGGATGAGCCTGCGTCTGAGCACCGTGATCCTGCCGTACCGCCGCTGGCACGAAGGGGGACGAGCCACCTGGCAACGCGCGGAGGAACTCGGCTTCCACGCCGCCTACACCTACGACCACCTCTCCTGGAGAACGTTCCGGGACAGGCCGTGGTTCGGTGCGGTACCCACTCTCACCGCGGCTGCGGCCATCACCGACACCATCCGGCTCGGCACCCTGGTGACCTCACCGAACTTCCGCCACCCCGTCACCCTCGCCAAGGAACTGATATCCCTCGACGACATCTCGCGGGGCCGCACCACGCTGGGCATCGGGGCGGGCGCCGCCGGATTCGACGCCACGGCCCTGGGGCAGAAGCCGTGGTCACCGCGCGAACGCGCCGACCGGCTGGAGGACTTCGTGCAGTTGCTCGACCGCCTGCTCCTGGAGGACACCGCGGCCGGCACCTCCTACGACGGCACCTTCTACGCCGCCGAGCAGGCGCGCAACATCCCCGGCTGCGTCCAGCGGCCACGGCTGCCCTTCGCCGTCGCGGCGAACGGCCCGCGAGGGATGGCGCTCACGGCCCGCTACGGTCAGGAATGGGTGACCATGGGCGACCCGGCGGTGGGGGAGACGGGCACCCCTGAGCAGTCCCGCTCGGCGCTGCGCGGACAACTCGCCAAGGTCGACACCGCCTGTGTGGCCGCCGGGCGCGACCCCGCGGAGCTCGGGAAGATCCTGCTCACCGGCTTCACCCCGGAAGGCACCACGCCTGTGGAGTCGGCAGCGGCGTTCGTCGACTTCGCCGGGCGGTACCAGGAGTTGGGCTTCACCGAGATCGTCTTCCACTGGCCCGTACCCGGCTCGGTGTTCGACGGCGATGAGGCGGTCTTCGAGCGCGTCGTCACCGAGGGGCTCGCCCAGCTCCACTGAGCCGGCCCGGCGGCCCGGTCAGGCACCGGTGTCCCACAGGCGCCCGAGGGCCGGCAGTTCGTCGCGACGTTCGATGCGGTCCGCCCACGCGGCGGGCCAGGCGTCCGCACCGTGCAGGGCGCCGGCGAAGGCGCCGGTCAGACAGGCCAAGGAGTCGGAGTCCCCCGAGGTACAGGCGGCCCGGCGGACCGCGGTGAGCGGCTCCTGCGGGAAGAGCAGGAAGCACAGCAGCGCTGTGGCGAGGGCCTCTTCGGCTGTCCAGCCCGCGCCCGTGGCCGTGCACGGGTCCGCCTCCGGGTCCGGCGTCCGCGTCGCTGCCGTCACCCGGTCGAGGGCGGTCAGGCATTCGTCCCAGCCCCGGGCGGCGAACTCCTCGGCCGAGTGGTCCGGCGCGCATGTCCACAGGTCGCCCAGCCAGTGCTCCGGGTAGCCGGAGCGGCGGCGCTCGTGGGCGTACCGGCGCAGCGCGCCCACGAGTTCGTTCGGCAGCGTGCCGTTGCCCAGCAGATGCGCCGTGTGCGCCGTCAGGTCGGCGGCGGCCAGCGCCGTGGGGTGCCCGTGGGTGAGTGCGGCCTGCAACTGAGCCACTTCGGAGCGGGTGTCCGGGGGAAGAGCGGGTATCAGCCCCACCGGGGGCACCCGCATGTTCGCCCCGCACCCCTTGGAGCCGACCTGGCTGGCCTCCTGCTAGCGCCGGTCCTCGTGGCTGAGCCGTTCGCACGCCGCCAAACAGGTGTTGCCGGGCGCCCGGTTGTTGTCGGGTGAGCGCCACCACTGGACGTACTCCTCGCGGACCGGACGCACCACGCGCCGGGGAGACAGCGGACCGCTTTCCAGCGCTGTACGGAGACCGTGGCCGAGTGCCAGGGTCATCTGGGTGTCGTCGGTGACGAAGGCGCGCGGCGGGAGTTCCATCGTGCGCCAGGGACCGCACTTGGCGAGGATCTGCGGGATGTCGTTGAACTCCGTCGGGAATCCCGGTGCGTCACCGAGCGCCAGCCCGATCATCGCCCCCGTTGCCACCCGTTTCCTGTCTGCTGCGATGCCCATCCCGCCCTCCAACCTGCGGGCGGCGGACTTGGCCAGCGAGCTTTCCGGCGGTCACGCAGGCTGCCCGGCGCGGTGTGCGGCGCGGGCCGGGACGGGTGGTTCAGCCGAGGCCGAGTTGCTGGAACAGGTAGGAGCCGTCGGAGCAGACCCAGTACTCGACGAACCGGCCGTCGGCGACCTTGAGGATGTCGTTGCCCCGGAAGACGACCGGCGTGCCGGGCTCGGCCGTGGCACCCGGGACGCCGCCCGCGTAGGTGCCGTGGCCGACCCACCGGGCAGCGAGCATGTCGCCCTGGATCACCGGCGACACCTCGGTCTCGAACGTCAGCTCGCCGAAGAACGCCCGCCCCTGGGAGACGAGTTCGGCGATCCCCTGCGGGCCGGTGAGTTCCTTGTCCGTGCCGGGCTGGATCGCTCCGTGGTGGATGGCGAAGTCGGCGGAGACGAGGTCCTCCGCCACGGTCAGGTCGCCGTTCCACAGCTCCTTCAGCCAACGCTCGTACAGCGTGCGCAGCAGATCCTCGTTCATCGGCTCTCTCCTCGGCGTCGGCCGCTCTGCAGCGCGGGGCTGCGGGGCGTGCCGGGTCGGCAGTGCAGTGCGTACTTGTACGCAAACACGGATCCGGACCGTCGTCAACCGCGGGCCAGCCATCCGTCCAGCAGCCGCTCCAGCCCCTCGGGGTAGCCGTCGCGCTGCCGGGCGCGGGACCAGTGGTCGCCGAGCGAGGCCAGCAGCGGTGAGTCGGCCGGGTCCACCTCTTCCAGCACCCGCAAGGCGTAGGGCCGCACCCCGTCCGCCTCCCGGCTGTGCCGGGCCGTGGCACCGCGTACCCCCAGCTGCCCGACCGTGTAATGCCAGGTCGCCAGGTAGCAGTCGGCCGCGCGCCCCGGCTCCAGGCCCGCGTCGCAGAGCGCCTGGAGGATGCGCTCGATGTGCCACAGCGCCGAGGGGCCGATCAGCGTGCCCGCACTGAGCACCTCCACGGTCCACTCGTGCGCGGACAGGCCGTCGTGCAGGAGCCGCCACAACAGCGTCAGCCGCTGCCGCGGGTCCGGGGGGAGCTGCGGGCGCGGCAGCCGGGAGGCCAGGCGGTCGAGGACGAGGGCGAGCATGTCCTCCTTGTTCGCGACATGGCGGTAGAGACCCATCGGAGAGGTGCCGAGGTCCTTCGCGACCCGGCGCAGCGTCAAACCCTTGAGCCCCTCCGCGTCCAGAATGCGCTCGGCCGTGTCGATGATGGCGGTACGCGAGAGCGTCGCCGGACGCCCCGGCCGCCGTACCGGCTGGTTCCTCTCAGACATTCCTGCAGTATCGCAACGGGGGCCCACTCCCTCTGCCGCCGTCCTGACCTCCCCGCTCCACTCCTCCGTGAGCACAGGGCCGCGCCGGACCTTCGCTCACCTCCGGTACCGGCCCCACGGCGCGGGCCGTGGGGCCGCCGCTCACTGCTGGTCGCCGGAGCCCGGCTCGGCCATCCTGCGGTGTGCCTGGCCTTCGCACTGTCCGGCAGGACCGCGCCCGCCACGCCCTGCGCCTTCGTCGACGGCGACCCGGTGACGACCTTCTCCTTCCCGGACATCAGGGCCTCGTACCCCTGCCGGGCCACGGTGGCGGCGTCGTCCTGCGTGCTCCGGCCGACCTTGGTGTAGAGCATGTCGGCCCGATCGAAGAACTCCGTCCCGGTCGGGCCGGGCATCAGCGAGGTGACGGTCACGCCCGTGTCCTTCAGCTCGTTGCGCACCGCGAGAGCGAAGGGCTGCAGGAACGACTGCGAGGCGTTGGAGACCGCCTGGAAGGAGCCCGGCATCATCGACGCGATCGAGGAGGAGATCAGCACCCGGCCCTCCCCGCGCCCCGCCATGTCCGCCAGGACCCGTTTGCCGAGGTGGAGGGGGGAGGTGGTGTTCAGGGCGACGATGTCGAGCTCGTCCCGCAGCTCGGTCTCGACGAACGGCCCGCCCGGCCCGACGCCCGCGTTCAAGGCGGCCACCGAGAGCGGGCCGCCGTCCTCCTGCACGGTGGCCCACAGCCGTTCGACGCCCTCGTAGCGGCGCAGGTCCACCCGGACGGCCCGCACCCGACCCGCTCCGGCCGACCGCAACCGTTCGGCGGCCTCCACCAGCTCCGCGTCCTCGGCGCACACGACCAGGTCGTGACCGCGCTCGGCGAACTCGCGTGCCGGCTCGTACCCGATCCCGCTGGAAGCACCCGTCACCAGGACCCGCCCGGGTGCGTCCCGGTTGCTGCCCGTGTCGCTCTTCGTCGTGGGCCAAGGGGTACCCCGCCCCGCCTCGAAGACCTCGGTCGCGGGCGTGGTTCCCCGGGGCGGGCGGCTGTCGCCTGCCGGCGCGCTCAGGTGTGGATGGCGAGCTTGAACTGCGCGTGGACGAGATTGCGGGCGCGCGAGTCGTTGTGGGCGACGCGGAGTGCCAGGGGCACGTCCGGGTGGACGAACATCTCGTGGTGCTTGGTGAAGCACTGCAGACCGGGGGAGGGGCGCCGGTGGTCGGTCGCCGTCGTGTTCATCGGGTCGCCGGTCAGACTGAGCGGGTCGCGGACTACCTGGTCGCGCAGTTCGCTGTAGTCCCCCGCCTCCCACTGGATCATGGCGGTCAGGGCTCCCCACCCGTCGGCGGAGGGCCAGATCAGTCCGGCGCGGTCGTCGGTGCGCCAGTCGGTGACCTCCTCCCCGTCCGGCTGCTGCACCTGGTGCATGCCCTCGGCGTCGTACGACTCACCGCCGCCGAACGGGAACCGCACCACGTGGTAGGTGGCGCCCGCGGCGACTCTCTGACGTTCGTTCAGGATCAACGAGCACACGGGTATGGGCATCGACGCGTCCCTTCTCGACTTCGCCGAGCCCGCCGCCCGGAGACGGCGGGCTCCTGCCGCGCGGAGACCAGGATGCGCCGCCCACCGCACCGGTGGCGATGGGTCAGGCAGGGTCCGTGACGCTTCCTCGGCCCCGGACGGGCTCCGTGCCGTCGCCGGCCGGCTCGTCACCCGCCTCGCCCGGCCGGGCACCCTCGCGGCTGTGCTGGTAGGTCCACAGTTCACGGAAGAGGCCGGGAGCTGCGGTGAGTTCGGCGAACGTGCCGGTCTGCACCACGCGGCCCCGGTCCAGGACGACGATCCGGTCGGCGACGGCCACGTTGGTCAGCCGATGGGTGATCAGCAGCACCGCCCGGTCCTCGGCGAGCCGCCGCAGCCCCTTGAAGATGCGGTACTCGCCCAGTGGATCGAGGTTCGCGGTCGGTTCGTCCAGCACCAGCAGTCCGGCCCGCCGGTGGAAGGCCCGGGTGAGGGCGACGCGCTGCCACTGTCCGCCGGACAGCTCCTGCCCGCCCAGCCAGTCGCGGGCGAGCACCGTGTCCAGGCCCGACCGCAACTCGCTGACCACCTCGTCGGCGCCCGATGCCGCACAGGACTCAAGGATCGCCTCGTCCCCGCGGTCGGTCGGCTGTCCCAGGGTGATGTTTTCCCGTGCCGAGAGCGGCCAGCGGGCGTACTCCTGGGGCACCAGCGCGACCTGGGACCACAGGGCCGCAGGGTCGCAGTCGCGCGTCTCGGTGCCGTCCCAGGCGACGTGCCCGGTGGTGGGCAGGTACAAGCCGCTGACCAGCTTGCCCAGCGTCGTCTTGCCGGAGCCGTTGTAGCCGACCAGCGCGACGACCTCACCACGGCCGACGGTCAGGCTCACCCCGCGCAGCGCGTCGCTGCGGGACTCCTCGTAGCGGTACACCAGATCCTTCACGACGATTCGGCGCGGCGGCCCGGGCCGCCGGCTCCCGCGGCGCATGCGGTGCCCGCCGGCCTCGTCGAGGAAGTCGGACCAGTCGTCCATGTACAGGCCGGTGCGCATCGTACGGGCGCCGCCCGACACCAGTCCGCGCAGCGCCGTGCCGACCGACTGGAGGGCGAAGACGGCGGTGCCCGCGTGGGCGACGGTGATCCGGCCGGTGGCCAGCAGCCACACCACGGCCGTCCACACCAGAGCCGAGGCGAGTCCGCCGCAGGCGGCTCCGAGCAGCGACATCCGGGCGCCGGTGTCGGCGGCCTGCCGGTCGGCGGTGTTGATGCGGGCGGTGATCTGCCGGTAGCGGTCCATCAGGAAGCCGGCCATGGTGCCGGCGCGGATCTGGTCGGCCGCGTACCGGTCCGCGATGTGCCAGCGCAGTACCGAGAGCATGCGGTACTCGCCGTTGGTGCGCAGCTGCGCCAGGTAGCGCACCCGCGCGGCACTGATCTGTGCGACCGCCTGCGGCAGTGCGGCAATCACCAGCAACGGCAGCAGCAGCGGGTGCACACCGGCCAGGACGGCGGCGCCCGCGGCGAACGACGCGGCGGAGGCGATCAGGTCCTGACCCTCGTTCACCAGGTCCTGCGCTGCCTGCGCGCCCCGGTCGGCGGCCTCCCGCTTGTGGTTGAAGCCCGGCGCGTCGTACGCGGCCAGCTCCGCCTCGGTCGCCGTCTTGAGCAGCATCTGTTCGGCCTCGCGGGACATCTGCGGGCCGAGCCGCGACGAGAGCCAGGCCACCGTGATGCCCAGCAGCGCCCGCACCGCGGCCGCCGCGGCGAGCATGACGAGCGAGGGCCACGCCTCCAGCAGCCGCTGGTAGATGTCCCCGCCGGAGAGCAGCGCCGTCAGTGTGCCGCTCACGGCCAGCAGGCCCATCGCCTGCATGACGCCGGAGGCCGTCTGGGAGGCCAGCAGGCCGACGGCGGCCCAACGGTCCACGCGCCAGGCCAGCGCGATCGAGCGCCGCACGAGCTGGGGCAGCCGCCGGGCCATGTCGAGCAGGCGGATCGACCGCCCGACCGCCTCCCGCCGCCCCCTCACGTCGGTGTAGCGCAGTTCTTCCCCGGACGGCGTGCCGCCTGCGGTACCGCGGTCGCAGGCGGCACGGGGCTCCGTCGTCCCGCGCGGCCTCATGCCGGGCACCCCCTCGGCGGGGTGGCGGCCGACAGAGCGGCACGGGGGATGTGTTCGAATTTCTGCGTGGTCTCGTGGATCGTCGACCGCGGCAACGCCGTTCTCCTCACATGCTGTCTTATCGGACGCGTGCTCGGTAAAACGGGCTGCACGATGCCCCGTTACGGGTGGCACGGGGTGATTTCCTCGAATCCGTGTCCGAGGTCCAGGGCTGCGGGGCGACCGGGCGGCAAGGAAGGGGAAGAGCGGAGCGTTCGAATATGCGGTGCGCCGGGGCAAGGAGCTCGCACGCCCGGTACGGGGGTGGCATGTGCGGTGTGAGCCGTGGCTGGCACATGCTTGCGTGGCCGTCCCGCAGCTCTGTTCGGGTGTCGAGGGGAACGGGGCGGACGCACCGGAGGGCGTCCTGACGACGAGGGACCTACCGTCTCTCTCATGCGCAGCCCACACACCGTGGATCCCGGCGCTGCCCGCCGGACCGCCGAAGCGGGCAGCGCGGCGGCGGACGGTATCGGCCTCCACAGCACCCTCACCGTCCCGGAGGCGGGCGGCGGCGTCGTCGCTCACCCGCGGAGGGAGGGAGCCCGCCTCGGCAGCATCGGCCACTCCCTCGACAAGGCGCGCCCCGGTGTGCTGTTCCGGTCGGCCACCGGTGATCCGACCCGGGGCTGTGAGCCGGAGCCGTCGTGGGGCAGGGCTTCCTCCGGGCGGGTCCGATCGCTGGTCTGCGCAGGCGGGGTGCCGTGCACAGTCGACGGGGACGTGCGGGCCGGCGGCGGCTCACGGGAGCGGGAGACGGCCGTGGCAGAGGCCGCAGCCGCAGCCTGGTGGACAAGGCGACCGCGGACACGGGCCGACGGCAGTTGGCATCCGGGGATCCGATGTCCGGAACAGGCCGGACATCAGCACAGGAAGGCGCAACCACCATGGCGGGTCCGATTCTCATCACCGGCGCGGGCAGCGGTTTCGGCAAGGAGGTCGCGCTGCGGCTCGCAGAGGCCGGGCACCAGGTGATCGCGGGAGTGGAAATCATCGCGCAGGTCACCGCGGTCCGCGCCGTGGCGCGGGCACGGGGCGTCGAGCTGCGCGTCGAGAAACTCGACGTCACCGACCCGGGCGACCGCGAGAACGCCTGGACCTGGGACGTCGAGATCCTCCTCAACAACGCCGGTGTCTCCGAGGGCGGTGCCACCGCCGACATCCCCGAGGAGCGGCTGCGCCGCCAGTTCGAGGTGAACGTCTTCGGACCCGTCCTGCTCACCCAGGGCATCGCCCGCCGGATGGCGGCCCGCCGCAGCGGACGCATCGTCTTCATGTCCTCGGTCGCCGGCCTCACCGTCGATCCGTTCACCGGCGCCTACGCGGGCTCCAAACACGCCCTGGAGGCGTTCGCCGACGCCCTCGACCAGGAGCTCGCGGAGTTCGGCGTCACGGTCGCCACGATCAACCCCGGGCCCTTCCTCACCGGCTTCAACGACACGATGTTCGAAACGTGGAAGGAGTGGCGCGACGACCCCGCCGACCGCCTCCACGACTACGCCGAACTGGCCTTTCCCCACGAGCAGTACGACCCCGAACCGGTCTACCAGCGCACCGTACGGGTCCTGCTGGGCGAGGACCGGCGTTACCGTAATCTGCTGCCCGAAGAGATGGAGCCCCAGGCCCGCCGACAGGTCGACGACCTGTGGGACCGGCAGCTCAACGACGGCACCCGCCCCGCCCTCGTGCAGAAGGCGTACGACATCAGCCCGGGCACACCTGTCCGTGACTGAGCCCCCGTAGCAGCGGGGGCGCGGCGGCGCGGGATCACTTCGGGCGGACCCGCCGGGTCATCTCCTGCCCCGTGCGGTAGTCCAGCATCCTCGGCTGGTAGCCGGGGTCGTCCGGACGCTGCCGGGTCATGCCGTCGTGGTCCCAGGTCGCCGGCCGCGCGTCCCGCCGCCAGGGCCGCCGCTCCCAGTGGTAGCCGCGGAACGGATCGCGGGTGTCGTTCATCCACTCCAGCAGCCTGTCGTGCAACCGGTCGCGGCACGCGGCGTAGGCGGGGTCGGTCAGCAGGTTCGTCGTCTCGCCCGGGTCCCGCTCCAGGTCGTACAACTCGTCCTCGGACAGCAGATTGACCACCAGCTTGCAGCGCCCGTCGAAGACGCCCCGCAGGGGCTGGAAGCCGCCGAACCCGTCGTGGTCGACCTCGTACCGCCCGAACTCCACGAAGACCTCGTCGTTGACGCGCGCCGCCGGATCGTGCAGCACGGGAGTCAGGGACCGGCCCTGGAGGAAGTCGGGGACCGGCACGCGCATGTGGTCCAGCACGGTCGGGGCGAGGTCGAGGTGCGAGACCGGATGCGGGCTGACCCCACCCGGCGCGGTCACCCCCGGCAGGCGCATCAGCAGCGGCACCCGGGCGATCTCGTCGTACATCGCGGGACCTTTGGCGTACAGCCGGTGCGCGTCGAGCATGTCGCCGTGGTCGGAGGTGTAGAGGACCAGAGCGCCGGGGGTGTGCTCCGCGACCGCGTCGAGCACCCGGCCGATCTGGGCGTCGACGAAGGACTGGGCGGCGGCGTAGCGCCGGTTGCGCCGCCGGTGGTCCCGCCGGTCCTCGCCCAGTCGCGGGCCTGCCCACACGCGCTGGTGACCGGGCTTGTCCGCAAGGTCGTCGAGGACGTTGTCGTCGTGCGGGAAGACGTGGTCCCGGTAGGCGTTGGTGTACGCGGGCGGGGTGAGGGCGGGATCATGCGGTTCGTCGTAGGAGACCACGAGCAGGAAGTCCTCGTCGTGGTTCTCCCGCAGAAAGTCCCGGGCCCGCTCGGTACATCGGTGGGCGTAGGTGGACTCGGCCGCCACGCCCGGCTCGTCCGCGGTCGCCGGATCGCGGGAGGCGGTCCGCTGCTGCGGGGCGAGGTCTTCGAGGTAGCGGCGCATGTCGTACCACCAGGCCGCCTCCCAGCCGTCCGGACAGCGTCCGTTGCCGAAGTAGTCGGTGCCGTCCAGGTGCCACTTGCCGATGTAGGCGGCTGCCACGCCCGCGTCGCGCATCCGCTGCCCGAGCGTGGGCACGTCCAGGCCGGGGGCGAGGTTGTTCGCCCAGGCGCCGTTGGTGTGCGGCCAGGTGCCCGTGAACAGGGCGGCACGGGCGGGGGTGCACACCGGCTGCGTGGTGTACGCCCGCTCGAACCGCAGCCCGGAGGCCGCGAGCCCGTCCAGTCGGGGCGTGGCCACACCGGTGTCGCGGTAGCAGCCGAGCATGTCCCAGCGGGTGGCGTCCGTCATCAGCCAGACGGTCTGACGCGGCGGACGTTCGGTCACGACGGCTCCCTCGTACGCTACGGCCCCGGCGGTGGAGAGCCTCAAGTCTCGGCCCGGCCGCACCGTCGTGACCATGGACAAAGGGTGCGGTGACGTGGACGTTTGAGCACCGCCGGGCCTGGAAGAGGCCGCCCGGGTCCGACGCCCCGCCGGGCACCGTGGGGCGCTCGGCGGGGCGAGACGGGAACAGCCTGCCGCGCAGGGTCACACGCCCGAGGGGGTCAGCTCCCGTTCCTGCGCGGCCGCATCGGCGCGGGCCGCGAACGGGCACTGCCAGTCGGCCGGTTTCGGGCGGCCGGAGTAGCGGCGGGCCTCCGAGAGCTCCTCGTACTCGTACAGGTTCGGGTTGATGTCGCCCTGCAGCTTGATGTCCTGTTTGCGGATCTTCTCCGCCAGCCTGTCCCACATCCCGGCGCCCTTGATGTGCGTGAACTGCTCATGGGAGTTGAAGGCCAGCATGGGGAAGGGAGGCCGGCGGCCCCACCGGCGGTGCGTCTCGTGCAGGCCGATGACGAAGAAGGGGTGGCCGGCCACGCTGAAGGCGAACCGGGGGGACTCCGGATCCGGTGAATAGCCGTCGGCCCACCGATGGGACTCCGCGTCCTGTTCGTGCAGCAGTTGCAGTTGCTGCCACAGCAGCTCCTCGAACCGCAGCTCGTCCACCCCGCGGGGTTGCGCGAAGGTCGCGATGAAACTGGTGAAGGTGCGGGCGCTCCAGTCCGCCGATGCAACGAACTCCGCCAGGTCCAGCGCGAGCGACCGGGCCGCGCCCGTGCTCCCCAGCGTGTCGTAGTGCCGGTGCGTGATGCCGCCCCGGCGCCAGGCGGAACGCCCGGCCAAGCAGGAGAACCGGTCTCCCAGGATGAACTCATCGACCTCGCGATGGGCCTCAGCCGTCACGGCCAGCCTTGCTTCCAACTACGTGCCTCCTCCTCGAGGGGAGATCATCTCCTTCGTGTACTCGTCAGCGCCCACCTCGGCGCGCGCGTCCGGGCAGGACCGGGCGCGCTGCAGGAAGAGGGAAGGCCGCTCGGTGATTGTGACGGTCCCGGGCTGATCAACGAAATCCGGGGGTGGCTAACGTTCGCGCACCGTGGGCGGACCGCCGTCGTCTTCCGTCGAGGCCGGGGCGTGACCGTATTCTCGCGAGGTGGCACGGAGCGGCCCGCCACCCGGTGGCGGGCCGCTCCGCGGTCCTACTGCGCGGGGGTCCGGGGGCCTTCAGGAACGAGGAGGCGCTGGAGGAGCGCGAGCGCGCCGTCGGCGAGCAGGGCGAGGGCGGCGTCCCACAAGGCGGCGGCGATGACGCCTTCCGATCCGTCGATGGCCTGACCCAGGACGATGTCACCGAGTCCGCCACCACCCGCGACGGTGGCGAGCGTCGCGCTGGAGACGACGTGGACGACGGCGGCGCGCACCCCGGAGAGCAGCAGCGGCAGCGCCGGCGGCAGTTCGACTTCGAACAGCACCTGGACGGGGGTGAGGCCCATGTCGCGTGCGGAGCGCACCAGGTCGGGATCGACCTGGTCGACCGCCTGGTAGGCCTGGCTCAGGATCGGTGGGGCGGCCGTGATGAGCAGGGCGATCGCGATGTTGGTGAAGGTCGGCCCGGAAGTTGCCAGGCCGATGGCGATCACGGCGGGGTTGGGCAGCGCGCGGCCGATGTTGGACGTTCTCGGCGATCTACAGGTGCGGGGACAGCCCGGTCTGCTGGATGACACAGCCGATCGACCGGCGCAGCCTGATGGGGTCCAGGTCGCGGATGGAGCGTCCGCCGACAGGGATGTCGCCGCCGGTGATCCCGGCGAGCCGGTCGACCATCATCGGCGCGGTCGTCCTGCCGCTGCCGGACGGGCCGAGCAGCACGCAGATCCCGCCGGCCGGAACGGTCAACGACAGGTCGTCCACCGCGGGGACGGTGGCGTTCGGGTACGTCTTGACCACACGGTCGAAGAGGATCTCCTGCGCAAAAGCAGGGGTTTCAGAACCGGCCTGCGTCATGGGGGGTTCTCCTGGTCGTCGTCATGGGGGGTTCTCCTGGTCGTCGGGCGCGCCGGCGCTGGGCGGTGGCGGGGGAGGAGCTGCGCGGCTCACAGCAGCCCGTTGGCCTGAGAAACTTCCCGGCGACCTCGGCAGGGGCCAGCCGGACGGTGTCCACGGCCCGGTTGAGCTGCTGCACGCCCTTCTCGGTCAGCAGCGCGTCGACCATATGCATGAGCACGCGTGCTTGTGCCACCGGTGACCTCGCCGTCCGGACGGCTGCGACGCCTGCAAGGCTTGCCCCTGGTGGAGACGCGGTGTCTGCCTCGGCGAGCCGTTGTCTCCCCGGGAAGTGTCAGTACGCCCGCTCACTCCGAGGAGCCCCCAGCATGGCCGCCGTCCCGGACCACCCCCTCATCGAGGCCGCCCACCGACTGGCCGACGACGTTCTCGCGCCGGCCGCCGAAGCGCACGACCGCAAAGGTGTCACGCCGGAGGCCGTCGCCGCCGTCAAGGAGTCGGGCGTCCTGGGAGTCGACGCGCCCGCTGCGTACGGCGGCGCCGAAGCACCCGCGGCCGTCGGCCGTGAGATCGCGGAGATCCTGGCGGGAGCCTGCTGCTCGACGTATTTCCTCCAGGCCCAGCACCACACCCCGGTCCGCATGCTGGCCGCCGGCGGCGACGAGACCCGCGCGGCGCGTGACCGCTGGCTCCGTCCGCTGAGCGAGGGCACGCAGCTCGCCGGGATCGCATTCTCGCACCTGCGCGCCCACCCGAAGCTCCCGGTGAGGGCCTCCCGCGTGCCCGGCGGCTGGCGCTTCGACGGACGGGTGCCCTGGTACACGGGGTGGGGCCGCAACGACCTGTTCCTGCTGGGCGGTGCCACGGAGGACGGAGAGGTGGTCTTCGCCGTCGGCCGGCCCCGCGAACAGCCGGGCCTGACCCCGACGCCGCCGCTCCAGCTCGCAGCGCTCACCGGCACCCACACGGTCGGGCTGCTGCTCGACGGCCTGGTGCTGCCCGACGACGCGGTGGCCTTGCGCACCCGCCAGGAGCAGTGGGCGGTGGACGACCGTCCCAAGAACACCAACACCAACCCCGCCGTGTTCGGCGTCGCCCGCGCCGCCCTGGCTCTCCTCGACGGCTCCGCGGACGGCGAGGCGAAGGAGACGGCAGACGCGCTGCGCGCCCGCCTCGACGCGGCTCGCCGCGACGCCTACGCCCTCGTCGACGAGGTCCCGCCCGCCGAACGCCTCGACGACAGGCTCGCGGTCAAGACCCGCGCCTACGACCTGATGCGCGCCGCCACCACGGCGGCCGTGGTCGCCGGGGGCGGCCGCGCCTTCGGTCTCTCCGACCCGGCCCAACGGCTGGCCCGCGAGGGCCTCTTCCTTGTCGTCCAGGGTCAGACGGCCGACGTCCGCACGGCCCACCTCCGCGCCCTGCGCCCCTGACGCACCTGCCTGCGCAGGAACGGTCCGACCCGATCGGGCCGTGCGGAATGTGAGCTCTCCGGCGCGGGCGGGTCAGCGCAGTCCGGCGAAGAGGTCGTTCTCGGGGAGAGCCGCGCCGGTGCTGTCCTGGACACGTACGAAGGTCTCCACCCCCATCAGCTCGGTGAACCTCTCCTGACCCATCCCGAGGAAGAAGATGTTCTCGCCCTGGCTGGCGTGCGCCGCCAGCGCGTCGAACTTCTGACCGCCGAATGCGGTGGTGTCCACCCAGGTGGTGATCTCCTCGTCGGGCAGCCCGATCTCGGCCATCGCGGCGGCCTCGGCGGGGTCCGGTACCTGGTCGTCCCCGCCGAATTCGCGCATGACCTCCAGAAAACGCTGCGTCATCGAACGGGGTGCCGTCGTCCAGTACACCTTCGGGGTCAGCGTGGTCATTGCCAGCGCCGCCTTCGTGATGCGGTTGGCCTGGATGTGGTCGGGGTGGCCGTAGAAGCCGTTCTCGTCGTAGGTGACGACCACATCGGGCCGGTAGCGCCGCATGAGTTCCGCGAGTCGGGCAGCACCCTCCTCCACGGGGGTCTGCCAGAAGGAATCGGGGGCGTCATTGGTCGTCCAGCCCATCATTCCGGAGTCGGCCCACCCCAGCATCTCCAAGTGACTCACTTTCAGGACCTCGCAACTGGCTTCGAGTTCCTGACGCCGCATCGAGGCGACGGCCGCCGGATCGTGCTCGGGGTCGCCCGGCTTGACGCCCCCTGGCCCGTCACCGCAACCGCCGTCGGTACACGTCACGAGGACGGTACGGATGCCCTCGGCCGCGTACCGTGCGAGGACCCCTCCCGTTCCGGTGGCCTCGTCATCGGGGTGGGCGTGTACAGCCATGAGTGTCAAGGGCCCGTCGTTCAAGAAATGCTCCTCCTGTGTGAAAAGACCTCGGCCCGGGTCCGCAGCCGGCTGGAGCGGTCGCCCCTCGACAGCGGATGTCGGTTGCCGGGCGCACTGTGGCGCCGGGAGCCCCGGATCGCGCCGGGACGGCCTGTTGCCTCCGTGTTCGCCGCCCGCACGGTGCGGGTCTCCTGGTCGGTGCAACAGTACCGGCCGGACCGTCTGTTCCCGCCGCACAGAAAGTGCGTGACCTCCCGCGCGGGCCAGGGAACGCGTCGCCACCCGGCGGGTGTGGTGCCGGTGCACAGGTCTGTCGCGGACGTGCAACAGGAGCCGACGGGCGGTTCCCCCTCCGTATGCGTGTGCCCCACTGTGGGAGGCAGCACGTCAAAGCGGTCTCGGCATGAGAAGCCGGAGGGAGCATGACGATGTCAGGGGGGAAGCGCGCGGGGATCGCGCTGGTCGCCGTCGTGGGCCTGCTGCTGGCGGGGTGCCGCGAGGACGCACAACCGGACACAGGCGGAAAGGACTCGGCCCCGCCCCGGGTGGGCGTGCCCTCGGCCCCGCCGGTCACCGGTGACCCGGTGGTCGCTCGGCCGGTGTTCAACGATCCGGTCGGCAGCACGGCCGACAACGAGCGGATCATGCGGCAGCTCGCCCGACTGATCAGCAACGTGCCGCGCGGCGGCACCATCGAGATGTCCATGCACCAGTTCGACATCCAGTCGTCGGTGGCGGAGAAGCAGATCGTCCGCTCCCTGATCGACCAAGCGCACCACGGTGTGCGCGTCCGCGTCCTGATGGACGGAGTGAACAACGGCGGCAGGCGCGACAGCAAGGGGAATGTGACACCGCCGAGCAAGGCGCTGCTCGCGTTGCGGCAGCATCTCGCCGGCACCTCGTCCTGGGCGGCGACGTGTTCGGACCGAGGACGCAAAACGGCAGCCCGCGGATGCATCGGCGCGAAACTGAACCACAACAAGTTCGCTCTCTTCTCCGCCGTCCGCGCCGGTGGCAAGCAGTACCGCGACGTCGTCTATCAGTCCTCGTCCAACCTGAACGACTTCTACACGGTCGAGTCCTGGAACGACGCCGTCACCGTCGCCGACCGCGGCCCCTACACGGGCTACCGGAAGTACTTCGACGACCTGGTGGCCGGGCGCAAGCAACAGCACCGGATGCCTTTCGGCGAGTACTGGCCCACGCCCTACACCCGGGAAGTGAAGGGGAGCGACCCCAGGTACCACGCCTTCTTGTACCCGTGGGCGGGCGCCGTCGATCCGGTGGTGCGGGAACTGGAGCCCGTCTCCTGCGACCGCCCTGTCCAGGGCGAGCCGAGCGGCGGCGGCGCCCTCATCGACATCGCCATGCTGAGCTTCACCAAGAACCGTCAGCAACTCGCCGACACCCTGGTACACAAGGCCCGCGACGGCTGCGCCGTGACCGTTCTCCACTACCCCGGCACCAACGACAACGCGGGCCCGGGCGAGGCTGCGTGGGACCCGAAGATCCTGAAGGAACTACGGAGTGCAGGCGCCATCCTCTTTCCCTGCAAGCGCAAGAACGAGCAGGGCAAAGACGTCGTTCTGCATGCCAAGGCCATGACCGTCGAGGGCTACGTGCGGGGCAAGTACACCCGCACCACCTACACAGGAAGCGCCAACTTCGCCGGACTCACCGGCTCCGACGACGCCTGGCTGCGCATCGACGGCAAGGCCACCGAGCAGCGCTACGTGCAATGGATGATGCGGGACCTCGGCAAGTCCTGCCGACCGCATGAGAGGGTCGGCCCACTCATCGTCTCAAAGGCGGGAGGCGAGGCGCCGCCCGCTTCCCCGTGAGGTGGTGGCGGGCCGGACCGTACGGCACGCACCGTCCGGCCCGGCCCATGCGGGTTCAGGAAGCCGGGACCCGGGCCACCTCGGGGGACGAGGACTCCAGGGGCACCGACCAGGACCGCACCAGCCCCAGCTGCGCCGCCTGCCGCGGCAGCACGGCATCCAGCGCCCAGTCCGCCAGCACACGTACCCGGTTCCCGGGCATGGACGCCAGGTGGTAGCCGCGGGTCACCAGGTTGGCGAGCGGCCCGGACAGCGGCAGCTTCAGCGGGTTCGCGGCGGCCTGCAACCCGCCCAGATCGACCATGAAGCCGAGGTCGTGGTGCTTGTAGGGACGGGAGGCTCCGTAACCGAAAGAGGCGGCGAGGTTACGTCCCGCGGTCTTCCCCTGCCGGACGGCATGCTGGGCCGTCATCGGAGTGATCTCCCCCGGCCGGGTCAGATCGGGCACCGCGGCCGCGTCACCGCAGGCCAGAACCTCCGGGTGGCCGGGTACCCGGAGGTACTCGTCGACCACCAGCCGCCCCTGCTGGGTGTCCAGCCCCAGGTCCTGCACCATCGGGTCGGGACGGACCCCCACGCACCAGATGAGGGAACGGGTGGGGACGAACTCCCCGTCGTCCAGCAGCACGCCGTCACTGGTGGCTTCCTTGACCGACGTCTTCGTCCGTACGTCGACGCCGCGCTTGGTCAGCACCCTGTGCGCGGTGTCGGACAGCCGCTGGTCCAGTTCGGGCAGGATCCGCGGGGCCAGGTCGAGGAGCAGCCAGCGGGAGCTTTCGGCGTCCCGCGCACGGACGGAGCCGGGCTCCTCCTGCCGGGGATCCCCTTGCCTCGGCTCGCCCCGGCTGTGCTGCCGGGCCAGCGAGTCCGTGTACATCTTGCCGTGGGCCGCGACCTCCGTGCCCGTGTATCCGGCGCCCACGACCACGAAGGTACGCCGGGCCGCCGCCTCCTCCTGATCGTCCGCGCCGGCCGCCAGGGCGACCTGGCGGTTGACGTGGTCACGCAGGTACAGCGCCTCCGGCATGCCCCGGAAGCCGTGCGCGTGCTCGGCGACGCCGGGGATCGGCAGGAGCTTGTTGACGCTGCCGACGGTCAGCAGCAGCCGGTCGTAGCTGAGCTCTCCGGAGCGGCCCTCGGGGTCCACGTACTGGAGCCGGCGCTCGTCGAAGTCCACGCTGCCGACCTCGCCGAGGACGAGCCGGACGCGCGGCAGCGTCCCGGCCAGCGACACGGAGACCCGGCGTGGCTCCAGGATGCCGGAGGCCACCTCCGGCAGCAGGGGCATGTACAGGAAGTAGTCGTTGGGATTCACCAGAACGATCTCCACCGCGCCACGGAGCGTACGCGAGAGGGTCCGCGCCGCCTGGTATCCGGCGAATCCAGCTCCGACGATCACTATGCGGGACCGGCTCACAGCCGAGACCTCCTCCCCTGGAGCGCGGCCGGAGCCCTCAGTGGTTCCGGCCATCTGTCGCAGGACGCCGGAGTTCCCGTCCGGCCATCAGGCCAAACGCGCGGCCTCGATGATCTTGGCGAGAGGCCCCGGGGGTGGGCGCGAGCACCCCCTGGAGTGCTGTATTGTTCTTTGTGCGCGAGCGGCGCAGGGGAAAGCCCCGAACCGAGCGTGGCACCGGGACGTGGCGCAGTTTGGTAGCGCACTTGACTGGGGGTCAAGGGGTCGTGGGTTCAAATCCCGCCGTCCCGACAGAGAGATAGCAGGTCAGAGGGGTCCTTCGGGGCCCCTCTTGATCGTTCCCAGGGTCGCCGTCTCACAATTTTTCACGCACGCTGTTGACCAAGGTCAGCCGAGCACTTCGGCCAGCTTCTCCGAACCCGCTCTGAGCGACTGCGGGTCGGAGTGCACGTAGGTCCGCTTCGTGAACCCGAGATCCGCGTGACCGGCCCACGCGGAGACCACCGTGTCCGGCACCCCGTTGTTCGCCATCCACGACAGGCAGGCGCGCCGCGCGTCGTACAGCCGCACCCGTCGGACGCCTGTCGCATCCATGAGCTTGTACGCCTCGCGCCGGAGCTCGTCCGTCTTCCACGGCTGCCCCAGCTCGTCCACGAGCACGTAGCCGCAGTTCTCGTACGCCTCCCCGGCGGCCAGCTTCTCCGCCGCCTGCGTGGCGCGGTACGCCTTCAGGGCGCGGAGGACGGGCTTCGTGGCGCGGCGCTGCAGGTGTGCATGGATGCTTAGCGCACCGACACGCCGAATACTCGGCATATCCCTAAGCGAGCAGCAAGTGCCCGTAGTCGGCGAGTACTTCGCGCGCTTCCGGTACGCCCTCATACTCCTTCAGCCGTTGCAGCACCGTCCGAGCGCGCTCCGCCGTGCGTTCCGAGGAGAGATCACCGGACGTGTCGATGACGCGGCGGGCCTCTTCGGCAGCCTGCTCGGGCTCGTTGGCGTCGGCCAGCGCCACGGCCAACCATGAGCGGTACAGCGCGACCTCCCGGGCGTGGGTGGCGTCGTAGCGTCCCAGCACGTCCTGGAGAAGCGGCACCGCGCGCAACGGGCGACGCAGCTCGGTGAACACCCGGGCGTCCATGACCTCCAGCTCCTCGCGGTTCACCCAGTAGGCCCACGTCGGCGCGGGAGGGCCGTCCGTGGCATCCAGGGCGGCGTGGGCCTCCCCGAGCGCCCGCAGGGCGGGTTGGGCCTCCCCGGCACGCGTGTGCGCCCATGCCACGCGGTCCAGGAACAGGGCGCGGGTTGTGGCCGGAGCGTCCGGCCCGGCCTCGGTGACGGCTGCCTTCGCCAGTTCCAGGCCCTCTCGTTCCCGGCCGCTGTTCGACAGGTGGTAGGCGAGGCTGCCCGCGAGCTGTGCCACCAGCGGCGCGTCCCCGGCCTGGCGGGCGGCCGAGAGTCCGAGTCGGTAGGCGTGCTCCGCGTCCTCACCCCGACCGGCGTCGGAGGCGATCCATCCGGCGATCTGGCCCAACTCCCCGATCTGCACGAGGAGGCCGCGCCCCGTTTCCTCGGAGTGCTCGGACTCGCGGTACAGGCGGACGGCGGCGCGCAGCTCACGGAAGGCGGGGGCGATCAGGTCACCGCCGGACAGCACATCGTCCGCGAGCCGGAGGCCGTGGACGCGAGCCGCCAGGCCGTCCACGGTGGTGGCGCCGATCCGACGGCCACGGGGGGTCGCCAAGGGCTCCAGCGCGTCCCCGTCGGGCAGCAGGTCCGCGAGGGTGGCCGCGACCCCGGGAAGGGTGGCCTGAGCGTCCCCCCGGGCGTACGCGGCGGCCTGCTCCAGCTCACGCAGCGGCACACCGAGTACCTGGGCGAAGGTGGGGAGCCACACGTCCGGGATGCGCTCCCCGCGCTCCCACCGGGAGACCTCGTTCCGCGTGATCGACTGGGCGCCGGACACGGCGCACAGCACGGCGGCGAACTGCCGCTGCGGGCGGCCGGAGTGCCGCCGCAGACCGGCGAGGTAGGCGCCGAACTCGCGGCGTCGCTCGGTGGTGTCGCTCATGGTGGCCTCCTTCCGTATCCAGTGTGGCCCCTCCCTGGCCCCCTGGTTGGCTCCTCCGCATGATCACGCACCCCGGTTACCTGAACGCGAAGCGCCCCGGCGACCGCGCGAACGGCCCCGGGGCTGGCCGATCTGAAGGAAGCAGACCGACATGCCGCAACCTACAACCCGGGCCCGCCAGACCGGATACCCCGGGTACAGCGAGACCCTGCCGAGGCAGCCCGAGAGCGCAGCCACCGCGCGGCGCCTGCTTCGTACCGCCTGTGCCGTCTGGGGGCTGGACGCATTGGCCGAGGACGGGGCGCTGATCGTCTCCGAGCTGGTGGCCAACGCCGTGCAGCACGCCCGGCGGGCGTCCATCCGGGTCGTCATCGACCGTCCCGGCGCTGCGCGGGTACGTGTCGGCGTCGCGGATCTTTCCCGGGCGCGGCCGGTGCAGCGCGAAGCCGACGACAGTGAAGAAGGCGGGCGTGGTCTGCGCCTCGTGGCGGCGCTGGCCGCCGACTGGGGCACGGATGAGCGGCGCTGGGGCAAGATCGTGTGGGCGGACCTGGAGGGGCGCGGGTGACCACGGGAGAGACACCCGGCCGCAGCGCGGCGCGCGCCCATCTGTCGCAGTTGATCGAGCTGTTCGGCACGGACGGATGCCTGCGGATCAGTACGGCCCCGGCTGAACCCGAGCCGCCCGCCGTCGGCGCAGAGGCCGAGGGCGACGAGCAGAACTGACCGCCCCAAGGCGCGGCGAAGCCCCGGCCGGTGAACTCCACCGAGCCGGGGCTTCGTCGTCTCACGCAGATCTCACGGACTCCGTGGAACGAGCCGGAAAAGCTGGCCCTGACCTGGACGTTTGCGCACTCCCCGGAACTCACAGACCCCTGTGGACGGTGTTTCGTTCACTGGGGGTCAAGGGGTCGTGGGTTCAAATCCCGCCGTCCCGACTTTACGAAGTCGCAGGTCAGGGCCGGTTTCGGAGGCATCCGGAACCGGCCCTCGATCATTTCTGGGGGCCAGTGGGGTACCGGCGCCCTTGACCGTTCAGCGGGTCACGACGACGGAGCTGCGCAGCGAGTGTGGTGCGTGCGACGTGCTGGGGTGCGCGGGAAGCGCCGCCCCAGTGGCCGTGATGTCGCCTACGCCCGGGTGCAGGTACCGCTGGGCCGTGGTCGGCGATCCGTGGTCGGCGATGCGTCGTAGGACGGACGTGCATCTGAACCCTGCGTCGGCGAACCAGATCAGTCCGGTGTGCCGGAGGTCGTGGCGGCGCGGGTGCTCGTAGCCGAGCCTGCTGACCACGTCGTTGCATGTGTGGCGTCGCATCGCGCAGGACGGCGGGGGGAGACGCGTCCGCTGCGCGGGCCGGTGAACACGCGGGCACCAGGATCCGGGCCGGCGGACAGGAGGCGTCGAGCGACGAGGGGACGGATCTCTTCGACGATGGGAGCCTTGCGGGCGCGCTTTCCCTTGGTGCCCTTGTCAGTCAGCCCACCGGGCGCGGGTCTCAGGCTGCCGCGTCGCAGACATCGACACCAACAAGCGGATCTGGACCGTACAGCGCCGGACCGTTACGGCGGACTGGACGGAACTATGGTGCGGACGGGGTCTGTCGACCGCGCGTGGCACATGGACGAGCCGCGCTCGTCGCCGGCAGACGTGGCCGAAGGGCTCGACATCTGCCGAAGGACGCCGGATTGCTTCACCTCCTGGTCCTCGGCCAACTGCTGGAGCAGCTCCGCAGTCGCCCCGTAGTGCAGTCCCGAGCCGATGTACGGCTGGTGGCCGGACCGGGTGCGCTGCTCACCCTGGATCGGCTTCGTCGACGGCGTAGGCGACTTGAACCTCGCAGCGGTCGGCGAGTCCGGCGGCCTCGATGTTCTTGGCTGCTCAGCGTGTTGCGTACGCGGCTGAGCGATCGACCTTGGAGAGGTCCTAGCCCGAGAAGGCGCGGCCACCGTGCCGGGCAGACCCGCCGTATGTGTCGATGACGAACTTGCGGCCCGTCAGGCGGCGTCCTGCATCGGACCACCGATTTCGGAACGGCCGGTCGGGTCGACCAGGAGACGGTGGATGTCCGTCTCCGGCTTGATGCGGTCCTGGGCGAGTTGGTCGAGGAGACGACCACGGTGTCCAGTCGAGTCGGTTTGCTGCCCACGTACTCGATGGTCACCTGAGGCTTACCGTCCGGACGGAGGAAGGGAGGGGTGTCGCTCTTCCGGACTTCGGCGAGTCCACGGGAGAGCCGGTGGGCCAGTTCGATGGGCAAGGGCATGAGACCTGGTGTCCCGTCGCATGCGTATCCGCACTTCGGACCCTGGTCGGCCTGCGCCCTGATGGTTCAGTGCGTCTGTCTCCTCCTCGCCTCGTGTCTCGTAACCAGAGTCGACCCCTTGTGCGATAGCGGGAGGTTGGGCACCGAGTCAGGTGGAGACCCCACAGGAGGCTCCGTCGAATCCCGTGGTGTTCGGCGTCTCCACAGCGACACGCGAGGCGGGGTCTTGCTCAAGAGGAGCGTCGAGAACCGTGTCCGACCCGATCGGCCATCGTGTCGGGGTGGTCCCCGGTCACCGGTTCCGAGGTGAAGAGCTGAGATGACATGTGGTTCTCCCGTTCGGGACGTGAGCGCTCTCTGGCCTCCGCTCGCGTGGAGAGGCCATGAGACGGGCAACCGGCGTCGGCCCCTGTGCCTCGAAAGGGGTACGCGACCTCCACCTCCTTCTGTGTATGCGCAGCTCAGGATGGGCGCTTCAGGGGGGCTGGGAGAGGTACACCGGATGTGAGTGCCAGTGACTTCGCAGCGCGGAGCGTGCCTTTATGCATCGTTAACGGGGATGCGCATAGCGCGTACTGTTTGTTCAGTGCATACTGAACGGAGCGAAGGAAGTTCAAGGCACCGTCTCGCCCGGTGGCGGTATCCACCGCTGCAGAGCGGGAGGTGAGGCGCCTGGTGCCCCCTCAAGCTCTGTGGGGAGCGGAGCATGATGATCGCTTCTCGCCTCAACACCCATACGTGGGACCGAAGATGCTCTGGATCGGGTAGCGAAGCGCGGGGGAGTTCATCAGGTGGGGCGGTGCCTGGCGGAAGTGCGACTTCCACGAGTGGCGTGAGTGTGAGGTGCCGCTCGTCCGGGTCGATCGAGAGCAAGAGCAGAAGGAGCGAATGCAGCATGACCCCAGTGGCGCTAGCCGAGGGACTCGGTAAGTCCTACGGCAAATTCAAGGCCCTGGACGGACTGTCGCTGAGTATCAACGAGGGAGAAATCTTCGGGTATCTCGGTCCCAACGGGGCCGGCAAGACCACGACCATCCGCTTGCTGCTCGATCTGCTGCGCCCGACCGAGGGCCGCGTCGAACTCTTCGGACGTAATCCCCGCGAGGGCGGTGCCGAACTGCGCAGGCGCGTCGGTTACCTCCCTGGTGAACTCCCCTTGGCCGGTCGCGGTAGTGGTCTGGAACTTCTTGAGTTCCTCGCCAAGGTGCGTGGCGGGGTGTCGAAGTCCACCATCACCACGCTCGCCGAGCGCCTCGGGGTGGACCTGACGCGTCCGGTGCACAACCTCTCGAAGGGCAACAAGCAGAAGGTGGGGATCATTCAGGCATTCATGCACCAGCCCGACCTGCTCATCCTGGACGAGCCCACCACCGGACTTGATCCGCTGGTCCAGCAGGAGTTCCTGACCATGGTGCGGGAGGCCAAGAACAACGGGCAGACAGTGCTGATGAGTTCGCACATCCTGTCCGAGGTCCAGCATGTCGGCGACCGTGTCGCAATCATCCGCGGAGGCAAGCTGGTCTCGGTCTCCGATGTGGCAACGCTGCTCGAACAGGCCCAGCGCAGGGTGGAGATCCGCTTCGCCGACCCCGTCGATCCGCGCCATTTCTCCGCTCTGCCCGGAACCCGGGACGTGCAGGTAAGGGGCGCGACGCTTACCTGCACACTCGACGGCGCCGCTGATGCGCTGGTCAAGACCGCCGCCCAGCACACCGTGATCAACCTGGTGTGCGAGGAAGCAGATCTTGAAGAAATCTTCCTGCATGCCTACGAGCAGGAGCCCGAGGAGGAGATGCACGGTGTCCGCTGAACCACTCGCCGTCTTCGCCAAGGCGCTGCGTGATCAGCGCCGCGGCCTGGTGTTCTGGGCGATCGGTCTCGGTCTGATCACGCTGATGTACACCTCCAGCTTTGATCCGGACAAGGCCACCGAGAACCCCAGCGGATTCCAGGAAGCGCTCTCCTTCGACGACCTGGCCTCTGGACCAGGGTTCCTGAAGGCCACTGTCCTCGGCATGATCGTGCCGCTGCTCCTGCTGGTGTACGTCACTCTCAACGGCGCCAAGTCCGTCGCCGGCGAGGAGGAGACGGGGCTGCTCGACCTCTACCTGTCTCATCCGATCGAGCGCGGACGACTTCTCCTGCAGCGGTTCGGTGCGCTCTGTCTGGCCGTCGTCGCCTTCTCGGTCCTTATCCTGCTGGAGCTCGCCGTCCTGGACACCGCACTGGACATGCGTGTCGGCTTCGGTAATCTCCTGGTCACCATCATCGGCCTCGCCCTGCTCGCGATCACTTTCGCTGCCGTGGCCTTCACCACGGGGGCGGTGACAGGCCGCCGCACGCTGACCGTGGCGATCACCGCGGGGTACGGCGCGTTCTCGTTCGTCGTGAACGCGCTGGCCTCGCAGTCCGAGGCGGTGAAACCGCTGAAGTATCTGTCGGTCTTCTACTACTACCTGGGCGGCAATCCGCTGCAGGAAGGCCTTGGCCCCGAGATGCTTGTGCTGCTCGTCGCTCCCGTCGTGCTCCTCCTGCTGGGTCTTGCGCGCTTCCGTAACCGTGACCTGAACGTCTGACGTTCATCAACTCCTCCGCCGCGCCCATCCCCCGGGGGGCGGCGGGGGTTCACGTTTTGTGGGGCAGGGCGGGCAGTCGATGGTCGCGCGACGCAGCAGCGCCGACGGTCGTTGAGCGGTGTGCCCCGACGAGTCAGTCCGTCAATGGCAACTTCAAGCACGCACCGACCGTATCGATGGACAGCCCGCTCACGCGGCGGAATCCTGGGGAACCGTCAGACGGTAGCCGACTCCGCGGACGGCCTCGATCCACTTCGGGTTGCCCAGCTTGCTGCGCAGGGAGCCCACGTGCACGTCCAGGGTCCGCGTGGATCCGAACCAGTTCTCATCCCATACCTGGTTCATGATCTCCTGACGCTGCATCACGGTGCCCGGCTCTTCGAGCAGCATCGTCAACAGGTCGAACTCCCGGCGCGTGACGCGGACTTCAGAACCGTTGAGGTACACCCGCCGGGCCCGAGGGTCGAGACGGAGCGGTCCGGCCGACAGCGATGTCCGCGCCGGAGCCTCCATCGACTCCGTCTGCGGTGAGGCGTCGAGGCTGGGTGGGGGAGTGGGCGAGGGGATGCCGTGCAAGAACGTGACGGGCGACGTGCTCGTCGCTGTGGTCGAGCCGACACCGCCGTGCTGTGGGCAGCCCCCCGCCCGCCGGAGGATTGCCTGGATGCGCGCCAGCAACTCGTAGCGGCTGAGGGGCTTCGCCATGAAGTCGTCCGCGCCCATGTGGAACGCCATCACACGATCGAGTTCGGCCGTACGCCCGCTCAGTACGATCACTGGGACGCAGGACTGTTCCCGTATGCGCCGGCAGACTTCGTATCCGTGCAGGTCCGGCAACTCCAGCGCCAACAGGACAAGGTGGGCGGAGGGTGCCAAGTCGACGGCCTGTCCGCCCGCAGCCGTGCGGTACACCTGGTAACCGTGCCCGCCGAGTGTTCCCGTGAGCGTATCGGCGGCATTGTCGTCGTCCTCGACGATCAGCACGTTCATGGTTCTGAGGCCTCCCCGTCGTAGAACCGCTGTCCCGCGGCCCCTACGTAACCTGTCGAACGTCTTGAGATCTCGTTCTATAAGTCGGTCGGTCGACTTTCAAGCCGCGACAGGTGTGCCCGCGCCGAGGGAGGCAGTCCCGTGTGCTCCTTTCGGGACATCGGAAGCGTGTATACGGAAGGTTTCCGTCGGATACCGTCAGCATCCTGACAACTTCCTAACGCGCCGTGCCCAGGTGGCGAGGTACTCTCCGGGTTCCGGATCAACGAGCGGTCAAGAGGCCGACTGATCAGGTAGGGGGCGATGGTGACTGTGCAGGGGGAAGTGCGTGTTGCTCCTGCCTCCGTGCTCGAACGCCGGCTCGACGAGGTTCTCGCTGTATACGAGGAGTCCCTGCTCGCATCAGGGAGTTCGCACCTCGGTGATACCCGTCGAGCTGCTCTGCGTGTGACCGAGGCGCGCCGTCTGCTGGTCCACGTCATCGCGGAGTTGCGGTGCGGGACCTGCTTACCGCATGGAACGGACTCGTTGAAGGGCGAGGCTCTCGACCCCGACGGGCGGGTGACGCATCCCGTGGAGTCCGGTCGCGCCTCGGCTGCTCTCTTCGATGCGGTGACCGTTGTGCTGCTCGACGAGCCCGAGCAGACGAGGCCATCGCCTGCCGCGTTCTCTGTACTCCTGTCCTTGCTCCACCATCAGATCGTCGCTCGTCACTCGGCACTTTCGGTGGCGCACAGTGGCTATCTCCTGGAGCGGGTCCACAGTGCGCGTGACGATGAACGACGGTGTGTGGCCAGGGAGTTGCACGACGAGGTAGCGGGACACTTGGGCTCCGCCCTCAACTGGCTCGAGCTGTACGATTTCTATCGCGACACGCAGCCTGAACTGGCGCGCGAGAAGGCCGCAGCGGCCCGAGACATCGTTCGCGCGTCCCTGGCCCGGCTGCGTGAGGTGATGAGCGGACTGCGGCAGCACGCCGATACAGGGTCACTCCGTGCTGCCCTCGCGGCAGACCTCGACGCCACGGGAGACGAGCAGTCCGCTGACGTACGCATCTCTGTCACGGGCGATGAGGCGTGGCTGCCCCCGCTGGTGGCGGAGGAGCTACTGCTGATAGCCCGTGAGGCCCAACGCAATGCGTTGCGGCATGCGAAAGCCACCGTGATCAACGTAGCCGTCCACCTCGAACCGGGCGAGGCTCGTGCTGTCGTAGAGGACGACGGGGTCGGATTCGATGCGAAGGCCCCTGTGCCGTGTGGGCACGGCGGCATGCTCTCCATGCGTGAGCGAGCGGAACTCCTGGGCGGCGATGTTCTGGTGGAGTCGCAGCCCGGATGTGGCACTAGAGTTCTCGTTTTTGTTCCTTTTAAGGGGGAGAAGGGTGGAAGCGAAATCTAGGACCCTGCGCATCGTTGTCGCTGATGACCACACATTGTTCAGGGAGGGAGTGCGGGAAATTCTCACTTCCGCCGGCATCGAGGTGGTGGGAGAGGCCCACTGCGGGGAGGACGCCTGCCGCAAGGCGGCGGAACTCAAGCCCGATGTCCTCGTCCTGGACATCGAGATGCCGGGGCAGGGTGTGCGCGGAACTCTGCCGCAGCTACGGCAGGTCTCACCGCATACCCGGATTCTCGTCCTGACCATGCACGACGACGTCGCGCTCGCCCGTGAGCTGCTGTCTCTCGGTGCCAGTGCGTACCTGGTGAAGGGGTCGACACGGCATGAACTCCTGTCGGCCATCAAGAGCGTGTGCGTCGACCGGGACTCAGGGCATGTGATTCTTTCCGTCTCCCAACACGGCTTCGACAGGGTGGGCCAGGCGCCCGGCGACCTCCTCTCGGGGCGCGAGTGCGAGGTCCTGGCCCTGGCAGGTGAAGCACTGAGCAACTTGCAGATCGCGCGCCGTTTGTCCATCGCGGAGGGCACGGTGAAGCGACATCTGCGCAATGTCTACGGCAAGCTCCGCGCCGTGTCCCGCCTGGACGCCGTGAACAAGGCGGTGGCCGCCTCTTTGATCCCGGCGCCCACCGGGCGTGACGACAGCGGATGACCCGGTCAGGGAATCATCGCCGCGTAGAGATCCGCGGTGAGGTCGTCGAGAACCTCTGTATGTTGCGGCCCCAGGAAGAAGTGCCCGCCGGCGAAGGTGCGCAGTCGGAAGTGGGATGCGGTGTGCCGACGCCAGGCGTCGAGGTCGGTGTTGTCGAACTCGGGATCCTCCTGTCCGGCGTATGCCGTGACAGGGCAGGACAGCGGCGTTCCGGGAATGTGCTCGTAGGTCTCCAGGAGCGTCACGTCCGCACGTAGTACCGGCAGATACAGGGCACGCATCTGAGGGTCGTCCCGGATGCTCGGGGGGATGGCACCGAAGCGGTGGTCCAGCGCGTCCAGGAAGAGGTCGTCAGGCAACCCGTGTACGACCTGGTGGCGCAGCGGCAGATGGGGCGCCGACCGTGCCGATACGGTCAGGTGCACAGGCTCCTTGTCGTGTCCGGAAACCAGTTCCCGGGCCAGCTCGAAAGCGAGCAGAGCACCCAGACTGTGTCCGAACAGTGCATAGGGGCCGTCGATCCGTGGTGCGAGCGCGGCGGCCATCTCCTTGACGAGGAGGGGGACCCGGGTGTGCGGGTCTTCACGAAAGCGGGCTTCGCGTCCCGGCAACCGCAGCAGCCACGGCTCCACAGTGCCGGGAAGCGCCTCGGCCCAGCCTTGGAATGCCGCCGGGCCGCCCCCCGCGTAGGGGACGCAGATCAGCCGCAGAAATGGGGCGTCACGCGGTGCCGGGCGCAACACCCAGCGGTCGAAATCGTTGGCGGACGCGGCGTCGGCCGAGGTCATCGAGGGGCTCCAGGAAGAGGAAGACGTACCGGGACCGAGGCGGCCGGTTCCTGCTCGAACAGACTCCGACCGCCTCCCTTCCCTCAGGCGCGGGTGTAGTACCAGGAAAGCGAGTCGTCCGCGGATTCCGCCACAGTCCGCGGTTCGGCGAACCGGGCACGCAGGGCGTCCAAGTGGGGCAGCATTGCGAGGACCGTGTCGAAGGGCACGCCGAAGTCCACCAGACAGGCGATCTCGCCGACACCGATGTCCGTCAGGCGCTGCACCACCTGGGCGCACTTCTCGGGGGTACCGAGCAGGGAGCGGCGCTGGTAGAAGTCCTCGGCGGCGATGTCGACGAGCTCCTCGTGCTCGGCGTCACTCATCGACGACGACGTCCCGTCGACGGCTGCGTTGTTGCGCTTCTGCTTGACGAAGGAGGAGAGGTAGGACCGCACCGGGTCGTGAACGATGCGCTTCACCTCGGCCTCATCCTCGCCTACGAAGGTGTGCAGTCCGACGGTCACCACGCCGGTCAGCGGATCGAGCCCGGCCTTCTCGCGAGCATCGCGGTAGGCGGTGATGTTGTCCTCCAGCCGCTCCCAGCTGTCGAGCAGAGTCAGCACGTTGAGGCCGAGGGAGCCGGCCTGCGTCCAGGTCTGCGGATTGGAGGTGTGCACCAGCCACAACGGCAGCTCCGGCTGCTGCGGGCGCGGGTAGGTGCGTACGTGGAGGTCCTGCTCGTCCGGACCGGGGAAGGCTGCCTCCTCGCCCCGCCACAGGGAACGCAGCGTCTCGATGTGGCGGAGGGTGTAGGCACGGCGCTCTTCATACAGGTCAGGGCGGAAGACGAAGTCGCCCTTGTGCCATCCGGTGGCGAGGCACAGACCGACCCGCCCGCCGGACAGCTGGTCGACCAGGGACCACTCCTCGGCCACGCGTACCGGGTGGTGGTGGGGCAGGACGACACTGCCGGCCCGCAGGTGCAGGTTCTCCGTCGTGACGGCCAGGGCGGCGCTGAGGACGGAGGGGTTGGGGAAGCTTCCGCCGAACTCCTGGAAGTGGCGCTCGGGAGTCCAGATCGCCTTGAATCCCTTGTCGTCGATGTAGCGGGCGATGTCCAGGATGAACCGGTAGCGGTCCCCGAAATCATGGCGGTCGTTGGACGAGAAGAAGTAGACGCTGAAGTCGGTCATGACCGTGATCCGTTCGGAGCGAGAGCGGGCAGGGTTGCGGAGACGACCTCGGCGATGGCCCGCAGGTTGTCCTCGAGCACGATGGTGAAGTGATCGGCGTCCAGGGCGTGTACGTCCACCTCGTCCCCGGCCAAGGTGCCGAGCCCGTTCGTGGTGTCGGAGTCGTCGCGATCGATGGCCGGCATCCCGTACGGGTTCTCGGCCGCCGAAAAGCCGTTGGTGGCGTGGAACACCGTCGTCGGAACCGGTTGGGCGAACGCCTTCGCCTGGTAGTCCAGCAAAAGTTTGCCGTTGCGGTCGAGCAGCACGAACCGAGTGCGGATCAGACGCTCCACCTCCTCCCGGGACAGCTCTGCGGGCGAGCTCTCCACGATGTGGCGGGTGATGTGGTCGATGGCCTCGTCGACAGTCAGCTCCGCCAGCTGATCGATGGTCAGGCTCGGGTCTGCCTTCCACAACTGCGCGGCGGAGTTGCCGATCAACATCAGGGTGACGGAGTTCTGGTTCTCTTCCGTGATCACCGTGTTGTCGACACCGGTCCACGCGCTGGTGCCAGGCAGCAGCGCGTCCACCAGGTAGAGGCGTGAGACCGCCTCACCCGCCTCCACCAGTTGACGGGCCATTTCGAAGGCCAGGATGCCGCCGAAGGAGGCGCCACCGAGAACATAGGGACCGTGCGGATGCTCCTCGCGGATCTCGGCGACGTACCTCGCCGCCATGTCGTCGATGGAGGGGAACTCGGTGAAGCGCAGGTCGGCGTCGAGCTGTTCAAGACCGTAGACCGGGTGGTCCATGCCGAGGTAGCGGGACAGGTAGATGCAGTAGCTGACGTCGCCGAACAGATGGTGGACCCAGAACGACGGCGTCTTCGTGCCACTGCGGTTGATCGGCACGAGGAAGTGCCGGTCCTCGGCCGGAGCGGTACGTACGAGCTTGTGCGCGGTCCGCGGCGACTGGGGAGCGGCGGACGGCTCCGTGCCTTCCGCCCGGGCCGCCAGTTCGCGGGCACCCTCGCGGGAGACGGTCCCGGCGTCGGCCACGACCGGCGCGAGCAGCGCGGGCGGTGGAACCAGGGACCGGTCCCAACAGCGTGCGTCCTGGGTGGCCAGGACGGTGGTGCGACCCGCGAGAGCGAGCGGGCGCACGGCAGTGTCTGCTGCAGCGCGCCGCAGCGCTGCCCGCCAGTGTGCGGCCGTGCGGAGACGCTCAGCCAGTGCGTCGCCGGTGAGCGGAACACCGGGCAGAGCGGTCAACAGCCGTACCGCCGTGCTGACTGCGGTGTCGCTGTCCTGGCCCGGGGCGATGTCCTGGAGGCCCGCACTGGACCAGACCGTGGCGAAGTGGCCGGCCACCGCGTGGACGTCGTCCGCCGCGTCGTCGGTGTCGGTGGCGTCCGGCTCGGGAGCGTCCAGCAGAACCAGCTCGGCCACCTCGTGGCCCGCGTCGGTCAGCACACGGGCGGTCTCGACCGCGAGACGAGAGGCAATCGAGTGGCCCGCGAGCCGGTAGGGGCCCTGCGGCCGGTCGGAGGTCACCGCGGCGGCGCAGGCGGCGGCGAGATCGTTGAGCCCCTGACCACTGTTCGCCTGCGGTGCGGGAGTGGTGAACTCGACTCCTCGCAGGGGGCCACCTGCCCCCAGCCAGTCGCGAAGGTGCAGCAGCCAGGTCAGTTCGCCGGTGGCACCCGGCAGAGCATGCAGGGGTACGCCGCTCTCCTGACCCCCGAACGGGATGGTGACGGCTTCGGGCGACGCGGCAGTCTGTGGTGCCTCATCGGCGGGGGAGCCGCCGGCGACGCCGTACTCGTCGACCAGATGGGTCACGAGACTGTTGAGGGTGGTGCACTCGAAGATCGCGGCCATGGGGATGTGGTCACCGAAGGCGGCCTGCAGACGCTGCATGATCCGCAGTGCGGATATCGAGTCCACCCCGTAGGCCGTGAGGTCGCGATCGGGGTCGACCGTCTCGGGGGTCAGACCGATACCTTCCGCGACCAGCACACGCACCCGGGCCGCCAGGTCCTCGCCGGCATGGTCGGTTGCCTGTGGCCTCGCCGCGGGTGCCGGTGGAGTGAGCGGGGCACGCGCAGCGCCGGTTACCGGCGACTCCGGTGCGGCAGGCCGAGCTGCCGGAGGCGTGGGTGACGGTGCCGGCACCGGCGGGGATGCGGACCGCGTGCTGCCCGGCGCGGTCGCATCAGCGGCCGGCACGGCCGGTGCGGCGGGCGCCGGAACCGTCCGCCTGGCAGTGGCCGGTGCTTGCGGTGAGTCCACGGGGACCGGCGTCACGACAGGAGTGGGGGGCGCGGTTGAGGAAGCACTCCGGGCCGGTGCCGGCAGCCAGTGCCGCTCCTGAGCGAACGGATAGCCAGGAAGTGCCGCCACGCGGCGACGGATCGGGTCGTCGTGCAGTCGCTCCCAGTCGAGGTCGACGCCCCGGACCCACAGCGCTGCGGTCTTCGACAGTGCGCCGTCGCGCGTCGGCTGGAGGATTCGTTCGAGATCACCCTCGTCGAGCAGGTCGATGCCCTTGCCTTCACCGGCGTGCGCGGTGGAGTGGAGCGCGGGGTCCTGCTCTCCTGCGAGGAACATGTGCAGTGCGGCGGTCAGGTCTGCTGCCGAGCGCGCCACGACGGCTAGGCGCCGCTCGAAGGCGGGGCGGCCGGTCTGCAGGGTACGGGCCAGAGCGACGAGGTCGAGGTTTCCCGGGCCCTGCGCTGTGGCCCGCTCGACGTACTCCGCGAGCCGGCCCGCGTATGTGGCGAGCTGCTCCTCGCTGTGGGCGCTGAGCACGAACAGTTCGTCCTGCCGGGGCGCGCCCGCGTCGGGGCGCTCATCCACGAACTCCTCGACGACGAGATGGGCGTTGACCCCGCCGAACCCGAAGGAGCTGATCCCCGCAAGGCGCGGTGCCTCGGCCCCTGTCGCAGTTCGCGGGCGATCCCAGGGGCGTGCTGACTCGACCAGGTGGAAGGGACTGTCGGCCAAGTCGAGCAGTGGATTGGGACGCTCGATGTGCAGTGTCGGCGGAAGCATGCGGTGCCGCATGGCGAGCACTGTCTTGACCAGTCCCGCTACACCGGCCGCTGTCTCCAGGTGTCCCACGTTCGTCTTGACGCTGCCGAGGGCGACGAACTGGCGGCGCTCGTCCGGCACCCCGAGTTCGCGGAACGCCTGTGTCAGCCCGTTGAGTTCGACAGGGTCACCGAGCGCGGTGCCGGTGCCATGCGCTTCGACGTAACCCACGAGGGAGGCGTCCGTACCCCCGTCACGGTGAGCCGCGGTGATCACCGCCGCCTGGGAGGCGGAGTTCGGAGCGGTCAGCGAGGCCGCGCGCCCGCCGTGGTTGACGGCTGTGCCGCGCACGGTGGCATACACCGTGTCGCCGTCGCGCAGCGCCGCCGAGAGTGGCTTGAGGAGGACGGCGCCGACGCCTTCGCCGCGCACGTAGCCGTCCGCGCGGTGATCGAAGGTCTTGCACCGCCCGTCCGCTGCCAGCATGCCGGACTTGCCGAACGCCAGGTAGCCGGTGGGGTCCAGAGTGAGGTTGACGCCGCCCGCGATGGCCGCCGAGCACTCGCCGCTGCGGATGGCCCGGACAGCGCGGTGCACGGCGACGAGGCTGGAGGAGCAGGCGGTGTCCACCGGTTCGCTCGGGCCGCGCAGATCGAGCAGGAAGGAGACCCGGTTGGCCAGCACACTGTGCGCGTTCCCAGTGGCCAGTTGGCCGTCGATCTCGACGCCGGACTGCAGGAGCAGTGTCGCGTACTCGGTGGAGCCGCAGCCCACGAAGACGCCGGTGTCTGTGCCGGCGAGCGCGCCAGGATCGTGCCCCGCGTCCTCGATGGTGTGCCAGACGGTCTGCAGGAACAGCCGGTGCTGCGGGTCCATCAGGCGGGCCTCACGCGGCGATATCCTGAAGAATGACGCGTCGAAAAGGTCCGCGTCGACGAGGAATCCACCCCATCGAGAGGCGACCTTGCCCGGATCCTTGGCCGGGTCACCGTAGATGTCCCGCCAGTCGAAGCGCTCCGCGGGGATGTCGCTGACCAGATGGCGACCGCTGACCAGGTTCTGCCAGTACGTGCTCAAGTCGGGCGAGCCGGGGAAGGCACCGGACATACCGACGATCGCGACCGGCTCGTGACGGGAGGTGTCCGAGGCCCCTTCGTGTACCGGGTGAGGAGCACCGACCGGTGCGGAGTCGTCCGTTCGGGCAGGGGCGCCGGCCGGATCCGGTTGCGATGCGGTGCTCTGCGTGGTCGGGGCGGCGGGAGTCTGTCCCGGCACCTTCTCCGCCAGGTTCTCGACCAGGGCGCCCACATTGCGGAAACCGTACAACTCGGAGGGGTTGAGCCGCGTGGTCAACTGGGCGTTGATGCGGTTGGCCAGCGCGACAACCGTGACGGAGTCGAAGCCGAAGTCGCTGAGGTGCTCGTCGAGACCGATGTCTTCGGGCAGTACTCCCAAGACCGCGGCCACCGACTCCACGACGGTCGCCTGTACGTGCTGGATGTCCGCAGCCGGCCTACCGGGATTGGGGGACACGACGATGTTCTCCTCGCTGTTGGACGGCCGCTTCTCGACGGCGTTTGCGGTAGGGGCGACAACTGCGGGCAGCCGGTACCGAGTCCGGGCGAACGGGTATGTCGGCAGGGAGACGATCTGGCCTTCGTCGAGTCCACATGCGCTGTAGGTGCCGTGCAGTTCGGCACCGTTCACCCATGCTCGTGCGGCGTCAGCCAGCCGCCGGGCGTCGGCGTCGGGCGGCACCTCGTGCACACTTTCCGCCTCTCCCGCACGGGCCGTGTGGACGAGGGCCTGCTCGGTTCCGGACAGATACCCCGTAAGAGCGGTGATCAGTTCCGGTACGTCATGGGCCACGAGAGCGAGACGCTCGGCGAGCGGTTCGCGTCCCGCGGCCAAGGTCCGAGCGATGTCCGAGAGCGACGGTGCCCGCTCGCCGGCCGCTTCCAAGCAGTCGCGCACCTGCTCAGCGAGCGAGCGCAGCTGTTCCTCACGTCGTGCCGAAAGAAGTACGAGACGCGGGCCGCGACGCGGAGTGGACCGGGCGGGTTCCGGTGGTGCGGCGAGTACCAGATGGGCGTTGGCACCACCGGCGCCGAAGGAACTGACAGCGGCGATACGCTTCGGTGCGGCGGTGGGACGAGGCCACGGTTCCACCTCACGCACCAGTTGCAGGCTCCCCTCGGAGAAGGGGGCGATCGGCTCGTCGCAGTCCAGCGTCGCCGTCAGCTCCTCGTGGCGGAACTGAAGGAGAACCTTGGCGAGCTGAGCCATCCCCGAGGCCGCCTCCAAGTGACCGAGAGACGGTTTGACCGAGCCGACCGCGGTGCCCGTACCGCCGAAAATGTGTGCCAGCGTCTGGGCTTCGGCCGGGTCGGCGAGCGGGGAGCCGGTCGCCTGCGCCTCGACATATTGAACCTGTTCAGGGGCGACACCCGCACGGTCCAGAGCCCGGCGGATCAGTTCTTCCTGAGCATCGGTGCTGGGGGTGACCATGCTGGTGGTCGCTCCGTTGGCGTTGACGGCAGAGCCCAACAGGAGCCCGTACACCCGGTCGCCGTCCCGCTCAGCGGCCGACAGCGGTTTGAGGACGACAGCGCCCGCTCCCTCACCGGGCACCATGCCTGCGGCATCTGTCGCGAAGGAGCGGCTCCGGCCGTCCGGCGAGAGCATGTTCATCGCTTCCAGAGCCGTGTGGTGGGAGGGCTCCAGAAGGAGGTTGACGCCGCCGACGACGGCCGCGCCGCAGTCGCCGCGCAGCAGCGCTTCGCGAGCCAGATGCAGTGCGGTCAGCGAGGAGGAACATGCGGTGTCCACCGCGAGACTCGGCCCGGTGAACCCGAAGGTGTAGGACACGCGGTTCGCCGTGGACCAGTGTGTGGAGTGGGCGTGGGCCTGAGAACCAGCTCCGCGCAGCTCTGCGGCGAGGATCTGGTAGGGGCTGTGCATCAGGCCCGCGAACACACCGACGCCGCTGCCGTTCGTCTCGCGCGCTGAGCGTTCCAGGGAACGACGCGTGGTACCGGCGTCCTCCAGAGCCCTCCACACCGCTTCGAGGAAGATGCGTTCCTGCGGGTCGGTGCGTTCCGCGTCTCGGGGGGACATGCGGAAGACGAGAGGATCGAAGGCTTCCACGTCCGCCAGGAAAGAGCCCCAGCGGGCGTCGGCACGACTGCCTTCGGGGTTCCAGCGCTCGGACGGGACCCCGGTGACCGCACGCCGTCCCTCGCGCAGGTGATGCCAGAGGGCGTCGAGCGTCTCGGCGCCCGGGAAGCGGACACTGATGCCGACCACGGCCACGGCCTCATCGTTGCCCGGGGAACGCCCTGTGGTGCAGGGCTCGATTCGGGGCTCCACGTGCTGCGTCGACCGCGGGCTCGGGCCGGCTGCGACCGGACGCGGGGCAGCCCGCTCTTCGGACGGCGCCGGGTGGCGTGCCGGCGCGGTCGGCGCCGCCTGGTCGGCCAGGCGGGTCAAGGGCTGGGCGGGGTCGGCGAGGAGGGCCTCCACCACTCCGTGGAGCGAGGTGGACTCGTAGGGGACGGAGCACGGCACTGGACCGAGGTCCGCCTCGATGCGGTCGGCCACCTCCATGCTGATCAGGGAGTCGACCCCGTACGAGGCCAGGGGGGTGCGGGGATCCAGCTCGTCCTCGTCGAGCTTCAGGACTTCGGCGAAGACCCCGACGAGATAGGCGATGGCCTCGCTCTCGCCGCTCGCGAGGGAACGGTCCTCCGCAGGGGCAGTGGCCGGTTCGGGCACCGGATCGGCTGACGCCGTCTGCCCGGCTCGGTCGGTGTCCGGTACCGGCCAGACATCTCGCTCGGCGAGCAGCACGTGCTGGCCCGCCCACCCGTGGTCGGTGTCCGCGGTGCCGATCACCCGTACTCCGCGCAACCCCGAGTCGAGCAGCACCGATCGCCAGGTTCCGGGTGTGAGCAGCGGTGAGTGCGACTGACGCAGCCGTCCGTCGTCGTACGCCCACCAGCCTTCGGTCAGACCGAAGATCATGGTGATGGCGTCCAGGACCCTGGTGCCTTCGTTGACCAGCAGCAGGCCGCCCGGGCGCAGGAGCCGGGCTGCGGCGCGCACATTGTGGCGCACGTCCGGTGTCGCATGCAGCACGTTCGCGGCGATGACGACGTCGTACGAGCCCTCCGCGAAGCCCTGCTCCAATGGGTCCGCCGAGATGTCGAGGACCGCGAACTCTGCCTGCGGGTGGGCGTCCGCGAACTGTTCGCGGGCCTTGCGTACCAGGCCGGGGGAGACGTCCGTGTAGGTGTAGCCGAAGCGGTCGCCGTGTCGGCTCAGGCTCTCCAGGACCGGGCGGCTGGTGCCGCCGGTGCCCGCGCCGATCTCAAGAAGCTCCACGCGATCGGCGCCCTCCTCCAGGCGACGGTCGGTGTAAGCGGTGACCGCGGCGGCGCACACCGCGTTGAAGTGCTCAGAGCGTGGGTCGTCGTGGTAGAGCGGTGCCACCTTGTGACCGCTGCCGCCGGGGAACAGTACGCTCAGGCCGCTCCGCCGGCCGCACAGTACGTCCGGCAGCGCTTCTGTGCACTCGCGCAACAGGTCTGCCAGCGGCTGTGCATGCGGGTAGCGGTCGACCAGGGCCGTGCGCAGCGCCTCGGCCGCGGCAGGGTCAGGTACGCCCGGCTCGGTGGCGGGCACGGTCACAGAGCCGTCCGAGTGCCTGGTGACGTGTCCGCCGCGAGCAAGGGCGAACAAGGCGGCGTCGAACAGACGCTGTTGCTCTTCGACGACGCCGAGGCGCCGTAGCAGTTCGGTGCGTTCGACGGTGGCCCCCGGCAGGGGCCATGCGCCGTGCCCGATGAGCGCGTCGCGCAACAGCAGGCGGGCATACGGCTCCAGAGCGGCGAAGAAGTCCTCACCGATGAGCCGCGCATCCTTTGCGGTCCGGGTGCGCGCGGCCTTCTCGGCCCGGGCCGTCGCGTCGGACGTCACGGCTGCCGCGGGTCGAGGAGCAGCGGCGTGGCCGGCTTCGGTCAGGCGCACGGCGGCGATCTGGGTTTCTTCTCCTGCCAGTACCCGCCGCAGGGCTTCCACGCCAGCCTGGTCGCTGATCGGTTCGACGCCGAGGCGGGCCGTTACCTGCGTGCGGTAGTCCTCGCTGGCAACCGAGCCGCTCTCTCCCCACAGGCCCCAGTTGACGACCCGCACCGGATGGGCAAGCCGGGCTCCCAGGAACCGGCCGTAAGCGTCCTGCAGTGTCGAAGCGGCGGCGTAGTTGGCCTGGCCCGCGTTCCCGCTGTGGGAGATCGCCGAGGAGAACACCGCGAAGAAGTCCAGAGGTGTGTCGGCCAGGACGCGGTGCAGCAGCACGGTGCCGTGTGCCTTGGGGCCGAACGAGGAGCGCAGAGTGGCCTCGTCCATTCGGGAGAGCGTGCGGTCGTTGAGGACGAACGCCGAGTGCACCACGCCGTCCACACCGCCCCACTCCTCGCGCATCCGAGCCACCGCGCCACGCAGTGCGGCCTCGTCGGTGACATCGGCGACTGCGTAGTGAACCCGCTGCGGGAACGACTCCAGCAGTGCGTGCACCTCGGCGGGGAGACGATCCTCGCCACGGCGGCCGGTGAGCAGTACGCGCGCCTCGTAGTCCCGGGCGAGCCATTCGCCCACGACCCGGCCGAGACCTCCTGCACCCCCCGTGATCAGATAGCGGCCGCCCCTGCGCACCGGCAATGCGGTTCCGGTGTCCGGCAGGTCGATCCGCTCCAGGCGCTTGGTGTAACGGACGCCACCGGACAGGGCCGCTGGGTGTGCGGGGCGGGCCGCCGGTTCGTCGGCCAGCTGACCGACCAGATCCACGAGGTCGCCGCGACGCGAGTGTTCGGCCATGTCCTCACGGGCCACGTCGATACTGCTGACCTCCAGGAAGCCCAGCTCACGGGAGGCCGTGGCGGTCAGCCCCGCCAGTGCCCCGCCGAAGGGGTTGCGAGCGCAGACATCCGGGTCGGTCTGCTCCACGCCGGAGGTGACGACGTGCAGGCGGACCGTGTCCCGGCTCTGCCGGGCCTGAAGGGCCTTCAGCAGGTGGAAGAGCGCCAGTGGCCCTCGGTCCAGCGCGAGATCGAGCTGGTCGAGATCGTCCTCTGCGTACAGATGCTCCTCCACACCGCCCAGGAACCATATGGCCCCGAGATCGTCCACCTGCTGGAGCAGTTGCTCGTACTCGTCCGTACGGAGCGCGAGATCCTCCAGTGCGGTGTGGTGGACTTGTCGGCCGAGAGCACGGTGGTACTCGCTCACCGCGTCGCCCAGCCCGTGGTCGTGCTGGCTGCCCAGGACGAGAACGGGCGCAGTGTCGGCGACGGTCCCAGGCATCGGCAGCGGGTCAGGACGCCACACAGGCCGGAACAGCGGCACCGCCTGCGGGGAGTGAACCGGGGGCCGGGCGATCCGCAGCGACTCGAAGCGGACCAGCACGGTACCCTCTGCATCCGCCAAGGTCACGTCAACGCATGCGGTGCCCCGTCCGGTGTCCAGCGCGACGAGCTCCGCGTGGGCGAAACGCGCCTGACCGGCCTGCCCGCGCACGAGCACGCGAGCGACCGAAGCGGGCAGTGCTGCGCGGGCGTCGTCCTCGGGCAACACGCCTTGGACCGCGTGCAACGCGCTGTCGGTCATCGCCGCGTCCCTCGCCCAGGAGGGGGCGTCGACGGCCGGCTCGGACAGTTCGGCCAGTGCCTCCCTGTCCCCGCGGTGCAGAGCACCGAGCCCTTGGAAGAGCGGTCCATAGTGCAGCCCGGCGGAGTCGGCGCGTGCGTACACGGTGGCACCCGTGACGGTATGGGGGCAGCGGGTGCGCACTGCCGCAACGTCGAGACGTCCGGGCTCTGCCGCACCACCGGAGATTCGGCCCGTCGAGTGAACGGTTCCGCTTGCCCCGTCCCGCACCTCGTACCTGCCGTTCCCTGTCATGGCAACGGATGTCTTCAGGACCTCCGAGCGGACTTCCAGCGGACGGTGCCAGCGCACGTCCTCGAAGGTGGCACTTCCCTTGATGCCGGACGCCGCTTGAGCCAGCGCGAGCTGGACCACACCGGCGACCACGGCGCGCTCGTGCACCAGGTGATCCGCGATGATGCGATCGGTGCGGCGCAGTACGGGAGAGGCTGGATCGGTGTGCTCCGTGACGGGAAGAGGAGACGCTTGTGCGTCTGCTGTCTCGTCCACCACCGGAACCCAGTAGCGCTTGCCGCCGAAGGGGTAGGAGGGCAGCGGTACCGGACGGGGACGGGGCCCGGACGCGAACATGTCCTGCCATGCGATGCGCGCACCGGAGACCCAGGCGGAAGCCAGTTCGTCCCAGCGTGACGCGGCCATCAGACGACGGACGTCGACGTCGGGCTCGGCGCCCGCCACGCGTCCCGAGACAACCGAGGACGCCTGCTTCCCGGCCAGGTGAGCGATGAGGGCATCGCGCAACTGCCGTACCGAGGACGCCACTGTCGCGAAGCGGTGATCCCACTCCTCTCGACCGGTCAGCAGGGTGAAGGAGATGTCGCGCAGGGTGAAGTGCTCTGTCTCGCCCTGTCCGAGTGCGTCGGCCAACCGCTGGGCCAATGAACGAAGTTGGCCCTCCGTACGTGCGGAGATTCCCACTACGTATCGACCGCCGTCAGGGCTTGCGGGGGCATCTTCCGGTACCCATTCCTCCAGCACCACGTGGCCGTTCGCGCCACCGGCGCCGAACGAACTGACTGCCGCACGCAGAGGCGTTTCGTCCAGGCCCTTCCATGGCGCAGCGGCGCGTTGGAGCCGGAACGGCGTGCCGGCCAGTCCGAGTTTCGGGTTCACCGGTTCGCTGTGCAGCGTCGGAGCCAAGGTCTTGTGTGCGAACTGCAGGACGACCTTGGTGATGCCGCACACCCCGGCTGCGGCCTCCAGGTGCCCGATGTTCGACTTGACGGAGCCGAGGGCACAGAATGCGGTGTCGTCCGTGTGAGCGGTGAACGCCCTCTTGAGGCCTTCCACTTCGACCGGGTCGCCGAGGGCTGTGCCGGTGCCGTGGGCCTCGACATAGGAGACGGTGCGCGCGTCCACCCGGGCGGCACGGAGTGCGTCCTCGACGACGGCTCCCTGGGCCCGCGGGGAGGGCACGGTGTAACCGTTGCTGCGCCCGCCATGGTTGACAGCGGTGCCGCGGACGACGGCGTGGATTCGGTCGCCGTCGGCCACGGCGTCGCTGAGCCGCTTCAGGATGAGGGCGCCCGCCCCTTCGCCGGGTACGAAGCCGTCGCCGCCCGCACCGAAGGCGCGGCAGCGGCCGTCGGAGGCGAGCAGCCGCATGTCGGTGAGCGTCGCGTACTTGAGGGGGTGGATGTTGACGTTGACGCCTCCGGCTACTGCCATCCGCGACTCGCCCGACAACAAGCTCTGGCAGGCCAGGTGGAGGGCCGTCAGGGAGCCGGAACAGGCGGTGTCGAGGACCATGCTCGGACCGTGTACGTCCAGGAAATAGCTGAGACGATTGGCGATCGAGTAATCCATGGAGTGGGCGAACACCTTGTTGCCGCGTCCCCACTGTTCGGCACCGATCAGTCCGTACTGTGAGCCGGTCACGCCGACGAACACGCCCACGGCGTGGGTCTCCCGGGTGCGGGTTGCGGCGTGCAGCCGGGCCCGCGAGTATCCCGCGTGCTCCAGGGCGGACCAGGCGACCTCCAAGAAGATCCGTTCGTTCGGGTCGAGGCGTTCTGCCTCACTGGGCGAGATCTGGAAGAACAGCGGGTCGAAGCGGCCGACGTCGTCGAGGAAGCCGCCCCACCCGGCCGTGATCGCGCCGGGCGTTCCGCGTGCTGCGGTCAGGTACTTGCTGTTGTCCCAGCGGTCGTCGGGAATCTCTCGGATCAGGTCTCGTCCGGATGCCAGTGAGTCCCAGAACTCGGCCAGGTCGTTGCCTCCTGGGTACCGTCCACCGACACCGATGATGGCGACAGCCTGGTCGTAGGGGAGGCCGCCGTCCAGCGTGTCCGGACCGGAGGCGGTGGTGGATGGGGCGGCACGGGTGTTCTCGGCAGCGGGGGCAGCGGGGGCCGCGGCGATGGCCGTGGCTGCGGACCGGGCAGCACCCGTTGCGCTCCCGAGTGCCCGGCTCAGGGCCTCGGCCTTGTTCTCGGAGAGGAAACGGGTCAGTTCCCTGACCGTGCGGTACTCGAAGAACAGCGTGACGGGCAGTTCACCCAGCTGGTCCTCGAGAGTGGCGGTGAGCTTCTTGATCAGGATCGAGTCGACACCGAGTGTGGAGAACTCCTGATCCGGCCTCAGCTGACCCGTCGGCAGATTCGCGGTCGAGGTCACCAGATCGACCAGCCAGGCCTCGGTCGCCTGGGTGAGATCGCCCGCGCCCTCCTGCACCGGGAGGGGAGCCGGTTGCTGTTCTTCCTGCGCCGACGTCAGGCCATGAACCCAGGAATCGATACGCCCGCTGTGCCCGTAGACCACCACCGACTCGGGGGCTCCCGTCAGGATCGCCTCCGACAGGGCACGTAGGCCGGTGTCGGTGGGCATCGGCAGCATGCCCTGCATACGTTCCAGAACCGCACGGCTCTCGGCGGACACTTCCATGCCCCCCTCCGCCCACAGCGGCCAGGCCACTGCCACGGACGCTCCGCTGCGTGAGCCCGACGCGACCCGGCTTGCCCTGGTCGCGGCGAGCGCGCCGAGACCGCGGTTCGCGGCGGCATAGTCGGCCTGGCCGGCTGCGCCGAAGTACGCGGAAGTCGACGAGAACAGGACGAAGAAGTCCAGTGGCATACGGGCGGTGGCCTCGTCCAGATGTGCGGCCCCCGTCAGCTTCACGGCGAGTACCCGTCGAGCCGAGTCCACCTCCTTGTTGAGAAGGTATGCGTCCTCGTTGAGCCCGGCCGAGTGGAGCACGCCGTCAAGCCCGCCGTAGTCACGCTCCGCCGCGGCGACAGCCTCTTGCGCCGCCTCGTAGCGGGTGATGTCCCCCCGTACGTAGGTAACCTCGGCTCCGGCTGTGCGCATCCGGTCGAACGCCTCGGACTGCTCGGCATCCGGGTCGGTGCGTCCCGTCAGCACCAGGCGGGCACGGCTCTCCAGCGCCAGCCTTTCGGCCAGGCGCAGGCCGACTCCCTTCGCACCACCGGTGATCAGGTAGCGGCCGCCTTCCCGGAAGACGGGCGAACCGCTGGTCTGTGCCGGACGAGCACGCAGTGTCCGGACCTCGCGACCGGCCTCGCCGTGGGAAACCTGGGCCAGGCCCGGGCGTGATTCCGAGAGCTCGGCAAGAGCCACGTGTACGGGATCGTCGGCCCAGGCCGGAAGCTGCGCGACCTCGACTGCCACGGCTCGGACCCTTCGATCCTCGGCGCCCGCCACCTGCGCGAACGCACCCAGCACGGCGCTCAGTTCGCGGCGAGAGGGACCCGTCACCAGGAAGACCACGGGCAGCACGCCGCCCTCCCGGTCCGCGATGGCCGCACGCAGGGCGGGCAGCGCCAGCTCCAACGCGCGCTCCGGTCCCACAGTCTCGCTGGGCAGGTCGAAGACGAGTCCACGTGGTGCACGGCCGCGGGCCCGTTCCTCGCCGAGGAAGGCGGTCCACGAGGCTGCCTCGGCCGCCACATCCCGGCCGACACGGACCGTACGGACCGTCTCGGGGACCTGGGGCCGAACGGTGTCTCCGGCACCGGAGACCAGGAGCACGCCGGGGGCGTCGAGGGCGCTCTCATCGGTAAGGAGGGCAGGCTGCGGCTCCCAAACGGGCTCGTAGGTGACCAGCTCCGCGCCCGGCCCCCTGCCCGAGCTCTCTCGGCGTGCCAGGAGCCGAGCCGCGGTCTGGGGATCCAGCTCTCCGGCCCGGACCCGTTCGAGGACCAGACGACGCAGTGTGCTGTTGGAGGTCATCGTTCCATCCCGTCGTTTCGAACCAGTCGCAGGTCCACGTCGTCGACGGTCAGTTCACCGCGGCCCAACGCGTCCAACAGAGCTGCCAGTTCGGTTTCGTTCGTGTCCTCGTCGACGGCCGCCGCTGCCTGCACGGAGTCGGCCGATGCCTGTGCCCAGTAGCGGTTGCGCGCGAAGGGGTAACCCGGCAGGGAGACCCGCCGTGCACCGGACCCGGACAGGTCGGTGAGTACCTCGATGTCGGTGCTGCCTTCCACCCACTCCCGGGCCAAGGCCCTCAGATCAGCGGTACGTGTTGTTCGGCTGCTGTGGGCCTTCGCCCGGCCGGTGAACAGCCCGTCGGCGTTCTGGCCGGCGACATGCGCGCGCAGCGCCCGTATCAAATGGTCGAAGTCCGAGGCGACCACGGCGAGGCGCCACTCCATTGCCGCGCGCCCGGTCCGCAGCGTGTGCGCGACCGAAGCGGGATCGGCGACGGCAGCGTGTCCGAGATGGCCGGCCAGCGCGCTCGCGGCTTCCCTGAGCCGCGTCTCGTCACGTGCCGAGAGGACGAACAGCCGCTCACCGGCCGCCCGTTCGCCGGGCCCCGACTCGGTGAGTGCGTGCGGCGGGTACTCCTCAAGGATCACGTGGGCGTTGGAACCGCCGAAGCCCATGGAGCTGACCGCCGCGCGCCGTGGAAGTGCGGCTCCCGTCACCGTGTCGACGGGACGGGGCCATTCCTCGACGCAGTGCGCGATCTTGAAGGGGCTGCCGTCCAGTTCGAGCATCGGATTGGGTTCGACGAAGTTGATGCTGGGCGGAATCTTCCCGTGGCGCAGTGCGAGGATCGCCTTCACGAGCCCCGCAAGTCCGGCCGCCGCCTCCAGATGCCCCATGTTGGACTTGATCGAGCCGACCGAGCACCAGGCGGTGACATCTGTGTCCTCACCGGTGCCCGTGCGCTCTGCGAAGGCCCGCCGGAGCCCGCGCAATTCGATCGGATCACCGACCTCGGTCCCCGTGCCGTGCGCTTCGAGGTAGCCGATGGTGCGCGGATCCGTGTCCGAGCGGCGCAGCACTTCGCTGATGAGTGCTGCCTGCGCGGCCGGGTTGGGCACCGGCAGGGACTGCGAGCGGCCACCGTGATTGACACCGGTGCCGCGAACGACGGCGTGCACGGTGTCACCGTCGGCGAGTGCCTGCGACAAGGGCTTCAGGTAGACGGCGATGACACCTTCGCCTCGCGTGAAGCCGCTCGCGGACCGGTCGAAGGCGTGGCAGCGGCCGTCCGGCGACAGGGCGCCCATCTGGCCGAGGGCGACGTACATGTCCGGGTGGAGGAGCAGGTGCACTCCGCCGGCGATGGCGCCCGAGCACTCCCCGTCTGCGATAGCCCGCACCGCTCGGTGCAGGGCGGTCAGCGCACTGGAGCAAGCGGTGTCCACGGCCTCACTGGGGCCGTGGGTTCCCAGTTCGAACGAGACGCGATTGGCCAGGACCGTCTTGGCGTTGCCGTTGACAGCGTACGGCTCCCGGTAGCGGCCGACGTCCGCCAGGTGTGCCGTGTAGTCGTGTGAGGTCGCACCGATGAAGACGCCTGTGTCGCTGCCGCGTAGTGACGGCGGAGCATGACCGGAGTCCTCGATTGCGTGCCAGGCCGTCTGGAGCATCAGTCGCTGCTGCGGATCCATCACCTCGGCTTCGCGGGGCGAGATGCCGAAGAATGCGGCATCGAACTCGGTGACCCCGTCGACAAAGGCCCCCCACTTGCTGTTGGTCTTGCCCTCTTCACGGTGCGGGTCGCCGAACAAGGGCTGCCAGTCCCAGCGTTCGGAAGGGATCTCGGTGATGTGGTCGGTACCGGCGAGCAGGGCCTTCCACAGCTCGCCCGTGTCGCGTGCGCCGGGCATGCGCAGAGCGATACCGACAACGGCGACCGGATCCTTCTTCTCGACCGGTGCCGGTGCCGGTGCCGGTGCCGAGATCGGCAGAGCGGAGACGGGCGCCGGTTCGGGAGGAGCGGGAGCCATTTCGCGCCGGCCCTGTCGAGCTGGGGCTTCGTCGGGATCTGTCGCAGTCGGGGCGGTAAGGCGGGCACATGCCTCCGGCACGCGATCGAGCAGCTCTTCGGCGAGAGCGGCAACCGTACCCGCCTCGTACAGAAGCACCTTCGGCAGCTTTCCGAAGTCCGCCTCCAGCTCCCGGACGAGCTGGATGGTGCCGAGAGAGTCGACGCCGAGCTCGGTGAAGGTCGCGTGCTCGTCGACGGACCGCTCGTCGGCGGAGAGGAAGGAGGCGACGACGGATCGCAGCCGGGCACGCACGGCGGACTGGGTGTCCACAGCCGGGGAAGCGGAGTCCTGTTCCGCCTCGGGGGCGTGCGAGGCCCATGCTGCGATGACGCACTGGTCGTACTCCCCGGGTACGCCGTTGTCGTGTGCCTGGGCCGCCGTCGGGCCGAAGCCGGCACGTTCGAGGACGTGGTGCCAGCGATCCGGTGTCAGCAGGGGAGCACCGGGCATCCGCTCGCTGTCCTGGCAGGTCCACCAGCTGGGGATCAACCCGAAGGTCAAGAACTGGTAGTCGATATTGGAAGTGATCTCGTTGAGTACCAGCAAGCCGTTCTCGGCGGCCAGTTGCCGCAGATGACGGGCGGAGACGTCGATGTCCTCCGTGGCGTGAACCACGTTCGAGGCGATCACCACATCGTAGGCGCCCTCGTCGAAGCCCTGCTGTGACGGAGGCTGCCCCAGATTGAACGGGGCGAAGACCACAGGAACGCCCGCGGTGGCGAACCGGGTACGCGCCTGGCGGAAGTACGACGCCGAGACGTCGGTGAAGACATACTCGACCTGCCCGCCCAGCGGCGCGAGGCGCTCCAGGACCAACCTCGTGGTGCCGCCGGTACCGGCTCCGACCTCCAGGACGCGTACGGTACGACCGGGATTCGCGCGTAGTACCTCGCGGACATGCCCCTCGGCGAGGTGGGCGACCACCATGTTGTACTCGTCGGCGATCGGGTTGTGCCCGTATATCCGGCCGAGAAGATCGGCGACCTGACCACCGAAGTACAGCTCCAGAGCGTCACTGCGTCCGGTGACGACTTGAGGAATCTCCGGCACGACGTGCTGCACGACCGAGGCGAGCGCGTCGAGTTCAGGATGTTCGACCACCAAGGCATCGAATTCGTTCTTCAGCGTGCGCCGTTCCGAAGCAGTGTCCGCCGCGGGGTATGGGGCCGAGGCCACCAGTTCCGCGAGGCGTGGTACGTAACGCTCGTACGGGTGGACGGGGCGTAGCCCGGCGGTGACCTGCGCGACGGTCAACGCGCCGTGCGCCCCGAGGTGTTCGCGCACCGCGGAGGCTGCCAGCCGGGCACCGACGGCGCCGAGCTGTTCCAGTCCACGGCGTACACGGACCGCGTCGTAGGAAGAAGCTTCCAGACAGGCCCGTGCAGCGGCCAGGGCTCCTGTCTCCGAGGCGACGCCGACGGAGCTCGGCGCGGGTTCGGCGCCGGCGGCCGACGGCACGGCTGCCTCAGGCAGCCAGAAGCGCTCGCCACGCAACGGCAGGCCGGGCAGGTTCGCGCGCCGCGTGGATGCGGCACCCTCCACGACGGGCCAGGTGACGTCCTGGCCCGTCGCCCAGCGTCGGGCCAGGTCACCGATTCTCGGGTCGGTGCCGGGCGCAGCCAGCACACTGCCCGGCTGCACGCCCCGGGCGCAGGCCTCCGTCAGCAGTTCGGTGAGTTCTGCGGCGGTGCGGACCACCAATGCGATGCGCTGTGCGAAGACATCGCGGCCCAGCTGCAAGGTCGCGCCCACGCAAGCGGGGTCGAGACCGCCGACGGCTGCACGATGCCGCTCCAAGAGCTCCGTGAGCTGTTCGGCCGACGGAGCCGAGAACGGGACGACGAAGCTGTGCTCGCCTGAGGTGGACGCGCTCGTCGGAGACGGGGCCTGCTCCAGGACGACGTGGGCGTTCGCACCGCCGAAACCGAAGGAGCTGACACCTGCTCGGCGCGGCGAGCCGGGGATCTCGGGCCACGGCGTGGGCGCGGCGGCAACCGTGAACGGCCCCTCCGTGAAGGCGCAGTACGGGTTCGCCTGGACGAAGTCGGGGAGGCCCGGGACGACACCCTTCTCCAGTGACAGGACAGCCTTGACCACACCGACGATGCCCGCAGCCCCTTCGGCATGGCCCATATGCGCCTTGGCGGTAGCCAGCACGACGGCCGGGGCATCAGGGGAACGACCGCTCAGTGCGGCACGCGCACCCTCGACCTCGATGGGGTCGCCCAGTTCGGTGCCGGTGCCGTGAGCCTCCAGATGGCCCATGGTGTGCGCGGGCACCCCCCCGTCCCGCCACGCACGCTCGATCAGCTCGGTCTGTCGCTGAGGACTCGGCGCAGTGACAGCGCCCGCGTGGCCACCGTGACCGACGGCCACACCTTTGATGACGGCACGTACGGGGTCGCCGTCCGCGAGCGCGGCATCCAGCGGCTTGAGCAGCACAGTCGCTACAGCCTCCGCGGGCACGTAGCCGTCCGCCCGCTCGTCGAAGGAGTGGCAGCGGCCGCTGGGCGACAGCGCACCGGTGCCCGACAAGGACAGATAGTGCCGCGGCGACAGCATGAGGTTGGCCCCCGCGGCGAACGCCATCGAGCACTCGCCCCGCCGCAGCGACTCCACGGCCAGTTGCAGGGCGTGCAGCGACGAGGAGCAGGCGGTGTCGATGGTCAGGCTCGGGCCGGTCAAATCGAAGTGGTGCGAGGGCCGGTTGGCCGCCATCGTCGTGGCGATACCCGTCGCGTCGTACGGGCCCGAGCGGCGACCGCGTGCGATCATCTCGCCTTCGTAGTCACGGAAGCACTCGCCGACGAACACTCCCGTGTCGGAGCCGCGCAGGCGCGGCAACACGGCTGCGTCCTCCGCCGCCTCGTACAACACCTCAAGGAGCAGTCGCAGTTGCGGGTCCATCGCCTCGGCCTCGGCAGCAGGGATGCCGAAGAAGGCTGCATCGAAGCGGTCGACGTTGTCGAGGAAGCCACCGGCCGGGCACTCGGTCGTGCCCGCCGCACCGTCCCGGTCGAGATACGTCCCGTGATCCCAGCGCTCGGTCGGTACAGCGCCGACCAGTTCGCGCCCTGCAAGCAACGCCTCCCACAGTTCCCGGGTATCAGCGGCTCCCGGGAAGCGGCCGGCCAGACCGATCACCGCGATGTCGCGCGAGGCGATCGGGCTCGGCTCGATGCTCTTGGCGCGTGCCGGAGAGGCGTCACCGGCAGGCGTATGCGCCTGCGCAACCGATGGCGAGTCTGAGACCTCACCGTTGAACGCGGCGTACCAGTCCTGTACCGGCGTCGGGTGTTCCTTGAACAGATGTGCCGCCAAGTCGGGGACGCGGGGGCAGCGGAAGAAGACAGTCGGCGAGATCTCGATGCCCAACTGTTCGCCGAGGCGCCTGCCGAGCCCCACCACCTCCATGGAGTTCAGCCCCAGCTCCATGAACGTCCAGGACGTCAGCTCCTCGTCGTATCGCATGACGTGGGGCGAGAGCCCGCTCAGCGTCTCCGAGATCATCGCCGCCAACTCGCCGAGCACCTCGGTCTCCGACGCGATCGGGGAGGCCGGGGCAGGCGCTGACACCGAGGTTGCGGAGTGGGGTGAGGTCTCGCGTCGGCGCTCGGGCCAGATCACTGCGAGCATCCGCTCGACCTTGGTGCGGTCTCCTTCGAACACGGCCAGCTGCGGTCCGTCGTGCGCGAGTCCTGCTTCCAGGGCCGCGAGCCCGTGCGCAGTCTTGAGAGGCACCAGACCGGTGCTCTGCAGGACCTGCTCCTCGACGGCCGGGTTGATGCGCATGCCTCCCTCCTCCCACAGCGGCCAGTTCAGTGACACGCTGCGGCCGTGCCGCTCGCCACGCGCCACGAGTTGCTCGCGCCAAGCAGAGAAGGAGTCCAGGTAGGCGTTGGCGGCGGTGTAATCGGTGGTGCCGATCGAACCGAGTACCGCCGACGTGGAGGAGAAGAGGACCAGGTAGTCCAGTCCGCGGTCGGCTGTCGCCAGGTCGAGGTTGCGGGCCCCGGCGAACTTGGGTGCCAGAACGCGGCGTACGGAGTCGGCATCCTTGTTGATCAGCAGTCCGTCCTCGACCACACCCGCGGTGTGGATGACGCCTGTCAACGTGCTGAACCGCTCTTCGGCGCTCGCGACGAGTTGCTCGACCTCGTCGAGTTCGGTCACATCGGCCCGCAGGTACACCACACGGGCTCCGAGCGCAGTGAGCTCGGCCACGACTGCGCGCTGTGCCTCACCCTCGGGAGCGCGACCGCACAGAACGAGATGCACACCCGGTGCTGCGGCGGCCATACGGCGGGCGACGTGACGGGCGATCCCACCGGTGCCGCCCGTGATCAGATAGGTACCGTCGGCTCTGGCCAGGGGCACACCTACGGGCAGCGCGGTGGCGGGGGCGAAGCCACGTACCTCGCGGACTCCGGTCGCGGAGTAGCGCACCTCAAGGTCGCCGGGGGCGGCGGCCTCCTCCAACAGCACCTTCGCCACTCGCTCCGCATCGGCGTATGTCGCGAACCGCAGGGTCGTCAGAGGGAGTTTGGGCTGCTCCAGTCGCAGCCCTCGGGCGAGGCCGCCGACCGAGGCCTCCGGCGGGCACTCGCCCGCACTGGTGTAGGCGTGCACCACAGGCAACGCGACGCGGCGGCCGACTGCCCAGGCCTGGCACAAGGCGTATACCGACAAAAGTCCCGTCGCCCGCTCCGGCATCCCGGCCGGCTCGGCGTCGTCCAGGTGCCACAGGTGCATGATCGCGCTCGGTACTCGTCCCTCCTCCTGGAGCGCCTCGCGCACTCGCTTGTGGTCCTCGACCGAGTCCGGCACAAGGGAGAAGTGGTCGGCGGACAACCGTGCGTACGTGGTTCCGGGTGTGATCAGGACCGCCTCGGTACGGTCCGAGACGGCCTCGAACCGGGAGCGGCCGGTGTCCAAAAGGAGGACGGGCCCAGCGCTGAGGTCCGCGCTGGTCTCCGGGATGCCCCGTGGTGCCCAGGCAGGCTCGTACAGCAGCACCTCTTCGAGGTCGACCAGTGGGACGGTGCTTTCGGCAACCGACTGGACCTCGGGCAGCGGGCTCGGTACCTGCACGGACGGCCGCGGGCGGTCCGCTCCTCCCGCTCTTGCTGAGGCGGGAGAAGACACCCAGTGCCGCTCTCCGGCGAACGGGTAGGTGGGCAAGGCGATTCGGCGAGCCCCGGTCACAGGGGGCAGCATGGACAGAGCGCCTGACACCCAGGCCTTCGCCACCTCCGTCGGGGTGCTGCCCGGTGGCAGAACGGTGGCGGGGTCTCCGGCGGGGGCCCCGGCAGGTGCGCGCGGGGTGGTGGCGCGAAAATGGGCAACCGACGGAGTGCGACCGTCGACTATTTCCCACAGAGCTTCGCGGAGTTCAGCGGCCGAGGACACGACCAAGGCCAGTCGCTCCCGCAGGTGACGGCGCCCGACCGCCAGCGTGTGCGCCACATCGGCGAGGCGCGGACCCGGTTCGGCGTCCAGAGTGTGCGCCAGGTCCGCGGCTCGTTGCAGGAGCTGGTCCGCGGTGCGGGCCGAGAGCGCGACAAGGTGCGCGCCTCCCGGCGCCTCAGCGTCCGGCCGTCGCGTGGATACGTACTCCTCCAGGACGACATGAGCATTGGCACCGCCGAAGCCGAAGGCACTTACTGCGGCGCGCAAGGGGGCCGGTCGGCCGGTCGCCGGGTCGGTGACCGGGGTCCACGGCTCCTCCCTCGTCGGCAGGCGGAACGGTGACGAGGCGAAGTCGATGTTCTTATTGGACTGGTCGGCCCCCGGCATCGGAACCAGCGTGCGGTGGCGCAGGCAGAGCAGGATCTTGGTGAGCGAGGCGAGACCGGCGGCGGCTTCGGTGTGGCCGATATTCGCCTTCACCGAGCCGATCGCACAGAATCCGGTCGCCTCGGTGGCCTTGCGGTAGGTGTGGGACAGCGCATCGATCTCCAGGTGATCGCCCAGCTTGGTGGCTGCCCCGTGAGCTTCGACGAGGGTCACGGTCGCGGCGGAGATCTGGGCCTTGGCCAGGGCATCCTCGACGACGCGGCTCTGGGCGTCCGGACTGGTGACGGTGTAACCAGGGGTGCGTCCGGTGTGGTTGACGGCCGACCCCCGCACGAGGGCCAGGACGCGGTCACCGTTCGCCTCGGCATCAGCCAGGGGGCGCACGATCAGGGCGCCCACGCCGTCAGCGGGAACGTAACCCGAGGCGTTCTCCCCGAACGGGAGGCTCGCACCGTCCGTGGAGAGCAGGCCGTTCGCCGCGGAGCGGATGTACTTGTACGGGTGCAGAGACAAGCTCGCGCCGCCCACCAGAGCAGCCCGGCACTCGCCGCTGCGGATCGACTCGCACGCCTGATGCAGTGCGGTCAGCGACGATGAGCAGGCCGTGTCCACCAGGACCGAGGGGCCGGTGAAGTCGAAGGCGTGGCTGACCCGGTTGGGAATGCCGCCGAGCCAGCTCAGGGCGACATCCGTGCCGCCCTCCAGGATGTTCTCCAGACCGTGGAGGTGGTAGTCCGCCCACATCGAGGCGGCGAACACACCGACTGGTCCTCCCGCGGTGGCCGTCAGCGACTCAGGTGTGTACCCGGCGTCTTCGAGAGCTGCCCACGCCACCTCCAGGAACTGGCGTTCGTGGGGATCCATCAGGGCGGCCTGCGACGGCGGGATGTTGAAGAACAACGAGTCGAATCGGTCCACGTCCTCGATGAACCCGCCGCGATCGAGAGGGGAACGGCCGGGTGCGCCGGGTTCCGTGGTGTACCAGGTGTCCTTGTCCCAACGGCTGCTGGGGACCTCGCTGAGGCAGTCCCGGCCCTCACGGAGCGCCTGCCAGAACTCCTCCAGGGTCCGTGCGCCGGGATAACGGCCCGCGACACCGACGATGGCGAGGGGGACATCGGCCGCGGGGGCGGCTGTCCGAACGGTGGCCGACTCCTGTACGGGGGCGGGGCTTGCCGCCGCAGGCGTGACTGCCGTGGGCGGGGGTGTGGGGGTGACGGCCGGCGGTTGGTGTCCTTCGGTGGCGAGGTGGTGGGCGAGTGCGGCGATGGTGGGGTGCTCGAAGAGGAGGGTGGGGTAGAGGTCGGTGGCGAGGGTTGTTTCGAGTTTTCCGGCGATGGTGAGCAGGTCGACGGAGGTCAGGCCGAGTTCGTAGAAGCCGAGGTCGGGGTCGATGGTGGTGTCGGTGTTGCCGAGCTGTTCGGCGACCAGTCCGCCGATGAGCGCGTCGAGGCTCGCCCCGGGACCGGCAGCAGGCGTCGGCTGTCGGGCGGCTGCCGGAGGCGTTGTAGTGGGGGGTTGGTGTCCTTCGGTGGCGAGGTGGTGGGCGAGTGCGGCGATGGTGGGATGTTCGAAGAGGAGGGTGGGGTAGAGGTCGGTGGCGAGGGTTGTTTCGAGTTTTCCGGCGATGGTGAGCAGGTCGACGGAGGTCAGGCCGAGTTCGTAGAAGCCGAGGTCGGGGTCGATGGTGGTGTCGGTGTTGCCGAGCTGTTCGGCGACCAGTCCGCCGATGAGCGCGTCCAGGCTCGCCCCGGAGGCCACAGGGGTGACCGCATCCGGGAGGGGAGCGGGTGGTGCAGAGGCCGCAACGGTGCTCGGAGAGTGGGCAGGAGACGAGCTCGCCGCCGTGAGCCGGCCGCCCTCCTGGGCGTGCTTTTGGATGTCCTCCGTGGATCGCACCCGCTTGGCCCGGTAGCCGGTAAGCTGTACGGCCACCTCACCGTCGGGGGTGCAGATGTCGATGCCGGCGACGACCGCCTGCGTGGTGTCGTCGACGTGCAGGTCGGCCAGTTGTGGACAGTGCACGAGGCTGCGGGCTTCCAGCGCACGGCGGGCCCGGAAGGAGTCGATGTAGATCGGGATGAACGGCTGCACGATGGAGCGCCGCACCGGCTCCGGAAATTGCAGGAACGGCACCAGGACCGAGAAGTCCATGAACACGGGGTGCACGAAGAAATCGGGGATTTGTTCGGCCGCGCTCGGATCGAGGTGGACGTCCGCGACTGAGAAGTCCGCGCCTGCTCCCACACGGCCCTGCACCTTCATGAACGGGCCGTGCTCGATGTCGAGTTGACGGGCCAGTCCGTACAAGTCGTCCGCGTCCAGAGAAGACGTGTCGTGCGCCGCCTCGAAGCGCTCGGCCGGCACCGGCTCGGGCTGCCAAGGGCCCGCCGCATGGATCTCGGTCTGGAAGTTGGTCTGCCACTGCTCATCGGCGACCTCTCCGCCGATCAGAGGCCGACTGCGCACCGTCGCCGGTACGCCCCCGCGCGCGCCCGGTTCGCCCACGGAGATTTCGATCTGCCGGTCCAGATCGCCGACCGCGATCAACGGCCGGATGAAGACGCAGCGCTTCAGCTCCACCTGTGCCGGGTCCACGCCGAGGTGGCGGACCAGACGCAGGACCAGATCGAGGTGGAAGACCCCCGGCAGTACCGGTGTGTGGTGGACGAGGTGGTCGCGGACCGCGGCGTCCTGGGCGGTCACCCGGGTGGCGAAACGACGGCCGCTCAAGGCGCGCAGGGTCGCGCTCCGATCGAGGGAACGGAAGGTGTCGGACATCGTCAGCTCAGCTCCTCGAGCGGCAGGATCGGGCGGGTCACGACGGCGGGTGTCGTTGCGGTGGGCCGGGCGGGGACCCGCAGCGGAGTTGACGGGACGGCGTCCGCCACGGACGCAGCACCGCTGTCCGGCTCCACCCAGTGGCGTGTGCGGTGGAACGTGGCCGGCGGCAGTGAGGTTCGCTCACAGGGCCGAGAGGAGAGTTCGTCCGCGGTCGGCTCACGCAGGATCGCGTGACAGTTGACGCCACCGAACCCGAAGGCGCTGATGCCGGCCCTGCGCACCCCGCCGAGGGGCGTGAAGTCGCGCAGCTGCGTGTTCGGGTAGAACGGTGAATCGGCGAAGTTGAAGCGGGGGTTGGGAGTGTCGCAGTGCAGGGTCGGCGGAATCCGACCGTGCCGGAGAGCAAGTACGACCTTGTGGAGCCCTGCCATGCCTGCGGCCATCAACGCATGACCGATATTGGACTTCACGCTGCCGACCGCGCAGAAGCCCTTCTGCGTGCCACCGTCCCCGAACGCCCGCTTCAGGGCCCGCAGCTCCATCGGGTCACCGATCATGGTGCCGGTGCCGTGTGCCTCGATGTAACCGATGCTCGTCGCCTCGACACCCGCCAACTCCTGTGCCCGGCGCACCACGTCTTCCTGAGCCTCGGGGTTCGGCGTGGTGAGGCCCATGGTGCGTCCGTCATTGTTGACCGCGACCGATTCCACGACCGCGTAGACCCGGTCGCCGTCGCAGAGCGCCTTGTCCAGGGGCTTGAGGAGAGTCGCGCCGACCCCCTCACCGAGCACGAGACCGTTCGCACCGGAGTCGAAGACCCGGCAGGCTCCGTCCGGTGAAAGCGCTCCGGAAGCGCTCAGCTTCAGGTAGGGCATTTCGTCGAGCAGCAGGTCGGCCGCTGAGACCAGCGCCATCTGGCATTCGCCGAGCCGGAGAGACTGCTCTGCCATGGACAGTGCGGCAAGGGAGGAGGAGCAAGCCGTATCGATGACGTAGTGCGGGCCGCGCAGATCGTAGACCTGAGCCAGGTGTGCCGCCGCGAAGTTCTGGTTGAGGCCGGTCACGGTATTGCGGTGGGGCACCTGGATTCGTGCGGCGTACGCGCCGGTCTGCGCCGCGGCGAAGACCCCGGTACGAGTACCGGCCAGTTCCGCGCGTTCGTACCCGGCGTCCCGAAAGGTCTGCTCGGCGGTCTCCAGGACGAGTCGGATGAGGGGGTCCACGTGGGCGGCGTCCTGCGGGTCGATGCCGAACGGTTCCGGATCGAAGGACTCGATGTCGTCGAGGAAGCCGCCCCACCGGGACGTCGAACGGCCGGGCTGTTGATCGGGGAAGTACAGCCTCGCGGTGCTCCAGCGTGAAGAGGGCACTTCCCTGATGGCGCTGCGTCCCTCCGCGAGGAGTCGCCAGTACGCCTCGGTGTCCGAGGCGCCCGGGAACCGGCTCGCCATGCCGATCACGGCCAAGGGGACGGGCCCGGGGATGCGCCGGTCGGCTGCGACGGCCGGGGCCGAGTCGGCGGCTGCGACGGGAGCGTCGTTGTGCGCCTCGGCCCACCGCGTCACGCCCGCGGGGAAGGCTTCGGTGAGGAAGCGGGCCAGGCGGGCACCGGTCGGATTCTCCAGGATCACCGACGGATCGAGCGGCTCTCCGGTCACTTCCTCCAGGCGGCCCAGTGCCCCGGCGATCAGAATCGAGTCGACGCCCAGGTCGGCGAAGGGGATGTCACGGCTCACGGCGTCCCTGGTCAGCATCAGTTCCTGGGCCATGAGGTCCAGGACGAAGTCCTCGACGGCTGCCGTCAGATCGGCGTGCTTGTCGCCGTCCGGAGTGGTCACCTGTTGCTCCTTCGAGGATGTGGGCTCATGGGAGGGGCGGTCCGGTCGGGCGGCGGCGGAGTCCGACGCGAACTCGGCTGCGGAGGCTGTCGGTTCGGTGTCGAACATGTCGGGGCGTACCGCAGCTGCGACTGCGTTCTCGACCCGGTGCGCGAGCACCTGTTCCAGCAGGTCGAGCCCTGCCTCCGGGGCAAGCGTCCCGAACCCCAGCCGTTGGTAGACCTCAGCCTTCACCTCGCCCATCCCGATACCGGCCCAACTGCCCCAGGACACACAGAGGTACTGCGTGCCTCCGGGCCCTTGCACCGCGTTGCGGGTGGCTGCGTAGGCCGCCAGATGTGCGTTCGCGGCCGCGTAGTCGGCCAGGCCGACGGCCAGTTGAGGGAGCACGGCGGAGACAGACGAGTACAGGACGACGAAGTCGGGACGGTCGGGGCGCACCAGATGGTCCAGAAGCGCCAAACCGTCGATCTTCGGCTCCCAGGTGGCGGAGATCGTCTCCGGGGAACGACGGACGAACGCCGGGTGGCGTCGGTCCACACTGCCTGCGCAGTGCAGCACCCCGCCGACGGGGCCCAACTCACCGCGTACCCGGTCGAGGAAGGCCCCGAGTCCGGACCGATCGGTGAGCGGGCCGGTGTGGATCTCGACGTGGACGCCCTGGCGCTCCAGTTCGTCGACCGTCTCGGCCAGCGCCGTGGTCCGGGCATCGGCCGAGGGCTCTTTCCACGCCGGACGAGGCGGCAGTGGCCGGAGTCCCAGCAGGGCCAGTCGGCGGGCACCGAGGTCGGCCAGCCGCCGGGCGGCTGCGAGGCCGAGGCCCGCTGTGCCACCGGTGACGACATAGGCGCGATGGGCATCGAGTACGGGCCGCTGGGCGGTCCCGAGAGCGATACGTCGCAACGGGCCGGGTATGTAGCGGCGCGTGCCGCGCAGGCACACCTCCATCGGCTGCTGATCGGTGACCGCAAGTTCCGCACGTACTTGGGCCAGCACCTCGGGGGCTGAGACCGTGTTCGCGTCCACGTCGAGAGAGGCTGCCCGTACCGCCTTGTACTCGGCCCCCACGGATCGCACCAGCGCAGCCATGGCTGCCCCGTGCGTACGCGGAGTCGCGTGGCGCAGGTTCCGGCCACCGCGGCTGACATGGAGCACGGTCAGCTCGTGACCGGCGGCGGTGCTGCGGCGAACGCATTCCTGCAGCAGTCCGATACGAGCCGACTCGCGCGCCAACGGGCGGGAACCGAGGGCGGGTTCGCGGACGAGATCGGTCAGATCGACAACTGCGTCGAGTCGACCGTGGAGCTCCAGAAGTTCTTCGGCCAGGCGACGTCCGCCAGTGTGGTCTGCAAGGTCGATCTCGTACTCGTCCGGACCCAGATGCGGCAGCAGACTGCGTTCACGCACCACGATCCAGCCGCTCTTGTCCGCCCCAGCCGCGTGGGCGGCCGCCTCCGCGTAGTCCAAGGTGGCATCCCCAGGGACCAGCAGTACTCCGAGGGGCGGGCGCCCGGACTCGCTGACGGTTGGCAGCGGGGCATGTATCCAGTCGCGGGTCAGCAGGGCCGGCACGCTTCCGTCTGCGCGTCCGGCGACGGGGTCCGGTCCGAACCCCTCTCCCCGAGGACCGGGTGCCGGTGCGGTGCCCGGAGCCTCAGCCCGTGACGGGAATCCTGAGGGTCCGAACTCCTCACCGTGGTCGAACGGATAGCCGGGACAGGAAATCCTGCGTCGCGCTCCGGAGTGCAGCACACTCCAGGCGACTGTCTCCCCGGCCGCCCAGCGGGCTGCCGCCTCGGCCGGGTCCGCGGGCTGCACGAGACCGGCAGAATCGACCGGCTCGACGTGGGGGCCACCGGTGTGGACGCCGGGCAGGCCGACGTCACCCGTGTCTCCGAGGAATGCGTTCAGACGTCCAACCAGCTCGGTGCGAGCAGTGGCGACGATTGCGAGACGTTCGGGGAGCGGGGTCCGGCCGGTCTGCGAGGTCCAGGCCAGATCGGCCAGGCGGCCGGTGAAGCCCTCGGTGAAGATGCGCAGCCTACGGGCGTATTCGCGCAGGATCGGGCGGGTCCGGGCGGACAACACGATCACTTGAGGGCCGTCCTCGGCCGTGCCGGGTGCCGTCTGTGCAGGAGGCTCTTCCAGCACCGCGTGAGCATTGACACCGCCGAAACCGAAGGAACTGACACCGACCCGGCGCGGTTGTCCGTCTTCGGCGGTCCACGGCTCGGCCGACCGCAGAACGCGGAACGGTGAGTCCTCCAGCTCCAGGTACGGGTTGAGTTCCCCCAGCTCCGCGATGGGCGGCAGAGTCCGGTCACGGAGCGCGTGCACCGCACTGATGATTCCCGCCACGCCCGCAGCGCTCTCCAAGTGGCCCACCGAGGCCTTGAGCGCGCCCAGCACGGTGCTGCCGGGCAGGATCTGACCGGCGGCGGCCCGAGTGAAAGCCTGCTTGAGCCCCTGGACCTCGATCGGGTCACCGAGCTTGGTGCCCGTTCCGTGCGCTTCGATGTAGCCGACGGAGCCCGGATCCACGCCGGCGTCACGCAGTGCCGCGACGATGGTGTCGGCCTGGCCGCGCGGTGTGGGAGCGGTCAGCGAGTGTGCCCGGCCGCCGTGGCCGACCGCGCTGCCGCGTACCACTGCCCGGACGGTGTCACCGTCCGCCAGCGCCCGCGACAGTGGTTTGAGGAGCAGCGCGCCGACGCCCTCCGCGCGGACATAGCCGTCGGCGCGGCTGTCGAAGGTGTGGCAGCGGCCGCCTGGGGAGAGCATGCCGCCACGGCTGAGTGAGACGTACCAGGTCGGGGCCATCACGACATTGACGCCTCCGACGAGGGCGGCCTCGCACTCACCTGAGCGAAGGGCGGCCATCGCACGGTGCAGTGCCACCAGGGAGCTGGAGCAGGCGGTGTCGACCGCTTCGCTGGGTCCACGCAGATCGAGCAGGTACGAGACGCGGTTGGCGACGATGGCATGGACGTTTCCGGTCACTGTGTGGCCTGCCACGTCGGTGTCGTGTTCGTGCAGCACTTCCAGGTAGTCGTGCAGGGTGGCCCCGGCGAAGACACCTGTCGGGGAACCGGCGAAGGAGCGTGGGTCGTACCCGGCGTCCTCAAGTGTGTGCCAGCAGGTCTCGAGGAAGAGCCGCTGCTGCGGGTCCATGAGTGAGGCCTCGCGGGGTGACAGCTGGAAGTGCGCTGCGTCGAACGCGGTGACCGAGTCGAGGAAGCCGCCGTGTCGGCAGTCCGTCGTGCCCTTCTCGCGGCGCGGATCACCCGCATATCGGTGCCAGTCCCAGCGTTCAGCGGGCACTTCCGTGACCAGATCGCGGCCGGCCCGCAGATTGCGCCAGAACTCCTCGGCGTCGGCGGCGCCCGGGAACCTCCCCGCGAGTCCGACGATCACGATCGGGTCGTCCTCCGCATGGGTCTCGGCAAGACCGGGCCCCGGCTCCGGCCGAGGCGGCGGCTCGACGGCTTCCGAAGTCGGAGTAGGCGTGTCCTGCTCACGGCCGGGCGCCTGCACCGCCGCGCCATGTTGCTCGACAAGGTGATCTGTGAGGGCCTCGGCGGTCGGGAATTCGTAGAACACCACTGGGGTCAGCGTCAGGCCGAAGGTCTCGTTGAGCCGGTTGGCAAGCGCGGTCAGCAGAACCGAGTTGAAACCGTATGTGCCCAACTCCGCTGTTGCATCGAGGAGGTCGGGCTTCAGCTGGGCGGTCAGGGCGATCTGCGCGAGGACGAGGTCACGTACCGCAGCACGGTCCATGCCTTCCGAAGACGACACTGCGTCGGGGGAGGCGGGCAGGGTCCACAGACCGGCGTCGGCCAGCACCTTCGCCGTGCGTTCGGGGCCGGCGCAGGAAACGTACAGGCGTGACGTGTCGGAGCGGACCGCGCCCTCCAGGACCCGCATCGCCTCGTGAGTGGCGATCGGCACCAGACCGATCGTGGAGACGGCCATCTGCGCGGCTTCCGTGCCGAGACGCATACCCCCCTCCGCCCACAGCGGCCACGCCACCGACACCGTGCGTCCGCTGCGCAGCCCCTGCTCCGCCTGACGGGTGCGGCGCGCGGCGAAAGCGTCGAGGTAGGCGTTTGCGGCGGCGTAGTCACTCTGGCCGGCGTTGCCGACGGTACCGACCACGGACGAGAACAGTACGAACATGTCGGGGTGGTCCTCGACGGTCAGCTCGTCGAGGAGTTCCGTCCCCGCGGTCTTCGGCGCGAGCACTCGGGCGACAGAATCGTCGGTCTTCTTCTGTATCAGGGCGTCCTCGACGAGTCCGGCCGCGTGCAGCACTCCTCGGACGGCACCGAAATGGGAACGTGCGAGGCGCAGTGCCGCGTCCAGCGCGGACCGGTCGGTCACGTCCGCCTGGAGGTAACGTCCTTCGCCCCCCAGAGAGGCCAACTGGGCACAGAACCGTTGCTGGTCGGGGTCGCGCACGGACCGTCCCAGGAGGGTCACCCGTGCCTGGTACCGCTCCGCCAGATGCAGCGCGACCAGGCGTCCCACACCACCCGCACCACCGGTCAGGACGTAATGGCCACCCTGGACGAAGCCGACGCCGGATGATGCCTGCGTCCCGTCCACTTCCCGGAAACGGAGAACCCGGCGCCCGTCGTGGGCGAGGAGGATCTCCCTGTCAGGGGAGTGTGCCTCTTCGACCAACCGATCGAGAGGGGGACTGACACCGTCGGTCAGAGCCACACGCACGTGACGGTAGCGGCTGGTCTCGCGGGCCACTGCGCGGCCGAATGCGGCCAGGGCGGCGTCCGCCGGGTCGTCGTCCTCGGCGGAGGCGACCTGTACCGAGGTCAGGGCCGGGAGGGTGCCGTCAGCGACCGCGCGAGCCAGAGCGATGGGGAGCCGTTCGGCGACTGTGGCGCCACCCGCCGGGCGCGAGTCGAGGCCTCTGCGGTCGACCAGCACGAGGGGGCCTTGGGCCTTGGCCTGTGCGAGCAGAGCGCGCAGACCCTCGATGTCACCGCGCCGCAGGCTGTGATCGGCCTGTGAGGTCGGGACCTCGTCGGGTCCGCATTCGACAGCGTGCAGTACGAGCCAGGGGCGACTCTCGGCGCCGTTTGACAGGACGGGGGCGCCGGGCCGGTCGAGTACCACGACGGTGGCGGGCTCCGGGCCGTCGGCCGACGTCACGGTCGCCGGTGCCCAGTAGGGGCTCAGCACGGCGGCGCTGCCTCCAGCGTGCCGCGGTACCGACGGCTCGGCGGAGGGAGAAGTCCCCTCCGTGCTCCCGCCGCCGCTCCGCAGGGCGGGAGACGGCAGCCAGTAGGGCAGTCCCTCGAACGGGTAGCCGGGCAGTGACGTGCGCCGGGCGCCGGCGCCCAGAGCGAGGGCATCCCAGTCGAGGTCCGCGCCCTGAACCCACAGTCGTCCCAGGGTGCCCCATTCACGATCGGCGGCCAGGGCGGCCAGGAAGCCCCGGCCGTGCTCAGAGCCTTCGAAGAGCCCGGTGAGCGGCCCGCCGCGTGCCACGCGCCCCAGGTACACACCAGGCACGGACTCTGCGGTGCCATCCGCGATCTGGTCCAGCACGTCGAGGAGCGCGTCCTGCCCCTCGGCAGCGAAGGCGGCGCGTATGTCCAGCGGCTCCCGGCCCACGCGCAGGGTGTGGGCGATGTGGGCGAGCGGGGTGTGGTGCCCCGACCCACGCACATGCGCTGCCAGACGCCGGGCGGTGGTGCGCAGTTGTTCGTCGGTGCGGGCCGACAAAACGTACAGTTCGCTGTTCTCGCGCACCGTGCGCCGGACCGGTTCGGTGGCCGCGTCGTAGGACTCCACGAGCACGTGGGCGTTGACTCCGCCCGCCCCGAAGGAGCTGACCCCGGCACGCAGCGGTGGTGTGGAGCCGTCCGGCTCCCGGCCCACGGGCTCCCATGGCGCGGAGCCGGTGGGCAGTGTGAACGGGCCGGCGTCCAGGTCGATGAACGGGTTGGGAGTGTCCGCGTACGGGGTGGGCGGCAGTGTGCGGTGCTTGAGCTGGAGCAGTACCTTCGTCAGGCCCGCTATGCCTGCGGCGGGCTCCAGATGACCGATGTTCGCCTTCACGCTTCCCAACGCGCACGTACCGGCCTGTTCCCGTGGGCCGAAGGCACGGGTCAGCGCTCGTACCTCGATCGGGTCGCCCAGGGAGGTGCCGCTGCCGTGCGCCTCGACGTATCCGATGGTCGCCGGATCGACACCGGCATCCTGCAGTGCCGCGGCCACCAGCGCCGACTGAGCTTCAGGGCTCGGTACGGTGAACCCGCTGGTGCGCCCGCCGGAGTTGACGGCGGTGCCGCGGATCAGGCCGTAGATGTGATCGCCGTCGGCCACCGCTTTCGACAGCGGCTTGAGCAGGACCGCTCCCGCACCCTCACCCATGACGAACCCGTCGGCGCCCTCGGCGAACGGGCGGCAGATGCCGTCCCGCGACAACATCCCCATCTGCGCGTACTGGATGTGCCGCACCGGATGCAGAACCAGGTTCACACCGCCGGCGATTGCGGCCGACACCTCGCCGCGGCGGATCGCCTCGCTCGCCTGGTGCAGTGCGACACCCGAGGAGGAACAGGCCGTGTCGATGACCATGCTCGGTCCGGTCAGATCCAGGAAGTACGAGACACGGTTGGCGATCGCGTAATTGTCGGCGTAGGGGTAGGGGGAGTGGCCGGCAGCGGCACCGTTCGCGCTGAGCGTGCGGTAGTCGTCCGCCATCGCACCGACGTAGACCCCCACGTCACGTCCGAGTGTGGTGCGGTCGTATCCGGCGTCCTGCACCGCTTCGACCACGGTGCGAAGGAAGAGCCGCTGCTGCGGGTCCATCTGCTCGGCGTCCCGTGGCGCGATACCGAAGTAGAGGGAGTCGAAGTCGGCGACGGCGTCGAGGAAGGCACCGGTGTCGCTGTAGGTGCGTCCTTCCCCGCCGTCCGGGGAATGCACAGCTGCGTGGTCCCAGCGGGAGACCGGCACCGGGCCCGCCGCGCTGTGTCCGAGCAGGATGTTGTCCCACAGCTCATCCAGACTTGCGGCCCCCGGATAGTGCCCGGCCAGACCGACCACGGCTACGGGGTCACGGTCTCGTGCGCCCGGGCCATCGGCGTCGCCCGCGCCCGTGGGCGCGTCAGGCTGCTCGGGGGCCGGCGTGACGTCCGGTGTGACCGGGAGCGCCGTGGTCACCTGGGCGGGCGTGGTCCCGGCGGGCACGGCTGCTTTCGGGCTCGCGCCGCCGCCCGTCTTCTCGGCCACCACGGCCGCGGCGACATCGTCCAGCGTCCGATGTTCGAAGAACAGCGTTTTCGGCAGCCGTCCGTAGCGCTTTTCCAGCCGCACGATCGAATCCACGATGGACAGCGAAGTCGGCCGGATCTCCTCCAGCCGGGTGTGCGGTCCGATGTCGTTACGGGGAAGGCCGAGAACCTCTGCCACGACGGAGCACACCAGCTCACGGGCCTCGTCGACCCCACCGTCCGGCGCGGAGGATGCGGGGGAGGACACCGGGAGGGGCCTGCTCCCTGCCGATCGGGAAGAGGGGCGGGTGGCGGCGAGAACGGTGGCGACCGGATCGGTGTCCTCCGCGAGGTCCACCAAGGCGCGGTGACGCGCAGCCTCGCGTGCACTGTTCCGCGTGGCCTGGGCCGGCTTTTTCGGCTTGGAGGAATCCTCCCCTGCCGGTGCCTCCTTCGGGACGAAGGCCACGGCGGCGGCCGTTTCGATGGGCACACGGTAGCTCACACGTCCCTCGTCGCCCGGCTCGGCGAAGGCGCCGAGTACCGCATCGAAGAAGCCGCGCACGGGGGTGTTGCGTTCACTCGGCACGTACGGCACGACGAGCTCGGTGACCCCGGCCTGGTCCAACTCCTGGGCGACAGAAGCCAGGAAGGAGTGCTCGACGCCCCGGCCGAGGACCCGGCAGCTCATCAGGAACGTGTCGAGCGTCGCCACGCCCGCCGAAGCGTCCTCACGCGTCACGGCCAGGCCGACCAGCCCGTAGTCGCCGAACCGGTCGCGGACGTGCGCTACGCGGACACGTACGGCCGGGTCGTTGAGCAGCGTCAGCATCTCCGGCTCGCCACGGCGGACGGTGGAGAGGTTGAACTGGTTCGTTCTGTAGGTCAGTTGCGAGGCTCTTGCGTACTGGTCGGGCTGTGGCGCGGCGACTTCGACTCGAAGCTGAAGGCCCTCGATGAAGTCGGTGAACGAAGCGGCCTCGTGGCGCAGGGCGTCGCGGTCGCTGCGCGCTTTGTAGAAGTCGGCGCGCCTTCGGTCCTCGTCGGTGACGGCCAGTCGGTCGAGTGCCCAGATGCGGTCCAGGAAGGCGGGTACGGCCTGGTCGTCCTCCGGCAGTTGGAGCGCGAGCACCTCGGGATGAGCGGCGCGTACCGCGGCGACTTCCACGGGGTTGTCGTCGAGGAAGACGAAGCTGTCCAGACCCAGGTCGAGTGCGGTCGCCAGCGAGGCGATGTTCTCAGGCTTGGGGTTCCAGTTGACGCGACGTGCGGTCAGATGCTCGGGCCGCAGCGGCATGTCGTCGCGCGTGATGAAGACCGCCATGACATCCGTGTCTTCGTTCTTGCTGGCGAGGCAGAGCAGCACCCCGTCCTGCTGGTGGGCGACGGCCCACTCCTGTACGGCGCGGTCGGCGGCGTCCACACGGATTCCCTGGGGACCGTCCTCGCCGACGATGCCATCCCACAGCGTGTTGTCGCAGTCGAGGACGATCACCTTCGCGGGGGCGGTGAGCGCGGCTCGGGCGGCTCGGGCGACCCCCGCGGCCAGCGCCACACAGGCCTCCTGTGTGAAGGGGATGTGAGCGGCCTCCTCACGCGCCGGGTCGTAGTAGGTCCCGGCGAGTGCCAGCCCCCCGTTCCACCGGTCGCGCGGCAGTACGTACACACCCGAGACATCGGCGAGCGCTGCGACGAGGTGGGCTTCGGCGGCGGTGAGTTCCGAGGCCCTGCCGCGGTCTTCCCGATTGCCGTCGGACGGGGGGCAGATCTGCACCAGCAGCGGAACCGCACTGCGGGCCGCGTGAGAGCGCACCGCCTCCGTGAACTCCCGGGCAGTGCGCTCGCTCTCGCCCTCCGGCCAGTCCTCCGGGCGCACCAGGACGGCCTTGATGCCTTCTCGGACCTTCGAGAAGACTCCTTCGGGTGCCAGCAGTTCCTGGAAGACTTGGGCATAGTCGCCAGCTTCGACTCGGAGATCGAGCCCGAGCCGGTCGCACCAGTGCTGCAACGGTTCGAGCACCGGATCTGTGGTGAAGGTGGCGACGACAGCGAGAGTCCGGCCCTCGTGCGGCGACGTCTCCTCGCCCCCCGCCCGCGATACGGCCAGGGCTCGCGGTGCACCGTCGTCCACTGCGGAGAGACCGGGGTGAGCAGTGGTGACGGGTGGTGTCGCTGAATCCCGCCGTCGACCGAGGGAGTTCGGCCCGTGAGGGCGGGGAGTGCCGTCCTCCTCGAAGGTGAGGAGCACAATGTCCTCGGCTGCTTCCGTCTCGGTGAGCGCACGCGTCACCGCCGCGGCGACCGGTTCGACAGCCGCTCCGCGGTCTCCTCCGAGAGGGGTGGCCGTCATCGCGGTGCGCAGCCGGGGAGGACGGGCGATCACCCAGTCGGCTCCGGGGTTTTCCACAGCCGCTGTGCGTACCAGCCCCTCCACGGCACACTTGGCAGTCACATAGGCGGACCATCCGGGTCGGGGGTCGTCGGCCCAAGCGCTGGAAACGGCGACGACCCGGCCGCCGCGCTCGGCAACCTCGGTCGCCAGGACGGCCAAGGGCTCTCGTACCAGTGCGAGGGAGCGGTTGACGTAGTCGGCGAACCGGTCGGAGGTGGCCGGCTCCAGCAGGAGTTCGGCGGGTGGAGGGCAGGCGTTGAGGACCAGTAGATCGAGGCCCTCTCCTTCGCTGCCGATGCGGTGCAGCGCGGCGGCGGCCCAGGCGGGGTCGCCGGCGTCGCCCGGAAGCGGACGGATGCGCGCCCCGGCCGGGCCGATTGCGGCGGCGGCATCGGCCGCGGCGGAGGCATCACGGTGGAACCCGGCATAGACGTTCGCGCCCTGCAGGGCCAGTGCCTGCGCGATCGCCGCTCCCAGCCCGCGGCTCGCACCCACCACCAGCGCGGTGCGCCCGGTCAGTGGTTCGCCCTGGGGGAGCAGAGCGGTGAGTGCCGCGGTGTCGCCAGTGGGAGTTCCGGCGCGGTGGAAGGCGCGGACTTGTACCAGGGCTCGCAGCCCCGCACCGCTCGCGACGCCTTCGACCCGCAGCATGCGGAAGCGTTCCTGGACATCGGTGACTTCGGCCCGTGTGGTGAAGGCGGTGGTGTCCGTGTCGGCTGCGCTGTCCTCGTCGGGGAGGGGTTCGAAAGTGACGTCGAAGTCGGACAGCAGCGCTGCCCGCCCGGGCGCCTCCATCCCCACGAGGTAGCTGATCCAGGCCAGGACGCCGACGGGCAGGGAGCCCAACCCCCGCTCAGCCAGACAGAGGTCGCTGACGAGCTGCTGGATGGCCGACCAGCGGGGCGCATAACCCGCACCGACCTCCATGCCGGTGCGGAAGTCGACCAGATCCCATTCGCGTGGCCTGACGCGCCGCTGGGCGTTCTCGTCATCGGTCGGTCCGCCATCTGCGCCCGTAGGCGCCGCACGGAACTCCGCCGTGACCTCCAAGAGCGTCCGACTGCCGTCGAGCAGTCGGACGACCGCCCGTTCCGTGCTGTCCTCGACGACCTCCGGCATATAGTCCATGTCCTGATACACCGCGGCCTGGAAGCGCACCGTGAGGCGTGTCGGAACACGGCTGGCACGCGCCTTGAGTCGGGACAGGGTGAGGAGCGCCCCCAGCACCCCGTAGACAACGGGCTCGCCGAATGCCGTCCGTCTTGCGTAGTGAGCATCGACATGCAAGGGGTTGTCATCGGCACTGGCGTGCCGGAAAGCCTCGACCACGGCGGCGGTGGCCCGCACAGGGGTCGGCGTCGTCCGGTCTTCCATGATCGCCTCTCGACTCACTCGCTCGTGCGGTTCATGCGGGGGTGGGCAGCGCGGCGTGCTGCGCTGTGACCTGGGCGATGAGTCCGGTGAGCACCTGGCCCGGACCGATCTCCTCGAAGTGGGGGTCGGGCATGGCCAGCAGATGCTCGACGCTCTCCGCCCAGCGCACCGGTGAAACGATCTGTCGACTGAGCAGTCCGGCCGGATCCTCGGTGCCGTACGGCCGGGCGGTGACGTTCGAGATCACCTCGATGCGCGGGGGCGCGAGCCGGTACTGAGCCAGGAACGAGCCGAACTCCTCGGCCGCGTCTGCCATGTAGCGGGAATGGAAGGCCCCACCCACGTTCAGCGGCACGACGGCCTCGGCCTCGTCAGCGAGCGCCTCACGGAGACCGACGACTGCGGTACGTGGCCCGGAGACGACCGTCTGGGAGGGCGCGTTGAGATTCGCCACGTCCACGTCAGGGGCTCGTTCGGCGAGCAGCCGGCGCAGCCGCTCGTGGGCCACGCCCATCACCGCCGCCATGGCCCCCTCAGGCGCCAGTGCCATCAACTCACCGCGCCGTACCACGATCTCCAGACCGGTGAGGAAATCGACCGTGCCCGCTGCGAACAAGGCGACGTACTCGCCCAGGCTGTGCCCGGCCAGAGCATCGGGTACTTGCCCCGTCTCTCGGACCGTGTCCAGATAGGACAGAGCATCGACCACGTACATCGCGGTCTGGGTGTTGCGGGTGTCCGTCAGTTCCTTGGCGGAGCCGTTCAGACAGAGGTCGGCCACGGAACGACCGAGCACCGAGTCCGCCTGACGTACCAGATGCGGGAACTTGGGGAACAGGTCACGGCCGATTCCTGGGCGGTGCGAGCCCTGGCCGGGGAAAACATGTATGAGCGTCATGTCCGGGTCTCCCATGGGACGGTGGCTAGGCTGCGGCGACAGGCCGGGACGGGTCGGTGTGGCGGGTCGAGCGCGCGAGATGGTCTGCGGCGCCGATCATGATCATGCGGGCGAGATCGTCGACATGACGCTCGCGCCAGTCCTCCAGCGGAGTGCCGCGTAGCTGCTCGTTGAGTGCGCCTAGAGCCGGCCCGCAGGGGATCTGGAAGTCGACCCGGCTGTCGTGGTCGCCTTCCATGGCGACACGAGTCGACTTGGCGAAGTACCAGGTGAAGATGAGCGCCATCCTGCGCTTGGGATCGCACTCCGCGTGCTCGATGACGGCCGGTCGTGAGGTCCCGTAGCGGTCCTTGACCTCCTGCCACACCTGCTCGAAGCTGCGGCCGAGGATCCGCCGCTGCACATGCTGAGCAGTCTCGGGGGGCAACTCCTCCAAGGAGCCGTGACGCAGCCACAGTTCGTACAGCTTGTTGGCGCGTGCGGGGAAGAAGAGCCCGCGGCGCAGCACTTGTGCCTTCGCGCCCATTTCGAACATGTCGCCCGCCGGTACCAGAACGGTGTCCTGCACCTGGGCTTGTTGCAGGAGGTCCTTGGCAGCGTCCGAGGTGCCGGCTTCCGCGGTGCACTGGTTGATGCTGCCGGTGAGCACGAAGTCTGCACCCATCACGAACGCCGCGGCTGCGGCCTCCGGGGTGCCGATGCCACCGGCGGCGCCGACACGCACCCGAGCCGCCGGGCCGTGGGTGCCTGCGAGTCGGTTACGCAATGCCAGCATCGCGGGCAGCAACGCGAGCATCGGCCGCTGATCGGTGTGGCCACCCGAGTCCGCCTCGGCACACAGGTCGTCGCACATCACGATCTCGTCGGCGCATTCGGCTTCCTGCGAGGTGATGCGACCGCTGGCGGCCAGATCCCGGACGATGTCGGCAGGTGGCGGCGACATGAACGCTTCGGCCACCTCCTGCCGGGACGCCTTGGCCAGCACACGGTGCGCAAGACTCACCGTGCCGTCGGGGCCTCTGCGCGCGCCGGACAGCCGGTAGCGGACAAGCGCTGGAGTGATCTGGACGAATGAGGCGGCCTCGATACGTCGCACGTCGTGGTCGAGCAGGATGTCCACGGTGGCGTCCACGCGCTCGGGGCGGCCTGCAAGCAGATTGACACCGAAGCTGCGATCGGATCCGAGTTCGGTGCGGATGCGACGCAGCGACCGGGTAAGCTCCGCGCCGCCGAGTCCTCCCGCGCCCAGATAGCCGAGCAGCCCCGCCCGCCCCATACGGACCACCAGGTCCACCGATGCGATCGCCTGATACATCGACCCGGAGGCGTACGCGTACGCTACGCCGTGGTCGGCGCGGAACTCGGCGCTGCCGAGATCCTCGGGCCGCAGCGGCGGGGCGAGGAGCGCGGCAGCCCGGGTACCTGAGGTGAGGTCGGGCGAATGCACGGAGTCCTCCAGGACGTGAGAGGTGGCTACGGTCGGGCGGGCTCGTGAAAGACGAGCCGCAGTTCCTCGTCGGGGTGGCGACCGACGCACACAGCTGCGTGGAAGCCGACCGGGACCTCGACCAAGTCGTGGAACCAGTTCTCGGGACGGTCCGCGAGCGAGGGCTTCAGCACGAGCTCGGACGTACGGCCGTCGGAGAACAGAAAGGAGATGTCACGCAACGGCAGGGAGATGCCCTGGCCCCTGGCTTTGGTGTAGGCCTCTTTCAGTACCCATACGTCCATGAAGCGGCCTCGCCAAGCGTTGGCGTGCAGCGAGCGGAGCTCCTCGATCTCCTGATCCGACATGACTCTGTGGATCAGGTCGGGCACAGAGACGGGAGCGTCTCGCTTCTCCACGTCCACTCCGATGGAGCGCTCCCTGGTCACACCGAGCATGCACATGCCCCGCGAGTGGGAGAGGTTGAATGTGAGGTCCACACCGTGTCGGCGGTCGACGGCCGGCTTTCCGAGCGCGTTGAACTCGAACTCCCATCTCGACGGTGCGATGTCGGCGAACTGGGACAGGCAGCGCCTCAGTAGCGACCGAGCCACCACGAACTGCGCTCGATCACGGGGGAAATGGAACCGGTCAGCCCGGTACCGCTCCTGGGGTGAAAGATCGGACTCGCACCTGTGCAACCTGTCGGACTCGTCGGTCGTAGCCGTGACCGAGGTGGTCCACAAGTGCACTTCGGTCCTGTCCGAACCGGGCACGGATTGCCTGGTCATGGTCTCGCGGAACTCTCGGGCTGCCTGTTCCTGGTGACCACCCCGCCGGCTGTCAGTCGGCGGTGGGCACAGGCGCCCCGAGGCCTATAACCCCGGGGCGACCGGAGGGCGCAGGTTGACAAGCAGGTCAGGAGAGCTTCCTGCGGTGCTCCTCGAAGACGTCGAACACGCCCTCGAGCTTCCGCGAGATGACGCCGTACAACTCCTCCATGCGCGCGAGGCGCTCCAGGCGCTCGCTCGGCTGGTCCTTGAGCACCTCCAGCCCGTGCTGGACGGCGGCGTGGAACTCGGGGATGCGGCGGAAGGAGTGCTCCACGGCGTTCGGCCAAGCGCCGTCGTTGAGGGTGAGGTAGTAGTTGTCGGTCCCCGGGATGCTCTCCCGCGTGTACACACCGGGCGGGGTGAGCAGGTCGGCGATCCAGTCGATCGGCTCACGCGGAATGTCGAGCGTCTTGGCGATGTCGTCGGCGCTCTGGCGTGCCGGGTAGTTGATGATCATCCAGCCGATGACGTAGCCGCGCTCCCACTCCATCCCGTCGGTGACGTGGTAGTGCTCGGCGATCTTGTGGACGAAGGACTTCTCAGCGTCGGTGAGGGTGGAGCGCGCGGATATGGCGCCCTCATTCTTTTCCGTCATGGCCTCGATTATTGAGACGCAGAATTTTCGGTCAAGTCTTCGAAGAGCGACGCAGGAGGAATTCTCTTACACCCTCTTGATGCTCACCTGAGACTTCCCCAGTGTCCTGAACTGCTGTCTTACGTTGGCTTGGGTCTGTGCTGATGTCCTGTTGTGAAATGCTCTTCTCTTCTGCTTGCAGCGCGCTTCCCTACTTATTTTTCCGCCCTGTTGAAACCTTTGCCCGGGGTGCCGGGGCGAGGTGCCCCGGTCCGCAGCCCTTCCGTCACCGGGCAGCGGACCGGGGGACGGCTTCACGCTGATGCCGTCTGGTTCGACAGGAGGGCGGGGGCGTCCAGGCCGTGGTTCTTCATCCGCAGCGCACGGTGGTTGAGGGCCATGAGGGGTTGGATCAATCCGTCGACGAAGACGAGGAAGCAGAGAGTTCCTGCACCGACCGGTCCCCCGAGCACCCATCCGAGCGCCAGCAGAACCGCCTCTACACCGGCCTTCGCCACCCAGAAGGGCCACCGCAGGCGCTGGGTCATGGTGATGACGATCAGATCCATGGCTCGTATGCCGACCCCGCTCATGATGATCAGCGAAGAGCCGTAGGCGCACAGTGCCACCGCGATGGCCAGCGAGGGCCAACTGGGCAGCCAGTCGAGGTCGGCGAGCAAGAGCAGGTCGATCATGCTGCCGCAGAGGAAAAAGGTGATGAACGGGGCGATGACGGGGCGCCGTCGATTCCACGTGGCCCATACGCCGATGCATACGGCGGCGATGGCGGCCTGGGCGATGCCGATGGTGATCGGAATGTGTTCCTTGATTCCGAGCGCGAGGACGTCGAGTGGATCGGTCCCGAGATCGGAGTGGATGAACAGCGTGGCCCCGGCGGCGAAGATGACGCAGCCGCTGAGGTAGACGCCGAGGCGAGCCGCGAGGTCGCCGGGCGGCAGGCTGGTGAAGAGGGTGCGCGGAAAGGGCATGGAGGTCCTCTGGTCCGTGGCTTGCGGTCTGCTGAACTCCGGTTCAGGGTAGGAACGTTGAGGAGAGGAGTAAGTAAGGCGAAGTTCATCGAAAGAGCAGGAAAATGCATGAACTTCAACAAGGGGGTCTCTTGCAGGGGCGTGAGTGAGCCCTCACTCGGGTGTCGCCGGCAACCGGATCGGTGCTCACTGTTCGGTGTATCCTGAACAGATGGAACAGAATGGACGGGGTGACGCGAAGGCCTCCGTCGAGGAGTTGGCCTTCGTCGAAGAGGCAGCCATATGCCTGGAGAAGCAAGGGCTGTTCCGCATGGCAGGCCGTGTGCTCGGCTGGCTGCTGATCTGTGACCCGCCGGAGCAGACGGCAGCGGATCTGGTGGAAGTTCTGCAGGCCAGTAAGGGCTCGGTCAGTGCCGCAACCCGCTTCCTCGTGCCCAGCGGCATGGTGGAACGGGTGTCACGGCCGGGGGAGCGACGCGACTACTTCCGTATCAAGGAAGGTGTTTGGCCTACTCTCGCCCAGAGCCAGGCCGACCACTACCGGTCGTTCGTCGACATCACCGAGCAGGGGCTCCGAGTGCTCGAAAACGCCCCCAAGGCGCGCAAGGAACGTCTGCAGACGATGCATGACTTCTACGCGTGGCTCTCGCTGGAGATGCCTGCCCTGTGGAAACGCTGGGACGAGGAGCGGAACGCACGAAATGATGCCTGAGCCAGGGCCTTTCCGTTCTTCCGGGTAACACCCGCGGCGCGAATTCCTGGCATCGCGAAGCGGCTTCCGTACGTGCCCAAGTGTTTTAGCACTCGCGTGCGGGGACACCTGGGCAATCCAGGACTCCATGCTGACGTGTCGCTGCCGTGACGCCCGGGCGCTGTTGGGAGCCTGGCGCTGCGGACTGCGCCTGCCCTCGGCAACGGGCCGACGACAGAGGGAAGGTGCTCCACTGGCTCGGTGGAACGCCGACCTCACCCGGCACGCCATTGTCCACTCCGTTCACGAGCATGCGAGAGTCTGTCCGCTGCCGCGGGATCCGAGATGACCGCTGTCACGGCGGGCAGAGCTCAGAACATACTCGCGGCGGGCAGGTCGGAATGGGCGGACGTCGGTCCGGGGGGAAGTCGGCAGGGCCAGCGTCGTGGTGAGCCCTCCGCCAGGAGCGTCCTCTGCACTCGGAGTGGCCCCCCCCATTGCCTCGGTGAAACCGCGGGGGTTGCGAGCCCGGAGTCCGCGTGTTCGCGGTGGCAACGGGGCGTGGTTCGGTGGCAGACCTCCAGAAAACGGCAGCGGACATCGTTTTGGACGACCTGACTGACGCGCCGCTTCTGGTCGAGCTCGTCACTCGCGCGGAATGACTCCTGCTGCGGTGACGTACGACGAGCCCAGCATCCTGCTGCCCGGGCTCGGCGGACCAGGGCGTGTTCGCTGCCTGGCGCAGGGGCGGGGTCAGGTCGCTGCCTCGACGGCGTGGAGGAAGTGCTGGACGCCTTGTACTTCGCGGTGGCGCTCGAAGTGCGGCGTGAGGTTGGTGATCTGCTGGGTGCAGCGGGTGGCACCGATGCGGCGGGCGAGGGCGAGGGCTTCGTGGGCTTCGTGGGCGGTAGCGGCGCTGTGGTCGATCTCGCCTTGTCGAAGGAGGGTCTCAGCTTCGTAGGCGAGGAAGACTGCTCGGGTTCTGTCCCGGGCGGTGGGTAGGAGTGCTACGCCCTGGGTGATCTGGTGGAGGGCGGGTCCGGTTTCTTTGAGGTCGATGAGGCAGCGGCCGGAGTCCACGGCGAGGTCGGCGGGGCTCATCCATGAGCACCACGCGGGTGGGGCGGTGGTGGCGGTGCTGAGGGCGTGCTCGGCTGCGTCCAGGGCGCGTCGGCAGGCGCGGGCTTCGCCGTCCAGGGCCAGGGCGCGGGCTTTGCGGAGGTGGAGCAGGGAGCGGGCGGTGTGGTCGTGGGTGCGGCGAAGGGCGTGGTCGAGTACATCGATGGCGGGTACGGCCCGGCCGAGCCAGATGTTCTGGTAGGCGAGGTCGGCGAGTACGCCGGCACCGCGGTCGGTGTCTGCGGCCTGGTGCGCCGCGTGGAGTGCGGCGCTCCAGCAGCGGCTGGCGGAGGTGTGGTCGTCGTGGTCGAAGCGCTGCCAGCCGATCGTCTGGGCGAGGCTGGAGGCGAGTACGTGCAGGCGGGCGCCGATCGTTTCGGTGTAGCGGGCGTTTTCGAGCAGGCCGACGACGGTGTCGTAGTAGCTGTCGAGGAGCTGGGCGGTGTGCTGGCTGTCTGCGGTGGCCATGCCTGTCAGGTGCTGGGCGCTGGTCTCCAGCCAGGTGACGAACTCTGGAGCGGCCGTCTGGCCTTCGGCGGCGGGCACGGCCAAGGCGGGGTCGAGGGTGGCCCACTGCTGCGCGAGCGTGGCGAGCGCGGTGGGGGCGAGTCCGATCATGGTGCGGCGGTTGAGCATGGTGCGGTGTTGGGCCTCTCTGAGAGCGGCGACCGTCGCCCCGGTGCCCAGGGGATGGAGCGCCCCGTTCCCGGGCAACCAGTACGGCCAGCCGAGCGCGATGACAAGGTCGTGATCGATGTCGAAGACGTCGGCGATCATCTGCTGGTACCACGGGGCCGGCGCACGGGCCCCGGGCCGCTCCCACACGGAGATCTGCTGCTTGGTCGTGCCGGCGCGCCGGTCGTGGCGGCGTGCTGCCTTCTTGATGCCTTCGGCCAGGTCGTTCTGGGAGAGGCCGTGAAGCGATCGGGCGATGGCGAGAGGGTGCTGGGGGAGCGCGTCCACTCCTCTATCTCAGCAGTCCGCGGCTGGGGAGGGGAGCGGAACGCGACAGTTGCATGACCCCTGCATGACGCTCGAACACTGGTTCCGTTCCCGGGGTGTTGGGTGTACTCGCTCTTCCCGGGCCGGTCGCGAGGGCGCAGGCGACGAGTCCAGCCGTCACGTCGGGCGTCAGCCCGGTGATCTGCCGCCTACGGATGGTCGCTGCACGAGCCCGGTTCACCACCACCGGATCATGGTCAACGATCAAGGTTTCGACGCGCGACTACCCACCACGCACCAGCCCGTTAGGACATTGGGTCACGGGCGGCCGGGGAGCTCCGCCAGGAGCCTCTGCCTCTCGTACACAGCTGCACACAAGGTGCTCGGGAGCGGATCGAGCGTGGTCCGCCGCTGACGGCGTGGTGTAGTCGCCGACGGCGGACCAGCCCGGTTTCCGCTCCGGTCCAGGGTGGGAAGCGGATCAGAAAACGCGGTGGTAGGTGGGGCTGTCCCAGACGTTGACCAGGGCGACCTGGCCACGGCTGCGCGAGGCGTTCCACACCTTGCCGTTGCCCGCGTAGATGCCGACGTGACCCGGCCAGTGCATCAGATCGCCGACTTGGCGGTCGGCGGAGGACACCTTGCGGGTGGCGTTGGCCTGGGCAGAGGAGGTGCGCGGGAGGGTGATGCCGATCTGCTGGTATGCGCGAAGAGTCAGCCCGGAGCAGTCATAGCTACTCGGGCCCTCAGCTCCCCAGACGTACTTCTTGCCCTTCTGGGCCGCCGCGAAGGCGATCACCTTCGCGGCCTTGGCCGCGTGGCTGCCTCCGGAACCGGTGAGCGCGGTCCAGGTCTGGGGTCCGACCACGCCGTCCGCGTCGAGTCCGCGTGCGGACTGAAAAGCCCGTACCGCCTTGTCAGTGGCCGCGCCGAACTTGCCGTCCACAGCCAGGGACGCGCCGTGGCTGTTGAGACGGCACTGCGCCTCGCGCACCGAATTGCCGGTCGAGCCCTTGCGGATCTTGGCGTGGTCGGACTTCACGCAAGCTGCCGTCGCAGAAGTGTTCGCTACTGCGACGGGCGAGCTGAGTGCGGTCAGGCCGCCGAGGGCGAGCGTGCCGCACGTGAGCAGGACGGCTGCCCTGTGAGTGGTCTTCACGACGATCCCCAATCCGTGGAAGGGAACTCCCGTATGAGGAACGGGAGTTGATGTGCGGCGGCGAGTCTGGCGGACGTTTGACGTGTACACCACAAACTATGAATCAGTTCACAAACAGGCTTCGAGGTCTGGTGCGGGCGGCCCGATTGAGGTAGGTCACTCGCCCCCCCCGGGGGCCGCTGCATCTCGCGGTAGGGCATGTCGGCGGAGGGAATCTGGTCCAACCAGTTGACCACTTCACCAGGCCGAGGGGAACCTGGAGACATGCGGCAGCCACCCATTCAGCGCGAGGCGGTCTCCCAGCAGCTCTACGGCCTGCTGCGGGACCGGATTCTCAGCGGCGACCTGCCCGCGGGGGCCGCCCTGACCGCCGAGCGGGACCTCTCCGAGAAGTACAGCGTGAACCGGCATGCTGTCCGGGAGGCGGTCAAGCGGCTCCAGCAGGCCAGACTTGTCGATGTCAGCCACGGCGGCCGGACCCTGGTGCGGGACTGGCGGCAGTCGGCGGGGCTGGACCTCGTCCTGGAACTGGCGCAGTCCAGCGAGGGAGCAGCGGCTGCCGCACTCGCGCAGGACGCGCTGGAGATGCGGGCCTGCATCGGCGCCGACGCCGCCCGTCTCTGTGCCGCCCGCTGCTCCCCGCATATCGCGCGTGAACTGCGCGCTGCCGTCGCTCGCTATGCGCAGGCCGGGCCGGACCTGGCCGCCCTGGGCGCCGCCGATGTCGCCTGGTGGCGGCTGATCGTCGAAGGCTCCGGCAATCTCGCCTACCTCCTGGCCTTCAACACTCTGATAAGCGGCTCTGTCGCGGCAGCCGATCTGCCGACGGCGGCACGGACCGCCGAGCTCCTCGATGTCGAGGCCCACGTTCGTCTCGCGGAGTTGATCGCCGAAGGCGAGTCCGGACGGGCCGAGCGCCAAGCCCGTGAACTCCTTGGCCGCAGTGTGCCCGCCCGCACCACCGACCCCACCGCCCCCCGATGATGCCCGCACCGGGGCGCCGGGCACCTCTTCCGTCCTCGACGGGCGGGTCTTCGTGCCGCTCGGACCATGACGTTCCCATCGTCGGCAGGGATCGGTGCGCGCTGGTGCGTGCAGCGGCCGGGGTAGGGGAGCAGGGCCATCTCGCGGGCCTTCTTGATGGCTGTGGCGAGTCTGCGCTGCTGCTGCCGGGGTCACCCCGTGACCCGGCGGCTGCGGGTCTTGCCGCGGTCGGAGATGCACCTCCACGGCACGTCGGTGGCCTTGTAGCCGATGAACGGCCGGGGCGCATCCGGTGCGCAACGAAGGCCGCTGCCTCTGGAACCCACGTGACGCCGACGCCGGACCATCCGACCGGAAGCGGAGGAAGGGGCGCTCAGCGCGCCCGCCTCCAGCGCTTCAGCTCGACGCTCGCCGAGGGTGGCCGTAAGACAGCTGGACCGACGGCTGCTTCGACGGGGGCCCTCCCTCCACCTTTCGCGTTCCAGCTCAGCGGATCCGAAACGTATGACGAGGCGGGCACACGGTGCAGGACGAGTCCGGTGCCCCACCGGGCGGATCGCCGCCGCGCCGAGACACGCCGGCCGGCTCGTACCGGAGACACGGGGCGGGATGGTGCGCTGCGTACTGGAGAGCCTCGCGCCGGCACACCGCAGGACGCTCCGCGAGGCGGCGCGGCTTGCCGGGCGGCCGTTGCGGCACGTGCACCTGGTCGCGGAGCCTCCTGCAACGCGCTGCTGTGCCAGTGGACGGCCGACGCGACCGGCCTGCCCGTCACCGCGGGCTCGGCCCAGGCCACCGCACTGGACAATCTGCTCCAGGCCCGAGCACACGGCAGCGTCGGATCGCTGCCCGCGATACCTGAACGGGTCGCCCGCACCGTCCCGCTCGCCCACTACGAGCCACGCGACACGACCACGTGGGACCGTGCCGACGACCGGCTCGACCTCACCACGCGCGGCTGAGGTCGCTGTCGCCGACTGCTGTGCTGCGGCCCCGCCCGTCAGCCGCCGCGCGGGCATCCCGCCGGGGGCGGGGAACGCGGGGTCGTCGGGGTCGATGAGCGTGGCGAGGGACCGGGCGTCGGCCGCTGCTTCGAGGAGTGCGGGGCCCAGTCGCGGCGGCACTCCTCCTGCAGCCACATGCCCATGATGTTGCGCAGGTAGCGGGTGATGCCGTCGACGCCGCGCTCGTTGGTGAAGTTGGCGGCGCGGGACTCCTCGGTCAGTACGGGCGCATCGAGTTCGAGTCCGGCCAGTGACCAGGTGCCGCAGGCGATGAACGCGGACGCCGCGCGCCGGTTGTCCCGGAAGGGGACGGCGGCGACGGCCGAGGCGGTGTCGTGCGCGGCGACGGTCACCACGGGGTGTCTGCCGGGAGCGTCGTTTTTTCTGCCACGTGCGGGAGGAGCGTCCCGGCGGCGTCACCGGGTCTGCGCAGGGGAGGGAAGAGGGAACGCTCCAGTCCCAGACGGGAGATGAGCGCGGCCCGCACGACGCGGTCGCCGACTGCCGGCTCCTGTTTCCGGAGCCCAACGGGCCGAGGTCGTCTTTCACCGGAACGAGGGGGGCGACGCCGTTCTTGGCCCGGTGTTCATCTGTTCGTCTTCAGGAAGACTCCTGGAATCCACCCGTGATTCTCATGTGCTCCTCATGCGCCGTTGGTTGTGTGTGGCTGGCCGGTCGGTCCGCGACGTACGAGCAAGGAGGCACATGGTGTTCCGATCCGAGGCAGCCGTGGTGCGCGAGCAGCGTGCCGAGGAGGCTGGGACGGAGGAGAGCGCTGGGGCGGTGGGCGAGGAGCCGCTGCACGTGGCCAGTCGGCTGCACGCGTTCAACCGGTTCGAGCTGAAGTACCTGGTTCCCGTCGAGGAAGCCGCGGTGATCAGGGACGAGCTGGGTGAGCGGATGGACCGCGACCTGCACAGTCCGGTCGGTGGCTACGGGGTGTGGAGCCTGTACTACGACACTCCTCAGCTCCGGTTCTACTGGGAGAAGATCGAGGGCCTCAAGTTCCGCCGCAAGCTGCGGATCCGCCATTACGGCGGGCCCGACGAGGTCACCGACGCATCGCCGGTGTGCGTGGAGATCAAACAGCGTGTGAACCGCGTCACGCAGAAGCGACGCATCACCCTTCCCTACGGGGTGGCCCGGCAGCTGTGCGACGGACGGGAGATGGTGCGGCACTCGGCGAAGGAGAGCGCCTTCGTCCAGGAGGTCCTCGAACTGATCGTGCGGCTGAACCTCCAGCCCACCGCGATCACCGGGTATCAGCGTGAGGCGCTGGTCGGGCGCGATGCGGACACCGGTCTGCGGGTCACCTTCGACCGCCGCGTCCGCGGGCGCGACCGGGATTTCCACTTCGGTACCGAGACGCCGGAGAACCGGTTCACCATTCCTCCGCATCTGTCGGTCATGGAGATCAAGGTCAACGAGCGCACCCCGCACTGGATCACCGACCTGGCAGCCCGGCGCAACCTCAACCTCGTACGTGTCTCGAAGTACGTGCAGTCCGTCGAGGCGTTCGGCAAGGCGCCCCGCTCGGTCTTCCACGTCAACGAAGCGGACTACCCGCCACCCACCCCTACCCCCACCCCGGGCCAGTCGGCGCAGCAGTGGTCGGCACCGGATGCGCCTTTGAAGGCAGGAGCACAGTGAATTTCGATCTGCAGGAACTCAGCGGCACGTTCAGTGTGGCCGACGTCGTGGCGGCGATGGCGCTCTCGTTCATCTTGTCCACGCTGATCGGTTATACGTACCGCTACACGCACCGCAATGTCTCCTACAGCCAGTCCTACGTGCAGACGCTGGTCGTCGTCGGCATGATCGTGGCGCTGATCATGCTGGTGGTCGGGTCGAACCTCGCCCGCGCGTTCTCGCTGGTCGGTGCCTTGTCGGTGGTCCGTTTCAGGAACGCGGTCAAGGAGACCAGGGATGTCGGCTTCATCTTTCTGGCGATGGCCATCGGCATGGCCTGCGGTGCCCGCTTCTACACACTGGCGGCGGTCGGCGCCGCGGTGATCTGCGTCGTCGTCCTGGTGATGTTCAAGTTCAACTGGTTCGCGCTGAACGTGCAGCGTCAGGTGGTCAAGGTCCAGGTGCCGGCCGGTGAGGACTACACGCCGCAGATCCGTGACGTCCTGATCAAGTACACCAGCGAGTTCGAGCTGGTGAGCACGGAGACCATCCGGGGCGGAGCGCTGAACGAGATCTTCTACACGGTGCGGATGAAGAAGGGCGCCGAACCCGCAGACCTGGTCAACGCGTTGCAGGAACGTACATCCGGGCAGCGGGTGACGGTCCTGACCGGTTACGACAGCACCGACCTGTGATGACGGGCGACAGCGGCCCGGCTATCGACCACGGCCCGGACGACGACAGCACCGGCATCCGCACCACTGCCGTGAAACGCCGCCGGAGGCTGCGGGACCGGCTTCCCGTGCGGCTGAGGCACCACTGGAAACCGGCGACGGCTCTGGGTGTCGGTCTCGCGGCGATCGTCTACTTCGTGGGCGACGCGCGGATCTCTCCGTACGTGACGTCCTCCTCGCGTGCCGAGGCGGATGCCGTCACCGAGAACGTCGAGGGGACGGTGGACCTGTACGACACGTCGGTGTCGCACTCGGTCCAGCTCACCTACGAGCAGACCGACTTCGACAAGATGATGAAGGAGTTCAAGGACGACGGCACCAAGGACTACATCGAGGCGGACCTCACCATCGACGGGGTCTACCTCAATGACGTCGGGATCCGTCTCAAGGGGAACTCCACCTTGTCCTCCCTGCGCGGCAAGAAGGGCATGCCCGGTGGCGGCCGGGATCTTCCCAAGAGCGCGCAGGGTGCTCCGGCCGGCGCCCCAGGCGGGGCCGGAGGCCGGGACCGCGGCCAGGGCCAGAAGGCGGGCGGCGGTCCCGGCGGAGCCGGGGGCATGGGCGGCCCGGGCGGCATGATGCAGTTCGACCTGTCCGCGAAGAAGCCCGAGGAACTGCCCTGGCTCGTCAAGATCGACGAATACGTCGAGGGCCGCGCCTACCAGGGCGAGCGGGAGATCTCGCTGCGCCCTGGCAGCAACGGGCAGGTGCCGCTGAACGAGGCGGTGTCCTTGTCCCTGACCAGGAGCAGCGGGCAGAAGGCCGAGCGGTACAGCCTCACCAGAATGCGGGTGAACAACCGGCCCACCGCGACGCGCCTGATGGTCGAGAGCCCGGACACCGACTACGCCGAGGACCTGGGGAACGGGGTGCTGTACAAGGCGAAAGCCAGCGGCAGCTTCGCCTATCGCGGCGACGACCCCTCGGACTACGAGAGCTCGTTCAAGCAGCTCAACAAGAAGGGCAGCCAGGACCTGGAGCCGGTGATGAAGCTCATCAAGTGGGCGGAGAAGGCATCGGACAAGGAGTTCGCCCGCGATCTGGACAAGCACGTGGACGTCGACTCGTTCGCCGGCTACCTGGCGGCGCAGAACCTGCTGCTGAACTTCGACGACATGGCAGGCCCCGGCAAGAACTACCTGCTCTGGTACGACCTGGACGCCAAGAGGTTCTCCGTCCTGGGCTGGGACTACAACCTGACCTTCAGCGGAGACGCGACGGCCGGGCCGGACGACTCCGTCAGTATGGGCGGCATGCCCGGGGCGAAGGCCGATGGCAAGAAGGCCGGCACCCAGAACGGGAACAGGGCCCGCGCGCAGAACGGCGAGAAGGCAGGTCAGGACGGGCCTGGAGGGATGCCGGGAGGCGTGCCCGGAGGGGCAGGGGGCGCCAAGGGCGCTCAGGACGGCAAGGGCGGCAAAGGGCAGGACCAGCGCAAGGGCCCCTCCATGGAGCATCCGCTGAAGACGAAGTTCCTCAAGTCCGACGCCTTCGACAAGGTCTACACGAGGGCATACCGCAACCTGTACCAGAAGTTCTACAAGTCGGGCGCCGCGGCCAAGGACCTGACGAACCTCGCGGCTCAGGCCCGCAGAACGGGGGCGGATTCCAAGGAACTGGACACTGCCGTCGCCAAGCTCCGCAAGACGATCAGCACCCGCTCCGCGGCTCTGGCCAAGGACAAGAAGGTGACCGGCTGACCGGACGAACGGCGTCCCGGGCTGTGGCCTCACGGCCACGGCCCGGGGCGCCGTTCGCCTGTGCGGCGCTCACAGCGTCCCTGACTACCATCACGCCGCACCCCACCGCAGTTCCCTTCTTCGGCGGCTTCGGCCGCCCCCACCCCGAGGTGTCAGCACATGCGTGACCAGCACGCTCCCGCGTGGACGACCGCCACCGGTCACACCGTTCTGGTCGTCGAGGACGACCCCAGCATCCGGACCCTGCTCGCCTCCGCGCTCGGTGCCGCCGGCTACACCGTGGTGGTGGCGGCCGACGGCCAGGAAGCCAGGGCTGCGGTGGACCGCCGCCCGGATCTGATCGTGCTCGACGTCATGCTGCCCGACACCGACGGCTTCCAGCTCGTGCGCGAGCTGCGCTCCCGGGGAACCTACACACCTGTGCTGTTCCTCACCGCTCGTGACGGGATCGAGGACCGCATCATCGGACTGAGCTCCGGAGGAGACGACTACGTCACCAAGCCCTTCCATGTCCAGGAGGTACTGCTGCGCATCCACGCGATTTTGCGCCGCAGCAACGCCCCGGCTCCCGTCCCGGGGGTCCGGCCACCTTTGCGCTACGCCGACCTCACGCTGGACGAGAGCACCCGTGACGTGCGGCGTGCGGGTACGCTGCTGAGGCTGTCGCCGACCGAGTTCCGGCTCCTGGCCTGCCTGCTGTCCCACCCCGAACGTGTGCTGGAGAAGAGCAGAATTCTCCAGCAGGTGTGGCACTACGACTTCTCGGGCGACACCCGCATCGTCGACACCTACATCAAGAACCTCCGCCGCAAGATCGACTGCTACGAGCCCGCGCTGATCCACACCGTGCGCGGGGTCGGCTACTGCCTTCGCCTGCCGCGCGAGGAGACGAGGGCTGCCGCACCGTGAGGTGGCCGCACCGGTTCCGCCCCCGTTCCCTGCGTGGTCGCCTCGTACTGATCGCAAGCCTGCTGGCCACCAGCGCCGTGATCCTTTGCCAGATCGCCGGGTTGACCGTGCTGCGCTCGTGGCTCACCGACCAGGTCGACGACCGCCTTGCGCACTTCCGGCCGCCGGACGGCGTCTACCGCGACATCGCCGACGACGGCGCGCTGCGGCGCCCCAGCACAGACGATGTCCTGCCCTCCGACTTCCGCGTCTTCTTCTACTCCCAGGAGGGACGCCTGCTGGGTACGTCTTTGGGAAGCGGCAGCGACGCGAGGCCGAGGCTGCCCACCCGTGCCGCCGGTCTGGACCTGGACGAAGGGCAGCCGACCACCGTCCCGGACGAGGACGACGGCGCGGCCTGGCGGGTGATCTCCTACACCGGCCCGCGCCATGTACGGGCCGTGGTGGCCCTTCCGCTGAACACCGTGGACGGTGCCACGACCAAGCTGCTGTGGTTCAGCGTCGGTCTCGGCGCCGCCGTCTTCGCCGGCGTCCTTACGCTCGGGAACGCGGCCGTCCGACTGGGACTGCGCCCGCTGACCCGCGTCGAGCGCACTGCGCAGCACATCACGCGAGGAGCGCTCGAACTGAACGTCCCCGTGCCCGATCCGGACACCGAGGTCGGCCGCCTCGGCCTGGCACTCAACACCATGCTCGACCGTCTGCGCTCGGCCCTGCACCGAGCCGAGACCTCCGAACGGCAGCTACGCCGCTTCATGGCGGACGCCGGTCATGAGCTGCGCACCCCACTGACCGCCATCCAGGGCTTCGCCGAGCTCCTCCTCGCCGAGCCCGGCATGCCCGGCCACCGCAGCAACGAGGCACACGCTCTGATCGCTCACAACGCCGACCGAATGAGCCGCCTCGTCGAGGACCTCTTCCTGCTCGCCAAGCTCGGAGACCGGCCCGCCTCCCACCGCGAGCCGGTCGACCTGCTGTCCCTGGCGGCCAACGCCATCGCCACCACCGCGGTGCGCCATCCCGACCGCGCCATCGGGCTGGAGCCGCTCACCGCACCACCGGGCAGAGCGCAGGAACTCGACGTAGTAGAGACGTCCGGTGATCCTCACCAGCTCGCCCAGATCCTCGGCAACCTCCTCGCGAACGCCTGCGCCCACACCCCGGCCGACAGCCGTGTCCGTGTCCTCGTCGGTGCCGCTCGCGCAGGGGAGGACACCTACGGCACGCAGCGGCCCCACCGCGTCAGCGCGGGTGCGCAGGTGGCGCCAGGTATGCCGGTAGGCGTCATCGAAGTCACCGACGACGGCCCCGGGATGCACCCGCACGAGGCCGCGCATGCCTTCGACCGCTTCTACCGTGCGGCCCCGACGTGCCGGCAGGGCGAACCAGGATCCGGCCTCGGCCTGGCCATCGCCGCAGCCATCGCCGAAACCCATGGCGGACGCCTGGAGCTGGACACCCGGCCCGGCCTAGGATGTACCTTCCGTCTGCTGCTGCCCGACGCGACGATCACCCCTCCACGACGGCCCCCCGGGGGCCTGAGCCCGCCCGGCATGGAATGACCTCAGCCGGTTTCCCGCCGGTGGCCGGCGACAGCATGCGACAACGGCCTCGCGTGGATCGCCCAGCCCCAGAGCAGGCAGGTCTGCTTCGGTGAGGTTGCCGACGCCGCCGCACGCGGCCCTGACGGCCACCGTGACGGCCAGAAGCTGCGGGTCGGGCCCGGGCAGCGGCAGCGGTAGCGGTAGCAAGGCCACGTAGCGCGGTGGTGTGCAAGCCGCTGCACCTTGCTGGACCGTCAGCAGGAACGGCAGCAGCTCCGGCTTGCCGGCCGGGGTGGCGGATGTGGTCATGCAGGAGCTGGACGCAGGCTGTGGCGCGGCACACCCGACGCACGGTGATGAGCGCAGTTTCCGGCGAGCCCCGACCGGAGCGCAAGGACGGGAAGCGTGTCGCTCCCCTTGAGACCGAACGTGCAGGTCCGGTCCGTCACCTGTCGCGGACCTGCCGTGGCGCTGCGGCCGGGCGGCTCCGGTGGCGCCGCCGTCGGATGTGTACGGCGCCGACGAGTGCGGTGGTGCCGGCCCCCCACAACAGGAGCTGCCCGCTCGCGCTCCAACGGGCCTTCCGGGCGTACTCGCACACGGGTGTGAGGGAGGAGTGCCCAGCGGCGTTCTTGAGTGTGTGGGGGAGAGGAGGGATCCGCATCTCTCCCGCACCGTCGCGGTCGGGTCGGTGGGATCCTCGTGCGCCTCGAACGGGAGCAGCACCAGGGCGGCCGAGGCAAGGAACAGCAGCACCGGGACAGCGGGCAGTACGACGTGCACCGCCTGGGCGGACCTGGCGAGAGTGAGCTACGACGAGGTCGCCCACGTCTCCTCGAGGGCAGTTCGACGCTGGCAAGTACCAGGCACAGCCCGTCGCCACCTTGCTGACCAAGACCTACGTCGGTCCGGCAGACAGAGGGCGGCTCCTCGGCAGGCGGGGGGTGCTGCCTCGTCTTGAGCGACCGGATCAGCTCTCCCGAGACGCGCGAACCCAAGCTCCGGCCTCCCGAGAGAGTGAGCCCCAACCAGCTCGACGGCGAGTCCACCGCAACCCTCGACGCTCGCGCCGGGCACCACATCTCGTCCCGGCTCGCACCGCGCTGGCCTGGACAGCCCCTTCCCACGAGGGACTGCGGGTCCGCGGAGCGTCGACGCCGGGGCGGACGTCTCCGTGATCGGGCATCCGCCCGGATGCGGTGCAGCTGTGGCGGGCTTGGAGAGACGGGACTGTCAGTGACCGACCCCGACCGGGCCCGGGGCCAGCATGCTTACCCGGGTCATGCCCCGAGATCCTCCGTCACCGGCAGGCACTCGGCGAGCAGGTCGACGACATCGCGCCAGGCTCGCTGCGCGTGCCGTGGGTGATAGCCGACGCCGGGGACCACGGAGTGGCCGACCGGCGGGTGGTGGAAGGCGTGCAAGGCGCCGCCGTAGACCGTGAGGCGCCAGTCGACGCCCGCGGCCTGCATCTCATCGGTGAACGCGTTCCGTTGCGCGGGCGGCATGATCGGGTCTTCCGATCCGACCCCGGCCCACACCGGGCAGCGAATGTGCGCCGACTCGCCCGGACGGCCTGTGGTCAGTGCGTTGACTGTCCCTATCGCGCGCAGGTTGACGCCGTCCCGCCCGAGTTCCAGTCCGACGGCGCCCCCGGTGCCGTAGCCGACGGCGGCGATCCGGTCGGGGTCGGTCCGCGGTTCGGTGCGCAACACGTCGAGTGCCGCATGGCCGATGCCGCGCATCCGGTCGGGATCAGCGAGCAGTGGTGTGCAACGGGCCAGCATCTCCTCGGGGTCGCCCAGATAGCGCCCGCCGTGAAGGTCGAAGGCGAGCGCTGCATAGCCCAGTTCGGCGAGAGCATCGGCCCGGCGGCGCTCGACGTCGCTGAGCCCCATGCCTTCTGGCCCGAGCAGCACCGCGGGCCGGCGGCCGACACCGGCCGGGAGAGCGAGGTGCCCGATCATCGTCGAACCGTCGGCCGGGTACTCGACCGTGCGAGTCGTCATCGTCGTCATGAGGCTGGACTGTAGTGATGGTCGAGCCCTGCCCGGCCGGTGTTCTGCCGCCGGCGGAACACCACGGGTGTCCCTCTGCAACATGGCGAGGGCTCACAACGACCGTCACAGTCCCCATTCTTACGGCAGCGCTGTCGGATCACCTGCCCAGCGTCTGATGGGGTTTTGGATGCTCATAAGGATCGGGGCGTTCACCTCGGTGCGGCTCTTCGAGGCCATCTCCTCGAAGGTCGAGATCCCGGGCGGCCCTCAGCCCGGCCTCCACCGTCTGCTCCAGCGCGATGGTGATCATCAGATCCGCCGGGCGGAACTTCGCAGTGGTCGTCTTGCGGATCGACTGCTTGACGATTCCCCAGGCCTTGGCCTGGTCGTACGTCACGTCGGCCTGCTTGCGGACCAGGCCCCGGTGGTGCTTGACGGCCGTTCCGCCCGGTACACCGGCAGCGTGCCCTCCGGCAGCGGCCCGCCGGACGCAGTCCACCACCACTCCCGGGACGGCCTCCAGCGCCAGGGGACACCCCAAAAGGCGGTACGTCTTCAGCATCAGCAGCAGGGCCAGCAGATGCTCGTCGAAGTCTGTGTCGTCGGCCGCCCACTCCAGCTCATCGCGGCTCGGGGAGAAGAGCAGATGCAGTTCATGAGCGGTGATCAGCCGCTTGAACCTCGGACACTCGGTCCGTTCACTCGATGTCACGACCCCATCCTGGCCCCGGACGATTCTCAATATCACCGCTGACGACACCGAGCCGAGTGGGCGACGAGCGGCGGGCGCTCAGGGCTTCAAGTCCATCCCGCTGCCCCTTTGTCACGTATCTCGGCCAATGCCCCCCAATGAGCCGTTCGGCGGACTTCGGCGACCGCCATGCGCTTGCCACAGAGAGGGGAGAGGCCAGTGCGGGTGTGCGGCGGAAAGAGGCAGGCGGGGACGCCGTCTGAGACCCCCCGCGCTCAGTACTCGATCAGCTCCCGGCCATGTTGGTCTCCCCCTTGAAATCGATGTGTCCAGCGGGCCGGAAGCGTTCACCATCGGGATGTTGCCGAGGTCTGTGGACGCGCCGATCCGGGGGACGTGCTGTTGCGAGAATGCGAATGCCCGCGGCGAGGATGGCGTCGATGTAGCCGTTGCCGCGGTGTGACGGCAGGACCGCGATGTAGGCGATGATCGCGTCGTAGTCGTTGCGGGCCGGGATGACGAACCCCGCTGGCTTGCCACGGGGCAGCGTTGCGGTGGGCCACCGGTCCCGGTCACCGCCGCTGGGAGGCGTGGACCGGAGGCAGGTACTCCCGTACGAAGGTGCGGTGCCACCATGCACCCGTCTCGCGCCGCTCCTCCCGCGTGGTGAAGCGGTACCGGTACAGCAGTGCGCGCACGTGTGCGGGCGGGTGTTCCGGGAACGGGTTCGTGCGAAGGAGCCGCAGGGTCGCCCGGTCGTTGACCAGCAGCCGCTCGATCAGTGGCTCGAACCAGCCGCGGGTGTAGGCGGGGGAGAGCGCCGCGAACCACATCTGCCAGTCGAGGCGCAGGTGGTACGGGGCGAACTGGCGCGGCAGGCGGTGCACGTCGCCCGGCTTGCCCTTGAACTCGTACGCGCGCCACTCGGTGTCGGGGCCGAGGCGTTCCTCGGCGGTCCCCTCCAGCACGATCTCTTGACGGACCCGGGTCACGCTGCCGAACGCGCCGTAGGTGTTCACCAGGTGCAGAGGGTTGAACGACCGGTTCATCTGCTGGTTCCGGCTGATCAGATTGCGGGCGGGCCAGTAGCTGAGCACGACGATCAGCAGGGCAGCCGCGCACACCACGGCGGCGAACCACAGCGGGGTGGCCGACGTGGCGGCGGACGACGGAGTGGTGAGCGCCGAGAAGTCGACGGCGGCGAAGGCCAGCACGATCGTCAGCCAGTTGAGCCAGGCGAAGTTGCCCGAGGTGACGAGCCAGAGCTGGGTGACGAGGATCAGACCCGCGGCGACGCTCGCCACCGGCTGCGGGAAGAACAGGCCGAACGGGACGATCAGTTGGGCCACATGGTTGGCGGCCACCTCCACCCGGTGCAGGGGCTTGGACAGGTGGTGGAAGTGCCAACTGAGCGGGCCCGGCATCGGCTGGGTCTCGTGGTGGTAGTACAGGCAGGTCAGGTCGCGCCAGCACGGGTCGCCCCGCCATTTGATGAGCCCTGCCCCGAACTCGATGCGGAAGAGGAGCCAGCGCATCAGCCACAGCGTCAGCACCGGAGGTGCCGTGCGTGCGTTGCCCAGAAAGACGGCGAGGAAGCCGGCCTCCAGCAGCAGCGATTCCCAGCCGAAGCTGTAGAAGATCTGTCCCACGTTGACGAACGAGAGGTACAGCACCCACAGCAGCGCCCACATCACCATCGACGCCCACAGGGGTACGGCGTCCGCGGCGCCCGCCAGCACGGCGGCGGACAGGGCGACTCCCGCCCAGGCGCAGGCCCCGGTGACCCTGTCGTCGCTGCGCCAGTGGAAGAGGCTCGGTGCGGCACGGAAGGGCACGCGCCGGACAAAGGCGGCGGCCGGCAGCAGGCCGCGCTCTCCCAGCAGCGCCCGGAACTGCATGGCGGCCGAGACGAATGCCACGAGGTACACGGCGGCCAGGGCCCGCTGGAGGACCAGCCGGCTCAGCTCGTACCCGGATGCGGAGAACCACGGCGTGAACCACTCCATGGCGGCCATGGGTACCACCCGAGCCACCCCCTCACTCCCGCAGGCGACAGCCCGCAAGGACGGCCTGCTCGCTGGAGGCGGCAGCCGGAGGGAAGCATTCCCTCTTCCGGGTACGCAACCCGCGGCCCTTGCGCGGGGTCCGTACAGGGGGCAGCACGGGCACCACGGGCGAGGGCAGCACGGAATCGAGCACCACGGGCCGAGCACCGGGGGCAGCGCCCGAGAGGCCGAGCCGGAGGCAGCGAGCCCGCAGAAACGGGCTCCCGACAGGAGGCAGCATGACGCACGCGCTCATCATCGGCGGCGGTATCGGGGGAGCGACGACGGCGATGTCGCTGGGCAAGGCCGGGATCAGCTCCACCGTCTACGAGGCGTATCCGGCCGGTGCCGACGACGCGGGTGCGTTCCTGGTGCTTTTCCACAACGGCCTGGCGGCGCTGCGCACCATCGGCGCCCTGCAGCCGGTGCTGGAGGTGTCCTTCCCGGCTGAACGTGTCGAGATGCTCGCACACACGGGCGACAGCCTGGGAGCGCGACCTGTCGCCGGCGGGGCCGGCACAGGCGAGGACGGCATGCGCGGCCCGCGCACACTGCGGCGGGCGACATTGAACCGCGCTTTGCACGCGGAGGCCGCACGTCGCGGGATCACCGTCGAGCACGGCAAGCGGCTGGTCTCCGCCCGCACCGCGCCGGACGGCAGGGTGAGCGCGTACTTCGCCGACGGCACCAGCGCCGAGGGAGACCTGCTGGTCGGTGCCGACGGCGTGCACTCCCTCACCCGTTCCCTCATCGACCCCGAGGCGCCCGCCCCTCGTCACACCGGCCAGATCACCGTCTGCGGCCACGCCGACGGTGTACCGCCGGAGGCAGTACCGCCGCCCGGCACCTACCGGATGATCCAGGGCAGGCGCGCCCTCCTGGGGTGCATCCTGGCGCCCGACGACAAGGTCTGGTGGTTCGCCAACACCCCGGGCGCCGAGCTCACGCGGGAACAGCTGGCGACCGTGACGCCGCAGCAGTGCGCTCACTGGCGCGACCACGTCGCCGGCCTGTTCGCCGAGGACGCCTCGCCGGCGGCCGGCATCGTCCGGGCCGGCGGGCCGGGCACGGTCGCCACCAACGCCTACGATCTGGCCAGTACGCCCGTGTGGTCCGACGGGGCCATGGTGCTGATCGGCGACGCCGCGCACGCAGCCGCGCCCAACGCCGCACAAGGGGCCTCCATGGCGATCGAGGACAGCGTCGTGCTGGCCAAGTGTCTGCGCGACCTGCCCACCCTCCCCGAGGCCTTCGCCCGCTACGAACTGCTGCGCCGCCAGCGGGTGGAAGCCGTCGTCGCACGCAGCGCACGGCTCGGCGAACGCGTCGTACCGCGCCCCGCCTCCGGCAGCGGAGCGCGCCGCGACGAGGAGACCTCCGGAAGCGACTGGCTGCTGCGATACCGCATCGAGTGGGACGCCCCGGTCACGGCGGAAGCCCCGTGACGCCGTCCCTGTCGTCCCCGGACCACTCGCGGCCCCTCGTGCAGCCGGGCCGGGCCCGCAGGGCGGCAGCCGTCCTGGCTACCGTGGGCGCATGACCATTCGCGTGCTCCTCGTCGACGACGACGCCCTGGTACGGGCCGGGCTCCGGCTGATGCTCGACGGCATTCCGGACATCGAGATCGTGGGCGAGGCAGCGGACGGCGGCCAGGTGCTCCCCCTCGTCGACGCACACCGGCCGCACGTCGTGCTGATGGACATCAGAATGCCGACCGTGGACGGCCTCACCGCCACCGAGACCCTCCGCCGACGCGAGCGGGCCCCCGAGGTCGTGGTGCTCACCACCTTCCACGCCGACACCCTGGTGCTCAGAGCGCTCCGTGCGGGCGCCGCCGGGTTCCTCCTCAAGGACACCCCGCCCGCCGAGATCCTCACCGCCGTACGGAAGGTGGCTGCCGGTGAGCCGGTGCTCTCACCGGCCGTCACCCGGCAACTGATCGAGCACGTCACCCCCGCGGGGCGGGGCAGCCGCCGGGCCGGCGCGCGGGAGGCGCTCACCGTGCTCGGCGAGCGGGAGAGCCAGGTCGCTTACGGGGTAGGCAGGGGACAGGCCAACGCGGAGATCGCGGCCTCCCTCTACATGAGCGTGCCGACGGTCAAGACGCACGTCTCCCGCATTCTCGCCAAACTGGGCCTCAACAACCGGGTGCAGATCGCGCTCCTCGTCCACGACGCCGGGCTCGTGGAGGAGGCGGTCGCGGGCGAGGAGTGACCTTCGGCACGAACGGGAATCCGTGGCGCTCACAGGCGTTGTACCCGAGGTGACTTCCACACCTCGGCTGACGGTCCCCCTCTCCGTCCTCGACCGCTCCTTGGTCCGGGACACGGACGGGCACCCGGGTCAGGCGCTGCGCGAGACGGTGCGCTTCGCGCAGCAGGCGGAGCAGTTGGGGTACCTGCGTTTCTGGGTGTCCGAGCACCATGCCGTACCGGGAATCGCCGGCTCGGCTCCGACGGTTCTCGCGGCGGCCGTGGCCTCGGCCACTTCCCGTATCCGGGTGGGCACCGGCGGTGTGATGCTGCCAAACCACCAGCCTTTGGTGGTGGCGGAGCAGTTCGGCGTTCTGGAAGCGCTCTTCCCAGGACGGATCGACATGGGTTTGGGCCGTTCGGTGGGGTTCACCGACGGGGTCCGCAAGGCGCTGGGCGTCGGCAAGGACGCGGCGCAGGACTTCAGCGCCCGGACAGCCGAACTGCTGGACTACTTCGACGGCACAGGACCCGTGCGCGCTCGCCCCGCCGAGGGCCTGCGGGTGCCGGCCTTCGTGCTCGCCGTCGGCGCGGCCGCGGCCGTGGCTGCGGAGCAGGGCCTGCCGCTGGTGATCGGCGCGTCCCGCGACGAGAACCGGACCCGCGAGGCAGTCGCGGCCTACCGCACCGCCTTCCGGCCACGCGGGAGAGGCGACGGCAGCCCGGGTACGCGGCCGGACGATGAGCCCGAAGCCGTCCGTGCACGACTGGACTGCGGACCCTACGTCGTGGTCGCGGTGAACGCCGCCGTGGCCGCGAGCCATGCGGAAGCCGAGCTTCTCCAGGTGCCGGAGGCCTGGTCGACTGCGGTCTCGCGCACCCGGGGCACCTTCACGCCGCTCATACCGCCCGAGGACGTGCTCAGCCGGAGCATGAGCGCGAAAGAGCGTGCCGTGTTCGAGGAGGCCCGGCGGTCCCACATCCGCGGCACAGCCGATGAGGTGACCGACCATTTGGCCGGACTGGTGGAACGTACGGGGGCCGACGAACTGCTGCTGACCCTGAACACCTACGACCCGGCCGACCGCTACGCCTCCTACCGCCGCCTTGCCGACGCGGCCGGGCTCAGGCGGCTCCCGGACGATCTGGCGTCCGCAGCCCGCTGATACCCGCGAACGCCCCGTCCGCTGTCCGCCCGCCTGCGCCGGGGCGCGGTGCCGGTCTCAGCGCTGCTGCCCGGGAAGCTCGCGCTTGAGGACCTTGCCCATGTCGTTGCGTGGCAGTGCTTCCAGGAAGCGGACGGTGCGGGGGCGCTTGTGCGGAGCGAGCTGGTCGGCGACCAGTGCGGTCAACTCCGCCTCCTGCGGCGGTTGCAGCGGGTCGGCCGGGACGATCCAGGCGACGACGCGTTCACCCAGGTCCTCGTCCGGCTCGCCGGTGACGGCCGCCTCCGCCACCGCGGGGTGACCGAGCAGAACGTTCTCGATCTCACCGGCTCCGATCTTGAAGCCGCCGCTCTTGATCAGGTCGGTGGCCTTCCGGCCGACGAGGCGCACCGAGCCGTCCGCGTCCAGGGTGGCCATGTCGCCGGTGCGGAACCAGCCGCCGTCGAACGCCCCGGTCGTCGCGTCGGGACGGTTGAGGTACTCGGTGAACAGGTTGGGCCCCCGCACCTGGAGCTCGCCCACCGTCTCGGTGTCCTCCGCGGGGATGCGCTGCCCGGCATCGTCCACGAGGCGGACGTCCACGTCGGGCAGCGGCAGTCCGACGGTGCCGGGCTGCGAGGTGCCGCCGGGCCGCACACTGGTGTTCATCAACGTCTCGGTCATCCCGTAGCGCTCGACCACCCGCTGGCCTGTGGCTGCGGTCAACCGGTCGTGGTCGTGCAGCGGGAGAGCGGCGGAGCCGGAGACCAGCAGCCGGGCACCGGCCAGCGCCCGTACCAGGTCGGGGTCGCTCACGCAGGCGTCGGCGAGCCGGTGGTACATCGTCGGGACGCCGAACAGCATCGTGCCGCCGCCGGCGAGCTCCCGGGTGACCCCCTCGGTGCTGAAGCGCCCGAGATGGCGCACAGAGCCCCCTCGGCGCAGCGGGCCGAGCACACCGAGGATCAGCCCGTGCACGTGGAACAGCGGCAGACCGTGGACCAGTACGTCGTCCGCCGTCCACGCCCAGGCGTCCGCCAGCGCGTCGAGGTTGCTGGCCAGCGCGCGCCGGGAGAGCACCACGCCCTTGGGTGGGCCGGTCGTCCCGGAGGTGTAGACGATCAGCGCGGCACTCTCGGCGTTGGGCTCGGTAGGCGGCACCGTGGGGGCCGTCTGTGCCTGAAGGGCTTCCTCGGACAGTGCGACATCGGCACGCGGCAGCGAGGCGAGGAGGTCGGGAAGTTCCGTGCCGGGTTCCGCCAGTACCGTCCCCGGTGCGCTGTCGGTGACGATGTGGGCCAGCTCGCTCTCGCCGCTCTTCGGGTTCACCGGCACGACGGGCACGCCTGCCAGCAGCCCTGCCACCACGCCGACGGCCGTCTCCAGGCTGGGTGTCGCCCACACGACCGCAGGGGTGGCCGGCTCCAGCCGCGCCGCCAGGGTGTTCGCGGCGGCGGAGAGCTGGTCGTAGCTGAGCGCTCGGTCGCCGAAGCGCAGCGCCGTGTGGGCGGACGCCGTGTGCAGCGCGGGGAAGAGCAGGGACACCCGGGACTCCTTCGTGATCGCTCGCCTGCGGGCCCCGCCAGCATCTCACCCTTCGCCGGACCGGTGGCTTCCCCCGTCCCGGAAGCCTCGCCGTTCTTCGGGCACCACCCGTGCCCCGGGCCGCCTGGCCCCGGCCCGCTCGTCTTCCGGCCGGTGCGCGCTCACGACCCGGTCGCGTGCGGGAACAGCGAGGTGAAGGCCTGCGTCGGGTCGTCCAGACCGCGGGCGAACGGCGCGTCGAAGTGCCAGACCAGGAAGAGCAGGAAGGCGATCAGTGCGCTGAAGATCGCCGCCAGGACCAGCTCCCTTCCCGAGCGCTGGATCTGCAGAGCGAAGAGCATCCCCACCGAGACGATCGCACCGGCGTACAGGCCGAGCCAGACGACGCCGGGCATCGTCGGTTCGGCGCTCTCTCCGCGCGTGGTCCGTGCGGCGTCGATTTCGGCCACCTGGTCGACGACCGCCTGGTAGGACTGGGCCTGCTGCATGGTCGTCGGCTTGTAGGAGGCGACATCGGAGCGCAGCCGCTCCAGCAGGGTGGCGCCCCGGTCGGTGAGTTCCCCGTGCTCGACCATGTGGGGCCACTCGGTCTTCACGGTGTAGTGCACGTAGCGGTCGACGTCGTCCCGTACCCGCTGGCGCTCTGCGGCGGGGTAGACCTGCACACGCTGACTGACCTCGTGGAGCGCTTGTGCTTCCTGGGTCACCGCGGCATCGGCCGCGTCGCGTGCCTCCCACACGCCCGCGATGGCCAGGCCCAGGACGATCGCGTAGACCACTCCGATCATCATGGTCATGTATTCGATGACGTCCGGTGTCTCGGACGGGTCCTCCTCGTTGCTGGCGCGCCGACCGCGAAGGAGGAGGACGGCGACGACCACCAGGCAGGCGGCGAGCAGGCCGAGGAGCAGAGCCAGCCAGTCGGACAACGGGGCCTCCTAGGAAGCGGGTCAGGGGAGAGAAGTGGGAGATGAGGCAGGGGTGAGGTGCGCCGTGCGGTGAGCTGCGGACAACCGCACGGAACGGTGTGCCGGTGCCATCCGTACGCGTGTCGTGCGGGGCGTCACGCGCACGCGTTGCCCGGCACAGGGGAGTCCGCTGGAGGGCAGCGTCCCGGATCAGGCGTCACCGCCGCCGCCTGCCGCTTCCCCGGACGCTGCGGACGCGGCCCGTGGCGAGCCGCTGCTACGGGGCCGCAGGGCGGCTGCTGCCAGCACGGCAGGCGCGATGATCAGCAGGGTGCGCGTGACCATCGACATGTCGCCGGTGGGCTGTTGGCGGTCCGGCAGCGCGCGGTGCGGAGCCGCGACGAGGCTGTGCGAGGGGGACGGCTGGGGCGGCTTGGGCGAGGGCTCGTCCCGGGTAGGAGCGGGTTCCGGCGGTTCGGCGCGCAGGGTGTGCCGGGCCGGCGCCGCAGCTTCGGCGGCCTTCGGCGGCACCGGCGCCTCGGGGGCCGGTCTCTCGGGGGCCGGTGGGGTGGGCGCCGGACTGGAGGGCACTCGTGGGGAGCCGGGGGGCCGCGGAGGGGCCGGTGTCGGCCGCGTGGGGGAGGGCCGGGGCGGTTCCGGGGTGCAGTGCCGGTGCCCCGCGGAGAGGTGCACCGTGGTGCCCTGCGCGGTGTGGACCGTCAAAGAGGGCCCCGGGCAGCCGTCAGGGCTGCCCGCGTCCTCCTCCAGGCGCACATCGCCCGTGTCGACAGACAGGTGTGCCCCGCCTGTCGGGCTCGCTGCCGGGGAGGCCGGCAGCGGGGAGCGGGGCGTGCCGAGGGGGCGTCGGCTCGCCTGTGGCGAGGCGGCGACCGGGGGTGCGGCTGCTGCGGCCGGTGCACCGGTGCCGCCCGCATCCCGTTCGGCGGCGAGGGCGGCGGCGCCCAGCGCCCCGACGCCGGACGCCGTGCCGAGTGCGGCGCAGACAACGAGAGCCGTCGTCCGTGTCTTCCGTTGTGCGCGGCCACCGGTCCGCCTGTCGTCGCGTTCCCGCCCGCTGTCGCGTTGCTGCACACGCCGAGGATGAGGGGTGCGGACGGCGCGCAGAAGGCTTCCGGCCGGTAGTCACACGATGGGTTGAAGTGTTTGCGTGCCCGGTTGTCCGCGCGCCCGAACTGGGATGCGGGCGCGCGGAGTTGACGATCATGTGCCCGTGCGGTCGTCCCGCGGGGCGGTCACCGGGCGGTCACTGCGCCTTGACGAGCTCCATGTACCGCGCCCAGTCCCAGTACGGGCCCGGGTCGGTGTGGTCGGTTCCGGGCACCTCGACGTGACCGATGATGTGCTCCCGGTCCACCGGAATCTTGTGGCGGCGGCAGATGTCCGCCGTCAGCTTCGCGGACTCCTCGTACAGCGAATCCGTGAACCAGGTGTCGGGGTCGTCGATCCAGCCCTCGTGCTCGATGCCCACGCTGCGGGTGTTGTAGTCCCAGTTCCCCGCGTGCCAGGCGACGTTCTGCTCCTGTACGACCTGGGCGACGTGGCCGTCCGCGGACCGGACCAGGTAGTGGGGGGAGACGGCCTTGTCCGGGTTCTGGAAGATGGCGACCGCGTCGTCGTAGTACTCCTGGGTCACGTGGATGACCACGAGCTCGACCGGGTATTCCGTCGGCCGGTTCGCTGCCGTGTAGTTGGACGACGAGGCCGGGACCCACTCGGCGTCCGGGTAGTCGACGGCGGGTGCTCGTCTGGAGCGGGCGGCTGCGGCTCCGCTCGTCAGGAGCGAGGTGCCTGCGAGGCCGGCGGCAACGGCGAGGCCGGCTCCACCGCGCAGCAGCGCGCGGCGGGCGGTGCTCTGCGGGTGGGACGGTGCGGACAGGTGCGGGCGTGCTGAATCCATCGTGTCTCCCAGTGGGGGGAAGGGGTGGAGTGCAATGGGGGCACGTGCATGACAAGTTGACGCGCGTTGATGATGGCAGTTGCCAGAAGGGCTGCCAAGAGCCGCAGTACCGTGCCATTGGGCAGACCTCTGACCGCTCCGCGATCTTCGCGGACCGCCGTCACGGAGCACTGTCGGACGGCCACCACGCGGACGCGCCACCCGTGCCGACCCGTTGCGCATACTCCCTTCATTCCCCCGCGTGAGCCAGGTAGCACAACGGGTCGTCCAGTACCACGCGGACGGCGGCATGGGCGGCACCGAGCAGCGGTCCCTCCGCGCCCAGCCCTGAGACCACCAGCGCAGGCGGCTGCCCGGGCGCGGCTGTACGCCCGGTCAGCTCGCTCTCCAGCGCGGGCAGCAGCCAGGGCGCGAACCGGGCCAGCGCGCCCCCCAGCACCAACGCCCGCGGGTCGAGCAGGTTGACCGTCCCCGCCAGCGCCACACCCAGCGCCCGCCCCGCCTCCTCCAGCGCATCGCGCGCGCGTCCGTCTCCGCGGGCGGCGTGCTCCTCCAAAGCGGCGAGCGCGGTCCGTCTCGGCCCGGCAGCGGGCAGCCCAGCGGCGCGCAACAGCGCCACCTCGCCCGCGTACTGCTCCAGGCAGCCACGGCCACCGCAGGCACAGTGCACGCCGTCGGGGTGTACCGGTACGTGCCCCAGCTCGCCGGCGAACCCCCGTGCGCCGCGCAGGAGCTCCCCTTCGAGCACGACTGCGGCGCCGATGCCGACCTCGGCCGATACGTGGACGAAGTCGCGGGGCACCCGGGCACTGTCCAGCCAGAGTTCGGCGCACGCCCCGAGATTGGCCTCGTTGTCGACGCCCAGCGGGAGCGCGGACCCGGCAGCCGCGCCCGCGCCGGAAAGGACGGCGGCGATGTCGGTGCCGTACCACCCGAGGTTCGGCGCGCGCACGACGAGGGACGTGCCCCGTGCCACCAGTCCCGGCACCGCCACTGTGAGGCCCGCGGGGGACAGCTTGAGGTCGCGGGCCTCCCCGCCCACCGTGTCCACCAGCAACCGCAGGCGGGCCAGCACCACGTTCGGGTCGCTGTCCCGGCCGTCGTGCTCCACGCGTGCGTGCGCGCGTACGTCGCCGCGGAGGTCGACGGCGCAGACCGTGAGATGGTCGACTCCGATCTCCGCGCCCAGTCCGCAGGGGCCGCTGCCGGGCAGCGCGAGGGCGGTGCCGGGGCGGCCGGGACCGCCGCCGGAGCCGCCGGGCGGAGTGGTGCCCTGCTCCCGCAGCAGGCCGCCGCGCAGCAGTTCATCGACGAGTGTGGAGACTGCCGTGCGGGTCAGTCCCAGGTGTGTGGCCACAGTCGCGCGCGAGCACGGGCCCCGTGCGGCGACGGCGTGCAGCACCCGCGACAGATTGCGCCTGCGCATCTCGCGCTGCGGACCGGCGGGACCGGTGCGGGCCGGGTGGCCTGCCATGCAGGGGCTCCTTCCATGGCCGAGCAGGCCTTGCCCTGTTCGGTTCAGCGCCGGGCCGTGAGCAGCGTCTGCGCGTCCTCCAGCGTGGCGCCGAGCCGGGCGAGCGCGTCCTCGTCCCGCTCGACGGGGTCGTAGGCGGGCCCGTCGTCGGTGCGCCAGCGCCGGGCGACCGCTGCCGCGTCCTCGCCCAGCAGCAGTCCGGCGGCCTGTGCGGCGGCGCCCAGAGCCACCAGCTCCTGTGCCTGGGGGACCTGCACCGGGCGCCCGGACAGCCGGCGTACCGTCTCCCGCCAGGCCACCCCCTTGGCGCCGCCGCCGATCAGCAGCAGGGGTGCGTCCTGCCCGCTCTCGCCCGCCTCGCCCATGACGAGACCGAGTGCGCGCAGCAGGGCGAAGACCGCGCCGTCGTAGGCGGCCTGGAGGACATGGCCACCCGTGGTCGCGTGCTGGAGGCCGGTCAACAGGCCGGTGGCGTAGGGCAGATCAGGGGTGCGCTCGCCGTCGAGGAAAGGCAGCGCGGTGACGCTGCCACCCGGCTCGACGTCCTCCCGGTCGCGGGAGAGCAGCGAGGCGATCCGGTCGACGGCCAAGGTGCAGTTGAGCGTGCAGGCCAACGGGAGCCAGCCGTTGTGCGCGTCGGCGAACCCGGCGACCGTCCCGCTCGGGTCGGCGGGGCGGCGCTCGGAGACGGTGTAGACCGTGCCCGACGTGCCCAGGCTGAGCACCGGGCGGCCCGGCAGCAGCCCCAGCCCCAGCGCCGCGGCCATGTTGTCACCGGTGCCCGTCGCGACCAGTGTGCCCGGGGTGAGGAAGCCCCCGTGCTTCTCCCGCACCGTACCGGCGACTTCCCCCGCTCCCAGGACAGGAGGCAGCAGGCCGGCATCGAGGTCGGCCACGCGCAGGATCTCCTCGTCGTACGCGCCCGTCGCCGACGACCACCACCCGGTGCCCGACACGTCACCCCGGTCGGTGCCCGGCTGCCCGGTCAGCCGTTCGGTGAGGAAGTCGTGCGGCAGCCGTACGGCTGCCGTGGCGCGTGCCGCCTCGGGCTCGTGCTCACGCAGCCAGGCCCACTTGGTGACGGTGAAGGCCGGGGCCGGCACGCTGCCGATCCGCTGCGCCCACGCCTTCGGACCGCCGATGGCGTCCAGCAGGCGGTCGCGCTGCGGCGCGGAACGCACGTCGTTCCAGAGCAGGGCCGGACGCACCGGGCGCCCTTCGGTGTCCAGCGTCACCAGGCCGTGCTGCTGGCCGGCGATCGACACGGCGGCGGCCTCGGCCGCTGCCCGGCCGCACTGTCCCACTGCGGTGCGCAGCGCCTGCCACCACTGCTCCGGGTCCGACTCCCGGCGGTCGCCGGGGGAGACGGTGTGGGGCGCCTGCCCGCGGGCGACCACGTCCCCGGTGGCGGCGTCCACCACCAGAGCCTTGGTGGACTGGGTGGAGCTGTCGACTCCGATGACGAGCGGCCCTTCCGGTGCGGTCATGGGCTGCCGATCCCTTCCCTCGCTGCCGGTGCTGTGCGCATACTAATTTGTCAGCAGCCATGACGAATAGCTGTCGCACGGCGCTGCCTTGTCGCTTTCTCCTTCGGAGAGCAACAAAGCGACACATCGACAAGGCAACTGAGCAACCGGGTGCCAGGACCTGACAGGGCGGGAGAGGACTTCCCAATCGTGATGTCAAGCCGCCTTCGTGACGGGAGGTGAACCTTGGTAGCACTGTCCGTCACGAATCATCGCCCACAGTACGTTGACGCGACGGCGGGCGAGGGCCAGCAGTGCCTGCTTGTGGCCCTTCCCTTCGTTCCTCTTCCGCTGGTAGTACGCCTTGGAGGCAGGGCAGCTCGTGATGCTGACCATCGCCGACAGGTACATCGCTCGCAGCAGACCACGGTGATATCGCTTGGGTCTGCGCAGGTTGCTGCTGACACGGCCGGAGTCGCGCGGTCTGGGGGCCAGGCCGGCGAAGCCGGCCAGGCGGTCGGCGCTGCCGAAGGCGTCCATGTCGCCGCCGGTCGCGGCGATGAACTCGGCGCCGAGCTTGGTCCCCATGCCGGGCAGGCTACGGATCACCTCAGCGTGCGGATGCTCGCGAAACCGTGCCTCGATCAGGGCGTCGAGCTCGGCGATCTCCTCATCGAGGGCCATCACCCCCTTCGCGAGGCGGACCACCATGGCGGCGGCCAGCTTCTCGCCAGGCAGCGCGGTGTGCTGGGCCTGGGCGGCCTCGACCGCCTTCTTCGCCGACGTGGCGGCGCCGCGGACCTTCCGGTTCTTGAGCCACGTCTCGATCCGTCTGGCGCCGGCCCGGCGGATCGCAGTCGGGGTCTGGTAACCCGTCAGCAGCATCACCGGACCCTTGTTGACCAGGTCCAGCGACCTCTCCAGCGCGGGGAAGATCTCCAGGAGCTGGGCGCGCAGACGGTTGATCTGCCGGGTGCGGTCGAAGACCACGTCCAGCCGCCGGGTGGTCAGGGTCCGCAGGTCGACAGCGATCTCGTCGCCAGGCCGCAACAGGCCGATGTCGCGGCGGACGCGGGCCTGGTCAGCGATGACGAAGGCGTCCTTCGCGTCCGTCTTGCCCTCGCCCTTGTAGGTGGCCGATGCACGGTGGACCGCCAGGCCGGTCAGGTAGGCCATGGGCTGATCGTGGCTGAGGAGCAGGCCGATCAGCAAAGAAGCACCGCCCTGGTTCAGGTCGATGGCCCACAACGCGTCAGTGGATATCGCCAGGACGTCACCGACGAGTTCAAGCAGTTCCGTCTCGTCGTTCAACACCCGGCGGGACAACAGCCGTTCGCCTTCGGCGTTGATCACCACACAGTGGTGGTGTTCCTTGCCGATGTCCACCCCGGCCCAAATCTCGGGCACGGCCACCTCCGCCAGCTCGCCTGTTCACGTCCCACCCGCAGACGACCTCGCCGACGTTGTCCTACAGCAGCGATCGAGTCGCGTATCCCAATTGGCGGTCGAGTCGTCGCGGGGCTCCGGGCGGCCAAGTCCTCTGAGCCGTCGAACCGGCGAGCACATGACAGCCATACCCAGAGCCCCTGGGCCCTCCGATCTTACGAATGACCAGATCAGACCCATGCCTTGAAAGGTAGGACAGCAGATGAGCTACGAGCCCGTACCGGCGGACAAGTTCAGCTTCGGACTGTGGACCGTGGGCTGGCAGGGGCGGGACCCCTTCGGCGACGCGACCCGCGCACCGCTCGACCCGGTCGTGGCGGTGCACCGCCTCGCCGGGCTCGGTGCGTACGGAGTGACGTTCCACGACGACGACCTCATCCCCTTCGGGACGCCCGAGGGCAAACGCGACGCGCACGTCAAACGGTTCCGGCAGGCGCTCGACGCGACGGGCATGACCGTGCCCATGGCGACGACCAACCTGTTCACGCATCCCGTCTTCAAGGACGGTGCGTTCACCGCGAACGACCGCGACGTGCGGCGCTACGCACTGCGCAAAACGATGCGCAACATCGACCTGGCCGCCGAACTCGGCGCGGAGACCTATGTCGCCTGGGGCGGTCGGGAGGGCGCCGAGTCCGGCGCGGCCAAGGACATCCGGGCCGCCCTGGACCGGATGAAGGAAGCCTTCGACCTGCTGGCCGAGTACGTCACCGAACAGGACTACGGCCTGCGCTTCGCGCTGGAGCCGAAGCCCAACGAACCCCGCGGCGACATCCTGCTGCCGACCGTCGGGCACGCGCTCGCCTTCATCGAACGCCTGGCGCGCCCCGAGCTCTTCGGCGTCAACCCGGAGGTCGGACACGAACAGATGGCCGGGCTCAACTACCCGCACGGCATCGCTCAAGCCATGTGGGCGGACAAGCTCTTCCACCTCGACCTGAACGGCCAGTCCGGCATCAAGTACGACCAGGACCTGCGTTTCGGAGCCGGGGACCTGCGCGCTGCCTTCTGGCTGGTGGACCTGCTGGAGAGCGGCGGCTACCAGGGGCCGCGGCACTTCGACTTCAAGCCGCCCCGCACGGAGGACGCCGAGGGCGTGTGGGCCTCCGCCGCGGGGTGCATGCGCAACTACCTCATCCTGCGGGAGCGGGCTGCCGCCTTCCGCGCCGACCCCGCTGTCCAGGAGGCACTGCGGGCCTCCCGGCTGGACGAGCTGTCCCGGCCCACCCTCGACGCCGGGGAGACCGCTGCCGCCCTGCTGGCCGACCGGAGCGCCTTCGAGGACTTCGACGTCGCGGCGGCGGCCGACCGGGGTATGGGCTTCGAGCACCTCGACCAGCTCGCCATGGATCACCTGCTGGGGGTCTGACACCGGAAGCCTGCGGGGGCGCTGACGGCGCCCTTCGCAGCTCCCTCCTTGCGCCGGTCCGCGGCTTCCTGGGCGCTCACCGCCTCGGGCAGGCCGAACGTGGTGAAGAGCGCGTCGCCGAAGAACGCGCCCACATGGGCGACCTTGCCGTCGCGCAAGGTGAGGACCTGGAGATGGAACGGCCGGTAGGTCCCGTCCTCGCGCAGGTTGTAGAGGCCGAAGGCGGGCTGGCCGTTCGCGGACGTCGGCAGCATGAAACCCTCGTCGCGGCCGATCGGACACTGGGCGCCGACGAGCCGCACGATGGTGTCCCGTCCCCGGAACCACTGGGGGAAGGGGGGCATCTCCCAGACGGCGTCCTCCTTGAAGAGATCGACGATAGCGGTGACGTCGGAACGTTCGAAGGCTGCCGCATACCGGTCCAGCAGCTCCCGCGCGGCCGGATCGCTGGGCTCCGTCAGCTCCTCCTCGACCGGCGCGACCTGTTCGAGCTGTGCGCGGGCCCGCTGCAGCGCGCTGTTCACGCTCGCCGTCGTGGTTCCGAGCAGATCGGCGACCTCGGCGGCGCGCCACGCGAGGACGTCCTTGAGCAGCAGCACGGCGCGCTGCCGGGCGGGAAGATGCTGCAGCGCGGCGACCAACGCCAGCCGCATGGAGGACCGGTGCACGACGACCGCGGCCGGATCAGCGGGGCCCGCGGGCCCGGAGAACATCGCATCCGGGATGGGCTCCAGCCAGGGCACCTCGGGCTGCTCCGTCACCGGCTGCTCCGGCTCCTGGGAGGGCGCGCCGAGGCCGGAGGGCATCGGACGCCGTCCCCGCTGCTCGATGGCCGTCAGACAGGCGTTGGTGGCGATGCGGTAGAGCCAGGTCCGCAGGGAGGATCTGCCTTCGAAGCGGTCGCCGGCCCGCCAGGCCCGCAGGTAGGTGTCCTGCACCAGGTCCTCGGCATCGTGGACCGAGCCCAGCATCCGGTAGCAGTGGGCCAGCAGTTCCTTTCGGTACGGCTTCGCCTGTTCGAGCAGCTCGTCGGCGGGGCCCGGGGGGCCGCTCGCGGGAGCGTCCGCCGTGCGGGGGCTGTCGGCCATCGTCCATGCCTTTCGTCTGCTCCGGTCGCCCGGCGGCGCCGGCGAACACGCGAAGTCGGTGAGACCTACGAATGTAGAGGGAGGGTCTGACAGCCCGTCCTCTCCGCGGAAGCGGACGGAGGCGTTCCCCCGGGCACCGAGCGCCGTTGCCCACGCGACGGCGGCTTCGCGTCGGCCTCGGAGCGCCGCGCGCCGCGCCGGCGTCAGGGTGACGTGCGGCCGGTGTCGCCGTCCTTGGGAGGCTCCTTGGCCGACCCCGTGGGGTCGCCCCTTCCGGCGGGCGTCTGCTCCAGCACGTCGGCCGCCGCCGGGTCGAGGATCCGGGAGAGGAAGGCGCGGGTGCGCGGCTGCCGGGGTTCCGCCACCACCTGTTCGGGAGGCCCTTCCTCGACGACGACGCCGGCATCCATGAAGATCACGCGATCGGCCACCTCACGGGCGAAGCTCATCTCATGGGTGACGACCAGCATCGTCATGCCCTCGTCCGCCAAGCCGCGCATCACCGCCAGCACGTCGCCGACCAGTTCCGGGTCCAGGGCGGAGGTCGGCTCGTCGAACAGCATCAGTTCCGGACCCATGGACAGCGCGCGGGCTATGGCCACCCGCTGCTGCTGGCCCCCGGAGAGCTGCGCCGGGTAGCTGTCGGCCTTCTCGGTCAGCCCGACGCGGTGCAGATGGTGCCGCGCCACCTGGGCCGCCTCCGCTCTGCCGCGGCCCAGCACGCGCCGCTGGGCGATCGTCAGGTTGCCCAGCGCGGACAGGTGCGGGAAGAGGTTAAAGGCCTGGAAGACCATGCCGATGCGCTGCCGTACCCGGTCGATGTCGACGTCCGGGTCGGTGACCTCGACTCCGGCGACGCGCACGGTGCCCGCGGTCGGCTCCTCCAACAGGTTGACGCAGCGCAGCAGGGTCGACTTGCCCGATCCGGACGGCCCGATCACGCAGACCACCTCACCGCGCCGCACGGTGATGTCGATGCCGCGCAGCACCTCCACCTCACCGAACGCCTTGCGCAGCCCCGCGATCTCGATGGCCGCCGAGCCCTCCGCGGCCGACTCGGCCGCTCGCTCCGCTTCGGCCATGCCGCTCACCTCGCCCTCGCCGTGCGGGCCTCCAGGCGCCGCACCAGGTGACCCAGTGGCAGCGTGATCGCCAGGTAGAACAGGCCGGCTATGAGGATCGGCGTCAGGCTGCGGTTCTGATTGAGCGCGTCCCGCCCGAACTTCGCCAGTTCGTACTGGTCCATCGACAGGCCCAGGAGATACACGAGAGAGGAGTCCTTGGTGAGGAGGATGAGTTCGTTGGCCAGCGGAGGCAGCACGATGCGGAAGGCCTGCGGAACGACGATGGAGACCATGGCGCGCGGCGGCGACATGCCCAGCGAGCGCGCCGCCTCCGTCTGCCCCTTGGGCACGGCCTGGATGCCCGCACGGATCGTCTCCGCCATGTAGGCGGCGCCCACCAGGCCGAGGGCCAGCATCACCGTCACGTACTGGTTGATCGACACCTCGAAGGCCAGCGGCACGCCGAAGCCGAGAGCGATGAAGACCAGCAGCGCGGGCACACCCCGGAAGAACTCGATGTAGGCGACGGCCAGCCAGCGGTACGCCCACACCTGGGACAGTCGCATCAGAGCCAGCAGCAGCCCCAGCGCCAGCCCGAAGCCGAACCCGAGCACCGTGTAGACGACCGTGTTGACCAGGGCGGTCGTGACCACGTCCGGGAACTGTTCCTTGGCGACCTCGACGTCGAAGAAGGCCCGTTGCAGTTCGCCCCAGTCGGCGGCGAGGGCCACCACCACGGCGGCGAGGACGAGCACGCCGTACTGGGCGGTGCGCACGGCCCGTGTGCGGTTCCTGCGGCTCACTTGCCCGGCTCCTTGCCGAACCACTTCTTGTAGATCTTGTCGTACCGCCCGTCGGCCCTGGCCTTCTTGAGCGTTTTGTTGATCTGCTTGCGCAGGGCGTCGTTGCCCGTACGGACACCGATGCCGTACTGCTCCCCGGTGTCGAACTCGGTGGTGACCCGGGTGTCGGGGTTCTTCTTCGCGTAGTCGTACAGCACCCCGTTGTCGTTGATGCCCGCATCGACCTTGCCTGTCTTGACCGCGGTCAACAACAGCCCGAGATCCTCGAACTGAACGGTCCTGACACCCTTGGCGTGCTTCTTGGCGTACTCCTCACCCGTGGTGGACTGCTGCACTCCCAGCTTCTTGCCCCTGAGCGCCTCCAGGGAGTCGACCTGCTCGTCCTTCTTGACGAGCAGGGCCTGTGTCGCCTCGAAGTAGGGCCGGGAGAAGTCAAGGTTCCTCTCGCGCACCGCGGTGACGGTCATGCCCGCGGCGGCCAGGTCGCACTTGCCCGCGTTCAGATCCTCCCCGGTCTGGATGCCCTCGAAGGGGGTGTCCACGATCTTCTGCTTCACCTTGAGGTCCTCGGCGACCAGGTCGACCAGGTCGACATCGAAACCGACGATCTCTTTGCCCTTTTTGAACTGGAAGGGCATGTAGGGCAGGTGAGTACAGGTGGTGAGTTCTCCGGAGTGCACCAGGGAGATCTCCTCGCCTCCGCTGCCGGAAGTCTTGGTGCTGGTGCAGGCGGTGGCCACCGTCACGGCGGCTGCCAGTATCGCCGTCAAAGAGACGGGAGATATCCCGTGCCGTTGCTTACGCGCGGGTCGTGCGGACACAGCGCCTCCACGAGAGGACAGGTCGGCAATGGAGCCCGATCTTGGCCGGTAAATGCCGTGCATCCTGCCATCGGCCGGAGTCTGTGTCAGCGGTGCGTACGGGGTGGAAGCGTCCGGTGCGGCCGGGTCAGCACTGTGGCTCGGAGCGGTCCTGGGTCCTGTGGCATTCCAGTTCGGCCCACACCGCGTGCCCCGTCACGAGCTCGGAGCCGACCGCGTGGGCCTTGCGTATGCCCCAGTCGTCGGCGAGCACGCTCACCAGCAGCAGACCCCTCCCGCACTCGCCCTCGTCGTCTCCGGGTGGGGGAACGACCGCCCGCTCGACGCGTGCGGCGGAACCGCCTCCGCCTTCGTCGGTCACTTCGAGCCGCAGCCGTACCCCTATGACCCACAGCTCGCAGCTCACCTTCTCGCTGTCCGTGTGGCGTACCGCGTTGGTGAACAGCTCCGACATCAGCAGTTGGGCATCGGCGCTGGACTCGTCGTCGACATACCACTCCCGCAGCCTCTCCAGCACGCGGGCGCGTGCGACAGCGACGGAGGTGTTCCGGGCCGGAAGATGGAACGCGTCACGCAACGGGCGCGTCGTCGGTGCGCCGTTCGGCCGGTGGTCTAAGGGCAGGGCGTCATGGGGGGCAGCCACGGCTCCACTATGCGGTTCGACACTCGCGTATGGCAAGGATCAATCTGTGAATTGCAGAGAAGCGATTGACAGGGTGTGCACGAGGGCGGTCCCGTGCCAGACTTCGGATCGTTGACGTCCGTTGGAGGGGAGCGACTGTGGCGGATACACGGACGGGCGGCGGAGCGCCCACCGTGCTGCGTGTGGTGCTGGGCAAGCGTCTGCAGCACCTGCGGGAGCGTGCGCAAGTGACCTTCGAGCAGGCCGGCAGAGCCCTCGATGTCACCCACGCCACCATCCGCCGGATGGAGAAGGCCGAAGTCGGCCTCAAGGTCCCCTACGTCGAGAAACTTTTGCGCACCTACGGGGTGACCGACCAGGAGGAGATCGACGGTTTCGTCTCGCTCGCCCGCGAGGCCAACCAGCCCGGCTGGTGGCACCGTTACCGCGACGTGCTGCCCGAGTGGTTCAGCGTCTTCGTGAGCCTGGAGAGCGAATCGGAGGTCATCCGCTCCTACGAACCGCACTACATCCCGGGCCTCCTGCAGACCGAGAGCTACGCGCGTGCCGTCCTGCGCGCCGGCATGCCGCACGCCCCTGAAGGCGAGGTCAAGCGCGGCGTGGCACTGCGCATGGAACGCCAGACCGTCCTCACCCGGGAGACCGACCCGCCGCTGCTGTGGAGCGTCATCGACGAGACGGTTCTGCGGCGCAACCTCGGCGGTCCCGACGTGATGCGCGAGCAGATCGACGCGCTGCTCCAGGCGACCGAACGGCCGAACATCGCACTACAGATCATGCCGTTCAGCGCGGGCCCCCACCCGGCCATGTACGGGCCGTTCCACCTCTTCCGGTTCCCTCTCGACGAACTGCCGGACATGGTCTGCTCCGAGAGTCTGGTCGGAGCGGTCTACTTCGACCAGCGGGACGACGTCAGCATGTTCCTGGAGGCGCTGGACCGGATGAGCGCCCAGGCCGTGCCCCTGGCACGGACCCGGGCGGTCCTGAGTGCACTGCGCAAGGAGATCTGAGCCATGGGCCGTATCTACAACGGAATGCCCGCCACCCATCTCGGCAGCGAAGGCTGGCGCAAGCCCTGGAGCGGCGGGAACGGGGGGAGCTGCGTGGAAGCGCTGGAGCTCGCCGACGGGCGGGTCGCGCTGCGCCAGTCCACCGACCCCGACGGACCCGCCCTGATCTGCAGCCGCAGCGACATCTCCGGCTTCATCCGGGCCGTCAAGGCAGGCGAGGCCGACTTCCTGGTCGCCTGACCGCCCCGACGCCTTCCGCCCGGTCCACCACGGGGCGGGCACCTCCCGGAAGGTGAGACAGAACCGTGCCGGACCGGCTGCCGATCGGTGCTGCGGCAGCACCTCCGGACCGCACGCCTGCGAGCCGATGCTGCATGCCGTGGTCGAGGTCGGCCCACACGGCCCCCTTGTACCCGATCCGTGGTGCGCCGGGCCGCGTCCCAGCGCTCACTGGTCCAGCCGCGCGCCGTCAACCAGCACCTCGTCTCCTCCGCCTCCACCCGCAGCGCTGGCCCCTTTGCCCGCGCCTCAACCCGGCCCGGCGCACGTGCGGGAGGGCGCCGCTCTCCTGGGAGCGCACGTGGGGAGTCTGCATGGCGTCGACCGCGCTGCTCCACCGGCCCGGGGAGGAGGGGGCGCCTTGGCCGGCGCGCTCGACCTCGGCGTGCGAGGCGTACGTACGGGAGCGTAGGTCGCTGTCCGTACAGGTGCGGTCGCCCTCGTGGTGCGGTGGCATACCTGTCGCACAATCAGATCGCGCGCAGTGAGCGCGTCATGACAGAGTGGCGTGCCATGACGATGCCGCCACCGCCACCGAGTCATCCGCCGCCGGGCGGCCCGCAGCCTCCTGCTCAACCGCCGCCGGGGTTCGGACCTCCCGGTTCCGGCGGCTTCGGTCCGCCCGCGCCGGGTGGCTGGCCGCCCTCGCCGCCACCGGGCCGCAACCGGGGCAGGACCGTCGCCGCGGTGGTAGCGGCAGCTGTCGTCGCTCTGGCCCTCATCACCGCGTCCGTCCTGTATCTCACCCGTGGGGACTCGGGCAAGGACGACAGGGCCGACGACAAGCCCTCGGCCGCACATTCCCCCTCGCCCTCCGAGGAGGGGACGGACCTGCCCTCCGAGGACCCGGACGACGGCGGGGCCACGGACTTCCCGGCGCCGGGGGAGGACGACCTGCCGTCCGAGGACCCCGACGAGGACGCGAGCGACGTCCCGTTGCCGTCCTTCCTGCTGCAGGTCGGTGACTGCTACGACCGCTCCACGAAGCGCGAGGGATCGGTCGAGACACGCGAGTGTGACAGCCCGCACGACGCGGAGGTCGTGACCCGTAAGAAGATCACGGGCGACTACAGCACCGACGACGCGGTGCAGCAGAAGGCCGACTCGCTCTGCCGCTCCCCGTTGCGCGACAAGGCGGCGAAGCAGCCCAACGGTACGGTGGGCGGCACGCTCATCTCGTACCCGAAGGCGCAGAATGTCGGCAAGGGATTCGACTACGTCACCTGCAGCCTGACGGCCGGAAAGGACCAGAAGCTCCACAAGCCTCTGGCGTGAAAGGAACCCTGGTGCGCGCTCCCGGTTGCCCCAACGCGACCACGCAGCACCTCGGTTGGGACTCCATATTTGGCATGGACGCATCGGGCGCGGGGTAAATCCGCCGCGTCTGAAGTGACAGCAGTTCCTCCGTGTCATCCATTGAGAGGTCCCATGAAGCTGCACAGATGGGCGTCCACGGCCACCGCCGTCGCCGTCTTCCTCGGACTGTCGTCCCTCACCGGTGCCACCGCCGCATCGGCCGACGAGACCGCAGCCACCGGTTATGTAGCCCTCGGTGACTCCTACTCCTCCGGAGTGGGCGCCGGGGACTACGACGGAAGCGACTGCAAACGCAGCGCCAACGCTTACTCCCAACTCTGGCGCGCCGCCAACTCCCCCTCCTCGTTCGACTTCACCGCGTGTTCCGGGGCGCGTACCGATGACGTGCTGGCCGGTCAGCTCGGCCCGCTCAACGCCTCCACCGGACTGGTCAGCATCAGCATCGGCGGCAACGACGCCGGGTTCGCCGACGCCATGACCGTCTGCGTCTCCCAGGGCGAGAGCGCCTGCCTGACCCGCATCCAGCAGGCCCGCGACTACATCGCCAACACACTCCCCGGCAAGCTCGACACCGTCTACAACGCCATCAGCGACAAGGCGCCTTCGGCGAAGGTCGTGGTGCTGGGCTACCCCCACATCTACAAGCTCGACGGCGACTGTTCCGTCGGCATCAGCGAGAAGTCCCGTGCGGCCGTCAACGCGGCTTCCGACGACCTCAACGACGTCGCCGCCAAGCGCGCGGCCGACCACGGCTACAGCTTCGGCGACGTCCGGCCGGCCTTCACCGGGCACGAGATCTGTTCGGGCGACGAGTGGCTGCACAGCGTCACGATCCCCGTGGACGAGTCCTACCACCCCACCGCCGCCGGGCAGTCGGGCGGTTACCTCCCCGTCCTGGAGGGCCTGGTCTGACACCCCCCAACGTGTGTGCCGCCGTCTCGTGGCGACGAGGCGGCGGCACACTCGTGTTCAGTTCGCCCCGGAGGCCGTCTGCTCGTCCGCCACCTGGTCGTGCTCGTCCGCCAGCGCCACGGCCAGTGCCTCGGCGGGGTCCCGCTCCGGGCCACCGGCCGGCCACCACCGGCTCCACTGCCTGCGGAACGGCCACCACCGGCCGTCCGGCCCGTAACGGAGCTGGGCGCCCGTTGCCGCCTCGGTCCAGCGAGCGCCCGTGGCCCGCAACGTGGGGCGGGCCTCCTCCTCCCCGGCCCAGGCGGCGTCCAGTTGCTGCTGCGCAGCCGTGAGGGTTGCGGACGTCGGGGACCAGTCCTCGGCCAGCACGGTCAGCGCGTCCGGGCCGCCGCACTGCCAGGCCCGTACGGCGGTCTCCAGCTCTCCTGTGGTGCGCCCGCAGCCCTCCGCGAGCCGCGCGGTCACCGTGGAGCCAGGGGCAGCGGCGGCGAGCCGTACCGTGTCCTCCCAGGCGGTGAGCGGGCGCGCCGGCCGGCTCGTGCGGTGTCCCGCCCCGAGGGCCTCCGCGAGCATGCGGCGCGCCCTGGTGGCGGCGTCCGTGGCGAGAAAGCCCAGCGCCCCGGGATCCAGCCCTGGAGGGTCCCAGGCACTGTCGGACCATACGGAGATGTTGTCGGGCAGCGCTGCGGCCGGGCCGGGTTCGTGCGTCAGCGGTGGCACGGCGGGCAGCGGTGGCAGCACGGCCCCCAGCGCGAACGCCTCGGCAGCGTCGATCCCTTCGGGTACCGCCTCGACAGCTCTCCGGCCCGCGTCCGCCGACTGCTGCGCCGCCCGGACCGAACTGCGCTCCTGCACAGCGTTCAGCAGCTCGGTCTCCCCTCTGCCGCGCAGCAACAACAGCACCAGCGGGTCCTCGTCCAACAGGCGTGCCGTCTGGTAGCTGAGCGCGGCGGTGTGCGGACAGTGGTCCCAGGCCCCACAGGTGCACTCCGGGTCCAGGTCGCCGATTCCCGGCAACAGTCCGAGACCTGCGTCGGCGGCGTCCTCCGCCAGACGGGGTGGCATGTCACGGTCCAGCAGGGCGGCGATGTGACCGGCCTGGGCGACGATCACCTCCACCAGCTTGTGCCACTCGTCCGCGTCCAGCTCACGCAACAGGACGTCCGCCCGGAACGGTGCGCGGTCGGCCCCGCGTACGACTGCCGTGAGGCGGCCGGGGCGTACGGAGACGGCACCGACGGCCCCCTGCCGGGCGAGCCGTCTGCCCTGCTTGAGTTCTTTCCCGTCGAGCGCACTCTCCTCCAGCGCCGTGAGCCATGTCCGGCCCCACCAGGTGCGGGCGAAGCCCCGCCCTGCGGAGGGCGGCAGCGGCGCGAAGACACGCTCCCGTGCGCCGCTCGCCGCACCGTCCTCGGGGATCGGGTTCTCCTCGTCCAACGCGTCCGCAGGGCAGTCGTCGCCTGTCATTCCGTCCCCCTCGTTCTTCGGACCGTACGCGTGCGTCGGGTCGTACCCGTTCAACGTTCAGCTCTCCGCAGTTGCACCAGGTCGGCGAGTTCGGCGTCGGACAGCTCTGTCAGCGCGCCCTCGCCCGAGGCCAGCACGGTGTCCGCCAGTGCCTGTTTGCGGCGCAGCATGCCGGCGATGCGGTCCTCGATGGTGCCCTCCGTCACGAGACGGTGCACCTGTACGGGCTGCGTCTGTCCGATGCGGTACGCACGGTCGGTCGCCTGCGCCTCGACCGCGGGGTTCCACCAGCGGTCGAAGTGGATGACATGGCTGGCACGGGTGAGGTTGAGGCCCGTTCCCGCTGCCTTGAGGGAGAGCAGGAAGACCGGAGCGGCGCCGTCCTGGAACCGGCGGACCATCTCCTCACGCCGCGCCACCGGTGTGCCGCCGTGCAGGAACTGGATGGCCACACGGCGTGCGGACAGATGCTGCTCCAACAGGCGGGCCATCTGTACGTACTGGGTGAAGACGAGCACGCTCGCCTCCTCCGCGAGCAGGGTGTCGAGCAGCTCGTCCAGCAGTTCCAGCTTTCCGGAGCGCCCCGGAAGCCGGCCGTCCTCCTCCTTGAGGAACTGGGCCGGGTGGTTGCAGATCTGTTTGAGCGAGGTCAGCATGCCGACCACCAGTCCGCGTCGTTCGATCCCGCCGGTGCCCCGCAGCGCCGCCAGGCTCTCGCGGACCACGGCCTCGTACAGCCCGGCCTGTTCCGCGGTGAGGGCGACCGCCCGGTCGGTCTCCGTCTTGGCGGGCAGTTCGGGAGCGATGCCCGGGTCGGTCTTGTGCCTGCGCAGCAGAAACGGCCTCACCAGTCGGGCAAGCCGTTCGGCTGCCGCGGGGTCACCGTCCTCCACCGCGTCGGCATAGCGGCGGCGGAAGGTGCCCAACCGGCCCAGGAGGCCCGGGGTTGTCCAGTCGAGCACCGCCCACAGTTCGGAGAGATTGTTCTCGACGGGGGTGCCCGTCAGCGCCACGCGGGCTCGCGTGGGGAGCGTCCGCAGCGCTTTGGCAGTGGCGGCGGACGGGTTCTTCACGTGCTGGGCCTCGTCCGCCACCACCATGCCCCACGGCTGATCGGCGCCGGGGGCCAGCCGGGGCGCATCCAGGCGCATCGTGCCGTACGTGGTGAGCACGCACTCGCCTTCGCGCAGGTCCTCCAGGGAACGTCCCGGGCCGTGGTAGCGGCGCACGGGTGTGCCCGGGGCGAACCTTTGGATCTCCCGCTGCCAGTTGCCCATCAGGGAGGCCGGGCAGACGACCAGCGTCGGTCCGGCTGTCTCGTCGGTCTCCTGCCGCCGCAGATGGAGCGCGATGAGGGTGATCGTCTTGCCCAGCCCCATGTCGTCGGCCAGACAGCCGCCCAGACCGAGCGAGGTCATACGGTGCAGCCAGTCCAGGCCGCGCAACTGGTAGTCGCGCAGTGACGCGTCGAGTGCGGCCGGCGGCGGCAGCGGAGGTACCTCACGGCGCTCCGGGTCACAGAGACGTTCTCGTAGCCTCTCCAGCCATCCGGTGGCCTCCACCTCGACTTGTTCGCCGTCCTGCTCCGTGGCGCCGGTGAGGACCGCGTCCAGCGCCTCCAGAGCGCCGACTTCGCGATCCTTGCGTTGCCTCGCCGCGCGGACCTGCTCCGGGTCGATGAGCACCCACTGGTCGCGCAGTCGCACCAGAGGCCGGCCGGCCTCCGCGAGCTGGGCGAGTTCCTCTCTGGTGACCTCTCGGCCACCCACGGCAAACCGCCAGTCGAATCGGAGCAGCGCTTCGGGCGACAGCACCGACGGCGGCCCGCTGCTCCCGCCTCGCCTCCTTGGCGCAGCCGCTTCCTCCGCTGTGTCGTCACCGGGGCCGATCACGGCGCGGGACGTCAGCGAGCGCGCGAACTCGCGGGGCCAGTGCACCCGCACTCCGGCCGCGGCCAGGGCACGCGGTACCGCATCACCCAGCAGCTCCGCGATCTCCTCGTCGGCGAGTTCGACGGTGTCGGGGACCGCGGCGGACAGCAGCGGAGCGAGCGCCTCCCAGGCAGCCGCCGCGCGACGCAGGGTCAGCAGCATCCGGCTGCGCGCCTCGGGGCCGAAACGCCTGGCGGTCGCGGACGTGCCTGCCCACACCTCGGCGGCATCGGCGACCAGGGCACCGTCCGTGGCCGAATGGACCTGAACCACCGCGTGGAAGCGCGGGCGGGCACCGGTGGCGGTCTGATCGGGCGATGCCGCACCTGCGGTGTCTTCGTCGGGGACGCCTTGCCCGCGTGTATCCCTCTCGGAGGTCGGCAGCCCCCTCACCTCGATGCGGAGGGAGATACGGATCCCCGCGTCGAGTCCGGCGGTCACCTCCGCGATCCACGGGCGCAGCTCGGGAACGGCGGTCGGCTCGGTGCCGGCGAAGGCTGAGGACGCGGCGGCCGTGGATGCCGCCGGAGTACGTGGGAGACCGTCCGCGACGGCGTCGAGGAAGGCCCGCACCGAAGGACCCGGAGCCGGCATGCGCGGGGCGGTTTCCCCTGGCAGGGGGACGCAGTGGGCGCCGGGCGGCATCGCGGCTGCGAGGTCGCCGAGGACGGCGTCGTCCGCGGCGGTGAGCGGACCCAGCCGCCAGGTGTCGTATCCCGCCGGGCTCAGCGAGGGCAGCAGCCGGCCCTGGGCGGCGAGTCGCAGAGCATGCAGCGCTGCCGCTCCCCAGAAGGCAGCGGCAGCGTTCACGGAGTCGTCCTGACGGTCCGCGTAGGCCCGGGTGAGGACCGGGAGCGCGTCTTCCACGGGGAGAATCAGTGCCGGAACCGAGCGGGTCGGCGTGGACGAGCCCCCGGGCGTCAGGATCGTCAAAGGTTCGCTCTCCCCAGGTGGCGGCGCTCCGTCGGGACGCCAGAACGCGACGCGGGAGAGGCGGGGCGGATCGGCCGCCAGAAAGACGGCCGCACAGCGCTTGAGCTGGGAGATCGAGGAGGGGTTTGCCAAGGTCTCGGCCACAGTGCTGACGCATTCCTCAAATTTGACTAGCGAGCGGGCGGCCGAGGGTACCTCACCCCCGGCCGGGATCGCGATGCGTCGGCGGGCGGAGCCGTGGCAAGGCTACGAGGGAACCTGCCGGCCGCGCATGGCGTTCAATGGAGTGAGAGGCGGACACCGGGCGAACGGCACCTGGCGCGCCGCAGGTGCGAGGAGGAATCAAGATGACCAACCGAGCCAAGGTGGCCGTGGGCGGCGTCGCGGTGGGGCTGCTCCTGTGGTGGCTGACGTCGTTCTGGATCGCGCTGATCGTGATCGTGGGCGTGCCCACCGTCGCCTATCTGGCGCTCGACCCCTCCCAGCGGCGGAGGCTGCGCAGAGTCAGTCGCAAGGAACTGGGCAGGTAGTCGCGTCCTGAGCCGGCGTCGAGGACGCTCCGGGGCCCACCCGGGCTCCCGGAGGCAGGGGAGTGGGATGTCGTGCCGTCGCCGTCCCGGCGCCCTGCCGATGCCCTAGGCGGCCGGGCGCACGGCGACGCCTTCCAGAGCGCTCAGGAGCTCGGGGAGCTCGCTCCCGCGGCCGACCGGGCGCACCTCCCCGGGCGCCTCGTCCAGCAACACGAACGCGATGTCGTCCGTGCGTGCCACCACACTCCAGCCCGGTCCGTCCGCGCGTAGCGTGCGGGCCTCGCCGGAGGCGAACGCCGAACGTATCCGTCCGGGTGGTGGGGGAGACGCGAGATAGCCGCGGACTTCCTCCAGCACGCGCCGTACCTGGGGATCGGGCTCGCCGCCCTTGTCGACGAACTCGACACCCTCCTCGACCTCCGCCCGCCACTGTGCCCAGCGCAGAGCGATCTCGTCCGCGCCCAGCCGCCGCTGGGCAGGCCCCCACACGGAGGTGTCCGGCGGCGAGAGCGCCACCCTGTCCCCGCCTTCCCCGGGCTCCGGCGCCGGGTCGTGGGGCTCCGGCACGCCCGGTGCGGAGACGGCCAGCGAGAGGGGCCAGCCCGGCAGCGCGGTGACGATGTGCCGCTCGTCGGGGGACAGGTCGTGCTCCATGCCGCAGTCCCACGAGGCCACCGCGCAGGCAACCTCGGTCACGTCCTCGGTCACCACGGTCCAGCGGGCTCCCGTTCCGTCCTGCCCCAGGACCAGGCCGTATCCCTCGGCGTACGGCTCCAGCCCCAGCACCTCGCAGACGGCCGGGTAGTCGTCACCCAGCACGCTCGGAAACTGCGCCGGCGTCAACAGTACGGCAGTCAGCACATAGAGCGAATCCTGATCCTCCACAGCCACCGACGGTCTCCCCTTCCTACCGAATCTCGGTGACCATAGCTGCCGGAACGCGTCCGCGACAGACGTGACCAGTGCACGACGGACGCCACAATTCGAGGAAACCCGAGGAGACCCCGGGAAACCCGAGGAGAGAGGCACGAACGTGGGGCGCTACGACCGGCTCAGGCACATCCTCCGACTCGATCCGGAACAGGACGCACACGAGATCTACCAGTTGATCGCCGCTCATGAGTTTCCCTGGGACATCGCGCGTGCGCTCGAACTAGCGCTGTACCGCACCTATGCGGTGCCCAGTATCGGCAGTCTGCTGGCCCGGACCGCCGAACTCACCGACCGGACCCAGAAGCGGTACGACGACACGGCGCTGCTTCTGGATGCGGTGGTCGAGCACGGCTTCGACAGCGAGGACGGACGTACCGCCGTCCGGCGGATCAACCAGATGCACCGTGCCTACGACATCTCCGACGACGACATGCGCTACGTGCTGTGCACCTTCGTCGTCGTGCCGAAGCGCTGGCTCGACTCCTTCGGCTGGCGCCGCCTGACGCCGCACGAACTGCGGGCCGTCGCCCACTACTACCGCACGCTGGGCCAGCGGATGGGCATCAAGGAAGTGCCGCGCACCTACGAGGAGTTCGAACGGTACCTGGACGACTACGAGGAGGCGCACTTCGGCTGGGACGAGGGTGGCCGGAAGGTCTCCGACGCCACGCTCGACCTCATGGCGTCCTGGTACCCGGGCCCGCTCGCTCCGCTGGTGCGCCGCGCGAGCCTGGCACTGCTGGACGACCCCTTGCTGAGGGCCTTCCGCTACGCCCGGCCGAGGCCGGCAGCCCGCCGACTGGTGCGGGGTGCGCTGCGGTTGCGTGCCAGTACCGTGCGGTTGCTGCCGCCCCGCCGGCGGCCTCACTTCGCCCGGCAGAATCCCGAGATCAAGGGCTACCCCGGCTACCCCTCGGGCTACCGGACCGCCGACCTCGGCACCTTCCCGGGCTCCGGCGGCGTGCGTCCCGGCTCATGCCCCGTTCCGCACGCCGGGAACGAGAGCCCGCGCTGACAAGTCCCCTCCGAGCCGGTGGCTGCCCTCGGAGCACTCCGGAGCTGCGCCTGGCCCGTTGTCCTCGCTCATTCCGGCTGTCGCTCCGCAAGGGCGAAATACCGCTCGTCCTCGTCCGTGTAGGACAGCAGTCGCCAGCCCGCTGCCGCCAGAAGTGGGCGAAGGCGTGGTTCGGCGCGGATGTCGTCAGAGGTGATCCTCCGCCCCTGACGAGCCGCCAGCGCGGCGCGCCCCACCGGGTGGAAGAGCGCCAGACGTCCGCACGGGCGCACCACGCGAGCCAACTCGCGAAGCCCGCTTTCCGGCCCGGGAAGGTGGGAGATGAGACCGGCTCCGAACACCGCATCCAGACACCCGGTCGGCAGCGGCAAGCGGGAGACGTCGGTGAGCAGCAGTCCGGTGGCAGCCGCCTTCCGCCCGGCGCGCACCACCTGGTCCAGCATCTCGGGGGTGAGGTCGGCGCCGAGCACTGTGCCGTGCGGGCCGACGGCGGCCCGGAGCGGGGGCAGGGCCCGGCCGGTACCGCAGCCGGCGTCCAGCACGGCGCTGCCCGGGCTCAGCCCGACCTCGGCCACGGCTGCGGCATAGGCGGGCCCGTCGTCGGGGAAGCGTGTGTCCCAGCGCGCGGCACGCTCGCCGAAGAACCGCCGGACCGCGGACCGGTCGCCTGTCGTGTCATGTCTCATACGTGTATCCAACTCGGCTGTTCTGCTCCCGTCGATGCGTTCTCTGTGACAGGAGCGACAGGGGTGTAACTGTGTGCGACTGAACAGAACCTCATGGTTGCTGACGGTGCTCTCATGGGTAAGGGTGGCACGGCGGATGCCGAGGAAAAGGGGGCGCGGGGTGGCACTGAACACTGGACTTGACTGGTTGCTGGACGACCTGACGAAGCGGATCTCCTCGGTCCGGCATGCGCTGGTCCTGTCCACGGACGGGCTGGTGACGGGCAACAGCCAGGAACTCGACCGCGAGGACGCCGAACACCTCGCTGCGGTCTCCTCGGGACTCCACAGCCTGGCGAAAGGGTCCGGCCAGCATTTCAAGGCCGGCCGGGTGCGCCAGACGATGATCGAGTTCGACGAGGGCGTGCTGTTCGTGACGGCCGCCGGGGACGGCAGTTGCCTGTGCGTTCTGGCCGGGGCGGAGGCGGACATCGGCCAGGTTGCCTACGAGATGACCCTGTTGGTCAACCGCGTGGGCGAACACCTCGGGCTCGCCGTCCGGAAGAACGACTGACCGCGGCTGCAAACACCCGAACGACCTGCGCTTTCGCAGAGTTATCCACAGGCTCGGCGGAGAAGTCGAGGGCGGGCTACCGTCGTTGTCACGCAAGAAAAGCCGACAACGACGGGGGATGACAAGATGCGTGAGAAGACTGGCGGGCGCGGTGTACCGGCCTCCTCCCCACTCGCGGGAGACCTGGCGCCGCGCACGGCCGCCAAAGAGCTCGGCCTGGGGCTGCGGGAGCTCGAACTGGCTGTACAGCTCGACGAAGTGCGCACCGTACCTGCGGCGCCGGGGGAGCCCCGCCGGGTGCCACGCGAGGAGCTGCTGCGGATCAAGGGGGCTCCCGACTTCCCCGGAGGTCTGCGCGAGCGGCTGCGCGTGATGGGGGCGAGTGAGGCGTCGGAGCTGCTGGACATCAGCCCCGCACGCTTCGCACGCCTCGCCAGGGCGGGTTGCCTCGGCCCGGTCAGCCTCTATGTGAACCGGTACCGCACCGTCGTCTGGCTCTACCGCGCCGACGAGTTGCGGGACTTCGCGGAGAACAGTGCCCCGCTGTTGGCGGGGCGCCTGCCCGTCGGTATGCGGGCCGCCTTGCAGGCGGGCACGGACCAGCGCGCGGAGAAGTGGCGGACGCGGCGTGTGCAGCAGCTGACCCGGCAGGCGGGCACGCCGTGGGAACGGGCCGCCGCGAGGGCCGGAGTGCTGAGCGAGGACACCTTGGCGGAGGCGGTGCCGCATCCCGTGGAGCGCCGCATGCTGAGGCAGTTGCGTCCCAGCTTGCTTCGGGTGCGCAGTGAGTCGGTGGCGACCAGGGGGCTGCTGGAGAAGCTGTGTCTGGCCAGCGGTGAGGAAGAGGTGCGGCGGCACCGGCTGATGCTGGAAGCCGACCTAGAGGCCGCGCGGGTCGCGGAGTTGCTCTCGACGGACAGCTTTGCCGCGGGGCCGGCCTTCGGCGGTCAGGGGCGCAGCGAGGACCGGGCACAGACCCGGGCCTTCCTGCCGCACCCCGGGCAGGGGCGGCCCCACCCGGGAACCCCGCGTCCGCTCACCCCGGAGCCCGCCGCTCCGGTGCCGCGCAGGCGCTGGTCCTTGCTCAGGCGCCGCCGGCCGCGGCCGGCGGCACAGCCGGCACACTGACGGGCGGTCGACAAACGACTCTGGGCCGCGCGGACCGACGGGTCGGCAGCGAGGCCGATGTCAGGAGCGGTGCAGGGAAGGAAGGCCCATCCGGTCGCTGACGGCACCGGTCAGTCGTGGCCGGGCCGGCGAGGGGCGGAACCGTTCGGCGCGGCGCCGTGCGGGCGGAACAGCCCCTCCTGCATGACAGAGACGATCAGCTTGCCCTCCCGGTCGAAGATCTGACCACGGGCAAGCCCTCGTGCTCCGGTCGCGATGGGGGACTCCTGCTGGTAGAGGAACCACTCGTCGGCCCGGAAAGGCCGGTGGAACCACATCGCGTGGTCCAAGGACGCCGTGTCGAAGTTGCGGTCGCCCCACAGCGGTTCCATCGGGAGACGCACGGCGTCCAGAAGCGTCATGTCGCTCGCGTACGTCAGCGCGCACGTGTGCACGAGGGGGTCGTCTCCCAGCGACCCGATCGCCCGCATCCACACGGCGCTGCGCGGCTCGACGTCGGCGAGCTCCTCCGGGCTCCAGCGCAGCCGTTCCACATACCGCAGATCGAAGGCCTGACGCCGCGCCATCCGCTCCAACGGCTCGGGCAGGGAGCCCAGATGGGACTGGATCTCCTCCGCCAGTCTCGGAAGGCTCTCCGGTTCGGGCACCTCGGGCATCGGCAACTGATGCTCGAATCCAGGCTCTCGCACATGGAAGGAGGCGGTCAGATTGAAGATCGTGCGGCCGCGCTGCACTGCCACCACGCGGCGCGTGGTGAACGAGCGCCCGTCCCGTACCCGCTCCACCTGGTACACGATGGGCACGCCCGGGATGCCGGGACGCAGGAAGTACGCGTGCAGCGAATGGACCGGGCGCTGGTCGTCCACCGTGCGGCCGGCAGCCACCATCGCCTGCCCGGCCACCTGCCCGCCGAAGACCCGCTGGAGCGACTCGTGGGGACTGCGGCCCCGGAAGATGTTGAGGTCGATCTCCTCGAGGTTCAGCAGGTCCACAAGGCGTTCCGCGGGGCTGGGCCCGGTCATCTCGCGCGTTCCTTTCTCGCGTCCAGCCGTGCCGTTCTCGTGTCCCAGGCCGGTGTCGCGGCGGCTACGGCTCTCACATCGGGCCGACGCCCGTCACCTGGACCACCGCACGGCCCTCCTCGTCCGAGGCCACGAGATCGACCTCGGCCGAGATGCCCCAGTCATGATCGCCGCGTGGGTCGGCGAATGTCTGCCGGACGCGCCACAACCCGTCCTCGGGCACCTCCGTGATCTGCAGCAGCCGCGGCCCCCTGGCGTCGGGGCCCGTTCCCAGCTCGTCGTACTCCTCCCAGTAGGCGTCCATGGCCTCCGCCCACCTCTCCTCGTCCCAGCCGGCGTCCTGGTCCAGCTCGCCCAGTTCGGCGTACTTGTCGAACGCGGCAAGTTCCACCCGGCGGAACAGCGCGTTGCGTACCAGGACGCGGAAGGCACGTGGATTGTCCGTGACGGGCTTGACCTGGTCCGCCCGCTCCTGCGCCTCCTCCGCCGTCTCGTCCTCCGGGTTGGCCAACTGCTCCCACTCGTCCAACAGGCTGGAGTCGACCTGGCGCACCATCTCTCCGAGCCACTCGATGATGTCCTGGAAGTCCTCGGACTTGAGGTCGTCGGGAACGGTGTGCTCAAGGGACTTGTAGGCGCTTGCCAGGTACCGGAGCACGATGCCCTCGGTCCGGGCCAGCTCGTAGAAGGAGACGAACTCGCTGAAGGTCATCGCGCGCTCGTACATGTCCCGGATGACCGACTTCGGGGAGAGTGGGTGGTCTCCCACCCACGGGTGGGACTTGCGGTAGAGGCCGTAGGCGTGGAAGAGCAGTTCCTCCAGCGGCTGGGGGTAGCTGATGTCCATCAGCCGCTCCATCCGCTCCTCGTACTCGATCCCGTCGGCCTTCATCTGGGCCACGGCCTCGCCCTTGGCCTTGTTCGTCTGCGCCGCCAGGATCTGCCGCGGATCGTCCAGAATCGACTCGACGACGGAGACCATGTCCAGGGCGTAGGACGGCGATTCTGGGTCCAGCAGCTCGAACGCGGCGAGTGCGAAGGTGGACAGCGGCTGGTTGAGGGCGAAGTCCTGTTGGAGGTCGACGGTCAGGCGGACGGTGCGGCCCTCGGCATCCGGCTCGTCCAGCCGCTCGACGATGCCGCCGTCCAGCAGCGAGCGGTAGATGGCGATCGCCCGCCGGATGTGCCGCAACTGCGAGCGGCGGTCCTCGTGGTTGTCCTCCAGCAGTCGGCGCATCTGCGTGAAGGCGTCGCCGGGGCGCGCGATCACCGAGAGCAGCATCGCGTGGGTCACCCGGAAGCGGGAGGTCAACGGCTCGGGGTCGGAGGCGATCAGCTTCTCGAAGGTCTGCCGGCTCCAGTTGACGAATCCTTCCGGAGCCTTCTTGCGGACGACCTTCCGGCGCTTCTTGGGGTCGTCACCCGCCTTGGCCAGCGCCTTCTCGTTCTCGACCACGTGCTCGGGGGCCTGGGCGACGACGTAGCCCGAGGTGTCGAACCCCGCGCGGCCGGCCCGGCCGGCGATCTGGTGGAACTCGCGAGCGCGCAGCGTGCGCACGCGGCTGCCGTCGTACTTGGTCAAGGCGGTGAACAGGACGGTGCGGATGGGGACGTTGACACCGACGCCGAGGGTGTCCGTGCCGCAGATGACCTTCAGCAGACCGGCCTGAGCGAGCCGCTCCACCAGTCTCCGGTACTTGGGCAGCATGCCGGCGTGGTGCACACCGATGCCGTGGCGCACGTAGCGGGAGAGGTTGCGACCGAACTTCGTGGTGAAGCGGAAGTTACCGATGACCTTGGCGATCTCGTCCTTCTCCGCCCGGGTCGACATGTTGATACTCGTCAGCGCCTGCGCCCGCTCCACCGCCTGCGCCTGGGTGAAGTGCACGATGTAGACGGGGGCCTGGTGCGTCTCCAGCAGCTCGGTGAGCGTCTCGGTCAGGGAGGTGGTGCGGTAGTCGTAGCTCAACGGCACCGGGCGGGTCGCGGACCGCACCACAGCCGTCGGACGGCCCGTGCGGCGGGTGAGGTCCTGCTCGAAGCGGGTGACATCTCCCAAAGTCGCCGACATCAGCAGGAACTGCGCCTGGGGAAGCTCCAACAGGGGGATCTGCCAGGCCCAGCCGCGGTCGGGCTCGGCATAGAAGTGGAACTCGTCCATCACCACCTGGCCGATGTCGGCATCCGCCCCGTCGCGCAGCGCGATGGAGGCCAGCACCTCGGCGGTGCAGCAGATGACGGGCGCGTCGGCGTTGACGGAGGCGTCGCCGGTGAGCATGCCCACGTTCTCGGTGCCGAAGAGTTTGCACAGGTCGAAGAACTTCTCCGAGACCAGAGCCTTGATCGGGGCGGTGTAGAAAGTGACCTTGTCCTGGGCGAGTGCCGTGTAATGAGCCCCCGCCGCGACCAGACTCTTGCCGGACCCTGTCGGCGTCGACAGGATCACGTTCGCCCCGGAGACCACCTCGATCAGTGCCTCCTCCTGGGCGGGATAGAGCGAGATCCCTCGCTCCTCCGCCCACCCGGAGAAGGACTCGAAGAGGGCATCGGGGTCGGCGTCGCTCGGCATCTGGTCGATAAGGGTGGCTGTCACGCTCCCCATACTGCCCTCTGCCCCTGCCGATCATGGAACCGGTGGGCTCGGCGTGATCATCGAGCGCTACGCTGTGTGGCCGACCGGGCGTCAGGTACGGCGGGCCACCGGGCAGGCCGTGACGACCACCGTGCGTCAGGCCCGGGCATGAGCAGCGCGGGGGCGCGGGGCCCGGTCCCGGCCGCAGGGCCGCGACAGACGCGAGGTACAGAACGCTGTACAGAACGAGGCGGGGATACGCATGATGGGACCGGCGCACTCACTGTCGGGAGCCGCTGCCTGGCTCGGTGTGGGAGCTGCTGCGGCTGCGCTCGACCAGCCGATGCCCTGGCCCGTGGTGGTCATCGGCACGCTGCTGTGCGCCGGCGCCGCGCTGGCTCCGGACCTCGATCAGAAGTCGGCGACGATCTCCCGGGCCTTCGGCCCCCTCTCCCACATTCTGTGCGGGGTGATCGACAAGCTCGCCACGGTGGTCTACAACGGCACCCGGTCGCGGGGGGAGCGCCACCGTGCTGGAGGCCACCGCACGTTGACGCATACCTGGCCCTGGGCCCTGTTCATAGGCGCCGGCTTCTCGGCCGCCGGCGCCCTCTGGGGCCGGTGGGCCGTGCTGGTCATCCTCTTCATCCACGTGGTGCTCGCCGTCGAGGGCCTGCTGTGGCGCATGGCGCGGGTCTCCAGCGACGTGCTGGTGTGGCTGCTGGGAGCGGCCTGCGCCTGGATTCTGGCAGGAATACTGGAGGAGCCGGGCAACGGGGCCGACTGGCTGTTCACCGGCGACGGCCAGGAGTACCTGTGGATGGGGGTACCCATCGCCCTTGGCGCGCTGGTGCACAACATCGGGGACGCCCTGACGGTCTCCGGCTGCCCGATCCTGTGGCCGATCCCGATAGCGGGCAAGCGGTGGTACCCGCTGGGCACGCCGCGCTTCATGCGCTTTCGCGCCGGCGCCTGGGTGGAGAACGCCCTGCTGATGCCCGCGTTCATGGTGCTCGGCGGAGCGGGCAGCCTGGTCGCCCTCGGTTTCATAGGCACCTGAGCCGCCCCGCCGTCCTGCCGCCCGGCCAGGTGGGGGCAGCCCGGTGGGATGCCGCTCCCTCCCTTGCCGGACCCGGCACTGCTCTACCCGTGCCAGGAGCGCCACAGCGCCGCGTAGGGGCCGTCTGCCGCGACGAGGGCGTCGTGGCTGCCCAGTTCGCTGATGCGGCCGTCCTCCACCACCGCGATGACGTCCGCATCGTGCGCCGTGTGCAGACGGTGGGCGATCGCCACCACCGTCCTCCCGTCGAGGACCTGACCGAGCGACCGCTCCAGATGCCGCGCGGCACGGGGATCCAGCAGGGAGGTCGCCTCGTCCAGCACGAGCGTGTGCGGGTCGGCGAGCACCAGGCGCGCGAGCGCGATCTGCTGCGCCTGGGCCGGGGTGATGGTGATACCGCCGGACCCTACCTCGCTGTCCAGCCCCTCCGGCAGCATCTGCGCCCAGCTGTCCGCGCCGACCGCCGCCAGGGCAGCCAGCAGCGCGGCGTCGTCGGCGTCCGGGGCGGCCAGCAGCAGATTGTCGCGCAGCGTGCCGACGAAGACGTGGTGCTCCTGGTTGACCAGCACCACATGGCGGCGGACATCCTCGGCACGCATCTCGCTCAGCCGTGCCCCGCCGAGAGTGACCTCGCCCCGCCGGGGTCCGTATATCCCGGCCAGCAGCCTGCCCAACGTCGATTTGCCCGCGCCCGAGGGGCCCACCAGAGCGACCCGGCTGCCGGGAGCCACGTCGAGCGTGACGTCGCGCAGGACGTCGACACCGTGCCGGTAGCCGAAGCGCACCCGGCTGGCGCGCATCTCCTTTCCCCGGGGTACGAGGCCGCCCGCGCCGTCGTCCCGCTCGATCTCCCGCACGCCCACGAGCCGGGCCAGCGACACCTGGGCGACCTGCAACTCGTCGTACCAGCGCAGGATCATGCTCACCGGCTCGACGAGCATCTGCGCCAGGAGGGCGCTGGTCGTCAGCTCGCCGACACTCACCCAGCCGTGGAGGACGAAGAGCCCGCCGAGCAGCAGTACGCCACCGATGATCAGCATGTTGCTGATGTTGACCGTGGGGAAGAGCACGGTGCGCAACCACATCGTTCTGCGCTCCCATGCCGTCCATTCGCCGATCCGCCGCTCGGAGAGAGCCACCCGACGCGAGCCGAGCCGGTGCGCCTCCACGGTGCGGCCCGCGTCCACGGTCTCGGCCAGCGCGGCGGAGACGGCCGCGTAGCCGGCCGCCTCCGCCCGGTAGGCGTGCGGCGCCCGCCGGAAGTACCAACGGCAGCCGACCAGCAGCACGGGCAGCGCGATCAGTACGGCCGGCGCCAGCGGCGGCGCCGTCACGCAGAGAGCGCCCACCAGCAGCGCCGTCCACACCAGGCCGACCGCGAGTTGCGGGACGGCCTTGCGCATGGCGTCGGCCAGCCGGTCGATGTCCGTGGTGATCCGCGAGAGGAGATCGCCGGTACCGGCCTGTTCCAGCACGCCGGGCGGCAGACCCACGGAACGGACGAGGAAGTCCTCCCGCAGGTCGGCCAGCATCTGCTCGCCCAGCATCGCTCCGCGCAGGCGTACCTGCTGGGTGAAGACCGTCTGCACGGCGAGTGCGAGTGCGAACAGGGCGGTGACGCGGCCCAGTTCCAGCTGACGGCTGCCTGCGGCCAGATCGTCGACGACCCCGCCCAGCAGTTGCGGCCCTGCCATCGAGGCGAGGACGGCGACGGTGTTGACCGTGACGAGGAGCACGAAGGCGCCACGGTGGCGGCGCAGAAGCTCCCGGACGTAGGAGCGGACGGTCGCCGGGGAGCCGACGGGCAGGATGGTGACGTCCTCCGGCGCCGACGGGTCGTAGGCCGGGTCGGGGACCCCCAACCGTGGCGTGCGCCGCGTGGCGGGTGCCGGACGGTGCGTCGTCTCCGGTGGCGAACTACGGGCGGTCACGCGGATTCGACCTCCTCCGTCTGTGCGGCTTCCACGGGTGACTGTGCGGCCTCCACAGGGCTGCCTTCCTGGTCGCTGGCGCCAGGATCGGCTGGAAGGCGACCGACATCGGGAGCGCCGGATTCGGCCGGAGCACGTCTCTTGCCGGCGGCGCTGGACCGGGGCGGTGAGGCGCATCCCCCCGCCTCCGCGGCACGCGGCGCTGCCGGGGCCGAAGCGGGCTCGGAGCCGCCTGGTTCCCGGCTCACCACGGCTCGGTACCCGGGTTCGGTACGCAGCAGATCACGGTGGCTGCCGGTTGCGGCGACGTTGGCCTCGCGCAGGAAGACGACGTGGTCCGCACGGTCGAGGAGCAGCGGGCTGGAGGAGAAGACCACTGTCGTCCGGCCGGACCGCAGCAGCGCCACTGCGCGGGCGATCCGGGCCTCGGTGTGCGAGTCGACTGCCGAGGTGGGTTCGTCGAGAACCAGAACGGGGGGATCGGTCAGCAGCGAGCGTGCCAGAGCGAGCCGCTGCCGCTGGCCACCCGAGAGGGATCGCCCGCGTTCGGTGACCCTGGCCCGCATCGCCTCACCGCCCGCATCCGGGCTGCTCTGCCTCAGCGCGTCCAGCACATCCCGGCACTGGGCGGCGGCCAGAGCCTGGGCGGCGCTCACCGTGCCGGAGGACGGTACGTCGAGCAGGTCCGCGAGGGTGCCGGAGAGCAGCACCGGGTCCTTGTCCTGGACCAGCACGATGGCGCGGGCTTCCTCCAGCGGCATGTGGTCCAGCGGGGCCCCGTCGAACAGGACGGAGGCGGAAGCGTGCGCCTGGCGGTCGTCGGCGGATTCCGCCCCGGTGTCGGCCTCCGACGGCGGGTGGCCGCCCAGCCGCTCGGCGAGGCGCCCCGCCGTGTCCGGGTCTCCACAGACCACGGCGGTGAGCGTGCCGGTGGGGACGTGCAGTCCGGTGACCCGGTCGTACAGCCCGGCGGGCGACGCCTCCGCTGTCCCCGCAACGACCTCGGGCAACCGTCCGACGACGGAGTCCTGCGGTCTGTCGACGACGGATTCCTGCGGCGGGTCGGGGACGGTCACCCGGGCACTGCCAACGCTGGAGCCCCGCGCTGCGGTGGCCGGATCGTCGAAGCCGTCCACCGATGTACGGCCCTCGCCCGGCGGTGTGCGCATGCCCTGCACCGACGTGTGCGCCTCCTCGACCGGGACGCGCTCCCCGTACCGCGGTGCCTGCGATCTGCCCCGCGGCGCCTGCGATCCGTCCCGCCGTGCCCGCTCCTCGTCCCGCTCTCCCGTGGCGGACCGTCGCAGCCCCAGAACCCGCGCAGCACGAGTCGCCGCGGGCCGTGAGAAGGAGTACGACATGGCGAACTCGCCGAAGAGCTGGAGAGGCATGAGCAGGAAGCTGATGGCTCCGTACACCATGACCAGCTCGCCGACGGCGATACGCCCGTCCCGCGCCAGTGCGGCGCCGTACCAGACGACCGCGATCAGCAGCAGTCCCGGCAGGACGACTTGGAGGGCCTCGATGAACGACCACATGCGAGCGGTCCGCACGGCGGCTCGCCGGACCTCCTGCGAGGCCCTGCGGTACCGGTCGAGGAAGAGGCCCTCGCCTCCGATGCCGCGCAGCACTCGCAGGCCGGCGACGGTGTCGGCGGCGAGCTCGGTCGCGCGCCCCGCCTTCTCCCGCTGGACGTCGGCCCGCCGGGTCGCCCGGGGAAGCAGCGGCAGCACGGTCAGCGCGAGAGCAACCATGCCTCCGCAGGCCAGGAGGCCCAGTTGCGGCTGGTAGACGGCGAGTGCGGCACAGACACCGAGGGTGGTCAGCAAGGCGGCGCTGAACCGGGAGACCGCCTCGACGCACCAGCCGATGCGCTCGATGTCTCCGGTCGAGACGGCGACCACCTCCCCGGCAGCGACCCGGCGGGTGAGGGTGGCGCCCAGCGCGGCGGTACGGCGGGCGAGCAACTGCTGGATGCGTGCGGCCGCGGTGATCCAGTTGGTGACCGCGACCCGGTGGAGCATCGTGTCGCCGACGGTCACGGTCAGGGTGAGGGCCAGCATCGCCGCACCGGCCTGCAGAAGGCCTCGGCCCGAGCGGTCCACGACGGCGTCGACTGCGAGACCGGCGACCGCGGGGAACAAGGCGATCGAGGCCAGGTGCAGGACACCCCACCCCAACGCCTTGAGCTGGCCGCCGAGCTGCCGGCGTCCCAGCCACAGCAGCAGCCGTGGTCCGGAGCGCACGTCCGGGTCGCCGGGGTCGGAGTAGGGGAGGTCACGAATCTGCATGCCGTTCCAGACGGTTTCGAAAGCGGGGCAGTCGGGCTGCGGCTGCGTCGGCTGCGCGCGGTCGGCGGCCGACCGGCTGTCGACGGCCCCCGGCGTAGGCCGGCAGTGCGGCGGGGCGAAGTGCAGGGGTGTGCGGCCAGGCCCGGGCCGTACGGTCGGTCGGTCAGGTGGCGGGAAAGTGCGAGGGGCCGAAGGGGTGGAAGGAGCGCGGTGAGCGGACAGAGCGGTACGCACCCGGTTCGGCCGCGCAGCGGCGTCGGCACGGCTCGGGCGACTGCTGATCTCATCCGGTCAGCCGGGACAAAGCAACAGGTTTTCCCCGGCGGCGGACAGCTTCAGGCCAATGCGAGGATGGAGGACATGCGCACACCTGGGGCAGCACGGACAAGCGGCGGTACGGCGGCGCGCGCGGACTTCACGGGCCGCGCCCAGGAGGTGTCATCCGGTCGGGCCAGAGCGCGGGCCAAGGCCAAGGCAGTCCTCGTGGCGGCGGCCGGCGGCACGGTGCTGGCCGTGCTGCTCTCCGGCTGCGGGTCGGATGGCGGGGGAGGACACTCCACCGGAGCGAAGGAATCGAAGGCCTCGAAGTCGTCCCCGAAGGCCGAGTTGGCGAAGGATCCCACCAGGATCCCCCACGTGGGTGACCGCCTCCAGAAGAAGATCCCCGACAACAGCGATCAGGTCGTCGCCGTCGAGGGCAAGGGGAAGGACTCCGCAGCCGCGACCGTGCGCCTCTACACCCGGCAGGGCAAGAAGTGGCGCGAGGAGCACACCTGGCAGGCGCACAACGGTAAGAAGGGGTGGACGCCCGACCACCGCCAGGGGGACAAACGCAGTCCGGTCGGTGTCTACACCCTCTCCGACGCCGGCGGGGTGCTGCCGCAGTCGGACACCAAGTTGCCGTACGCCCAGACATCTTCGTTCACTCCGCCGACGTACTGGCCGAAGAAGACCCGGCACGACTTCGACCATGTGATCGCGATCGACTACAACCGCGTCAAAGGCGCGTCCCCCCTCGACCCGTCCCGGCCACAGGGGCAGGCGAAGGGGGGAAGCATCTGGCTGCACATGGACCACGGCAGCGGCACCTCGGGCTGCGTGAGCCTGTCGAGGTCCGGGATGGAGACGCTGCTGAGGACGCTGGATCCCAAGGAGCACCCGGTGGTGGTGATGGGGGACAAGGCGTCGCTCAGGAGCTGAGCCTGCCTTCCTCGCGCGCTGTGCCCGCAGCGGGCGAGGCGGCCGGTCCAAGGCCGGGCAGGGCCCGGGTGAGGTGTCGGAGGGTCACTCCTCGGGCTTCTCGGAGTCGACGCCCGGTCGTGCCTTCTTCCACAGCCCCCGGGTGAAGTCCGGGATGGCCTGCGGCAGCCCGTGTGCCTTGATGGAGGCGTGGCTGAGCGGGACGGGAGAGGTCCAGGTGGCCGCGTCGTAGACATCGAAGTCGGGCACCAGCCCGAGCTGCATGCACTGCATCAGACGGAACAGCATGATGTAGTCCATGCCGCCGTGCCCGCCGGGCGGGTCGGCGTGTTCCCTCCACAGCCAGTGGTCGTGGCTCTTGTACGCGTCGAAGTCGCCCCACTCGTCCCCGGACATGTCAGGTTCGAGGTAGATGCGGGGTGGGTAGTCCTCGAAGACGCCCTTGGTGCCGCCGAGGATGTTGAGCCGTGAATAGGGGTGCGGGTTGGACACGTCCTGCTCCAGCCGGATGACCCGGCCCTTCGCGGTCTGGATGAGGCTGATCGCCATGTCGCTCTTGACGTAGCTCTCCTTCCAGCTCGGGTCGCCCGGCGGCATGTGCTCCTTGCGGTAGGCGGCCAGCCCGGCGGTGGGGGAGCCGAAGGTGCTGATCCGTACGGCGCGGTCGCCGCGGTTGACGTCCATGTAGTTGGCGACGGGCCCGAAGCCGTGGTTGGGGTAGAGGTCGCCCCTGAGGCGGGTGTGCCACAGGCGCCGCCAGGGGCCCTCGTAGTAGTCCGGGTCAAACATCAGTTCGCGCAGGTCGTGCAGGTAGGCGCCTGCGCCGTGCAGGAGATCGCCGAAGAGACCGCCATGGGCCATCCGCAGCACGCGCATCTCGTTCTGTCCGTAGGCGCAGTTCTCCAGTTGCATGCAGTGCTTGCGGGTCTTCTCCGAGAGGTCGACCAGCTCCCACAGCTGCCGCAGCTCCAGCGCGATCGGACACTCGACGCCGACGTGCTTGCCGTCCTTCATGGCGGTCTTGGCCATCTCGAAGTGCCAGTCCCAGGGCGTGGCGACGTATACGAAGTCGAGGTCCGAGCGTCTGCACAGTTTCTCGAAGTCGTGATCGTCCTTCGTGTAGAGGGCGGGCGCGGGCTGGCCGGCGTCGGTGACCTTCTTCGCCGCGCGCTCGGACTTCTCCCGCACCGGGTCGCACAGGGCGACGACCCGGACGCCGTCCAGCGCGAGGAACAGATCGATCATGCTGCCGCCGCGCTGTCCCAGGCCGATGATGCCGACCCGGACGGTGCGGCGCGCCTCGAACGGTACGCCGATCATGGTCTTGCCCTGGCGTGGCGGTGTCGCGGCGTCGTCGTACCCCGACGGCGCCGCCGAGGCCGGGGTGGGTGTGGCCGCACCAGCCGTGGTGCTGCCCAGCGCGCCGACGCCGAGACCGGCCCCGGCTGCTGAGGCGGTCCGCAGTACGGAGCGGCGGCTGAATCCCTGGTCGTCACTCATCGTGTCTCCCGCAGGTCGTCGCATGTCGTCCGGGTGGCCTCGGCGCACCGGTACGTCTCGGAACGAGGAACTCGGCTCAGGACCCTGGTGGTTGAGATCAGTGGTGCGCAAGAGCGCGTACTTGGACTCTCGTTGCCGGTGGATGGACTTCCCCGTCCGCAATTATTTGCTGAAAGAGACTGGCTGGTCTTGCGAGCCCTCTTGACGCGTCCCTGCCGTGGCGGGAGGCTCCGGTCACAGCTCGTGGACGGGCCGGGCCCCTGTGGCCGCCGGTGCGTTCACGTCCCCCACGGTGGCCCAGGCGCCAGGCTGCCTTCCGGGCATCCCCTGCCCGAACACCGAAGGAGCCGCACCATGAGAAAACGTCTGCTCGGAGCCGGGACGGCAGGAGTACTGGCGGCAAGCGGCCTGTTCGTGACGACGCCCTGGCACGCTCAGGCGGACGCGTCGGCGCGCCTCAGCCACGTGCCGCGGTCCGCCACCGCGCCCGCTCCGGCGTCGCCGCCCGGCGGCAAAGCCGTCACCGCCACCCTGTTCGAGCGGCCCTTCACCGCCGTCGCGAAGGAGTGCACCGACACTCTCGGCCCCGCCGGGTACGGCTATGTCGAGGTCTCACCCGCCGGCGAGCACATCCAGGGCGACCAGTGGTGGACCTCCTACCAGCCGGTCAGCTACCGCATCGCGGGCCGACTCGGAAGCCGCGACGACTTCGCCGAGATGGTGAAGACGTGCGAGACGGCAGGCGTCGGGGTCATCGCCGACGCCGTCGTCAACCACATGACCTCCGGGTCAGGGACCGGCACCGGAGGCTCGGCGTACAGCAAGTACGACTACCCCGGCACCTACCAGGACGCCGACTTCCACACCTGCCGTCACGACATCCAGGACTACACGGACCGGGACGACGTGCAGAACTGCGAACTCGTGAGCCTCGCCGACCTCGACACCGGCAGCGAGGCGGTGCGCGGTACCGTCGCCCGCTACCTCGACGACCTGCGCTCCCTCGGGGTGGCAGGGTTCCGGATCGACGCGGCCAAGCACATGGCGGCGGACGACATGGCGGCCATCAAGGCCAAGATGAGCCAGGATCCCGGCTTCTGGGTCAGCGAGGTGATCCAGGGGGACGGTGAAGCGGTCCAGCCGGAGGAGTACACCGGCCTCGGGGACGTCGACGAGTTCCGCTACGGCCGTGCCCTCAAGAGCGCGTTCCAGGGGGGAGACCTCGGTGCTCTTGCGCAGGTCGGGGACGGGATGCTGGAGGGCGGCGCCGCCCGCACCTTCGTCGACAACTGGGACACCGAACGCAACGGCTCCTCCCTCACGTACAAGGACGGAGCCGTCTACACGCTCGCCAACGTCTTCCTGCTGGCCCACCCCTACGGCTCGCCGAACGTCTACTCCGGCTACGCCTTCGACGACAACGACGCGGGCCCGCCCGGCGGTACCGACGGCTGGACCGGCAACCACGCCAAGCCCGAGATCACCGGGATGGTCGGCTTCCGCAACGCGGTCGGCACCGCCGAGCTGACCGACTGGTGGTCCGAGGGCCAGACACTCGCCTTCAGCCGCGGCGACCGCGGGTTCGTCGCTCTCAACAACGGTGACAGCGAGGTCAGCGCAGACTTCACCACTTCGCTGCCCGCCGGTACGTACTGCAACGTGGCTTCCGAGCAGGGGGGTTGCCAGGAGAAGGCGGAGGTCGGCTCCGACGGCATCGCAGGCTTGACGCTGCCGGCCCACACCGCGGTCGCCCTCCACGTGGACGCCAAGAGATGAGACGGTCGGCGGAGCAACGCTGGCGGGACGAGGCGGCCGGTCGGTGACAGCGGGCACCGGGTGACCCGCCGGAACAGTCCGGGGCCGGCGCTGCCCGTTCAGTGCGGCCGGGTCGCCAGCTCCAGTTCCTGGATCACCGAGTGGTACCCGCGATTGTCGGTGCGGCCCGTGCCGTGCGCATCGTCCGCGGAGGCGGGTGCACCCTTGCCCGTGGCGTGGTCCATACCGATCTCACACGTCCGGTTCGCCGACAGATAGGCGTCGTAGGGACGCTGCCCCACCTCCGCGGCCTCCCGGGCGGTCGCGGAGGCGGTCAGCTCCTCGTGCAGCAGTCCACGATCGCCCGCGAAGGCGCAGCACCCGGCGTCCAGCGGTACGACGACCTCGTCCGCGCAGGCCTCGGCCACCCGGCGCAGTTCGTCCTCGTCCCCCAGGTGCCGCATCGAGCACGTGGGGTGGACGACGGCGGAGGGAACGCGGCGCTCGATGGTGAGGTGCGGAAGCAGATCCCGTGCCGCCCATACCAGGGAGTCGACGACGGTCAGCCGATCGTGGAGTTTCCGGTTGGCAGGGGTGAGGTAGGGGACGACTTCCTCCGTGAGGCCCAGAGTGCACGAGGAGGCGTCCACCACCAGGGGAAGCTCCCCGCCGTCCGTCCACCGCCAGGCAGCCTCCACCATCCGGTTGGCCATGAGCGTGTTGCCTGCCTCGTAGCCTTTGGAGTGCCAGATCGTGGCGCAGCAGGTGCCGCGCACGTCGTCCGGTATCCACACCGGGCGGCCGGCCCGGGCCGAGACGACCACCATGGCCTCGGGCAGCGACAGTCCCTCGTAACCGTCCGGATCGCCGAAGATCCGGTTCACGCACGCCGGGTAGTAGACGGCGGCGGCGAGCTGCCGGCTCGTCGCCGGCAGCCGCTTGGCGGCGGGCGCCGGGATCTCGGGCAGCCACTCGGGCACCAGATCCGGACGGACAGCCTTGCGTGCGGTGCCGGTCACGGCTCCCAGTAGGCGGTCCCCCAAGGTGCCGTCCCGCCCGCGGACGCGCCTGCGGAGCTGGTCGGCGGCTGCGACGGCAAGCCGGGCCGAGCGCTCCACCTGCGCGAAGTGGCGCGCCGTCCGTGCGGCGGCCCGCTCCTCGCGCGGGGAGTGCCGTGCGTGCCGGAAGGTCTTCATCAGGGCACCGGTGTCGATGCCCACCGGGCAGTCGAGCTTGCAGGTCGAGTCCCCCGCACAGGTGTCGACGGCGTCGTAGCCGTAACTGGCGAGCAGGTTCTCGCCCACCAGGGAGCCGGGTGACTGACGCAGCATCTCGCGGCGCAGCACGATCCGCTGGCGCGGCGTGGTGGTCAGATCCTCGCTCGGGCAGGTCGGTTCGCAGAACCCGCACTCGATGCAGGGGTCGGCGATCGCCTCGACGCCGGGAATGGATTTCAGGCCGCGCAGGTGGGCGTGCGGGTCGCGGTCCAGCAGCACGCCGGGTGCCAGCACGCCGGCCGGGTCCAGCAACCGCTTGATGCGCCACATCAGCTCGGTGGCCTCGGTGCCCCACTCCAGCTCCAGGAAGGGAGCGATGTTGCGGCCTGTCGCGTGCTCGGCCTTGAGGGAACCGTCGAAGCGCTCGACCGTCATGCGGCAGAACTCGTCCATGAACGCGGCGTAGCGGGAGACGTCCCCTGGGTCGGCCGCGTCGAAGGCCAGCAGGAAGTGCAGGTTCCCGTGTGCCGCGTGGCCCGCCACGGCGGCGTCGAATCCGTGGCGCTCCTGCAGCTCCAACAGCGCCTCGCAGGCTTCCGCCAGGCGTGCGGGCGGCACCGCGAAGTCCTCGGTGATCAACGTCGTGCCCGACGGGCGCGACCCGCCGACCGCCGTGACGAACGCCTTGCGTGCCTTCCAGTAGGAGGCGATCGTCTTCGCGTCGCGGGTCAGCTCATTGGTGACGGAGGCGACGGGGGCCACCAGTTCGAGACCGGCCAGTACCTCCCGCGCCGCCTGTTCGCGCTCCTCCCGTACGGCGTCGTCGGGGGAGCGGAACTCCACCAGCAGGGCTGTCGTCTCCTTCGGCAGGTCCGCCCAGTCGCGCGGCACACCGGACACGCTCACGGAGGCTCGCAGGGTGTTGCCGTCCATCAGCTCGACGGACATGGCCCCGGCCTCGTTGAAGCGCGGCACAGCGGCTGCCGCGGCTGACAGCGACGGAAAGAAGAACAGTCCCGTGGACGTGCGCCGGTGCAGCGGAAGGGTCTCGAAGACGAACTCGGCGAGGAAACCGAGCGTGCCCTGCGAGCCGATCATGAGCCCCCGCAGGATCTCCACGGGCGTCGCACCGTCCAAGAAGGCGTCCAGCCGGTAGCCGTTCGTGTTCTTCAACTCGTGCTTGGCCCGGATACGGGCGACGAGAGAGGTGTCCGCCTCGATCTCCGCCTTGAGCGCCAGCAGGCCCTTGCACAGCGCCGGCTCCTCGCGCGCCAGTTTCCCGTCCGCGGCCGGATCTGCCGTGTCCACGACGGTTCCGCCGGGCAGGACGCAGGTGAGGGAGGCGACGGTGCGGTAGGAGTTGCGGGTGGTGCCGGCCGTCATCCCGGACGCGTTGTTGGCGACCACCCCGCCCACGGTGCACGCGATGGCGCTGGCCGGGTCGGGGCCCAGCAGCCGTCCGTGCGGCGCCAGTGCGGCGTTCGCCCTGAAGACGGTGGTGCCCGGTCCGATACGGGCCCGGGAGCCCTCGTCCAGCACCTCGACGCCTGCCCAGTGCCGACGCACGTCAACGAGGATGTCCTCCCCCTGTGCCTGCCCGTTCAGCGATGTGCCCGCGGCGCGGAAGACGACGTCACGGCCGTGTTCGCGCGCGTACGCGAGGACCGCGGCCACGTCCTCGACGTCCTCGGCCAGCACGACCACCTTGGGGATGAACCGGTACGGGCTCGCGTCGGAGGCGTACCGCACCAGGTCGGAGACCTTGGTCAGGACCTTGTCGGCGCCCAGCAGCCGCTCCAGGTCGCCACGGAGCGGCTGCGGTGTGCCGTCTGCCCGCTCGCTCGGCACCCGGTCCGCGGCCGGGGCGCGGCCGTCTCCGGCCTGCGGGCGCAGCGATCCGGGCTTCGGTTCGAGCAGCGGCATGGGAGCTCCTGGGCGCACAGCGGGGACACGGGACGCTGGGTGTTCGGCCCGTACCGCGCCGTCCGGGCCGCACGGGCGATGCCCCCTTCCGGTCGGAGCACGGTGTCTGCCCGGCCGGAGCGGCGGCATCTGCGTCTCATGCTAAAGCGGCCCTCCGACACCAGCTGTGGGGGTCGTCCCGGCCGGGCAACGCTCGTCGCCCCGCCTGCGGCCGGGCCGCCTGCCTACCGGCTGCTCCAGCCTTCCTGGCCGTCCAGCAGGGCCAGCAGGCGGCTGAGCTCGTCGCGCTGTGCGGACGTGAGCGGTGCCAGCAGCTCCTCGGCGGCCGTCCGCCGGGCCCGCCGCAGCTCCGTCAGCGCCCGGAAGCCGCCCTCCGTTAGCTCGATCCGGGTGACCCGGCGGTTGCTGGTGTCCGGAGCGCGGCGCACCAGCCCGCGCTCCTCCAGGGCGTCGATGAGGCTGGTCACCTGCCGGGGGACCACGCCCAGCCGGTCGGCGAGGTCGGCCATCCGGGGCGGCTCGGGGCTGTGCGCGACCGTGCGCAGCATCCGTCCCTGCGCCGGGGTGACGCCGAGGGGGGCGAAGTTGTGCCGGTGAGCATGGTTGATCCGCTTCGTCAGGCGGAGGAGCTGGTCGGCCAGGTCGAAAGCGGGTTCGTCGGCGGGGTGGTGGACCATGGCCGCAACGTATCAGGACAGTGTTCATTGTGAGTATAGGTAACAATGAACTATGCTCCGGAGGCCTGTGAGAAGACCCGTGAGAGCGCGGTGCCGTGGATCCGGCGCCGCCCTCCCCGCCGAACCCGAGGAGTCCCTTGCGCCATCCAGCGCCCGGCTGGACGCCGGCCCAGAAGCATCCCCTCCATCCACCGACAGCCGAGCAGCCCGCGCAGGTGCGCCGCATCCTGCGCCTCTTCCGGCCCTACCGTGGCCGGCTGGCGCTGGTCGGCCTCCTGGTCGCCGCCTCGTCGCTGGTCTCCGTCGCGTCTCCGTTCCTGCTGCGCGAGATGTTGGATGTCGCCATCCCCCGGCAGCGCACCGGACTGCTGTCGCTGCTGGCCCTGGGCATGATCGGCACCGCCGTGACGACCAGCGTCTTCGGCGTCCTGCAGACACTGATCAGCACCAGGGTCGGGCAGCGGGTCATGCACGACCTGCGCACGGGGGTGTACGCGAAGCTGCAACGGATGCCGCTCGCCTTCTTCACCCGCACCCGCACGGGTGAGGTGCAGTCCCGCATCGCGAACGACATCGGCGGCATGCAGGCGACGGTCACCTCGACCGCCACCTCTCTCGTCTCCAACCTGACCAGTGTGGTCGCCACGGTCGTCGCCATGCTGGCTCTCGACTGGCGGCTGACCCTCGCCTCCCTCGCGCTGCTGCCCTTCTTCGTGTGGGTGAGCCGGCGCGTGGGCAGGGAGCGCAAGCGCATCGCCACCGAGCGGCAGAAGCAGATGGCGTCGATGTCCGCACTGGTCACCGAGTCGCTCTCGGTCAGCGGCATCCTGCTCGGCCGCACCATGGGCCGGTCCGACTCGCTCACCCGGAGCTTCTCCGGCGAGTCCGAGCGGCTGGTCGATCTGGAGGTGCGCTCCAGCATGGCCGGGCGCTGGCGGATGGCAACCATCGGCATCGTCATGGCCGCCATTCCCGCGCTGCTCTACTGGACCGCCGGCATCCTCACCCACTTCGGCGGTCCCGCCTTCTCCATCGGCACCCTCGTCGCTTTCGTGACCCTCCAGCAGGGGTTGCTGCGGCCGACCGTCTCGCTGCTGACCACCGGCGTGGAGATGCAGACCTCGCTGGCGCTCTTCCAGCGCATCTTCGAGTACCTCGACCTGCCTGTCAGCATCACCGAACCCGAGTATCCCGTGGAGCTGCCCACGGTGCGCGGTGACGTGCGCTTCGAGAACGTCGACTTCTCCTACGGTGACGACGCCGGTCCCGACTCGCCCGAGCCCGCAGGCGGTCCGGGCAGCCTTGGCCGCACCGGAGCGAGCGGTCGCACCCTGCACGGGATCGATCTGAGGCTCCCGGCGGGCAGCAGCCTCGCCGTCGTCGGAGCCACCGGCTCCGGCAAGAGCACCCTGAGCTATCTCGTGCCGCGCCTGTACGACGTGACAGGGGGCCGCGTCACCCTCGACGGAGTGGACGTGCGCGATCTCGGTTTCGCCACCCTCTCCGAGGCGGTCGGGGTGGTCTCCCAGGAGACGTACCTTTTTCACGCCACCGTCGCCGACAATCTGCGCTTCGCGAAGCCGGACGCTTCCGCCGAGGAGCTGCGGGCGGCGGCACGGGCCGCACAGATCCACGACCAGATCGCCGCTCTGCCGGACGGCTACGACACGCTCGTCGGCGAGCGCGGCTACCGCTTCTCGGGCGGCGAGAAGCAGCGGCTCGCCCTCGCGCGCACCATCCTGCGCGATCCGCCCGTGCTGATCCTGGACGAGGCCACCAGCGCACTCGACACCCGCACCGAGCGTGCCGTCCAGCAGGCTGTCGACACGCTCTCCGCCGGCCGCACCACCTTGACCATCGCGCACCGCCTGTCCACGGTGCGGGACGCCGACCAGATCGTCGTCCTGGAAGCCGGCCGGATCGCCGAATGGGGCACTCACGAGGAGCTTCTGGCCGCGGACGGCAAATACGCCGCCCTGGTGCGGCGCGACAGCGAGACCACGGACGCACCGCACAGCGAGGCCGGCACGGCGGAGGCAGGCGCAGGCTCCGATGCCGACGCCGTGGTGTCCGGCGAGCGGCCCGGAGCCGACGTCGCGGTGGGTTGACGCGGCTGTGAGCTGCTGTGGCGCCGAGCCGGTGCGGCGGGGAGCTGACCGTCGTCTCAGCGGTAGAGGAGATACCGCCTTCGGGTCCTCTCGAAGTCGCGGACCTCGAAGCGCCAGGCGCCGGTGACCTCTTCGAGGCTCTTGCCGGCGTCGAGCATCTCCCGCAGCCGGGAGGAGCCCGACAGCTTGTCGATCCAGTACGGCTGCTCGGTGTCGGGGTCCTTGCGCCAGGCGAAACCGTCGTACCGCTGCGCCTCCCGCAGCATGGCGACCGCTGTCGGCACCGCCTCGTAGCGTGCGGGGTCGGTCACCAGGAGCTGGACGCCCGCACACGTGGTGCCCTTGTGCTTGCTGAAGGTCGGCACGAAGTAGCCCTCACGGAAGCGCACTCCGGGCAGCCGCAGGGCGTTGAGCCGGTCGCTGTAGTGGTAGTCCAGATACGGTGCGCCGATGCACAGGAAGGGCTGGGCGGTGCCCCGTCCCTCGGACAGGTTCGTGCCCTCGAAGTAGCCGGTTCCCGCGTAGGCGGTCGCCGTCTCGGGCGTCGGCATGTTGGGGGAGGGCGGCACCCAGGGCAGTCCCGTCTGCTGTGCCGGCGTCCCTGGCGACCAGCCGCGCACCTGGACGACCTCCAGCTCCACCTGGCCGCCGTCGCCCTCCTTCGGCAACAGCTCGCCGTTGAAGTAGCGCGCCAGTTCGCCCACCGTCATGCCGTGCTGCTGGATGATCGGTTCGAGGCCGACGCCGGAGGAGAAGGCCGGTTTCAGCAGGGGGCCGTCCGCTCTGCGCCCGAGGGGGTTGGGGCGGTCGAGGACGAGGAAGGAGGCGCCGACGTCCCGGGCGGCGACCATGGCGTGGTACATCGTCCAGATGTACGTGTAGTAGCGCACCCCGACGTCCTGGATGTCGAAGAGGACGGTGTCCACACCCGCCTTGCGGAACAGGCCGGCCATCTTCTCCGCGTCCGCGCCGTAGGCGTCGTAGACCGTCAGGCCCGTCCGCGGGTCCTTGAACTCCGGTTCCGACTCGCCCGCCTGCGCGCTGCCGCGGAAACCGTGCTCGGGGCCGAAGACGCCGACGATGCGGAGCTCTTTCTGTTCGGCCATCGAGTCGACGATGTGGCGGGCGTCCCGCAGGACGCCCGTCGGGTTGCTGACGACACCGACCTTCCGGCCCCGCAGGACGCGCCAGCCGTCGGCGGCCGCGACATCGGCGCCCGGTGTCACCCGTAGGCCACCGTGTCCGCCCGTCGGCTCGCGGATCGGCTCCGCAGCGGCGGAGCCGGCGAGCAGCGGGGCGGTGAGGGCGGCGGTGCCACCGGCCATCAGGGCACGGCGAGAGGGCGAAGCGGCCATGGTGAACCGTCCTTCCAGCGTCCAGGCGTACGGCAGGGGCCATGCGCGGCAACGGAGCGTCGCGGGCCGGAGGCGAGCTGGGCACCGGCCGCGGGCGCGCGGTGCTGGGCAAGCTAATACGAACCGGCGAGCGACGACCAGGGGGCGCGCAGCGGGCAGGCGGTGTGCACGCGGACGTCCGGCGGGTCAGGATGGGCGCATGCCGACGAACATCACACTGGTGCAGGGCGACATCACCGAGCAGGATGTCGACGCCGTCGTGAACGCGGCCAACTCCTCGCTCATGGGCGGTGGCGGAGTGGACGGCGCCATCCACCGCAGAGGCGGCTCCGAGATCATCGCCGCCTGCCGCGAGCTGCGCGCCGAGCAGTACGGGCGCGGCCTTCCCACCGGGCAGGCCGTCGCCACCACGGCGGGGCGGCTCGCGGCCCGCTGGGTCGTCCACACGGTCGGCCCGGTCTGGAGCAAGGAGGAGGACCGCTCCGATCTGCTGGCCTCCGCTCACCGCGAGTCGCTCCGGGTGGCCAGGGAGCTGGGTGCGCGCACCGTCGCGTTCCCCGCCATCTCCACCGGCGTCTACCGCTGGCCGCTGCAGGACGCCGCACGCATCGCCGTAGGCACCGTCGAAGACGAGGGCGAGGGCTTCGCCGAGATCCGGTTCGTCCTGTTCGACCAGCGTGCCTACGACGCCTTCGCCGCCGCTTTCTAGCGGCCCGGCAGCCGGTCGGCCCCCGGCGGGCCGCTCCCAGGAGTCCGCCGCGGCGGACGGCCCCGGCAGTCGGCGCCCGCCAGGGCGCCAGAGGGCAGAGCAGGGCAGAGCAGGGCAGAGCAGGGTCGCGTCGGGCCGCGGCGGCGACCGGACGCGGTCACCGCATCGGCTCGATCAGCTCCGTCGCCCGCAGCGCCGCGGCCATCGCCGGCGGGTCCTCTCCGCCGCGCCGGAAGGCCACGTCCAAGGCGGTGTCCGCGAACTTGATGGCGTGCTCGTCGCCGTGGGCGGCCGCACGGGCGAACGCCTCCTGCGGGGGGAGCCCGCCGTCGGACGGCACGGGCGTGCCCTGTGCGGGCCCGTAGACCGCCGTGACGGCTGCGCTCGCCGCCCAGGCCGCGTCCACGCTGAGGGGCCACAGCGTGCGGGGCAGCGCCGGGAGGGTGCGCAGCACGGCGTTGGGTGCGGTTGCCGCGTGCACCAGCATGACGGGTGAGCCGTGCGCGTGCGTGGCGTACCGGTGGGTGGCGGCCCGCACGATCTCCTCCAGGTCCCGGCGTGCGGTCTCCGGGTCGGCGCCTTCTCCGTCCGTTTGCCGTGGCCGCTGAGGCAGAGCGGTGATCCGGGCGAGCCGCGCGCGGATGCCGCTGCTCTGGTCGGCGACCAGCGGAACGGCGTCGAGTCCCTCCTCGGCCGAGGCACCGGCGGGCAGCGGCGCGAAGGGCGGCAGGCTGCTGTGCCGTGCCGCCCAGTACCCGAGCGCGTGTGCAAGCTCCGCACGGCGGGGTGCGCTCTCGCCGCCCTCCGACAGCAGTGCGCGTACCGCGTGCCCCGTGCGGATGACCGGGTGTGTCGCGCCACCGGAGATTCCCGGCAGCAGCCGGGGCCACCAGGTGGCCAGTACGTCCTGCCAGGGCTGCTCCTCCACCGTACGGGTGAAGAACCGCACCCAGTCCCCGAGGCGTCGCGCGTCGCCCAGCGCCTCCCGCCAGTTGGCGTCCGTGACGGGGGAGTACCGCCCGGGCAGCTCGTCGAGCTTGTCCTCGTAGTGGTCGATCCAGCGGTGCACGGAGGGAGCCTGCCCGTGCCGCACCAGTGCTTCGACCGCCATGGGCCCGTGGTTGCTGAGCCAGCCCTCGAACTCGGGGCCGCTGGCGTGGAGGCGGTCGAGCGCCTCGTCCAGCGTCCCGGAGCTGTCCTCGCGTCCCGCGCCCGACGTCGTGGTGTCCCTACGGTGACCGTCCATACGGTGACGCTACGGTCGGCCCGTCGTCGGCGGAACGGACGCGGGACCCAGCGCGGCGGGACACAGGGCCTAGGACCACGGGCGGCCGCCGACCCGGCCGCGGCCGCCCGGCACGCCGCTCTCCGGGAAGCCGGGAAGCCGGGTGCGGGCGGTGTGCCGGTCAGCTCGTGCGGCCCGAGCGGGCCAGCCACCGGCCGTCCTGGTGGGTCACCTCGATGGGACGGCCGAAGCACTGCGTCATCTGTTCGCCGGTCAGTACCTCAAAGACGGTGCCGACGGCACCGATGCGGCCCTCGCGCAACAGCAGCGCGTGGCTGGTGGTGGGCGGCAGCTCTTCGAGGTGGTGGGTGACCGTGATGGTCGCCAGCGACGGGCGATCTGCCGCCAGCCGGCGCAGGGCGTCGATCAGGTCCTCCCGCGAGGGCAGGTCCAGCGCGTTGAACGGCTCGTCCAGCAGGAGCAGGGACGGCGCCGGCATCAGGGCCCGGGCGATGAGGATACGGGCACGCTGCCCGCCCGAGCACACGCCGAAGGGGCGGTCGGCCAGCTCCTTGCACTCCAGCTCGGACAGCAGCTCGGTGGCCAACTGGCGGGTCTCCGCGTCGTACTTGCGCCACAGGGGCTGCACCGTGCCGGTGGCACCGGTGAGCACGACCGTGTGCGCCGTCGCGTCCTGGGGCACCCGCTGCGAGGAGGACACGTGCCCGATGTGCGCGCGCAGTTCGCGCACGTCGACCCGGCCGAGCCGGTTGCCGAGCACCTCCACGGATCCGGCAGTGGGGTGCATGACCGCGCCCAGCAGCTTCAGCAGCGTCGTCTTGCCCGCCCCGTTGGCTCCCAGGAGCGCCCAGTGCTCGCCGGCCCGCACCGACCAGTCGATCCCGTCGAGGATGACCCGGTCCGAGGTCATGCGGCGGACAGCGACCCCCTCGATCGAAGCGACCTGGCGGGGCGTGGGCTGGTTCATGGCGGGCCTCCGTGGTGATACGGACGTGGTGCGGGGAGGCTGTGGGCTCCCGGCGCTGTGCGGGCGTCCACACTAGCTGTACTGTGCAGCAGCCTGTCTGAGCGTCTCACCATCGGAACACGTCAGTGGCTCACCGTGTCCGAAGCACACGGTCTCCGCCGCTTCGGCCCCCACTGCGCAAAGGCGCAGGAACGAGTCGAGCGTGCGGGCCCGGTCCTGGTTGAAGACGCCGGGCACCGGCCCTCCCCGGGCTCCCGCCACCGCGTCACCGGTGAACAGGGTGCGCTCCCGGGTGAGCAACAGCGCGATGCTGCCGCGTGTGTGCCCGGGCACGGACAGCACTCGGGCACCCGTGCCGATCTCGATCACGTCGCCCTCGGACACCTCCCGGTCGACCCGGCAGGGCGGGGTCGGCGGGACGGCAGGAGCCGCGGAGGTGATCCCGAACGGTGCGTGCACCTGGTCGAAGACGGTGCGCTCCCACTCCGGCGCGGTCGCCAGGTCGGGCGGCTCGGCCGGGGCCTCGCCCCGCAGTACGGGGGCGTCCGCCGCGTGCGCGATCACCTCCGCGTCGTGCCGGGCAGCCAGTTCGGCCGCCGAGCCGGCGTGGTCGGGGTGGAAGTGGGTCAGGACGATCCGGCGCAGCGCTCGTGGGTCGCCTCCGCTGCGCCGGATCGCGTCCTCCACCCCGTCGGCTCCGCCGGGCGGACCGGTGTCCACGAGCGTGAGCGTGCCACCGTCCCGCCACAGGTACGCCTGTCCGACAGGGAAGGGGATCAGATGCAGCGAAGGCCGTACCGCAAGGGGTTCCATTCGGGCAACGTACGCCCGAGCGAGCGACCGTCGGCCGTGTTCCGCCCCCGGCGTAGCGACGGCGCGACCGTCCCTCCCGAGGCGGGAGCGCCGTCGACGTGACCACCGGCTGGGGCGCACCGTCGCCCGGCCGCGCCGGTGGCGTCATGCCGCCTTTCGAGCTGAGGAACACCAGCGGCAGGGTGATCAATCGGGAGAGCGCAAAGAGCGTCCGGATTGCCTGGCAGGCCCCGCGCGAGCGAGTTGCGGGTGAGAAGTCGCCAAGGACGCGGCACACGAGCACGTGCGATCGCCGGTCCCGGGGGCCGGGCCTGCACAGCACGTGAGGGCTTCAGCGCTCGTTCAGCGCCCTCGCGTACCGACCCACCGGTGGCAGCCAGCACAGCACCACGGTGACGGGAGCCAGCACCAGGGCGGCCAGGCTGGTCGCGTACAGCTCGGACGGTGCGGCGTCCCGCAGCACGAGCAGGTGGGGGAAGGCGCCCGCGGCCAGCACCGCGACGCTCAGAGTGATCCGCGACCACAGCGCGGCTCTGCGGGCGAGCAGCGCACACAGCAGGACCACCAGGGCGAGTACCACGGCGATCCCGGCGCGTGCGGCCATGGTGCCTTGCCAGTCGGTGACGACGTCGTCCCAGGCCGTGCCGGACATCCGCTTGAGGTCGGCTGCTCGGGTCTCGGCGGGGAGGCCGACGGAGGCGGGGTCGGAGTCGACGGCCTCACGGACGTTCTGGTCGGCGAGGTCCTTGCCCCCCAGGTGGACCAGGAGCGCTCCGAGCAGCCCGGAGAGGGCGGACAGTACGGCGGTGACCAGCATGGCGACCAGGAGCGCCGGTCTGTGTACCGATGCGCCGGGTGAGTCGGCCGGCTGGGGGAGCCCGTTGGGCGTCACGCTGTGGGGGGCGGATATGGGGGAGTGGCTCACGTGCGCGTGTCTCCTTGTGGGAAGCACAGGGGGGAAGATGATCGCGTCACTTTTGCACGCGCACGCGTGCCGAACCACCGGTTCCGGTAAGTAACTTGTGGAAGAAGCCTCCGGCGGCTGCCCAAGGCCCATGAGCGTCAGGAAGCCGCCGTGTGCGCACCTACCAGGACGACGTCCAGGGTGCGCGGGCCGTGCACCCCCTCCACGCGGTCCAGTTCGATGTCGCTGGTCGCGGAGGGGCCGGAGATCCAGGTCTGCGGGCGGGCGGGATCCAGCCGTGCGAGGGCCTGCGGTACCGAGTCGACCACCTGTTCGGGGACCCGTACCACACACACGTGATGGTCGGGGACGAGGGTGATCCGGCGCCTGCCCTGGTCCGGCGAGGCATCCAGCACCAAGGTGCCCGTCTCGGCCACCGCGACGGCGCACCCGGTGACCACACTGCCGACCGCGTCCAGGCCGTACCCGGTCAACTCGGGCGAGTCGCGCACATGGTCGACGGTTTCCGGCAGCCACGCGTCGGGAACTCCGACGGGCGTCACCACGCTGCGGGAGCCGCGCCGCTCCAGCAGCTTTGCGACGGTGCCGGGCAGCCGGTCGGGCGAACAGCGGTGCACCTGGGCCCGGTAGTCGGTCAGGTGCTCGGCCAGCAGTTGCACGCTCTCGGCGGACGTGCGGTCGCCGTGAGCCGGCAGGTAGTCGCGCTCGACCGGCACCTGGTCGGGCCGCTCCTGGCGGGGAACGTCGGCCAGGGCGCGGCGTACCCGGCCCAGCACCGTCTCACGGCTGCTCATCGGATGCCTCCCACCGGTCGGTCCTCGTCGCGTCCGCCCGCCCGTCCCCGGCGCTGTCCGCGTGGTGGCCGCCTTCGGACTCGTCCGCACGGCTGTCGAGGGCGGGGCCACGGCCGCGGGTGCGCCGCCACCAGTCGCGGAACGACTCGGGGGGCAGCGCGGGTACGTCCCTGGAGTCGGTCCACGCACTGCCGGGCCCGGGCAGCCGCCGCGGCACCAGCTTGCGGGAGCGTGCGGCCATCCGCTCGCCGGCGCGCAGAGCACGTGGGTGGTCCAAGGCCCAGGAAGCCGCCCGCATGGCGGCGCGTTCGGCCGCGTGTCCCTTCGCGGGCCGCACGGTCGTCCGCTGCCCGCGCACCGTCACCGTCCCGCCCTGGACGACGCGTTCCCGCAGATGCACCAGCACCTCGGGGATGTCGATGGCCACCGGGCACACCTCGTAGCAGGCTCCGCACAGCGACGAGGCGTACGGCAGCGAGGCGTCCAATCCGGTGTCCATGCTGTCGAGTTGCGGCGTGAGGATCGCGCCGATCGGCCCGGGATAGGGGGAACCGTAGGCGTGGCCGCCTGCCCGCTCGTAGACCGGGCAGACGTTCAGGCAGGCCGAGCAGCGGATGCAGCGCAGTGTCTGCCGGCCCACCTGGTCGGCCAGGGTGTCACTGCGGCCGTTGTCCAGCAGCACCAGGTGGAAAGTGCTCGGTCCGTCGCCTTCGGTGGTGCCCGTCCAGGTCGAGGTGTACGGATTCATCCGCTCGGCCGTGGACGAGCGGGGCAGCAGCTGGAGGAAGACCTCCAGGTCCTGCCAGGTGGGCACGACCTTCTCGATACCGACCACCGAGATCAGTGTCTCAGGCATGGTCAGGCACATCCGGCCGTTGCCCTCGGACTCGACGACCACCAGGGTGCCGCTCTCCGCGACCATGAAGTTCGCCCCGGAGATGCCCACCTTGGCACCCAGGAACTTCTCCCGCAGGTGCAGCCGTGCGGCCTCCGCCAGCTCGGCCGGGTCGTCCGTGAGCCCGTCGGGTGCCGGCCGTCCCCAGCGGCCCATCTGCTCGCGGAAGATCTCGCGGATCTCCGCGCGGTTGCGGTGGATGGCGGGGACGAGGATGTGCGAGGGGCGGTCGTCACCGAGCTGCACGATCAGCTCGGCAAGATCGGTCTCGTACGCCGCGATTCCCGCATCCTCCAGGGCTTCGTTGAGGCCGATCTCCTGGGTGGCCATCGACTTGACCTTGACGACCTCCCGCTCGCCGGTCTCCCGTACCAGGCGGGTGACGATCTCGTTGGCGTCCGCGGCGTCCGCGGCCCAGTGCACGGTCCCGCCGGCCGCTGTGACGGCGGCCTCCAACTGCTCCAGATAGGCGTCCAGATGACGCAGAGTGCGGTCCTTGATCTGCGCCCCGGCGGCACGCAGCGCAGGCCAGTCGGCCAGTTCCGCCACCGCGTCGGCCCGCTTGTCGCGGATCGTACGGGTGGCGTGCCGCAGATTGCGGCGCAGTCGCGCGTCCTGGGTGGAGGCGCGCGCCGCCTGCGGAAAGGGCGGCATGCCCAGGTACGTGACGCTCGCCGCGCCCGGCTGCTGATCGGTCACAGGGGGGCCTCCTCGGTGCCGGCCAGGATCTCCGCAAGGTGCACGGGACGCACCGGGGAGCCGGAGCGGGAGAGGATCCCACCGATGTGCATCAGGCACGAGTTGTCCACCGTGCACACCGAACCGGCCCCGCTCTCCTCGATGTGACGGGCCTTGTCGGCACCCATGGCGGTGGAGACTGCGGCATTCTTGACGGCGAACGTGCCGCCGAAACCGCAGCACTCCTCGGCGCCCTCCAGCTCCCGCAGCTCCAGACCCCGCACCTGCTCCAGCAGCTTTCTGGGGCGTGCGCCCAGGCCGAGCATCCGCAACCCGTGGCAGGTCGGGTGGTAGGTGACCGTGTGCGGGTAGTAGGCGCCCACATCCGTGACGCCGAGAACGTCGACCAGGAACTCCGTCAGCTCCCAGGTGCGGGGCACCACGGCGGCGGCCGTCTGCGAAAGCACCCGGCCGCGCCCCTCAGCGGCGGCCTTCGCACCGATCCGCGGGTAGTTGTCGCGCACCATCGCCGCGCACGAGCCGGAGGGGACGACGATGTGGTCGTACCCCGCGAAGGCGTCGGCGTAGCGCCGCACCAGAGGCTCGGTGGCATGCCGGTAGCCGGTGTTGAACTGCGGCTGACCGCAGCACGACTGTTCCTGGGGGAAGTCCACCTCCACCCCGAGCCGTTCCAGCAGCGTGACCACCGCCTGCCCCGTGCGTGGATAGAGCGCGTCGTTGATGCAGGTGACGAAGAGCGCTACGCGCACGGCACCTCCCTCCTGTCCGCATACTGTCGGCGCACAGGGAGGCCTCCGTGCCGCTGTCGGCAGGGGCCCTCCGCGGCCGAGAAGACCGACCCGGTACCCGCAGGGCGGGGCAGCTCCCTTGCCGCTCCGGCCCCTTCTCCTCGGCCGCCCGTGAGCCCCGCAGTCCACCGGAGTTCAGGGTGCCCGTGTGGAAGATCCTGCCACGTGCGCGCCCTGCGCCCGTTTCCGGGGCCCGGGCCGGTGCGGCGCACGCCGGGAGGGCGGAACGAAGGGGCGGACGGTCCCGCTATTCTCGGTCCCCACAGGTGCGCTCCAGGGGGACGGCAGAACTGCCGGGGCCAACCATGCGCAGAACCGGAACACCATCGACCACCTCGACTTCTGGAGCCGGATTGCACCGGCAGGGAGGGGCTGAGCTGACGTGCGGCGGAATCAGCACGTGCGACCGGGAACGTCCGGAGCACCCAGGTGAGCCGGAGCGTCGGTATCAAGGAGGTCGCCCGAGCGGCCGGGGTCTCCGTCGGCACGGTCTCCAACGTGATCAACCGGCCCGCCATGGTGAGCGAGGAGACCCGCACTCGTGTCCAGGCCGCCATCGAGCGGCTCGGCTATGTGCGCAGCGAAGCCGCCCGGCACCTGCGGGCCGGGAGCAGCCGGATCATCGCCTTGCTGGTGCTGGACATGACCAACCCCTTCTTCGTCGACGTGGCCGCCGGCGCCGAGCGGGCCGCCCGCGCCGCGGGACTCGGCGTGATGCTCTGCAACAGCGCTCAGGACCCCGGCGAGGAAGCGGACTACCTTTCCCTCTTCGCCGAACAACGCGTCCGCGGGGTGCTCATCACCCCCACCCGCACAACGGGGGAGAACCTCACCGCGTTCCAGCGCCACGGCATCCCGTTCGTCTCCGTCGACCGTGTCGTCCCCAGCGCCGAAGGCTGCTCCGTGTCCGTCGACGACGTCGAGGGCGCAGGACTGGCTGTGCGGCACCTGCTGGACAGCGGCCACCGGGAGATCGCTTACGTCAGCGGGCCGACGCGCCTGAGCCAGTGCCGCGACCGGTACACCGGTGCCGCCGAGGCACTGCGCGCGTCCGGCGGTGAAGCCCGGCTGCACCACGTCGAGTGCGACCGCATGGACGCGGCGGCCGGGCGCGACGCGGGCGCCCGGCTGCTGGGCATGTCACCGCGACCCACCGCGGTCTTCTGCGCCAACGACCTGATGGCGCTCGGCATGCTCCAAGCCCTGTACGGAGCCGGCGTCGCGGTCCCCGACGAGGTGGCTCTCGTGGGGTACGACGACATCGAGTTCGCCGCGGCAGCCGCCGTTCCCCTCACCTCCGTGCGCCAGCCGGCCCACCGCATGGGCCGGGCGGCTGCCGAGCTGCTCATCGAGGAGACCGGCGAGAACGCCGCCCACCACGAGCACCAGCGCATCGTCCTCCGCCCCGAACTGGTCGTCCGCACCTCCTCGCTGCCGAGCAGGTCCTGAGACCTCCCGCCGTCGGGCCGCCCTAGCGGCCTCTCAGGCCGCCGACGCCGCCGCCGGAGAGGTGGCCCGGGCGCCGGCCGTCAGCAGTGCGCGCAGGTCCCGCACGGCCGAGCGGCCCGCCCGGTTGGCGCCGATGGTGCTGGCCGAGGGCCCGTAACCGACCAGGTGCACGCGCGGGTCGCGGACCGCCCTGGTGCCCTCCAGCCGGACGCCGCCCCCCGCCTCGCGCAGCCGGAGCGGTGCCAGGTGGTCGAGGACCGGACGGAAGCCGGTCGCCCACACGATCGTGTCCGCGCGCGCCCTGCTGCCGTCGGCCCACTCGATGCCGTCCTCCGTGACCCGCGAGAACATCTGACGCCGCTCCAGCACCCCGCGCTCACGGGCGCGCCGCATGTCCTCCGTCATGGGCAGGCCCGTCACGGACACCACACTCTGCGGCGGCAACCCCTGTCGCACCCGCTCCTCGACCAGCGCCACGGCCGCGCGGCCTGCCTGACGACCGAAGTCCCCCGTACGGAAGACCGGTGGCCGTCGGGTCACCCACACGGTCTCCCGTGCGACCTCGGCGATCTCCATGAGGTGCTGCACCGCCGAGGTGCCGCCGCCGACGACCACGACCCTTCTGCCGACGAACGCCTCGTCGTCGGGGCCCGGATACTGCGCAGTGTGCAGCTGCCGGCCCCGGAAGGACTCCTGGCCGGGAACCCGGGGCCAGAAGGGCCGGTTCCAGGTGCCCGTCGCATTGATCACCGCACGTGCTGCCCAGTCACCCTCGGTAGTGCGTACCCTGAGCCGGTCATCCCAGCCCGCCTCCCGCACGTCCCGCACCTCGACCGGGCGCCGCACCCGCAGACCGAAGGCGTCCTCGTACGCGGCGAAGTACGCGCCGATCACCTGTGCCGAGGGGCGGCCGGGATCGGCGCCCGTCAGTTCCATGCCGGGCAGGGCGTGCATGCCGTGCACCCGCCCGTAGGTGAGGGTCGGCCACCGGAACTGCCACGCCCCGCCCGGTGCGGGCGAGCTGTCCAGCACGACGAAGTCGGTACCGGGCACGAGGCCCGTGCGCCGCAGGTGGTAGGCGCTGGACAGTCCCGCCTGCCCGGCACCGATGACCACGACCTCCACAGTGTCCATACCTGAGCGAACCCCGCAGAGCCCCGGAACCTTCCCGCGGTGCACCACCCCGACGCCCCGGGCCTCCTGCCGCGACGGAGCCCTCCCGCGTCCCGGACCGTTCGGCCGCCAGAATGGGGGGCATGAGCGACGCACTGCACACCCAGGTCCTGCGGGTCACCACCGGCTCGTCCGAGACCGTCCACGACCTCACCCGCGACTGCGAGTCCTTCCTCGCCGAGGCGGCGCGCGGTCGCGACGGCCTGCTCAACGTCTTCGTCCCGCACGCCACCGCCGGCATCGCGATCCTGGAGACCGGCGCGGGCAGCGACGACGACCTCCTCGCCGTGCTCCGCGATCTGCTGCCGCCGGACGACCGGTGGCGGCACCGGCACGGCAGTCCCGGCCACGGCCGCGACCACGTACTGCCCGCTCTCGTACCACCCCACGCCACGCTCCCGGTCGTCAGCGGCTCCCTGGAGCTGGGCACCTGGCAGTCCGTCTGTCTGGTCGACACCAACAAGGACAACACCGACCGCAAGGTCCGGCTCAGCTTCCTGGGCTGATTGTTCGGGGTCACAGCCACTCAGCCGCACAGGGTCAAGGGACACAGGGGCCCCGGACGCTCGGGGCACGGCGGAGGCAGCCGTGACGCGTGCTCCCCGGCGCGATCGGGCGCATCCAGGCGTGAGAGGGGTGTGGCGGTGTGACCGGGTGGAACCAGTGCCCGGGTGACGTCACTGCCACTCCACTTCGGCCCGCCGCACAGCCTGGCCGTCCTCGCCGCCGCCGACACCGGAGGCGACCTGAGCGCGGCCCGTGCGCAGATGGGCTTCTCGCTCGCCTGGCACATCGTGCTGGCCTGCCTGGGGGTGGGACTGCCGCTGCTGACGCTCCTTGCGGAGTGGCTCGGAATGCGCACGGGCGACCCCGCCTACCGGCTGCTGGCCCGGCGCTGGGCGCGGGCCATGGGCGTGCTGTTCGCGGTGGGTGCTGTCTCGGGCACCATCCTCAGCTTCGAGATGGGGCTGCTGTGGCCCGGACTGATGGGGAAGTACGGGCAGGTGATCGGGCTGCCTTTCGCGATGGAGGGCATCGCCTTCTTCATCGAGGCGATCTTCCTGGGCATCTACCTGTACGCCTGGGACCGGCTCCCGCCCCGGCAGCACCTCCTCACGGGCATCCCCATCGTCGTCGCCGGCGTCGCCTCCGCCTTCTTCGTCGTGTGCGCGAACGCGTGGATGAACCAGCCGCGCGGCTTCACCGTGCGGGGCGGGGAGGTCGTCGCGGTGGACCCGTGGGCGGCGATGTTCAACCCCGCGACGCCTCCGCAGACCACACACATGATCCTGGCGGCGCTCATGGTGGCCGCCTTCCTCACCTGCAGCGTGTACGCCGTCGCGCTGCTGCGGGGCCGGCGTGACCGTTACCACCGGCTCGGCTTCACCCTCCCCTTCGTCCTGGGTGCGCTGGTCGCCCCCGCCCAGATCGTGGTGGGCGACTGGGCGGCCCGCTTCCTCGCCGACTTCCAGCCCGTCAAGCTCGCCGCGATGGAGGGCGTCCAGCGCACCGGCAGTCACGTGCCGCTGACGGTCGCGGGCATCGCCGGGCCCGACGGACTGCAGTACGGGCTGGAGATCCCCAGCGGGCTGTCCCTTCTGGTCGGCTACCGCACCGACACGGTGGTGCAGGGCCTGAACGAGGTGCCGCCCGCCCAGCGGCCCCCGGTGACCGCCACCCATCTGGCGTTCGACCTGATGGTGGGCGTCGGCTTCTTCCTGCTGGCCATGGGGCTGTGGATGCTGGTGGTCTGGTGGCGCGGCGGACGCAAGGCGATGCGGTGGCCGTTCGAGGGACGGCTGGGCACCGTCTTCCTTCTCCTCGGCGCCGTGGCGGGCCCGGCCGCCGTCGCCGCGCTGGAAGCCGGCTGGACGGTGACCGAGGAGGGCCGGCAACCGTGGGTGGTGTACGGCCTGATGTCCGTGCACGACGCGGTGAACCCCGCCCCAGGCCTGAGGGCGGGGCTGTGGCTCGTGCTCCTGGTCTACGCCGTGATGACAACCGCCACCGTCTACGTGCTGCGCCGGCTCGCCCGCGACACGCCCGTGCCCGTGGCGCCGCAGGACACCGACGCGGCGAGCTACCGCGTGGTCTGAACCCGGGCGCCCCCGTCCGCGCTCCTCGGCCTGCCGGCCCGAGCCTCCGCCGCACCGAGCCCCTGCCGTCCCCACCCGAAAGGAAGCCGCATGCTCGCCGATATCACCCTCGCCGTGATGTGGATCGGCCTGACGTGCTATGCGCTGTTCGGCGGCGCGGACTTCGGCGCGGGCTTCTGGGACCTGCTGGCGGGCGGCAGTCGGCGCGGACGCCCGGCCCGTGTGCTGATCGAGCACACGATCGGGCCGGTGTGGGAGGCCAACCACGTCTGGCTGATCTTCGTCGTCGTCATGCTGTGGACCGGCTTCCCGCCCGTGTTCGCGGCGGTGATGTCGACGCTCTACATCCCGCTCACCCTCACCGCGTTGGGCATCATCGCCCGCGGGGCCGCCTTCGCGTTCCGCAAGGCCAGCACCCAGCTGTGGCAGCAGCGTCTCTTCGGCGCCTGCTTCGCGCTGTCGTCCGTCGTCACACCGTTCTTCCTCGGTACGGTCGCCGGCGGCATCGCCTCCCGGCGGGTGCCGACCGGGCTCGCCGAGGGCGACGTGGTCACGAGCTGGCTCAACCCGACCTCCTTCCTGGGTGGTGCGCTGGCCGTGCTGGCGTGCGCCTACCTGGCGGCCGTCTTCCTGTGCGGGGACGCGGCCCGGGACGGCGACGAGGAACTGGTCGGGTACTTCGGGAAACGGGCCCTGGCCATCGGCGGCATCACCGGCATCGTGGCCCTCGCCGGGATCTTCGTGCTGCACGCCGACGCGCCCCGCCTCTTCCACGGGCTGACCCACCGGGCGCTGCCTCTGGTCGTCGCCTCCGCGGTGTGCGGTGCGCTGAGCCTCGTCCTGCTGATGCTGCGCCACCTGATCCTCGTTCGGGGGACGGCCGCGCTCGCCGTCACGCTCATCCTGTGGAGCTGGGGTGCGGCGCAGTACCCCGTCATGCTGGCGCCCGGCACCACCGTGAGCGGGGCCGCCGCCCATGCCTCGGTGCTGACAGCCAGCCTGCTCGCCCTGCTGGTCGGCGCGGTACTGCTGGTGCCGTCGCTGTGGTGGCTGTACGCCCTCTTCCAGCGGCGCCCGGACCGGCGCCCCGACAGCCGCGCGGGCGGCGCCGGAGGGGTCGGCGCGGGCAGGCCCCCGCAGCCAGGACACCGGACGGAGTGAAGGGAGCGAGGAGCCGCGATGCCACAGCAGTTCAGCGAGGGAGACCACGTCAGGTGGAACTCCGAAGCCGGTCATGTGCAGGGTGTCATCCTCAAGAAGCACACTCAGGACGTGGAGTACAAGGGCCACATGCGCCGCTGCTCCGAGGACGCCCCTCAGTACGAGATCCGCAGCGACAAGACGGGCCACATCGCGATGCACAAGGGTGACGCACTCACGAAGCTCTAGAGCCCGTGCCCCACCAGGTGGTGTGCGGGCTGCGGACAGCGCGCTGCCGCTGCCGCCGGGTCCCCGCACCGGCCGACCCCGCCGAGGCGGCCGATGCCCGGAGTGCTCAGCCGACGATCCAGTCGTAGGCCGTCCGGGAGTCGAAGGCGCGCTGTCCGCCTGCGAACAGCAGGCCCGCCTCGGCGAAGGCGGGGTCCGTGGCGGTGGTGGCGACGTACGGAACGGCGATGCACCGCATGCCCGCACGGTGGGCGGCCTGCACGCCGGGAGCGGCATCCTCCAGGACCACGCAGGCGGCCGGGTCGACGCCGAGCCTGCGCGCGGCCTCCCAGAAGACGTCCGGCTCCGGCTTGCCCGCTGCCACCTCCTCGGCCGAGACGCGGAGCGGCAGCAGAGCGTCCAGGCTCGTGGCGCCCAGCACGGCGTCGATGGCGGTACGGGACGACCCGGAGGCGACGGCCAGCAGGATGCCCGCCTCGTGCAGGCGCTCGACCAGCTTCCGCATCTCGGGGAACACTTCGGTCCCCGACCGTGCCAGCTCAAGATAGAGACGGTTCTTCTCCGCCAGCAGCTCCTCCACGGGCGCCGTCAGCCCGTGCTCGCGGCGGAGCGTCTCCAGGGTCTCCCGGGTGCTGATCCCGATGAAGCGGGAGTGGTCCTCCCATGTGAAGCGGGCGACGCCGTGCGCGGCCAGCAGACGCCTGCCCGCCTCGTAGTAGTGCGGTTCGCTGTCGACAAGGGTGCCGTCCAGGTCGAAGACGACCGCCGGACCGGCAGAGGCACTGGTCATGTGCTCCAGCATGCCAAACGCGTCGTGCCTCCTGTCCGGCGCTCCTGGTGGTCACCTCTTCGGTACGCATGATCGCGATGAGCCCTGGGCCTGAATCGTTCAACGCGCATTCCGTCGCGACAGTTGACGCTCGTGCTGGACTGTCCCTAACTTCTCCCTGACTGTCTTGAAACCTTTCATCGCGCCGCACCACAGTCGAGGGACTCCGGGTGAGCGGCTGTCCGCCGGCCGCCGCCCTGGCTCCCGTACGCCTGCCGAGGAGCGCCTCATGAACCGTGACCGACGCACGAGCACCGCCGGCGCGTGGGAGCGCCGGGCCTTCCTGAGAGCCTCCGCGGCTGTCGGCGCGGGTACGGCCGCGGGCGTCGCCGGCCCGGGCCTCGCCGCAGCCGCCGCGGCCGGCCACACCCAGGGCGCGCCCCCGAAGCAGGAGGGCACGCTGCGCGTGGAGCGCACGACGGTCGAGTACGCGGAATCGCTGCTCGGCACGGACGTGGCGAGACCGCGGCTGAGTTGGGAGCTGTCCGCCGCGCACAGCGGCGCCCGGCAGAGCGCCTATCAGATCCACGTCACACGGGCTGCGGGATCACGGACGGTGTGGGACTCCGGCCGGGTCACCTCCGAGCGGACCGTCTCCGTCCCCTACGGCGGACCCGCGCTCGCACCACGTACCCGCTACCACTGGCAGGTGCGGGTGTGGGACGCCGAAGGGCGGCCCTCGGCGTGGAGCGCCGCGGGATGGTGGGAGACCGCCCTGGCCGAGGACGCGTGGACAGGGCACTGGATCGGCGCCGACGCACCGCCGAAGCCGCCCGGCGTCGAGGGCGCCTCCTGGATCTGGTTCCCCGGCTCCTCCGCCGAGGACGCTCCCGCGGGCAGCGTGTGGTTCCGCGGGGTGCGTGAACTGCCCGGCGGGGCCGAGGTGTCCCGGGCCCAGGTGGTGGCGACGGCCGACGACGACTTCACCCTGTACCTGAACGGGGAGAAGGTGCTGGAGGCGCCGGTACGTACCGACGGCTGGCGCACCGCCCGAGCGGCCGACGTCACCGACAAGGTACGGGCCGCCCACGGCCGTGTGGTGCTGGCCGCGCGGGCCACCAACCGCGGTGACGCGTCGACGAACCCCGGCGGGCTGCTGGTACGTCTGGTCGCCGACTCCCACGAACTGGTCTCCGGTGCCGACTGGCGGTGCGCGGGCACCGAGCAGGACGGCTGGCAGCAGCCGGACTTCGACGACAGCCGCTGGGCGGCGGCGAAGGTGCTGGCCCCGTACGGCGAGGGACCGTGGGGCACCGGCGTCCAGGTGCCGGCGGCCGAACAGCCGGCGCCGCTGCTGCGCCGCGAGTTCCAGGTCGGCAAGCCCATCTCCAGGGCGCGGCTGTACATCAGCGGACTCGCGTACTACGAGGCCGAGATCAACGGCCGCCGCGTCGGCCGACAGGTGCTCGATCCGGGCTTCACCGACTACGACAAGACGGTGTTCTACGCCGTGCACGAGGTGACCGACCACCTCCGCGGCGGCGCCAACGCGATCGGCGTGACCCTGGGCCGCGGCTTCTTCGGCATGACCACCCCCAACGTATGGAACTGGCACACCCCGCCCTGGCACGCCGAGCCCCGCCTGCTGGGCCAGTTGGAGATCGACCACCCCGACGGCTCGCGCACCACCGTCGCCACCGACGGCTCCTGGCGGATGACCGAGGGACCGACGCGGTCCAACTCCCTCTACGCGGGTGAGACGTACGACGCGCGCAAGCACACCCCGGGCTGGTCGCGGCCCGGCTTCGACGACAGCGGCTGGACACGTCCCGCCCGCCTGGACCCTCCCAAGGGCACACTCCGCGCACAGCCGCATGACGCGATCCGGGTCGTCGGCACCGTCCAGCCGGTCGGTGTCGAGGCCCACGGTGACGACTGGATCGTCGACATGGGCCGCACGATGGCGGGCTGGACGAAGCTGACGGTGCAGGCCCCGGCCGGAACCACCATCGCGCTCACGCACGGCGAGAAGCTCAAGGACGACGGCAGCGTGTACGCCGAGAACGCCAACGCGCCGGGACGCTGCCAGCGGGACGAGTACCTCTGCGCGGGTGGAGGTACCGCGGAGACCTGGGAGCCGAAGTTCTCCTACAAGGGCTTCCGCTACGTGCAGATCAGCGGTCTGCCCGGTGAGCCCGGCCCCAAGGACGTACTCGGCCGGCTCGTCCACTCCGAGGTCCAGGAAACCGGCAGCTTCCAGTGCTCGGAACCCCTCTACGAGCGGCTGGAGCGGGCGATGCGGCGCACCGTGCTGAACAACCTGCACGGCTACCCCACGGACACGCCGATGTTCGAGAAGAACGGCTGGACAGGGGACGCCCAGGTCGGTGCGCCGGTCATGATGTACGCACTGGGAATGCACCGCCTTGTGAGCAAGTGGCTGGACGACATGCGGGACAGCCAGCACCACGAGGGCCAACTGCCGGTGATCGTCCCGAGCGGCGGCTGGGGCTTCGAAGAGCTGGCACCGACCCCCGAGTGGACCACCGTCTATCCGTTCCTGGTGCGCGAGATGTACCGGGTCTACGGGGACGAACGCGTCGTGCACGACCATCTGCCTGCCGTGATCCGTTACCTGGACTGGGAGCTCGCCCGCCTGGAGGACGGTCTGGCCGTCACCGCTCTCGGCGACTGGCTGCCACCCGGCCACCCGGACGGCATCCCGCCCGAGGACACCCGGCTCACCGCCTCGGCCTATCTCCACCGGGCCCTCCTCGACACCGCGGACATGGCCGGCCTCCTCGGCGACAGCGCTGTCCGCGACCGTTACCGCAGCGCTGCGGCCGAGCTCAAGAAGGCGTTCAACGAGGAGTTCCTCGGTCCCGAGGGCCATTACCGCACGGCCAAGGACCCCGACTACCGTCAGACCAGCAACTGCGTCCCGCTCGCCTTCGGCCTGGTGCCGGTCGGCGCGAGAGCGGGTGTCACGGCCTCCCTGGTCGCCGACATCAAGCGGCGCGGCCACCACCTCGACACCGGCTGCCTGGGCACCAGCGTCCTCCTCCGTGCCCTGAGCGCCGGCGGCAACTACGAGGTGGCACACGCTCTCGCCACCCGGAAGACCTACCCGAGTTGGGGGTACTGGTTGGAGAAGGGCGCCGACACCCTGTGGGAGATGTGGGAGCTGGAATCGCGCTCACGCGACCACTACTTCATGGGCACCGTGGTGCAGTGGCTCTACGAGAACGTCGCCGGCCTGCGCCCCGGTGACGCGGGCTACCGCACCTTCGTCGTCCGCCCCGACGCCCGCACAGGCGTGGAGTGGGCGCGTACCGAACTGCACACGGTACGCGGACCGGTCCGTGTGGCCTGGTCGCGCATCGATGCGACCGTGCGGATGAGCGTGCGCGTCCCGGTGGGGGCCACGGCCGAGGTCCACACACCTGCCGCCTCGCGGACCTCCGTCCACGCCCCTGAAGGCGCCGAGTTCGTCCGCACCGAGCCGGGGTACGTCATCCACCGCGTACCGCACGGCTCGTGGCACTTCAGCGGACGCCCATGACCCGCCCTTGTCCGGCGGGCGGCTCCGGCGACCCCGGGCCGCCCGCTCCTGCACCTCGGCCTGGTGGTCCGGACCAAGAGGTGCGGCCTGTTACCTTCGTGCCCCCAGACGGAGCGGCGAAGGGCAGCGCCATGGCCGACGGTACGGAACACCGGGAACGGGCCTACATCGGATCGTTCACCTCCGCGGCAGGCCGCGGCATCACCACCGCCGCCCTGGACGGCACCACAGGCGCGCTCACCGCGCTGCACCACACGGACGACGTCGTCGCCGACCCCTCGTTCCTGGCGGTGGCGCCGTCGGGCCGGTTCCTGTACGCGGTCAGCGAGACCGACCAGGGCGGCGCGGCGGCGTTCTCCCTCACGCAGGAGACGTGCCCGGTGCCGGTGGGGAGCACCGTTTCCGTGGACGGTGCCGGACCCACACATCTGAGCGTCACCCGAGACCACCTGTACACGGCCAACTACTCCTCGGGCAGCGTCACAGCACTGCCCGTCCATGCCGACGGAAGCCTGGACGCCCGCCCCGCCCTCCACCAGCACCACGGGCAGGGACCGGTGACCGACAGGCAGGAGGGACCGCACGCCCACGCCGTCGTACCGGACCCGTCCGGACAGTGGCTGCTCTCCACCGACCTGGGCACCGATTCGGTATGGATCTACGACCTGCGTGACCAGGGGGCCCAGGGGGCGGCTCCGCGCCTGCACCGTGAGGTGCCGCTCCGGGCCGGGACCGGCCCGCGCCACCTGGCGTTCCCCTCCGCCCGGCCCGGGCAGACCGAGGGCGCGGACGAGGAACGACGGGTGTACGTCGCCAACGAGTTGGACTCCACCGTGACGACCTGCCGCTGGCACGGCGGGAGGGGCGAGTTGGAGCCGCTGGGCGAGACACGTGTGGTGCCGCGGACAGCAGCGGGTGAGGGATCCGCGGCCAACTACCCGTCCGCGCTGGTCCTCTCGCCCGAGGGACGCTTCGCCTGGGTGGCCAACCGGGGTGACGACAGCATCGCCGTCCTGGATCTCTCGGCGGACGACCTGCCCACTGTGGTGACCAGCGTCCCCTGCGGCGGGCACTGGCCACGGGACCTCGCCCTGCACCCGGCAGGGCGCCGGCTGTACGCGGCCAACGAACGGTCCGGCGACGTCACCTGGTTCGACGTGGACCCGGCGACCGGCGTCCCGGAGCGGGCGGGCTCCCTTGCTGCCCCGGCCGCCTCCTGCGTCGTCTTCGGCTGACAGGACCGACCTTTGGGGAGCGCTCTCCCATGTCCGGCAGCCGGGTCCGTGCTCCGGCGGGGCAGGGCATGCGCCGGCGGTTGTTCCGCAACGCCCGCCGGAGCCTGGCCGGGGGCGGGCCCAGCCGTCCGCCGTCGGTCCCCGCGAGCGCACGACCGAGGCCGAAGGGCCGGCCGACAGGCCGTGAGCCGTCCCGATACGGCACAGCGCCTGCCCGAGAGGCTCGGGCAGGCGCTGTGCGTGCCGTGCTGTGCGGGCCGAGGAGACAGGCGTGCGCGGTTCCGCGGCCGTGCGCGGCCCTCAGCGGGCCGGGACGCCTTGCCGCGCCGCCTCCGGCTGGGCGATACCGGCCTTCGTCGCGTACGTCGAGGCCACCAGCTTGCCCAGTGCGGGGTAGGCGCCCAGCGGCTCCGCCGTCGAGCAGCCCGCCTCCTGCGCCGCAGCCTCCAGCAGCCCGCCGGCGACCTCCGGCCCGATCAGACACGGGGCGACGGCCAGATTCTGCGAGCCGGAGTTGCGCAGCTGCTCGGCCGTGTGCTGAATGGCGCCCTCGTCGTCGAGCGCCGCGGCGAGCACGGGAACCGCCAGCCGGGCCGCCAGCAGCATGCCGGTGATCCCTGCCGCCTGGACGGCCTCCTCGCCGCCGACGGTGGCCAGGACGATGCCGTCCGCCGCTGTCGCCACCGTGAACAGCCTGGCTCGGTCGGCGCGGGCCAGGCCCGCCTCGGAGAGCCGTACGTGCACGGCCTCGGCGAGCAGCGGGTGCGGGCCCAGGACGTCGGTCAGCTCGGCGCCGGAGCCGCTGTTGAGCACCTCCTGGCGGATACGCCTGAGCTGCGCGGCGTCCGGCCCGGCCAGCAGCGGCACCACCACGGCGGGCAGGCCGCTCTCCGCATCGGCCAGCGCCTGCGCCTGGGCGGCCACGAGGGCTTCCTGCTCCTCGGACTCCGTCCCGTCGGCCGCGGCGACCGCCGCCTCGTGGGCCTCCCGCGCGTACCGCAGCCGCGTCGTACGGTCGGCCACCGCCTCCGTGAGCGCGGTGCGGATGGTGGGGAACTCCTCGTCGTCGCCCTCGGCGAAACCGATCCGCGCGTCCAGACCCGGCAGCTCCGACCGGGCGATGCTCAGTGTCTCCTCCGCGACGCCACGTGCCGCGGAAGAGGGGGGGCCCGGGACGGCCAGTACCAGCGCCGGCGCTCCTTCGGGGGCGACGACGGGCTCCGGCCGGCGGTGTCGTCCGGGCCGGCGGGGACGTGGCATTCGTACGGGCAGGCCATTGTCCGGTCCTGTGGGGGAGCTCATGCGCCCGCATGCTAATGCCTTGATGAGGTCGGCTGTTCGGCCGGGGTTGACCGGTGGACGTATGTCCTGATTCGCCCGGCTCGGTGTGACCGGTTCCCCGGCGCTTGTGCCCCCTCGTTTTCCTTCTCGTTCTCTCTCGGACAGATCGTGTCCGTCCCGGACGCCGGCCGGCCGCCCCCGCGCCCGATCCCGCAGCAGGCACCGCAAACCTCTGCGTGCCCCTCCGCGGTTCCGAGGAGCCCTCTCAGCGGCTGCGCGGGGTCTCCGCGAGGGTGAGCAGCGAGGCGTCCCGGGGAAGCGCGAGGCCGCCCGTGGCCAGGCGCCCCGCCATCAGCAGCGCGCCGTCCAGTGGACCGCCCGCGGTCTCGGTCACGTGCGCATGAGGCAGCTGTGCGGACAGCTCCGACCGCAGCGGCCCCGTCAGGGGCTCGCCCAGCCGGAACAGGCCGCCGGTGAGGGCGACCGTTACCCGGGGGCCCGAGGGCGCGTCCAGTGGGGCTCCGCGGCGTTCGGGCCCGTCGGCGCCTTGTGGCGGCCGTACGGGGGGCGCAGGGCACACGGCGACGACACTCGCCGCGATCTCCGCCGCTGCGGCACGCAGGATGCCCGCCGCGACGGGGTCCAGCTCCGCGCACCGGGCCACCTCGGGTGCGAAGGAGGCGAGGACAGCGGGGCGGTCGGTGCGGGGATACAGCAGTCCGGGAAGTCCGTCGAGGGGCGCGCCGAAGACGGCCTCGGCGCGGTCGCGCAGCGCGGTCGAACCGCCGGTGCGCCCGTCGTGGGACCGCATGGCCGCTTCCAGCCCGGCCCGCCCGATCCACGCTCCGCTGCCGCAGTCGCCCAGCAGATGGCCCCAGCCGTCGGCACGCCACCAGGCGGCCAGGTCGGTGCCCAGGGCGATCGTTCCGGTACCGGCAGCCACCACCGCCCCCGGCCGTTCACCGAGCGCACCCGCGTAACCCGTCACCGCGTCGGCCGCCAGCGCCACCCGCCGCACCCCGAACTCGGCAGCCAGCAGACCCGGAAGCTCGGCCCGCAGCCCCGCCCCGAGGGTCGCCATCCCTGCGGCACCCACGCACGCCGCCGCAATCCGCACGCCGTTCCCTACGCCGGCCCAAGGGTCGCTCTCCGAGCCGGCCCGGGTGCCGGTGCGCGGGCCGGACTCCTCGGCGACGTCCGCCAGCAGTCTCCGCACGGCAGGCACCAACTGCTCAGCCATGTGCGCCGCATCGATGCCCGCGGCGCCCGTACGGACCGGCTCGGGACAGGTGACGGTCCCCACCGTCCAGGGCGGTGCCCCGTCCGCGCGTTGCCGCCCCAGGGCGGCTCGCAGGCCCGAACCGCCCGAGTCGACGCCGAGCACCCAGTGGTGCGCGGCCGAGGAGGCGTCCTCTCCGCCAGCGTCGGCGGTCACGGCAGGCGCCAGTCCACCGGCGCGGCCCCCTGCTGCTCCAGCAACTGGTTGACGCGGCTGAAGGGGCGCGAGCCGAAGAAACCGCGGTCCGCCGACATCGGCGAGGGGTGCGAGGACTCGACGGAGGGCAGCCCGCCCAGCAGAGGGCGCAGGTTGCGGGCGTCCCTGCCCCACAGCACCGACACCAGCGGGCGCTCCCGGGCCACCAGCGCCCGGATCGCCTGCTCGGTGACCTCCTCCCAGCCCTTGCCGCGGTGGGCCGCGGGACGGCGCGGGGCGGTCGTCAGCGCCCTGTTGAGCAGCAGGACGCCCTGGTGCGTCCAGGGCGTCAGGTCGCCGGTGGAGGGGCGGGGGTGGCCCAGATCGCTGTGCATCTCGCGGAAGATGTTCTCCAGGCTTCCCGGTATCGGCCGCACGTCCGGCGCGACCGAGAACGACAAGCCCACCGCGTGTCCCGGGGTGGGATAGGGGTCCTGTCCCACGATGAGGACCCGCACCTCGTCGAAGGGCTGCTGGAACGCCCGTAGGACGTTCGCCCCCGACGGCAGGTAGGTTCTCCCCGCCGCGATCTCCGCGCGGAGGAAGTCGCCCATCGCGGCGACGCGTTCGGCGACCGGCTCCAGGGCCTTCGCCCAGCCCGGTTCGACAATCTCGTTCAACGGTCGTGCAGCCACGGGCCGTCACTCTACTGGCTCACTCCCGGGCGCCGCTGCCCGATCACCCCCTCCGCCGCTCAGCCGATCACCGCGCCCGCACACACAGCACGTCCGGCAGGTGCTGCACCGACGGCTGCCGGCTCTCGTCCTCGTCCGCGCCGGTGAACACCTCTCCGCTGCGGTTGCCGGTCGCAGCCCGGCCGGATCGGCGTCGTCCGTGCACAGGGCGCCCCGCAGCACAGTCGCGCAGTGCGCCGACTTGGGCAGTCCGGCCCCGGTTCCTCCCACCGCCCGCCCGCGTCCTGTGTACGGTGATCCGGCAGCGGTGCCCGGCAGCCACCCGGCCGATGCCGAGGAGTGGACGGCCTGCGCGGTGAAGTGCGGCCGACTGCCATGCGTCCGGCCCCCGCCGCCCGGCTTCCTTCCGGTCGAGGACGAGCCCCTTGCGCGTACCCACCGCGAGCAGTACATCCGCCATGACGGCACCTTCGAGAGCCCACGAAGGCCCAGGACGTCGTCGTGCAAGGTACCGCTCGGTCTGCACCGGGCCACTGACATCTCCTCCCGATCCGGGCGGGCACAAGGCCCCCCGGGCGGGCGCGGCCCCCGTACGGCGGTACGGGTACGCCGTACGGGCTGTCGCCGCCTCCGTCGATCGGAGTGCCGTCGCCCGGTTCGTGCGCGCCGGACAGCCCGCCCGCGTGATCCGCCGCTACCGTCCCGCGACGTGTCGGACGAACCCGCGTACGCCCGCAACGCACCGGACAACCCCCGCCCGCCGGAGAGCTCCTCGCCTGTGGCGTGCTCCTGCGACGGCTGCGCGACGGACAGCGGTCCGCCGGGCCCCCGGCCTTTCCCCGCCCCCTGCACCGCCTGGCAGTTGCTGGGTCACGGCACGGGCGCGGGCCCGGCACCGTACGACGCCAGCGGCCAGGCTCCCTGGTTCGCCGTCGGACTCGCTCTGCCGGACAGCACCAGGGTGGAGGTCCTGGCGGCTGTCGTGGACGGCGGTATCCGGGTGGAGGAGGTCCGTGCTGACCCGCCGCTGACCCCGCAGGGGCTGGCGCGTCTCGCCCCCTGGCTCGGCGAACCGCTGACGGACGCGTGCCCGGCGGTCCTCCAGCCCCCGCAGACGGCGCCCACCGTGTGGGCCACAGGCGCGTGTGTGCTGCCCGCGGCGCCACCCCCCGCACCGGTACGGGGACGGGGGCGGCCACCGGTACCGCGGGGGAGGGCTGCGCGGCAGGCGGTCGCCGAGACCTACACCGCGGCACGGCGGCGCGGGGCCGATCCGGTGCTGGCTGTCATGCTGCTGACCGGACACAGCCGCCGTAGGTCCCTCCGCGTCATCGCGGAGGCCCGGGACGACGGGCTGCTGCCGCCCCGGCACGCCCGCCGCTGAGCACCCGCGGAAAGGGCACCGGCAGAACCGAGGGAGCACGGCACAGCGAGCTCGGTGCCGAGGATCAACGCTCTATCGTTGCCCCGGAATGTCCGGATCGCCCGCAGTCCGCCCGGCCTCCGGGGTCTTCGGCGCGCCGGGCGCCGACGGGTCCGGCTCCTGGCCGTACGCGGTGCCCCCCAGCCGGCGGAGGAGGGCCACGGACGAGGGTCCCTCCTCCCGTTCACCGGCGGGTAGGGGCGGTACGCCTCGCTCCCAGGCCAGCCCGTACCGGGTGAACAACTCACCGCGCAGCCGTTCCAGGGGCATCGGAGCGCCGGGCAGCAGGACGGCGACGACGGCCCCCATCAGGTTCGCCCGCAGCAGAGGGTAGTCGCGGTCGGGGTCGCCGGAGCCGTACCGGATCACCGTCGCGCGCAGCAGCGTCGCCAATTGCTGCTGCTCGTCGCACTGGACGAAGCCTTCCTGTTGCAGGATGCCCGCCATGTGTGCCCGCATGAGCACCGGATGGTCCCGCGCCAGGCCCAGAACGGCGTCGACGGCACGGGCCAGCACCTCCTGTCGGCCGACGGTCCCCTCGGGCAGCGGCTTCCGCCCCAGGGCTTCCGCCAGGGTCAGGTGCATCAACCGGTGCACCGCGGACTGGAACAACTGCCGCTTGCCCGGGAAGTAGTAGGAGATCAGGCCGCGTGCCGTTCCCGCGCGGTCGGCGATGGCGCCCAGCGTCGTCGCCTCGTAGCCGTGCTCGGCGACCAGCTCGACGGTCGCCTGCAGCAAGCGTTCACGCGAGCGTCGGCGCATCTCCTCATTGACCGATGCGCTCCGAGGGGACATCCTGTAACTCCTGGGTTGGCTGGCTGGCAGCCAGTATACTCAGGGCATCTCCGGGTGCCCGAGCGCCTCGTGCGTGGACAGCCGGAGAAGCAGTCGGTATCGGGGCGACGCGGGGGATCGCCTCGATACCGGCGTCAATCACCCGGCTCGTGGCCCACTCCCCGTCGTGTCAGGCGAACTCCCGCCGGAGGTACGTCAAGGCACACGGTGAGCGGCGCACGCGTGAGCGCTGGGGAGGAGAGCCGGCGGTCCGGTACCGGAGCCCGGAACGCTCGACGACACGGTGCCGCACTCGGCACGGATCCGGAACCACCCACGGTGCACGTTTCCGCGTACCCCGCCGACGGCAGCGCCGCCGACGCCGCCGATGACCTCGTCGGCCGCCTGTCGGGCGCGCTCCCGTTCCGGGCCGGAGCCACATCGCAGTCGTCGCCCGCGAACCGTGAGCGGTGGTCGCGTACGTGCGGCCGGTGGTCAGTGGTCTTCCGGCTCCGGCCCGCGTGCGGGGACGGGGAGTCGTTCTCCCGTGCGGAGGGCCGCCCAGGCGGCTGCGGAGGCGAGTGCCATCGCCGTACCGAGGACCATGCCCACCAAGGTGTCCGTCAGCCAGTGCACACCCAGCCACAGGCGGGTGAACGCCACGCCCGCGACGGAGACGCAGGCGACCGCCGCCGCGCACCGCCAGCGTGCGTCCGTCGTGGAGGCGCCCCGTTCGTGCCAGAGCCACAGCAGCGTCACGCACACCAGTGCGGCGGTCAGCGCGTGTCCTGACGGCATGGCCGAGAAGTGCGCCGAGTCGACCGGTTCGCGCCACTGCGGCCGTTCCCTGCCCAGCGCCGCCTTCAACCCCTGCTGCACTCCCGAGCCCACCAGCACGGTGCCTCCGAGCCACCACCCCAGGAGCCGCTCTCCCCGCCACAGCAGCCACACCACGAACGCCGCTGTCAGCAGCCGGAAGGTCCACGGGTCCCACACGAAGTCGGACAGGACGCGGTTGGCCCGGGTGACGCCTGGGTGGTCGAGAGCGGCCGCGTGCAAGCCGGCGGCCACGTCGCGGTCGAGAGCGGTGATCGGCTGCCACGGCAGCGCAGCCAGGACGAGCAGCACGACGACGACGCCGCCGAGAACGGCAGCGGTCATGGCCTGCCACCCGAAGCGGGGCCGGGAGCTGTCACGGAACGGACCACCACGCATGCCCCGATCATCACCCGGCCCACCCGTGACGGCACAAGTCGTGGGCGTGTCACGGGCTGTGGCTCACGCCGTACGGTCCGGCAGGTTGCCGTTGCCGTTGCCGTTGCCGTTGCAGGCCGGGCGCGGCTCGGCTAGCGCAGTGCCGTCAGACCCGGGACGAAGGCGACCAGCACCGAGACGACTGGCACCAGGGAAGCCACGGCGGTCATCCGCAGACGGCGGCTCACCGACAGTCGAGGAGTCGGGGTCAGCAGGCGGTGGACCCGCTGCGGCACCATCGCCACCGGCGCCGGACACGGGCCGAAGACGCCCCGGCCCTCGTTGAGTTCCACCAGGGCCAGGGCGATGGTCAGCCGGCCGTACCGGCGGGAGGCGACATCGTCCGCGGCCAGCTCCACCAGCCGGTGCACCTGGTCGCGGAACGAGGCGAAGACCGGCACCCGCGAGAAGCCTGCCGCCAGCGCCGCGGAGCAGTGCAGCAGCCAGTCGTGACGGGCTCGCGCGTGGCCCTGCTCGTGTTCGAGGACGGCGTCCAACTGGCGTCCCTTGAGCCGACGCAGAGCTGCTGTGGTGATGACCAGTCGCGGTGGGGTGCCGGGCAGCCACCACGCGTCCGGCTTCTCGTCCTCCAGCACGACCAGGCGCTCGCTGGAAGCCGCGGTCTCGCCCGGCAGCCGGGGCACCCGCTCGCGCAACTCCGCACGGCGCCTGCGACGCCGGACTCGCGCGTCCCTGACCTCCCGCAGCAGCATCGCACCGGTCCACGCACCGCCACAGGCGAGCAGCAGACACAGCGCGCCCGCCCACGGCGTGTACGCGCTGGAGGTGTAGACCTGCGCCACGCCGTCCGGCGCCCCGGCGAAGACATGGCTGCGTACCACCGCGAACGCGGCCGCACCCGACAGCGCCATCGCCAGCGCGCAGCACAGCAGCACCGCACCGACCACGCACTGCCACACCCACAGGGCGAGCACGGGTTCCCGGTCGGGCCACGAGCAGCGGGCCAGCACGCGAGGCGCCAGCCCGGCCGCGAGCAGGGCGAGGGCCATCAACGCGAGCGGGACCGTCATGCCGCTCAGCCTAAGAGGCCGTTACGAGACAGTGATACGTCCGGCGGTGCAGAAGTGACGCGGCTCACGGTGCCGGTGCCGCCCCTGTGCGAGATCGGCACCCGTGGTTCGTGTCTGCGGTGCCGGCCTGCCCTCGCCTGCCGGCAGGCGGGCCGTCACAGGGTGAGCAGCATGACGAACGTACCGGTCGCCATGGCCAGCCGGCATCCGGCGGCCAGTCCGGTACGCCGGGCCGACGGGGCCGCGCCCGCCGGTGTGCCGACGGCCGTGCGGCCGTCCGGTACCACCACCGCTGCCGCGCCCTCGGGCGCGGGTACCACCAGCTTGGTTCCGGTCCAGATCACGTACGCCGCGAAGTAGGCCAGCAGCACCCCCGTCACCGCGGGAACGCCGCCCGGACCGGCGTGGTGGACCGCGGTACCCGTTCCGCCTGCCGTCGGGAGGGCCATGGCCAGCGACATGTACAGCATCGCCGCGCCGCCGACCAGATGGTGCGCGTGCACCCCTCGGACACCGCCCCCGTGCTGTTCGGCTCTGCTCCGCTGCCCGCGCCCGTGCCGGGAGGCGACGGCCAGCGCACGCGTCTCCCACGCCAGCAGGGCGCCGAAGATCACGGCGAAGCCCCATGCCGGGACGGCGGTCGGTACCGGAGCGCCGTGCCAGAGGGCGGGCACCGCCATGGCTGCCATGGCGAAGCCCATCACCGCCTCGCCCGCCGCGTCGGCGCGCGGGGCCGCTTCCGCGCCGCGGGCCCGCAGCACACATGAGATGCCCGTCACCGCGCAGAGTGCCACCAGCAACCAGCCGACCGTGGCGGAGCCGTGCATCGGTCATCCCCCTCGCTCTTGCGGGACTGCCTCCTCGCTCGCCCGAAAGGCTGCCCTCCGCTGTGCCCGCACACGGGAGCGCACGGGCGCAGTGGGGGAGCACCGGACGACGGGTCGGGGTGCGGGACGGAAGGCGGCGACGGGAGCGGGCGTGGGGAGAGAGGAACCGTGGCTCAGCGGGGCCTGGGAGAGGCGTGTCCCATCAGTTCGGTGGCCTCTCCGAACGGGATGCCCAGATCGTGGTGGAGGATGCGCGTCTCGTTCGTGTGGTCCGGCAGCAGCGAACGGTCGCCCTGGGCCGCGCTCTTGCCGCCGTCCCGCGGTCCGGCCGGAGCCCTGTCGGCACCGGTCGGCCGTTCGCGCACGCTGATGTGCCGGTTGAGCAGGCGCCAGGCGTAGGCGTTGGTGTGCGGGCTGCGCAGCGCCTGGTCCCACTGCTCCGCCAGTTCGGCGAACGCCATGCGCACCGCGATGTCGGCCGTGTGCGGGTCGGGCAGGCAGCTTTGTGCGTACTGGAGATACCGGGTGCGGTACAGCGCGCAGAAAGCGGTGAACGCGACTGGCGCCTCGGCCGTCCCGCCAGGAGGTTTTCCCGGGTCGCTCAACTGCCGGCCGTTCTCGGCCTTCGTGCTTCCCTTGGGCGCGGTCACCGTTTCCCCGACCGCGGTCCTGATGGCGCTGTGTTCTGCGCGGGAGCTGTGGCGCTCGCACGGTGAGGGCATCCGAACGCTCAACGTTCTCTTCCCCTCCCATCCCTCCGTCGCGGTCCCCTTCTGCCGGAAGCTACAGGTCGGGGTGGTCCGCACGCCACGATGGGGTGCCGTGTGCAAATTCATCGGCAATTGCACGGGACAATGCCCTGGATCTCCGCCGGAAGGGCATCGTACAAATGGCCGGGTGCGAGTACCGATCTTGTTCATGAGTGATCACGGTGAGGCCGGACGGGAGAGGTTTGTGATCGGATTCCGTGGTTTCCTCTTCTTCGGTCGCGTCTCTTCGTCGAACCGGTCGCAAGACGCCGCCGAGAGGCGCACTTGAAGAAATTCACCCGATGGGGTGGCGAACCGGGGTGGCGTCCGAATCTCCGCCCGGGGCGCTCGCCGGGCGGTCGGGGGTGCCGTCCCGATCGCCGACGACCGGCGCGTCGTGTTGAATTGGGTCTGCCGTCGAAGGTTGGGAGGTCGTCGTCGGCACGGTCCCGGGTCCGTCGTCCGTCGGAGCCGCGGCCGTGAACTGTCCGTGTTCTACTGCTTTTCGGTGCGTGGGGGGTATTGGTGTCGGTACCGGGTGCGGGCCCCGAGTCCGCGGGTGACGGCGTCCTGGTGGTGGCAGGCGTCGGCGGAGGCCTCATGGACGTGGGCGTGGTGGTGGCCGGCCTGGGCGGGGTGTCGTGGCCGGGAGTGCTGACCGGGGCCGGCGGCAACGGCAACGCGGAGCACCGGGGCCTCGAAGTCGTCGAACTGGTGGGCCCGGTGGACCCGCAGATGGTGCTGGCACGCGTCCGCCTCGTCGCGGGCGTGGCCGGCCGGCTGCTGGTACTGATCGTGGGGGAGGTGCGCCAGGACCCGCGCAAAGGGGGACTCCACATCGGTCTGGGCGCACCCGGCCAGGGGTCGGCAGCCGTCCGCTACAGCGGTCTGCCCTGGGAGTGGCTGGTAGGAGAGCTGGCCATACGCCCCGCCGGATCGACGACGGTGCTGCTGGACGTCGCGGCGGAGACCGGCGCCTGGGACGCGGTGCGCGCCGGTGGCCTGCCCGACGTTCCCGGTGTCGGCGTCTTCGGGCGAGTGGTGCGCCAGGCACGGGAGTCGAAGTGGCGGCGGCTGCGGGGCGGCACGGCCCCGGCAGCGCCCACCTACCTTCAGGAATGCGTCCGGCTGTGGCGTGCGGGCGGCCGTATGCCGTTCGCCGAGCTGCACGAACGGGCCGCCGCGACCGCGCACGCGACGGAGGAGTCGCAGGCCCTCTTCGTCGCCTCGACGACAGCGGAGCACCCGGCCCTCTCCAACGTCCCGCAGGGCGGTCCCGGCGCCTGGCAGCCGGCGCCCGCCCCGTACGAGAGCCAGGCCCCCGACGCGCGGACCGCTCTTCCCCCCTGGGCCCCGGACGCCGGGCACCTTCTTCCCGACGGCTCCGCCCCACCGCCGCCCGCCAACGGTGCCGCCCCCCAGCCGTACGGTGCCCCGCCCTCCCGCCCGTACCCGGCGGAACCGGCAGTGAGCTCCGTACCCTCCGTCGCCGGTCACCCGGACCCGGACGGGTTCCGTCCCCCCGCATCGCAGGACCCGGCCGGACACCCCCCGTCCTACGACGCGGCTGCCCCCTCCGACCCGTACGACGTGCCCCCTCCCACCGCTGCGGACCACTCGGCCCCTGCTCGGCGGAACGCCTCGGCGCCCCGGCCGGACGGGCCCGTGTCCGCACAGGCACGGGGCGGGTCCGGGGGGCGGACGAGCGGGGAGGAGAACCCGCACGAGGCCATCATGAACGCGGCGCGGGACGGCAGGTACGAGGAGGCCGAGGCCGTCGCGGCGGCCTGGCAGGAGTCCGCCGAACAGATCGAGGGGCCCGGCTCGGAGGGGGTGTTGCACTGGGTGGAGGTGCGCGCAGATCTGGCCCGTCTCTCCGGTGCCCCGGCCCGCAGCTGTGAGCTGTGGATGGCGGTTGCCCGCGGCCGGTTGGAGCTCGGGGAGGCGGAGGGCGCCTCCGAGGTGGAAGGGGCCGTCGACCGGGCGCACCACCAGTGGGAGCGGCTGCGCGGGCAGGACGAGGAGTCCGCCCGTGAGCTGGCTCCCGAACTCGTCGTACTCAGGCGGCGCGTTCCGGGGCGCCAACCCGGCGCGGTACGACTGCTGGAGGAGCACACGGAGCGTCTGCTCGGCGGCGTCGACCACTGAAGCCTGCGCCGCTGGTCCGCCCCGCGCGTCGGCAGCTCGCGTGCCGGCGACCGTCGGCGAAGGGCGGACCGCCACCGGCGGCGCTGTCGGCGACTGCCAGGACTCCTGGTGGACCCGGACGGGGACGTCCGCAGGGGTGGCGCGGGCTCGTCCGTTCGCAGCAGCGCGGGGCCAGCCGCGCACCACGCCCGGCGGCACTTTGCCAACCATGGGAGCGCACTGTTCGTCACCTACCGCAGGAGTGCGCATGTTCCGTCGCCCGGCTCTCACCCTGGCCACGCTGCTCGCCGCGACAGCTCTGGCCGCAGGACCCGCCGTGGCCGCCGACACCCCCGGCGGCCAGCCCCAGAAGCTGACTCCGCGGGAGCAGACCGGTCTGCATGTCGCGGGCAAGGTGCTGGACACCGTTCTGGGCGGCATCTTCTCCGGCGGACGCTGACCCTCCGGAGCAGATACCGCTCTCCGCCGCGGGGCGGAGCCGTCTTCCGGTCGGCTCCGCCCCGCCGGGCCGGCTGACGGCGTCCTTGAGGGACTCAGGCGGTGCCGGGCCGCTCCGCCGCATGCTGCCGGCGCGCACGGGCCAAGGCGGCGTCGAAGTCCCGTTGTGTGTCGTCGCACCAGTGCAACAGGTCGGCCAGCACGCGGCCCAGGGTCTCGCCGGGACTGTTGTGCCAGCCCTCACCGAGGGTCTGGGTCTCCAGAGCGGCGTTCGCCCGTTCCACGGCGGCCTGGTGCGCCTCAAAGCTCCGGCTTCCGCCTTCCGCGGCGTGTGCCTCGGGTGCCGTCATGACGCCCCTCGATGGTCGTTGTGGCGCGCGCGTACGGCGTGCCGTCGGCAGTTGACCGGCACCCAGAAAGAATGAGTGCGTGGCAATTTTGCAGTGCGCTGCACCTCAGGGCAAGTCGGATCGTCGCGGCCCCGCCCCGGGTCAGGAGGGGGTGAAGTGGAGGCGCGCCCGGGCGTGGGCATCGAGCGGGGCGCCCATCGCGTCGAGGCCCAGCAGCGCCGCCCCCAGCACCGGGCGGGCCCGTACGACCCGGGGAACGGCGTAGGGGGCGCGGCGCGCGAGGAGGTGGGTGACACGGTCGTTGAGCAGCGGCTGTCCGGCGGCCAGGATTCCGCCACCGAGCAGCACGGGAACCTCCTTCTCCAGCAGGTCCAGGCGACGCAGCGCGACCACCGCCATGGTGACCACCTCCTCGGCCATGCGGGACACCAGCGACCGGGCGACGGCATCGCCCTCACCTGCCACCTCGAACAGCACGGGGGTCAGCTCCAGTCGCCGGGCGTAGGGGATCTCTCCCAGGTGCAGGGCCTCGATCAGCGCGTACATCGAGGGCAGGCCGAAGTGGGCGGGCAGTGCGTGCTGCAGCAGCGTCGGCTCGCCGCGGCCGTCCTCGGCGCGGGCCGCGTGCCACAGCGCCTCGTCGGCCAGCCCGCCCCCGCCGCCCCAGTCGCCGGAGAGCCGGCCCAGTGCGGGGAAGCGTGCGGTGCGTCCGTCGGGCAGCATGCCGACGCAGTTGATGCCCGCGCCGCACACGACAGCCACTCCGCACGGCGCTGCGTCGCCGTCCCGCGCGCCGATCCCGGCGCGCAGGACGGCGAAGGTGTCGTTGTGCACCGTCACCTCCTCGCCCCAGCCCCGTTCGGCGAGCGCGGCGGCCAACCGCTCCTCCTCGACGGGCAGGTCGGCGTTGGCCAGGCAGGCCATCACCTGGCGTACGGCGGGCAGCGGTGCCGGCCCCGCCGCGGCGGCCCGGGCCCGGGCCACGGCGTCGGCCAGTACGTCCACGGCGGCCCGGACGCCGACGGCCGAGGGGCGGAAGCCGCCGCCGCGTCCGGTGGCCAGTACGGTCCCGTCGCCCCCCAGGAACGCCACGTCGGTCTTGCTGTTGCCCGCGTCGATCGCCAGGACGCCCGGCGTGGGCGGGGCGGCTGCCGCACCCGCCCGGTCGCTGTCCGGCTCGGTCACGTACTCCGGTCTGCTCAGGCCCACGCCAGGTGCTCCTTGTTGTGCGCCAGGAGCTCGTCGGTCAGCTGTTCCGCGTACTCGATCTGGCCGACGAGAGGGTGGGCGAGCAGCGCCTGGAAGACGCGGTCGCGGCCCCCGTGCAGTGCGGCTCGGAGCGCCAGGTCCTCGTACGCGGTCACATGGCCGATCAGCCCGGTGAACTGCGGGGCGAGTGCAGGCACCGGCAGCGGGTGGGCGCCGTCCCGGCCGACGCGTGCCTGGGTCTCGACGACCGCGTCGTCGGGCAGGAACGGCAGGGTGCCGTTGTTGAACGTGTTGACGGACTGGTGGGGGCTGCCGCCCTCGCGCAGCAGGGAGGCGGCCAGGTCGACGGCGGCCTCCGAGTAGTAGGCGCCGCCGCGCCGGGCCAGCAGCTCGGGCTTGGTGTCCAGCGCCGGGTCCGCGTACATCGTGAGGAGCTGCTTCTCCAGCGCGGCGACCTCGGCGGCCCGCGTCGGCTTGCGGCGCTGTTCGCGGACCACGGCGTCGTGGGCGTAGTAGTAGCGCAGGTAGTAGGACGGTACGACACCGAGGCGGTCGACCAGGGTCCGGGGCAGGTGCAGGTCCTCGGCGACGGCGTCGCCGTGCTCGCTCAGCAGCCGGGGCAGCACGTCCGTGCCGTCCGGCCCCCCGAGCCGTACGCCCAGCTCCCAGGTGAGGTGGTTGAGTCCCACGTGGTCGAGGTGGACCTCGGCGGGGGTGACGCCCAGCAGCGCGGCGAACTTGCGCTGGAAGCCGATCGCCACGTTGCACAGGCCCACGGCCCTGTGCCCGGCGGTGAGCAGCGCGCGGGTGACGATGCCGACGGGGTTGGTGAAATCGATGATCCAGGCGTCCGGGTTGCTGCGGCGCACCCGCTCGGCGATGTCGAGGACCACCGGCACGGTGCGCAGCGCCTTGGCGAGGCCGCCGGCGCCGGTGGTCTCCTGGCCGACGCAGCCGCACTCCAGCGGCCAGGTCTCGTCCTGGTCCCGCGCCGCCTGCCCGCCGACGCGCAGCTGGAGCAGCACGGCGTCCGCGCCGTCCACGCCCGCGTCCAGGTCGCCGGTGGTGGTGACGGTCCCGGGGTGGCCCTGCCTGGCGAAGATGCGCCGGGCCAGACCGCCGACCAGCTCCAGCCGGTCGGCGGCAGGGTCGATCAGGGCCAGCTCGTCGATGGGGAGCACGTCGCGCAGCCGCGCGAAGCCGTCGACGAGTTCGGGGGTGTAGGTCGATCCTCCGCCGACCACTGCGAGCTTCATGGGTGTCTCAGCCCTTTACTCCGGTGAGGGTGACGCCTTCGACGAAGGCCTTCTGTGCGAAGAAGAAGACGATGATGACCGGCGCCATGACCAGCAGGGTGGCCGCCATCGTCAGGTTCCAGTCCACGCTGTGTGCGGACTTGAACGATTCGAGCCCGTAACTGAGCGTCCAGGCGCCCGGGTTCTGTGCCGCGTAGATCTGCGGGCCGAAGTAGTCGTTCCAGCAGTAGAAGAACTGGAACAGGGCGACGGCCGCGATGCCGGGCTTGGCCATCGGGACGACGATGCGCCACAGAGTGCGCAGCTCCCCGCAGCCGTCGACCCGCGCCGACTCCAGGTACTCCCTGGGAATCGTCAGCAGGAACTGCCGCAGCAGGAAGATCGAGTAGGCGTCGCCGAAGGCCATCGGGATGATCAGCGGCCACAGCGAGCCCGACAGGTGGAACTGCTGCGCCCACACCAGGTACATCGGCACCACGACCACCTGCGGCGGCAGCATCATCGTGGAGATCACCAGCAGCATCGCCGTCCGGCGCCCCCGGAAGCGGAACTTGGCCAGCGCGTAGGCCACCGGGACGGAGGAGCAGACGGTGAAGAGCGTGCCCAGCAGCGCGTACGTCAGCGAGTTGCGCCACCAGTCCAGGAACCCGGGTGTGCGGAAGACCTCCGCGTAGTTCTCCCAGTGCCAGGAGGCGGGCCACAGCTCGCCGCTCATGGCCTGTCCGTCGCTCATCACCGAGGTGAGGAAGACGAACACGAACGGCAGCACGAAGGCCAGCGCGAGCGCAACAGCGAAGCTGTGCACGGCGATCCAGCGCAGCACGCGCTGGCGGCGTGCTCTGCGGCCCGCCGCCGAGGAGCGGGGCGACGGTGCGCGCGCCGCGCGCAGGGAGGGCACCGTGTCGGCGGCCGGTGCGGCGGCAGCCGGGGTGGTGGGGGTCGTCATGGGTCAGTCCTCCGCCGACAGCAGGCCGCTCCTGCGGCGCATGAGCAAGGTCGTGACGGTCATCGCGACGGCGAACAGCACCAGGGACAGCACGCAGGCGGCGCCGGTGTTGAAGTTCTGGAAGCCGAGCTGGTACACGAGCTGCGGCACCGTGATCGTCGAGTGGTCGGGGTAGCCGGGCTGGATGACCGTGCCAGGGCCGACGGAGACGCCGGACGCCAGTTTCCCGGCCACCAGCGCCTGCGTGTAGTACTGCATCGTCTGCACCACACCGGTCACGACCGCGAACATCACGATCGGCGTGATGTTCGGCCACGTCACGAAGCGGAACTTCGTCCAAGGCCCCGCGCCGTCCAGCTCGGCGGCCTCGTACTGCTCCTGGGGGACGTCCAGGAGCGCGGCCATGAAGATGACCATCAGGTCGCCGATGCCCCACAGCGAGAGCATCACCAGCGAGGGCTTGGCCCAGGCGGGATCGTTGAACCAGTTGGGGCCGTGGATGCCGACCGCCGCGAGGATCTCGTTGACCGGCCCGGTCGCCGGGTTGAGCAGGAAGACGAAGGCCACGGTGGCGGCCACCGGCGGCGCCAGGTAGGGCACGTAGAAGGCGGTACGGAAGAAGCCCACGCCGCTCTTGAGCTTGGTCACCAGCAGGCCGACGCCGACGCCGAAGACCACCCGCAGCGCCACCATCACCACGACCAGCCACAGCGTGTTCCACAGCGCCGGCCCGAACAGCGGCATCTGTGTGAACACGTACGACCAGTTCCGCAGGCCCACGAACTGCGGCTGCTTGATCTGGTTGTAGTGCATGAACGAGAAGTAGACGGTGGCCACCAGCGGATAGCCGAAGAAGACGGTGAACCCCACCAGCCACGGTGACAGGAAGCCGACGGTGCGCAGCCGCTCGCGCCTCTTCCTGCGGCGCAGCAGCGCGTGCGAGGTGTCCGCGGCGGGGGTGGCCCCGCCGCGCGCGTCCGTGCCCGGGGAGAGGGAGAGTGCCATGACGGGCTCCTAGTCCTGGGCCTGGAGGGTGTCGGCGTCGATCTGCTGGTCGAGCTCGCGCAGTCCCGCGTCCAGGTCCCCGCTCTTCCCCGCCTCCACCGAGTAGGAGAAGTCCTGCAGGGCCGACACGTACATGCCGCCGGTCGTCGAGGGCGGCAGAGCCTGGCTGTGCGGGTTCCTCGCGATCCGCAGGAACGTACGGAAAGCCGGGTCGGCGTCCAGCTTCGGGGAGGTGAGCGCCGCCTTGGTGGAGGGCACGTTGTGGATCGCGTTGGCGAAGGACACCACCTGGTCGGTGTCGGTCGTCAGGAACTTCAGCAGTTCCCAGGCCGCGTTCTGGTGCTTGCTGCTGTGCGCGATCCCGGCGACCGTGCCGGTGAGGTAGCCGCGCCCGTAGGTGCCGGCCTGGTCGTCGGGTACCGGAAGCGGCGCCACCCCCCAGTCGAAGTCCGGCTTGCCCTCCTTGAGCATCAGCCCGCGCCACTCACCGTCCATGTGCATGGCGAGCTTGCCCGTCACGAAGCCGCTCTGCTGTGACATCTCGTCACCGAAACTCTGCCGGAGCCGCTCCAGTGCCTTGTAACCGCCCTGGACCTCGGACAGCTTCCTCATCGCGCGGTAGAACTCGGCGGTGCGGGGGTCCTTCGCGAGCTGCGCCTTGCCGTGGCTGTCGAAGTAGCGCGGGCCCCACTGGGCGAACATCCGGTCCGGACTGTTCTGGTAGAGCCGGAAGTTGGGCATGAAGCCCGCCCGCTTCACCCGGCCGCCGTCGCGCTCGGTCAGTCGGGCGGCGACCTTCGTGAACTCCGACATGGTGCGCGGCGGGCGCGTGACTCCCGCCTTCGCGAAGGCGTCCTTGTTGTAGTAGAGCCCGTAGGCGTCGGCCAGCAGCGGGAGGGCGCACTGGGTGCCCTTGTACTGCGTGTAGTCCAGCAGGGTGCGGGGGAAGACCTTCCGCTTGTCGACGCCGCTCTTCTTGAGGAACGGGTCGAGGTCGGCCCACATCCCCGAGTCGCAGTACTGGCCGACGTTGTTGGTGGTGAAGGAGGACACCACGTCGGGCGCCTTGCCGCCGCCCGCGCGCAGCGCCTGGTTCATGGTCGCGTCGTTGACGTTGCCGGTGGCCTTCACGTGGATGTTGGGGTGCAGCTCCTCGAACCGCCGGATGCTCTCGTCGATCGGCTTCACCTCGCTCGGCTCCGACCAGCCGTGCCAGAACTTCAGGGTGACAGGGGCGTCGGGGTCGTCGTCGGCGCTGCCCACGCCGGGGTTGGCGCAGCCGGTCAGCAGCAGTCCGACGGCGAGCAGCAGCGCCGGCCGGGCGCGCACACGCGGAGGCGACATGGGGCTCCTTCACGGCAGGGGAGACAGAGGGGAGGTGTGAGGGGTCTTCGCGTGCAAGGGCGCCGTCAGGCCGTGTCGAAGACCTGGTCGCGAGCTTGCGCCAGGGCGGCCAGCAGAGCGCCGGTCAGGATCGGGTCGCCGTCCAGATCGCTCAGCCGCAGCAGCGGGCGGGGCAGCGCCAGCCCGGTGAGTTCCGCCTCGACGAGCGCGCGGAGTTCCTCTCCGCCAATCTGCGGTACGGCGCCGGACAGCACGACCAGCTCCGGGTCCACGACGGCGACCACGGCCGCGATCCCGGACGCCAGCCGGCGCGCCGTCTCCTCGCGGACGTCGGCCGCGGCCAGCGCCTCGGCGAGCGGCAGGCCGTCCGCCAGACCGCGCACGGCCGAGACCGACACGAGGCTCTGGAAGCCCCCGCCCGCCCGCGGCGTCGCGTACTCGCCGGGGCCGCCGTGGGCGAGCGGGGCGCCGGGCAGCGGCATGTAACCGATCTCGCCGGCCCCGCCCGTCGCGCCGCGCAGCAGCGTGCCGTCCACGACGACGGCGGCGCCGGTCCCGTCGTCCACCCAGACCAGGGCGAAGTTGTCGTGGTCCTGGGCGGCGCCCTCGTGCTGTTCGGCCATCGCCGCGAGGTTGACGTCGTTCTCGATCGTGACGGGGGTGCCCAGCACCTCGGCCAGTTCGGCGCGCAGGGTGCGCGAGTGCCAGCCGGGCAGGTGTGGGGCGTAGCGCAGTTCGCCCGAGCCCGGGTCGATGGCCCCGGGGGTGCCGATGACCGTCGTGTGCGGTTCGTGTGCCCCCAGCCCCGCGGCTGTCAGCGCGCGGTCGACGGCTTCCTTGACCAACTGCGCGGTGCGATGGCGTACGTCCTCGGCCACGGACTCCGCCTCGACGCGGGCCCGTCCGACGACCGCGCCGGTGAGGTCGGCGACCACGGCCGAGATGCCGCGGGGGTCGGCGGAGAGTGCCGCCACGTGGGCGGCAGCCGGCTCGATCTCGTACAGCAACGCGTTGGGGCCGGGTTTGCCGCGCTCCTTGCTGCGGGTGCGGACCAGGCCCATCTGCGTGAGCCGGTTCAGGAGTTGGGAGGCGGTCGGCTTGGACAGGCCCGTCAGCTCGCTGATCCGGGTGCGGGTCAACGGGCCGTGGGCGACGAGCAGATCGAGTGCGGCCCGGTCGTTCATCGCACGGAGCACGCGCGGGGTGCCGGGGATGCCGGCGGTTGTGCCGCCGCCGGAGTCGGCGTCTGTGGCCACAGTGGTGTCCCGTCCTTCCGGGCCCCCGCGCGACGGTGCACGGGCGGCGGAGTCCGTTAGGAAACTTTCCTTTCGATGGCGGGAACGTAGAACTCCGGCCGGAGGCGCGTCAATGGCCGGAACCGGACGAGACCGAGCCGTGATGTGGGGACGGGTCCGCTCAGGTGCCCGCGCGCCGCCACCGGTCGAAGCGGCGCAGCACGCGCACCACCCGCACCACCCGCACCAGGGCGGTGCCGGCGCCCACGGCCACGGCCGCGGTGAGCCATACGCCCCGCATGCGGGCTGGCAGATGCCACAGCAGTACGGGTGCACTCAGCGCTGCGGCGGCGACCGCCCCCAACGCCGCGCCGGTGAACAGCGCGTAGCCGATCTCGACGGTTACCGCATCCTTGTCCCAGCGTGCCTCCCGGCCCCCTGTCCACCCCGCCATGGTCTCAGCTCCCGGCTTCTCGCGGGCCCGAACCGGCCCCGCCTCCCGCCTGGTTGGGCGCTGAGGCGCCTCCGGGGCCGCCCGGTACGAGGTACTGGGCGACGCCCTCGCCCAGTGACCAGTCCGCGGGAGCGTTCTCGGTCACCGTCACGAAGACGTTGCGGGGCTCGGTTCCCGCGTAGTTGTACGCCAGTTCGGCAATACGCCGGTAGAGCGCCTGCTTGCGTTCAGGGGTGCGTCCGGCGCGCATCGTGACGGCGATGTAGACGATGCCGTCGTCGCGCCGGATGTCCGGATAGGTGCCGTGGCGCAGGGTGCTGCTGGTGCCGTCGTGGTCGGTGAGCACCTGGAAGAGGTCCTCGGACGGGATGCCGAGTGTCTCCACCAGGGCTTCGTGCACGGCGCGGCCGAGCGCGTCGAGGCGCTCGCTGCCGGCGCGCAGGGCGTCGATCCGGACGAAGGGCACGGGTGGTCCTCTCCTCGCTGTACATACCAGTAGGTACAGTAACAGTTGTGTGGTGCTCACCGGCCCGCTGCACCGGCCCGGCACATCCGGTGGCGCACCCAGGCGAGGTGCGCCCTGCCGGAGGCGGTCCGAGCAATCGCGCGCGAGGGGCGGTAAACCATGCAGTATGGCTCCAGAGTGGCGGAAGCGGCCGGGCAACCGGCAGTCGTCGGCAGCCGGTGAGTACCGGCGCCGCTTCGGATGGCGCACCGTCGCCGGACAGGTGTTCTCGCTGCAACTGGCGATCGTCCTGCTGCTGGTCGTCGCCGCGGCGTTCATCCTGGCGTGGGAGGCGCGCGCGGCCGACGAGCGCGGCGCCCGCGAACGCGCCATGGCGTGCGCCGGAACCCTGGCTGCCGCGCCCTCGACTGTTGCGGCCCTCCGGTCCGATCGCCCGACCGCCGCCCTGCAACCCGTGAGCCTCCGGGCCCACGACGCGTGCGGCATCGACTTCGTCACCGTGCTCGACCGCGACGGTGTGCGCCTCTCCGACCCTCTCCGCAAGCTGATCGGTACCAGGGCCACCGGGGACTTCGGCCGCGCGCTGGCCGGCCGGTCCTACGCCGAGCGGTTCCGCGGTGCTCCCACCGACTCCGTGCGGGCCGCCGCCCCCGTACGGGACGCCGACGGCAAGGTGACCGGCATCGTCACGGCCGGCGTCGACCTGGCCACCGTCTCGGCGCGGCTCCACCGCGAGCTGCCGTGGGTGGTCGTCGGCGCCGCCGGAGCACTGCTGCTGGCCGCGGCCGGTGCGGGGCTGGTCAGCAGGCGGCTGGACCGGCAGACGCACGGCCTCGGGCCGACCGAGGTGACCCGCATGTACGAGCACCACGACGCGGTCCTGCACGCGGTCCGCGAGGGCGTCCTCGTTCTCGACGACGACCGGCGGCTGCTGCTCGCCAACGACGAGGCGCACCGGCTGCTCGAACTGCCCGCCGACGCCCAGGAACGCACCGTCGACGTGCTCGGCCTGCCGTCGCAGGTCGCGACGCTGCTGGCCTCCGGACGCACCGCCAGCGACGAGGTCCACCGGGTGGGGGACCGGCTGCTGGCTGTCAACCAGCGGTCCACCGGTGAGGGCGGCGGCCCCTCCGGGACCGTCGCCACCGTGCGGGACACCACGGAACTGCGGGAGGTGGCCGGGCAGGCCGAAGTCGCCGCGCAGCGCCTGGAACTGCTCTACACGGCGGGCCTGCGCGTCGGCACGACGCTGGACGTGACCCGGACCGCCGAGGAGCTCGCGCAGGTCGCCGTCGACCGGTTCGCCGACGTCGTCACCGTCGACCTGCTCGTCCCGGTGATCGAGGGCGCGGAGCCGCTGCCCGACCCCGTCACCGCCACGGTGCGGCGCGTCGCACTGCGCTCGTCCGTCGCCGAGCACCCCTTCCAGCCGGTGGACAGCCTGCCCCTCATCCCGCCCGTGGCCGTCCGGGGCGACGAAGGGCCGGCGTCGGTCCGCACCGTCTTCGAACCCGACCTCGCCGCCGACGAGGAGTGGCGCCGCATCGATCCTGGCCGGGCCGCGCGGATCCTCGGGGCGGGGTTCCACTCGCGCATCACCGTGCCGCTGCGGGCCAGGGGCACGGTGCTGGGACTCGCCGGCTTCTGGCGCCGCGACCGCCGGCCCTTCCAGCCCGAGGACGTGGCCTCGGCCGAGGAACTCGTCACCCGCACCGCGGTGTGTGTCGACAACGCGCGGCGCTACGCACGCGAGCACGGCATGGCCGTCACCCTGCAGCGCAGCCTGCTGCCGGGCGGGGTGCCGGAGCAGAACGCCGTCGACGCCGCCTACCGCTACCTGCCCGCGCAGGCCGGGGTCGGCGGCGACTGGTTCGACGTCATCCCGCTGCCCGGCGCCCGCGTGGCCCTGGTCGTCGGTGACGTGGTCGGGCACGGACTGCACGCGGCCGCCACCATGGGCCGGCTGCGCACGGCGGTGCACAACTTCTCCTCCCTCGACCTGCCACCCGACGAACTCCTCGCCCACCTCGACGAATTGGTGGTGCGCATCGACCAGGACCCCACGCGCCACCCGGAGACCGAGACGATCACCGGCGCCACCGTGCTCTACGCCCTCTACGAGCCCGCCACCGGCGCCTGCCACCTGGCACGGGCCGGCCACCCGCCGCCCGCGCTCGCACACCCCGACGGCACGACCACCCTGCTGGACGTACCGGCCAACCTGCCGCTCGGACTGGGCACCTCGCCGTTCGAGACCCGTACCGTGATCCTTGTGGAGGGCAGCAGGCTGGTGCTCTACACCGACGGACTCGTCCGGCTGCGCGGCGGCGACCTCGACGAGCGTCTCGGCGTGCTGGTGGATGCCGTCGCCGGCGCCGGGAGCGCTCCTGAACAGACCTGCGACGCCCTGCTGGACGCGCTGCTGCCCGGCCGCTCCCACACCGACCGGGACGACATCGCGCTGCTGGTCGCCGGGGTGCGTCGGCTGCCGTCCGACCGGGTCGCCGAGTGGGAGGTGCCCAGCGACCCGGAGGCCGTCGCCCCCGTACGGACGGCGTGCGTGGAGCGGATGTCCGCCTGGGGGCTCCGGGAGACGGCGTTCACCGCGGAGCTCGTCCTCAGCGAACTGATCACCAACGCCGTCCGGCACGGCGAACCCCCGGTCACCGTCCGGCTGATCTGCGACCGGTACCTCACCTGCGAGGTGTCCGACCGCAGCAGCACCGCGCCGCACCTGCGCCGGGCCACCACGGTGGACGAGGGGGGCCGGGGGCTGTTCCTCATCGCGCAGCTCGCCGAGCACTGGGGAACCAGGTACGGACCGCACGGCAAGACCATCTGGGCCGAACTCCCGCTGACCGTCGCCCGGCACGAGCCGCCGGCGGCGTGACCCACGCGGTGGGTGGCCCGTACGCCGACGCCGCACCGCTCATCCCGGGCAGGCCCGAAAGCTCACTCCTCCGGCAGCGGACGGCTCACCCCCACGGGAACGCGAGAGTCAGCGCGAAGCGGGCCTGGGAATCGGTCCACATCTCGGCGGGACGCCACCCCGCGGCGGTCAACTCGGCGCGCAGCCCCTCGGTGCGGAACTTGGCCGAGACCTCCGTCCGCATCTCCTCGCCGGCGCGGAAGTCGAAGCTCGCGTCGAGTGCCGGCACCTTCACGCTCAGCGCCGTACGGGCACGCAGCCGCATCTCGATCCACTCCCGCTCCTCGTCCCACACCGCGACGTGGTCGAAGTCGGCCGGATCGCAGTCCGCGCCCAGCTCGCGGGCCAGCACACACAGCACGTTCTTGTTGAACTCGGCGGTCACACCCAGGGCGTCGTCGTACGCGGCGACCAGTACCGCCGGGTCCTTGACCAGGTCCGTGCCCAGCAGCAGCGCGTCCCCGGGCGCCAGCACGGTGCGCAACCCGCGCAGGAAGCCGGCCCGTTCCGCCGGCAGGAGGTTGCCGACGGTGCCGCCGAGGAAGGCCACCAGGCGGGGCCCGGTACCGGCGGGCAGCTCCACCCCGCCGAGGAAGTCGGCCACCAAGGCGTGCACCCGCAGCCGGGGCCGCGCGTTCAGCAGTGCCAGCCCGGCCGCCTCCAGCGCCGAGGCGCTGACGTCCACCGGCACGTAGAGCAGGTGCCCGGGAAGCGCGTCCAGCAGCAGCCGGGTCTTGGCCGACGACCCCGAGCCCAGCTCCACCAGCGTGCCGGCCCGGGTGAGGCGGGCGATGTCACCGGCATGCCGGGTGAGGATCTCCCCTTCGGCCCTGGTCGGGTAGTACTCGGGCAGCGCCGTGATCTCCTCGAACAGCTCGCTGCCCCGGGCGTCGTAGAACCACCGGGGCGGCAGTGCCTTCGGCACGCCGGACAACCCCTCGGCCACGTCGGCCGCCAGCGCCGCGGTGGTGTCCCGGGGCGGCAGCGTACGGGTGAGGGTGAAACGGGACGGGCTCACAGGTCCTCCAACCGGGACAGTCCGAGACGTGCGGCGTCCCCCGCGACGACGTGCCCGTCGGGCACCTGCCGCCAGTCCGGGTCCGCGTCGTGCGGCTCCGAGGCCAGAGTCAGGGACTCCTTCGGCCGGGCCAGGTACCACAGGGATTCGCCCACCGCCGTGCCGGCCACGGCACGCCCGTCGGTGAGCAGGAAGTTCAGCCGGGATGCCGGAGCCGCCCGTGCCAGCGCGGCGGCCACACGTGCCACGGCCACGGCGAGCGGGGCGCCCTCCCGCAGCCGGTGCAGCACCAGCGCCCAGGCCAGGGCGGCGTCGGTGCGGGCCTCCAGGCCGAGCAACTCCCGCGCGCTGAGCGCGGCACCGGCGACGTCGGCCACCGAGCCGGGCCAGCCGAGGACGGCACCGTTGTGGCTGAACAGCCAGCGGTCGGCGGCGAACGGCGCGACGGCGGCCTCGCCGCCCGCGCACCCGTCCGTGGCGTCCCGCACGGCGGCCAGCATCCCGCCCGAGCACACCACCCGGCACAGGTCGGTGAAGCCGGCGTCCGCCCACACCGGGCCGGTCCGGCGGTAGCGGGCCGGCAGCGGGTCGCCCTCGGCGTACCAGCCGACCCCGAAGCCGTCCGCGTTCACCGTCCCGTGCCCCTGGCGGCGCGGCTCCCACGACTGCCGCACCAGGCAGAACTCGGGCCGCGCCAGTACCTGACCGAGCGGGACGGCAGGACCCACGTAGGCGAGGTGACGGCACATCAGCGGCGGTTCCCGGCGGACAGCGGGACGGCGGTGCGGAACCCGGAGAAGATCTGGCGCCGCACCGGGAGGTCCCAGTTGCGGAACGTGGCCCGCGCGACAACCTCGCCCACCCCGAAGCCGCCGCCGCGCAGCACCTTGTACTCCGGACCGAAGAAGACCTGCGAGTACTCCCGGTAGGGGAACGCCACGAAGCCGGGGTACGGGGCGAAGTCGCTCGCCGTCCACTCCCACACGTCGCCCAGCAACTGCCGTGCGCCCGTCGCCGACGCGCCGGAAGGATAGCTGCCCACCGGTGCGGGGCCCAGGTGGCGCTGGCCCAGGTTGGCGTGGCCGGGACCGGGCGGCTGGTCGCCCCAGGGGAAGCGGCGGCTGCGGCCGGTGACCGGGTCGAAGCGGGCCGCCTTCTCCCACTCGGCCTCCGTCGGCAGTCGCCGCCCCGCCCACCGGGCGTACGCGTCGGCCTCGTACCAGCTCACGTGGAGCACCGGCTCGTCGCCCGGCACCGGCTCGGCGACACCGAACCGCCGCCGCCACCATCCGCCCGCCCCGTCGCCGTGCCAGAACAGCGGTGCCTGCCACCCGTGGCGGCGTACCTGCTCCCAGCCCGCCGGATGCCACCAGCGGGCCTCGCGGTAGCCGCCGTCCTCGATGAAGCGCTGGTAGGCGGCGTTGCTCACCGGCAGGGTGTCGATACGGAAGGCCGCCACCCGGCGGCGATGGGCGGGGCGTTCGTTGTCCAGCGCCCAGGGCTCGTCGTCGGTCCCCATGGTGAACGGCCCGTCCGGCACCAGGACATCGGCGGGCAGCGACCCCGCCTCGGCCGGCGCGGGCGGGGGCGGCTCGGCGGTGAGCGCGGCGGCGCCCCGCCGCAACTGGTGGGTGATCAGCATGGTCTCGGCGTGCTGCTGCTCGTGCTGGGCGATCATGCCGAAGGCGAACCCGTCCGCCAGCAGCCGCCCCGCCCCGGCGAACCGTGCCGCATCCAGCACGTCGAGCGCGCGGCCGCGCACCTCGGCCAGGTAGCCGCGTGCCTCGCGCGGCGCCAGCAGCGGCAGGGCCGGGCGGTCCGCACGGGGATGTTCGAAGGCGTCGTAGAGCGAGTCGATCTCGGGACGGAGCGCCGTCAGCCCGCCGGCGGCACGCAGCAGCCACTGCTCCTCCTGGTTGGCGATGTGCGCCATGTCCCACACCAGGGGAGACATCAGCGGCGAGTGCTGCGCGGTCAGTTCACCGTCCGTCACGCAGTCGGCCAGGCCGAGGGTGCGGGCGCGGGCCGCCTCCAGCGCACCGAGTGCGCGCGTCCGCAGGGGTGCGGCCTCCTCCGTGCTGCCTGCGGTCATCGGGACGTCTCCTTTCCCGCGCCGCCACCCGGTGCGGGCGGCGCGGCGGATGGGGGAGCGGCGGCCGCGGGGAGGGGGCCGCATGCGTCCAGGGTGTCGTCGGCGGGGCACCGGCCCCGAGCCGTGTAGCGGGCGGCGAACTCGTCGACGGCCTGGACGACGGACCGGCCCGCACCCAGCCTCGGCAGCGCCTGCCGTGCCGCGGCGAAGCAGCTGACGGCGGCCGTGTGCAGGTCGGGGTCGCCGAGCCCGTTCCTGGCGGCCCGCTCCCACAGGGTGTTGCGCGGGGCGGGCGCCCCGGCGGTCAGGGCGGCCAGCGGCCGTACGGCCCGGTAGGCGGACTCCGTGGCGGCGGGGTCGTCGAACAGCGCCGTCGTCACCGCCAGCGGGACCACCCAGCCGTCGTCGCCCGGCTGGGCGTCGATCATGCGCAGTTCCAAGTGGCCGCGGGGCCGTACCGGAGGGAAGAGCGTGGTCAGGTGGTAGTCCAGATCCGCAGGCCCCGGCGGCCGGGAGACGGCGTTCGACGAAGTGGACGGTGCGGGAAACCGACGCGGGGCCCCTGACCAGCGACCGATCCACTGCCGGAAGGTCATCCCGTCCCCGGGCACCGCCCACGGCCCCTCCCTGGACCGTACGCACAGCACCGGGGCGTCCAGCGCGTACCGCGCCCACGACGAGCGCGGGCCGCCCCGGCCCACCTGCGCGGGTGCCAGGTTGCGGTACCCGTCCAGCGCGGCCCACACGGCCTGCCGCCCCGAGCGCCAGCCCGCCCACTCGCCCTCGACCAGCGGAGAGTTGGCGAAGGCCGCGGTCAGCACGGCACCCAGCACATGGGCGAGGAACCAGCGACGTCCCACACTGCACGGGCCCCGCTCCGCCGTGCCCGCGTCCAGGCACACCTGGACGGAGGCCGAGGAACGCATCATGATCCGGCCCGCCGGGCCGGTGCGGTCGAAGAAGCTCTCCATCGCGCGGTAGCGCGGATCGTCCAGCAGCCGGGTGCCCCGCCGGTCGTCCAGGCCCCGGCCCACCAGGCGGATGCCGTGCCGGCTGAGCCGGGCCCGGGCGGCGGCCAGGTCGGCGCGGACCGCCTCGATGCACGCGGGGAGGGACTCCGCCGGCCGGGAGCTGAACTCGACCTGACCGCCGGGTTCGAGAGTGATCGCCGACGACAGCGGCAGGGACCGTAGCTCGGTCACCGCCGCGTTCAGTGCGGCAGCGCTCACGGTGCTGCCGTCAGGAGGGGGCACCGCCCTCCGCACGCTCCCCGTCCACGGCGTCGGCGTAGCAGTGTCGACGGGGTGCACCAGCCATTCGAGTTCGACCCCGACCCGGCCGGGCGGGCCGGTCTTGAAGCAGATGCCGTGCACCCGCGCCAGCGCCGCCTCCTCGGTCAGCAGCTCCCGCACTTCCCCTGACGCGATGACCGTCATGCCGCCCCCTCGGTCCACGCGGCGATGCCCCGCTACGACGTGAGCTCTCACCACTGAAACCGCTGCCGGGCGGACACCACAAGACCGCCCGGGCCGTGCCGTGCCGCGCGGCGGCGGTTCTCGGCCACCGGAGCGGTGCGGCTTCGCGCCGGGCGTCTCAGTCCGGGGGGCCCTCGACGGCGGGAGGTGCGTCGCCGTGGAACTCGGGGTCGATGGCGTTGGCCGCACCGAGCGCGGTGAGCAGCCAGGCGTCGTCGCGGGTGCGCAGGCGGGCGGCTTCCCGGTGCGCCAGCGCGGCCTCCAGCTCGTCGAGGGCGTCGGCCAGCCGGGCGCTGTCGGGCCCGTCGGCGGAGGCGTCGAGCACGCGTTGCCGCGCCTCGGCGACGCCCGCCTTCGCGTCCTCGTAGAGAAGGTCGAATTCAGCCTTGTCCGGGTCAGCAGTCATGAGGGTTTTCGCGGAGCTCCTCGGGAATCGTCAGCTTGGGATCGATCAGGGGCGGATCGACGCAACCGTACCCCTTGCGGCAGGGGGTATGCCCGTGAGTGTCCAGACTCCGAAACGATCGAAACGATCGATTCGGTAGCGATACTTGAGTGTTCTGCCGGGGAAGCGTACACAACGTTCATGTCCAAGTCTTCCCTTGCCCGACGTGCCCTGCTGCGCGCCGGAGGTGGTGCCTGTCTCGCGGCCGCGTCGGCCACCGTTCCGTCCCCCGCCGGGCAGGCCGCCGCCCGGCCCAGGGAAGGCTCCGTGGTCTCGTCCGCGGAGCCGGCCGCCGCCACCGACGAGGAGTTCGCCCGCCTGCGCGAGCGGTGGCGCGGGCTCGTGCTCGGGTCCGGCTTCCGCCCGAACGCCGACCCCTTCAAAGCCCGCCTGGCGGAACTGGGCCGGCAGGCCGCCCGTTGGCGCGACGCCATGCGGCCGTCCGACGGCGCGCTGTGGCCCGACGCCGTGTGGGCGGACCCCGACCCGGACACCGACGCCGAGTCGTACGGCTTCTCCGAGAAGATCCAGACCACCGCCACCCGCCTGCTGACCATGGCCACCGCCTACGCGCAGCCCGGCACCGGCCTGACCGGTGACAGCGGGCTGCGCGCCGCCGTGCTCGACGGCATGGACCACCTCGTTCAGCAGGTTTACAACGAACGGCAGGAGCGGTACGGCAACTGGTACAACTGGCAGATCGGCGCCCCGCAGGCGCTGCTGGACGTCTGCGTGCTGCTCTTCGAGCACCTCGGCGCGGACCGTGTCGCCCGTTGCACGGCCGCTGTCGACCACTTCGTCCCCGACTCCGCCGTCGAAAAGTACGAGGGGACCAGTACCGGCGCCAACCGCGTCGACCTGTGCCGGGTACTGGCGGTACGCGGCCTGGTCGGCGGCTCCGCGGCCAAGATGGCGCTGGCAAGTGACGCCCTCTCGCCGGTCTTCCCGTACGTGACCAGCGGGGACGGGCTGTACCAGGACGGTTCGTTCGTCCAGCACCGCAACGTCGCCTACACCGGTTCCTACGGCGCAGTGTTCCTCGGCGGCCTCGGCATGCTGTTCGCCCTGCTGGCCGACTCGCCCTGGCAGGTGACCGACCCGAAGCGGCAGATCGTGCTCGACTCGGTGGAGCACGCCTGGGCGCCCTTCCTGCACAACGGACTCGTGATGGACGCGGTCTGCGGCCGGGCGATCAGCCGCGGCCTGACCGAGGACGCGGAGCCCGGCACCGAGCCGCAGGACGACCACGTGCGCGGCCACAGCATCATCGCGGCCGTCGCCCTCATGGCCGAGGGGGCGAGCCGGGAGGAGCGGGACCGCTGGCACGGTCTGGTCAAGGGGTGGATACGCCGCGACACCTACCGGCCCGTCCTGGCCGACAGCGCGCTGGACGTCCCGCACCTGGCAAGGCTGGAGGCCATCGATTCCGACGACTCCGTCCGCCCCCGGCCCGAGCCCGACGGGCACCGCTTGTTCGCCGCCATGGACCGGGCCACCCACCGGCGCCGGGGCTGGACCGCCGGGCTGAGCGCGGCCTCCCGCCGCATCACCCACTACGAGTACGGGAACGGGGAGAACGCCCGCGGCTGGCACACCGGCTCCGGCATGCTCACCTGGTGGGCCGCGGCTCCGGGAGCCCGGGGAGGGCGCGGACCGCATCCCGACGCCCAGTATTCCGACGCCTTCTGGCCGACCGTCGACCCCTACCGACTGCCGGGCACCACCGCCTCCGGCAAGCGGCTGGCGGACGGGGAGGGCGGCGACTGGGGCCAGCCGGTGCCTGACGCGGACTGGGTGGGCGGCGCCACCGACGGCCGGTACGCCGCCGTCGGTCAGGATCTTCGCGGCCCCTTCAGCTCACTCACGGCCCGCAAGTCCTGGTTCTTCACCGACGAGGCCGTCGTCTGCCTGGGTGCGGGCATCACCGGGGCCGACGGCACGGCGGTCGAGACCGTGGTCGACAACCGCAACCTGGGTGCGGACGGCAACCCCCGTCTGCTGGTCGACGGGCGCCGCAGCGCCGCCGACTCCTTCGTGGCACGGGGCGCACGGTGGGCCCACCTCGCGGGACACGGCGGCTACCACTTTCCCGCAGGCGCGGCGCTGCACGCGCTGCGAGAGACGCGCACCGGCCGCTGGAGAGACATCAACTCCGGCGGCTCCACCGGCGAGCTGCGCCGCCGCTACCAGACCCTGTACCTCGACCACGGCACCGATCCCGAGGATGCTGCGTACAGCTATGTGCTGCTGCCCGGCGCCTCCGTGACGGAAACCGTCGCACATGCGGCCGCCGGGCGCCGCAGGCTGCGGATCCTGGCCAACGACGCGGACCGCCAAGGCGTCACCCTGCCCGGCGCCGGCGTCACCGCCGTCAACTTCTGGACCGCGGCCACGGCAGGCCCCCTGACCGCGGATGGCCCCTGCTCGGTGCTCGTCCGGATACGGCGGGACGGCACGGCGCTGCTGTGCGTCGCCGATCCGGCGCGCTCCCGCACGGATCTGGAGGTCGTCTGGCGCCACCGGGTCGCCGCGGTCCTCGCCCGGCCCGACACGGTCTCCGCCGTGCGGACCGGCTCCCACCTCCGCGTCCGCTTCACGGACCTTGCGAAGACCGGAGGCGGGACGCACACGCTCCGCCTCCGGCTCCGCTGACGGTCCGGACCCCGTCACCGCACCGCACCCTCCACTCAACGGAAGGACACTCATGCGTATACGCCGCGTACTCCCTCTGCCCCTTGCCGCGTTCCTCGGCATGCTGGCGGCCCCCTCGGCCCAGGCCTCCGTCCTGTGGGACGGCGATGCTGCCGGCGGCACCGGGGTCTTCGACTCGATCCTGTGCGACGCGCCGGGCAGTGTCACCGCGCAGGACAACCACGACGGCCGCGGCCAGGTCTTCAAGTTCAACAAGCCGCTCGGCCTCAAGCGCTGCGAGGCGCACGGCGCGGCCGGCGTGACGTTCCAGGAGGACCGCACCTACTACCTCGGCTGGGACACCAGGACGAACACCGACGACGCGGCCACCGTCTTCCAGTGGAAGTCCTACGGCGCCGGCGACGAGCAGCAGCAGAACTACCCGGTCATCATCAAGGTGGAGGGCGGCGAGCTGAAGCTCTTCCACATCGAGGTCGGCGAGAAGTGGACCCTCAAGTGGAGCACCCCGGTGAGCAAGGACACCTGGAAGCGTCTCGTGCTGGGCATCCACACCTCCTCCGCCGCCGGCACCGGGTGGGTCGAGATGTACTACAACGGCACCAAGGTCGCCGACTTCCACGGCCGGACCTGGGACGACAAGGGCAACGACACCCGCTGGGGCAGCTACGGCTCCGAGGTGGAGAACAAGCGCGCCATCAACTGGATCGACGGCCTGAAGGTCGGCACCAGTTACGCCGACGTCGCCTGAGCCGGTTCCCGGCGCGGCTCGGGCCTCACACGCAACACGACTCCTTCGACGGGCCGGTTGAGCGAAACCGATCACCTTTCTGATCGATGCGAGCGGGAGCGTACGCTGCCTGCACAAGAGCCCTCGTGGCCGGAGCCGCGCAGCTCGCCGTGGGAACCCGGCAGCTCGGGCCGCCACCGGTCCGAGCCGGCCACGAGCCGACCCACCCGGAGGACCCGTTTGCGAGCGCACGTGGACCAGCGCCACCAGCGCGTGCTGGGCATCGTCCGGCAGCGCGGCAGCCTGCGGGTCGCCGCACTCGCCGAGGAGTTGGGCGTCTCCGCCGTCACGGTGCGCCGCGACGTCGAGACGCTGGCCGGGCAGGGCCGGCTGCGGCGTCTGCACGGGGCCGTCGTCTGGCCCGGACCGGCGGCGGACGACCCCGCGGTCGACCGCTCCACCGGCCCCGGTGGCCTGGCCGCACCGGGCGGCTCCCGGGGCGCCGAGGGCGCCGAGGGCACGGTCGTGGGCATGGTGGTGCCCAGCACCGAGCACTACTTCGCCGAACTGGTCCGCGGCGCCCAGGAAGAGCTCGCCGACCGCGGTGGCCGACTGGTGGTGGGGATCTCGCACTACCGCCGCGCGGAGGACGAGGCGCAGATCTCCCGCCTGCTGACGGGAGGGGTGGAGGGCCTGCTGCTGGCCCCGGTGTGGGCCGACGGCAGGCCCGCCCCGCAACAGGAGGAGGCCCTGCTCGGCCTGGTGCGCCCGACCGTGGTGGTGGACCGGCGGATACCGCTGGGCAGCCCCCTGGCGGACGTCCTGGACGTGGTGCGCTCCGAGCACGCGGCCGGGGCGGCACGGGCGGTCCACCACCTGGCCGGGCTCGGGCACCGGGAGATCGCCCTGCTCGTACGGGACACGCCGAGTACACCGCAGATCGAGGAGGGGTGGTCCGCCGCACGGCGCGCCTGCGGCATGGAGGCTGCGCCGGTCACGATCCGGATGGACCCGCCCGCCGACCCGGCCGGCATCGACACGGCCGTCGACCGGTTGTGCCGACTGCGGGAGAGCCGGGGCGTGCGCGCCGCCCTGGTGCACAACGACCAGGACGCCCTCGGCGTCCTGCAACGGCTCACCGACCGCGGGCTGGACGTACCGGGTGACCTGGCCCTGGTGGCGTACGAGGACGATCTGGCGGCGCTGACGAGCGTGCCCCTCACCGCCGTGGCCCCGCCGCGCCGCGCGGTGGGCGCGGCCGCGGTGCGGTGCCTGCTGGAGCGGATCGCGCAGGCGACGGGCGAGTCGGAGGCGCCCGGCGGGAGTGCGGTGCCGCCCCGCCGCCACCTCGCGCTGCTCCCGGAACTGCGGGTGCGCGCCTCCTGCGGAGGTGCCGCAGGAGAGGCGTGAACCTCCGCAGGACGCCCACCGCGGGGAGGACGCGGTTCAGGCGGGGGGTACGGCCGGGGCGGGGCCCAGTGTCGTGACGCCCCGGGCCATGCGTGGGCCGAGCCCCGCCCGGTAGGCGTCCATCGCCGCCTGCGTCCGGCCCGCGCGGCGCAGCAGATCGCCCAGCAGACGGCACACGTCGGCCAGGTCACCGGCGGCTCCGGCGCGCTCCAGCAGCGAGAGCGCCGAGACGTAGTGCTCCTCCGCCGTCTCCGCTTCCCCCGCCTCCTGCGCGATCAGTCCCAGCAGCCGGTGCGCGGCCCCCGCGTGGACGGCGGCGCGCTCATGACCGGCCGTCGCCAACAACCCCCGCAGCAGCTCCGCGGCCTCCTGGGGCCGTCCCCTGCGCCGGACGACGTCGGCGAGCTCGACCTCGACCTGTTCCGCGTACAGCGTGGCCCGCTTGGCGGTGAGCATCTCGCGCGCGGTACGCAGCTCCTCCTCGGCCCGCGCCAGATCGCCGCTCTGCGCGTGCACGTACCCGCGCATCCAGTGGCAGTGGGCCAGTTCGGTACGGATGCGCAGCCGCCGGTAGAGCTCCGTGGCCTTGGCGAGGGAGGCGTCGGCCTCGGCGACGCGGCCCTCCGCCAGCAGCGTGCGGGCGACCGAGCGGTGCATGCCCGCGACGCGTGCCGTGTCGGTGGCCGCAGGTGCCAGGGACAGCGCCTGCTCGGCCGCGTGCGCGGCCCGCGCGTGCGCGCCCATGTCCAGGTAGGGCGCGATGGCCGCCGTGTAGAGCAGCAGCAAGGCGTCCGGATCGTGGTGACCCGAGCTGTTGAGCTCGTCCAGCGCGCTCTCCAACAGGTAGCAGGAGTAGCGCAGTTCGCCCGCCAGCAGGTGGGCGACGGCCCGCCCGCGCACGGCGGGGGCGCGCCGGGCGGGCGCCGCGTCGGCCAGGAGGCGTTCGGCGGCCTCGAACCGCGCGTGTGCCGCGGCCAGGTCACCGGACTCCAGGGCGCAGTCGCCGAGTCCCAGCAGCGCGGTGCCGTGTGCGTCGGTCAGCTCATGCCGTTCCGCCTCGGCGAGCAGCCGGTCGAATGCGCGAGCCGCCTGGGCGGTGTCCCCTGTGGCGAGGGTGTGCTGCGCGTCGGCGAGGGCCAGGCGAAGCTCGGCGGCCAGTTGGGCGGGCTGCCCGGTGGCCAGCTCGTGACAGCTGACGCCCAGCCGGGTGGCCAGGTGGCGCAGCGCCTTTTCGGAGGGGCGCACCTTCCCGGCCTCGACGGTCGAGACGTACGCGGCGGTGTAGGCCGGTTCGGCGACCTGACGCTGCGTCATCCCCCGTGCTGTGCGCAGCCGGTGCACGCGCTCGCCCACTGTCTCGGACCGACCGTCCACGCCGCTTCCTCCGTCCGTGCCGCTTCCCGTACGCCCCCGACGGCGGTGGGCCTTTCCGCCCGGACCGGTGTGACCGGTGTCTTGCCGGGTGCAGCCCAACGTCCTATGTTGAGCGGCCAGTTAAGCACGTTTACCCGGCGGCTTATCACCCGTGCCGCGCACCCCCCACCCCTGGAGCAGCCATGCCCAGACGCACCCGCTCTCGGATACGCCGGACCGCCGCGCTCACCGCGACCGTCGCGCTGCTGTCCGCCACCGCCCTGACCGCCGGCGCCCACGCCGCGGAACCCGCCTCCGCATCCCCGCCCACCGCGCGGCCCGCGTCCGTAGCCGCGACCCAGAACGTGGAGTCCTTCCGGCCCACGGGACCCACCGGGCACCACGCGGGAGTGCCCACCGCCACGCCGGACCACGCTGTCGCCCCGCACGCCGCGCTCAGCCGGCCGGAGGCGGCAGCGGACGGCCGGGTCTCCGCCCTGCACCGCAGCGGGCCCACGGCGGAGCGGCTCGACCTGGTGATCGTCGGTGACGGTTACACGGCCGACCAGCTCGCCGACTTCCACGAGGACGCCGAGGCGAAGCTGGCCGACGTCACCTCCGTGGAGCCCTACGGAAGCAACACCGACAAGATGAACGTATGGACCGTGGACGCCGTCTCGAACGACTCCGGCGTCTCCGGCGACCCCTCCCAGGACGTGGTACGGGACACCGCGCTCAGCTCCTACTTCTGGTGCGACGGGCTGGAGCGGCTGCTCTGCGCCGACCTGGACAAGGTCAACACGTACGCCGCGCAGGCACCCGCCGCCGACATCGTCATGGTCGTCGCCAACTCCACCAAGTACGGCGGGGCCGGGTACAACCGGCTCACGGGCTACCCCTTCGACGGCGTCTCCACCCTCTCGTCCGACAACTCCGACTCCGGGCTCATCGCCGTCCACGAGATGGCGCACTCCATCGGACGACTCGCCGACGAGTACGACTACGGCCAGTCGGGCACCTACCAGGGCCCCGAGCCGGAGGACGTCAACATCAGCACCCACACCGCGGACGAGATGGCGCAGCAGCAGACCAAGTGGCACGCCTTCCTCGGTAAGGACGACCCCGCAGGCGGGCAGACCGGCACCTTCGAGGGCGCGGGCTACTACGAGAAGGGCCTCTACCGCCCCACCGAGACCTCCCTGATGCGGGACTTCTCCGTCCGTGAGTTCAACAACCCCAGCCGCCAGGGACTCATCGACGGGTTCGCCCGCTACACGGAAGGCGGCTGAGCCCTCCCGGCTCCGGCTCGCCCCTGCCTTCGCCCTCCCCAGGCTCGGGCCGGAGCCCGGGCAGGCCGACACGCCGGAGGGAGGAGGGGCCGTGCGGGGGCCGGGTCGCGGGATGCTGGACGGCCGTGCCCGGCCCCCGCCGGGGCCGGGCGCCGCACCGCCGCCCTCGCCGGGCGCCGTCCGCCACCGACGCTGGAGCAGCCCATGACCGCCGTCGCCGTCCTGCTCTTCACCCGCGACCTGCGTCTGCGGGACAACCCCGCGCTGCGGGCCGCACTGGACTCCGCCGACGCCGTCGTCCCGCTCTTCGTACGCGACAGCGGCATCGACGCCGCCGGGTACGCCGTGCCCAACCGGCGGGCGTTCCTCGCCGACTGCCTCACCGACCTCGACCGCGGACTGCGGGAGCGGGGCGCCCGCCTCGTGGTCCGTACGGGCGACGTGGTCGAGCAGGTGTGCCGGGCCGCGCACGAGACCGACGCCGCCCAGGTCCACGTCTCCGCCGACGTCAGCGGCTACGCCGGACGGCGCGAGGAGCGGCTCCGCACGGCGCTGGAGGCCGCGGGCCGGCGGCTGTGCGTCCACGAGCGGGTGGTCACGGCGATCGCTCCGGGGGAGGTGGTCCCGCAGGACAAGGACCACATGGCCGTCTTCACGCCCTACTTCCGCCGCTGGCAGCACATCCGTCAGCGCAGTCCCCTCGGGGCGCCGCGCCGCGTGAACGCCGTCGAGGGGGTCCGCTCCGAGAAGGTGCCGGACCGCGACGGGATCCGGGGCGTCTCGCCCGGCGTGCCGGAGGGGGGCGAGAGCGCGGCGCGCAAGCAGTTCGCGGACTGGCGGCGCGCGGGCATGGACACCTACGCGGACCGGCACGACGACCTGTCCGCCGACGCCACCTCCCGCCTCTCTCCCTGTCTGCACTTCGGCACGCTCTCGCCGACCGAGCTCGTCGCCCGTTCCCTGGAGCGGGGCGGGCCCGGCGCCGAGGCGTTCGTGCGGCAGTTGGCCTGGCGCGACTTCCACCACCAGGTGCTCGCGGCCCGGCCGCGGGCGGCGAGTACCGACTACCGCACCCACCACGACCGTTGGCGCACCGGCAAGCAGGCCCGCGCCGACATCGAGGCGTGGCAGCAGGGCCGCACGGGCTACCCGATCATCGACGCCGCCATGCGGCAGTTGCGCCACGAGGGCTGGATGCACAACCGGGGCCGGCTGCTGGTCGGCAGCTTCCTCGCCAAGACGCTCTACGTCGACTGGCGGGTCGGCGCCCGGCACTTCCTCGACCTCCTGGTCGACGGCGACGTGGCCAACAACCAGCTGAACTGGCAGTGGATGGCCGGCACCGGCACCGATACCCGCCCCAACCGTGTGCTCAACCCGGTCACGCAGGCGAAGAAGTACGACCCGGAGGGCGGCTATGTGCGGCGCTGGGTGCCCGAACTGGCCCAGTTGGACAAGCGGTACGTGCACGAGCCGTGGAAGCTCGGCGACGAGGACTTCGCCGCGCTGGACTACCCCGAGCGCATCGTCGACCTCGGGGACGGCCTGGACCGGTTCCTGCACGCACGCGGCAAGTGACGGCCGACTGCCCCGGGCAGCGTGCCGGGTGCTGTGCCGGGCGCAGTGCCACGGGGGAGTCCGGCAGCCGGATACCGTGCGGCGGTGCAGGAGCGTGAAGGGGGAGCTCGGGCTGCTGCACCGGGTGCGGCGCAGCACTGACACCGGCCGGACGGATGTTCGCCCCGCACCCGCACCCGCACCCGCGGCTGCTGCTGCGGGGGCTGCGCCGGGCGGGCGACGCGGTCGGGGGACTGAGCGGCGAGCTGGCCGGGGAACTCGGACTGGTGACCACCACGGTTCTGGCGGTCGGCCCCTGTGCCGCCCTGCTCGGCCGCTACCGCGGGCTGCACCCGGGCGTGCGGGTCACCGGCCGCGACGAGGAGCTGCCCGGCATGCTCGCGGACGGCTGCGCGGAGGTCGCCGTCACCTGCCTGCCCGTGCCGGAACGGGACGTGGCCGTACTGAAGCTGGGCGAGCACGAGATCATGGCGGTCTTCCCCGGCGGGCGGGCCCGCCCCTCCCGATCCGCTGGCCTGTCCAATGCCGGCACCGGCCGGTGTCAGGGCGCGGCGAGCGGGGCGAAGCGGTCCGCGACGGCCCGGCGTCCGGCCTCGAACGCCGCCTGCAACACGGCGCCGTCGGTCGCCAGACGGCTGACGGCGGGCGCTGCGGAGCCCGGCCGGACGGACAGGACCGCGGGCCCGGTGCCCGCGTCCGCGACGGCCGCGTCGTAGGCGGCGAGTTCCCGGTCGTCGTCGGCCAGCCGCACGGTACGGCTCAGGTAGGCGGCCCGCAGTTGCCGGGTGTGCCGCCGGAAGGCGACCTGCGCGACGAGCCGGGAGCTCAGGGAGGGCCCGGTCCGCACGGCCTGCTGGGCGGGCAGCGGCCGGGACCGCAGCACCAGGACGTGCGTCGCGCCGTCCCGCAGCGCCTGCCGGAAGGGGACCGACTCGGCCAGCCCGGTATCGTAGAAGTGGCGTGCTCCGACGGACACCGGGCCGCCGGCCAGTACGGGAAGAGCGGCACTGGCCCGCAGCGCGAGGCGCAGCGCCCTCTCGTCAATGAGTTCGCCGTGCAGGTCCACCGGCCGGCCGGTGTGCAGGTCCGTGGCCAGCGGGTGCAGTTCGACGGGGGAGGCCAGCACCGAGGGGTAGTCGAGCGGGAACCGGCGGACGTAGACCTCCTCGATCAGTTGCTCGACGTCGACCATGGGCCGGCCGCGCAGCAGGTTGCCCTTGCGGATCAGCGCTCTCGCGAAGCGCGGGTCCGCCCAGCCGCGCAGTCCCTCCGGGCGCGAACTGAGCAGCCAGGCGGCGGAGATCGCCCCTGCGGAGGCGCCGTAGACCGCGTCGACGCCCGCCAGCAGCCCCTGCTCGTGCACCCGGTGGGCCATCCCGGCCGAGACGGTGCCGCGCATGCCACCGCCCTCGATGGCCAGCGCCACCCGGTGCCCGTCGGTGCGGTCGCCCGGACGGCTGCCTGCTGCCGCCCGCTCCGCCAGAACCGCCGCGACCGGGTGCTCCGCCGCACCCGGGAGCTGCTGCGTCACCTTGCGTCTCCTTCCGAACTCCCTCGCGCCCGGGGCAGCCCGGGCGGCACGTTGCGCCGATGAGCCCGAGCGCCCGGGGCAGAGCCGCCTCCCGGCACTCGGGCTCAGGAGCGGGAGCCGCTTTCCGGCGCGGGGGTCGCGCTCGCGTCCTTCGGACGCGGCCAGGGGCGCCCTTCGAGGCGCTCGATGTCGCTGTTGAAGCGCCGCAGGTACGCGGCGAAGTCGGCGATCTCCTCGTCGGACCAGGCAGCCATCACCTTGTCCAGTGCCTGTACGAAGTAGTCCCGCTTCTCGTCGAGCATGCGGGCGCCCTTGTCGGTGATCCGGAACTTGCGCGCCATGCCCCCTGCCGGGTCGGGGATGCGCTCGACGAGTCCGGAGCGCATCGCCGCGGCCGTCTGCCGGTTGAGGGTGGAGGCGTCGAGTCCGAACGCGTCGCTCAGTTCCCCGATCGACATCGGTCCCTGGACGCGGATGCGGCTGAGCAGGATGTAGGCGCTGCGCTCCATCGGCCCGTCCTTGCCGCGGCCGCCTCTGTGCTGCAGCAGTCCGTGGCGGCTCAGCAGCATCTGTTCGTACTCGACTGCGTGCGTGCGGTTGCCCATGTGCTCTGTTGCCTCCTGCTTTCCGTCGAGCCGTGGGCGCCCGGCGGCGTTGGCTGCCCCTACGGCATTGTCGCATGACTGTGCAGGGGGCATACAAAGTGCATGACACATATGGCATGTACGATGCACATCATCGTTCCCGGTCGCATCGCATCGTTGCGGCCAGACAGTCGAGGAGTCCCGGTATGGAGACCCCCCAGCCCCCAGTCCGTGCGGGCGGCGTGGTGGCCACGCTCGCGGTCGCCGGCATCACGGCGGCCATCATGCAGACGCTGGTCACCCCGCTCATCGCGGAGCTGCCGACGATTCTGCACACCACCGCGTCGAACGCCGCCTGGGTGGTCACCGCCACGCTGGTGGTGGGCGCCGTCTGCGTGCCGGTCTTCGGCCGCCTCGGCGACCTCGTCGGCAAACGCCGCATGCTGCTGGTATGTGCGGTGCCGCTGATCGCCGGGTCGGTGGTGTGCGCCCTGTCCTCCTCCGTGCTCCCCATGATCGTCGGGCGCTGTCTGCAGGGCATGGGCATGGGCATGGTGCCGCTGGGTATCGCGCTGCTCCGCGACGTGGTGCCCCAGCAGAAGCTCAGTTCCTCCATCGCCCTGGTCAGCGCCTCCATGGGCATCGGCGGCGGCCTGGGCCTGCCGATCGCCGCCGCCGTCGCGCAGTACGCCGACTGGCGGGCCCTGTTCTGGGGAGCGGCCGGTCTGGCGGCGGTCGTCGCCGTGCTGCTGTGGTTCTTCATCCCGGAGGTGCCGGCCGCGGCCAAGGGGCAGCGGTTCGACGGCCCGGGCGCGGTCGGCCTCGCTGTCGGTCTCGTCTGCCTGTTGCTGGCCGTCTCCAAGGGCGGTGACTGGGGCTGGGGCTCGGGGACGACGCTCGGGCTGTTCGCCGCCGCGGCCGTCGCGCTCGTCGGCTGGGGCTTCTGGGAGGTGCGTACCGACGACCCGCTGATCGATCTGCGCACCACCGCCCGCCCGCGGGTGCTGCTCACCAACGCCGCGTCCGTCTTCGTCGGTTTCGGCATGTACGCGAGCATGCTGATCGTCCCGCAGCTTCTGCAGTTCCCGGAGGCCCTCGGGTACGGCCTGGGGCAGTCGATGCTGGCGGCCGGCCTGTGGATGGCGCCCGGCGGCATCATGATGATGCTCGTCTCGCCGCTCGGCGGCATGCTCACCAACGCCCGCGGCCCCAAGACGACGCTGATCAGCGGCGTGCTCGTCATCGCCCTCGGTTACGGCGTCTCCCTGCCCCTGATGGGTACGGCCTGGGGGCTGATGCTGGTGATGATCGTGACCAACAGCGGGGTCGGTCTGGCCTACGGGGCGATGCCCGCCCTGATCATGGGCTCGGTCCCGCAGTCGGAGACCGCCGCCGCGAACGGGTTCAACACCCTCATGCGCTCCCTGGGCACCTCGATCGGCGCGGCCGTGGTCGGCGTCGTCCTCGCCCAGTTGACGGTGACCAAGGGCGGCTACACCTTCACCTCGGAAAGCGGCTTCCGCGCGGGACTCCTCATCGGCTGCGGGGTCGCCCTGGTCGCCGCGCTCATCGCCGCCGCCATCCCTGCTGCCCGTCGCGCCACCCCTGCCCCTGCGCCGACGCCCACGGATCCCGCGCCGACGGCCGTGCAGGCCTGACTCCGCATCGTCCCGGGCCGGGCCGCGCCGTGAGGGGGACCCTACGGAACGGACGGTTGCCCGGCGTGCGGGGGTCCGAGCGGTTGTCCGGCGCCGACGCCCGTCGTCGCACAGCCGCTCGGACCCTGGCTCGCCAGGTGTCAGCTGCCGGTCAGGCGCCGGTGGGGTCGGCGGACTTGAGGGCGGTGGCGACCTTGACGACGCGCGCCGCCTGGATGCGCGCCGCGGTGCGGGTGGTCTCGTCCACCGGGTTGTTGCCCTGAGCGTCGACGTGGGAGGTGCCGTAGGGGTTGCCGTCGCTGAACTTGGCCGGGTCGGTGTACCCGGGGGCGACGAGGATGCCGCCGAAGTGGTGCACGGTGTTGTACAGCGCGAGCAGGGTCGACTCCTGGCCGCCGTGGCTGGTGGCGGAGGAGGTGAAACCGCTGTAGACCTTGTCGGCCAGCTTGCCCTCGGCCCACAGTCCGCCGAGCGTGTCGATGTACTGCTTGAGCTGGGAGGCGACGTTGCCGTAGCGGGTCGGCGAACCGAAGACCACGGCGTCGGCCCACACCATGTCGTCCGGGGTGGCGAGCGGTACGTCGGCGGTCGCCTGGACGTTCGCGGCCCACGCCGGGTTGGAGTCGATGGCCTCCTGGGGGGCGAGTTCGGCGGCCCGGCGCAGCCGGACCTCGGCGCCTGCCTCCTGTCCGGCCCGGCTGATCTCCTTGGCGATCTCGGCGATCGTGCCGGTGGCGGAGTAGTAGATGACGGCGAGCTTCGTCTGGGTGCTCACGGTTGCTGTCTCCGTTCCCTGGGGTCTCACGGATACCTGGTTGAAGGTTAAACCTTATATCCTCACCCGTCGCGGCTTCCTCGTACGGCCGCCGGCAAACCGGGGGCGGGGGCCGCCAGTATGGTGCGCTCGGGCACGTGAGCCGTGTCGCCGCGGGCCAGCAGCCAGTAGAGGGCGGCGGGGACGGCCAGCCCCACGAGCCAGGAGATGTCCGCACCGCCGAGCGGGCCGACGAGCGGGCCGGTGTAGAACTCCGTGGCCAGGAACGGGAACTGGGCGGCCAGCCCCACGGCGTAGACGGCGAGCGCCTTCCACCGCCAGGCGCCGTACCGGCCGTCCGGGTCGCTGAGGGCCGGCAGGTCGTAGCGCTCCTTGGCGACGAGGTAGTAGTCCACGAGGTTGATGGCCGACCAGGGGGTGAAGGCGGTGAGCAGGAAGAGCAGGAAGTCCTTGAAGGACGTCAGGAAGCTGTCCTTCCCCAGCAGGGCCACCGCCGTGCCCGCGACCATGATGCCTGCCACGTAACCGGCCCGGGCGCGCGGCCCCAACTGCCGCTGTCCCCGGAAACCGCTGATCCCGGTCACCATCGACATGAAGCCGCCGTAGGTGTTGAGCACGTTGATGGTCAGCTTGCCCAGGGCGACGACGAAGTAGAGCAGCGAGGCCACCAGTCCGGGCCCGCCGAGGCCCACCACGTAACTCACCTCGTGTCCCACGAACTGCGGTCCGGCGGTCGCGGCGGCCAGCGCGCCGAAGGTCATGGACCACTGCGAGCCCAGGGCCGAGCCGCCCAGCGTCCACCAGAACGTGGCGCGCGCCGAGGTGGAACGCGGCAGGTAGCGGGAGTAGTCGGCGACGTAGGGGCCGAAGGCCAGTTGCCAGGAGGCCGCCAGCGACACCGCGAGCAGGAACAGCGGGAAGGAGAAGGTGCGGTCGGCGAGCAGTCCGGACAGATCGGCGCGCTCCAGCAGGCGAGCGCCGAGGTAGACGAACGCCACGGCGCACACCAGCCCCGCGATCCGCCCCAGCGCGTGGATCACCCGGTACCCGACGGCCGCAGCCACGGCGGTGATCAGTGCGAACAGGACGATGCCCGCGGTCTCGCCCAAGTGGGTCAGCTTCCCGACCGCCTGGCCCGCCAGCACGCTCCCGCTGGCGAAGAAACCGATGTACATTACGATGACCAGCGCCAGGGGCACGGCCGCGCCCCGTACTCCGAACTGGGCGCGGCTGGAGATCATCTGCGGCAGTCCGAGCCGGGGACCCTGCGCGGAGTGCAGGGCCATGACCGAGCCGCCGAGCAGGTTGCCGATCAGCAGTCCGGGTACGGCCCAGCAGACCTGCGCGCCGAAGACGACGGCGAGGGCGCCCGTCACCACGGCGGTGATCTGCAGATTGGCACCCAGCCAGAGGGTGAACTGACTGAAGGCCGTCCCGTGCCGCTCCGAGTCCGGTACGACATCGATCGAGCGCCGCTCCACCACGTCGGCCATTCGCTCCCGCCTTTCTTCGCGCACCCGAGGCCCCATACGTCCCTGCGCGCCGGCCCGGCACGGATGTCCGGCTCGGGCCGTTCCGACGCGGCCGTCCGGCCTGGACGTATGCGGATGCCTGCCGGGTCGCCTCGACTGCATGGGTGTATTCATGCTGGAGGGAGAGTGAATGGACGTCAATACATCCGGGTGAAACCTGTGTGACAGGTGGGGCGAAAGTTTCGATGGGCTCTGCCGATGATGTCCCCACGACGGCCCAGCGAGGGCGGCAGGGGGCCCGGTTGTGTCCAGAGCATGGCCGGGTTCTGCTCACCGGGTGCTCACCGCCCGCGATGACCCGTAGGCTAGGAGAAGCCGTCCCGGCAGCTTCCCCCGTGGCTGCCGGGACGGCTTCGTGCTGCGCGGACGGCGGCCCCCGGAAGGGGAGTCCGCCGAGCGGGAACGACACGCGAGAGGGGGCGCACCCGTCAAGGTGCGCCCCCTCTTCGCGCGGAGATCCGGGGCCGGTTCGGGCCGGGGCCGCCGTTAGCCCTTGAGCTCCGCCTGCGGCGACAGAGCGGTGATCTGAAGGCGGCCGTTGTCCACCCACTCCGGGAACTTCAGCGTCTTGTGGTCCGTGTTGGCCGGCGGAGTGACCTGAAGGTATGCGGCGTGCCGGGCGTCGGAGGTGCCTTCGTTGGCGTGCGTCCACGAGACGACGGCTTCGGCGCTCTCGCCGTTGCCCAGGGTGAGGGTCTTCTTGCCGGGGTCGCCCGCGTACCAGGTGTCGCCCCACTGCACGGACGAGGACAGCGTCCGGTGCCCGGAGTTCTCCAGGCCCAGTCCGGGGTAGCCGCGCAGGGCGCAGGAGTGGCCGCTGGTGTTCTTCAGCTTGAGTACCACGCCCTGGTGGTTCATCCCGCCCGCGAGCTTCTGCCCGAACGAGGCGGTCAGTCCGGAGGTGGTACAGGTGGGCACCGAGGTGTTCCCGGCTGCCTGGGCCGTCCCGGCCCCGGCGACCCCTGTCCCGGCGGCGGCGAGGAGAGCCAGCCCCGCCCCGGCGGCGCGCCTGGCGATTCGTCCCCGCGCTGCGCTGGTGCTGCGGTGATTCCGCTCATTCATGATCGTCCGCTCCCGTTCTCGGTAGGGCGCTTTGCCTCGTACAGAAGGTGGGATGCGCACACGGAGCGAAAAGTTCACCGCAGAGGTGGTCGATTCCGGACGTCTGGGCCCGTCCGGAACCGATGTCGGGGTACGTGCGCAACTGCGGAGGGGAGCCGCCCGGAAGCGATGCCGGGGTCCGCTCGGAACGTGCGGGCCGCTCCCGTCCGGAACTTGGGCCGTGGCCGGGCCGGGCGCGCTGTCACTCGCGCTCGCGTGCGGACCGTCGGGTGTCCCGCGGCCGGGTGTCCTCGTCCGTGGGAGAGGGCGGAACCGGATCCGGTGCCGGACCGGGTTCCGGTCCAGGAGTCGGCGGTTGGGGACGCGGCGGCACCGGGTCCGGTTCCGGTGCGGGCGGTTTCGGCGGGACCGGGTCGGGCCCGGGCGGAGGCGCGGGACCGGGGCCGGGGCCCGGCTCGGGGCCGGGCGGTCCGGGACCGGGGCCGGGAGTGGGCGGTGTCGGCTCCCGTGCGGACGGCTGGGTGGCTGCGCCCTCCTCCGGCCGGAGGTGCGACTGGGCTTCCGGCTCCGGCTCGGGTGTCGGATGCGGCGGTGGTGTCTCGTGCGGTTCGGACATGGCACTGAAAGGTGATCGAGGGGAGGGGTGCGCCGCAGCTCGCGTCGGGGGTTTTCGGACCTTCGGTGCGCGACCCGTTCCGGACAGCGGACCGGTCGCCGACGACGGACTCCGCGACCTGGTGGTCGCCCGGAGCCTCTCCCCGGCGCGGCTTGTGGAGCGTTTCGATGTCTGTTCCTCGGGTAACCAGGGCCCTCGGCACGAAACACCTGGTCACAGGGGGTTGGTCGGCTGCGGGAAGCCTCCTCTCCGCGGCGCCGAGGGCTTCGAGGGCCGAGCGTGCAAGCGGGTCGCAACCGGGGACCCCGGGGCTTGACCGGCCACCACGGTGGTAGCCCTGTGGCGCGATTCCAACCGCGCCAGCTGTGTCACCGTTCGGAAGATCACTTCGTCCGGCAGCGCGGCCGACAGCGCCTCGCCGGACCGCTTCGCACATGTCACCCGGCGCGTGTGCCGGGCCCGGCCCGGGACGGGTCGGCGCAGCACCCGACCAGGCCCGGCACCGCCTCGGCCGGCGCCCCACGCCTCGATGCGTACATCAGCGGTGGGCGGCACCGCCCGGTGCCCGCCCCGAACCTCTCGCCCCTCCCGTCTCGTGCGCCTGTCCTCCCCGCTCCCGCCGGTCATCGCCGTCGCCCGCCCTCCGTCCCGTGCCCCCGAGGGTGCGCCGTCGTGTGGCATCCCGGCCGGGACGCCCGTTCGACGCCGCAGCTCGACGGTGCTCGGGGGAGGGCCGCGGCGTGACCCGGATCAACGTGTTGACGAGATGGTCCATGGCGTCGGCACCCGGGGTGTCGGTCAGGTTGGAGAGCAGCCGCACCATGAAGCGCATCGCCGCGGGGGACCTGACGGCGTGCTGGGTTACCAGCGAGGTGAAGGCGGGGCGTGCCATCAGGGCGGAGAAACCACGGCCGAGCCGGTAGTACCGTCCCAGCCGGTGCGCCATTTCGGACGGGTACCGTTCCAATGCGCGTTCCCGGGCGGGGCCCTCGGGCCTGGCCAGGGCCTGTGCCGTCACTTCGGCGGCGAGTTCCGCGGACTCCATGGCGTAGGTGATGCCTTCACCGTTGCACGGGTTGACCATGCCGCCCGCGTCACCGATCAGCAGGAGGCCCCCGCGGTAGTGGGGGAGCCGGTTGAAGCCCATGGGGAGGGCCGCTCCGCGCAGCGGACCGTCGGCGTTCCCGGTGTCCGCCAGACCCCACTCGGCGGGGGTGCGGGCCAGCCAGGTGTCGAGGAGGCGCCGGGTCTCCATGGAGCCGGTGCGGGAGTCGTTGAGGACGCCGAGACCGACGTTGACCCGCCCGTCGCCCAGCGGGAAGATCCAACTGTAGCCGGGGAGCACGCGGCCGTCCTCGCGGCGCAGGTCGAGCCAGGATTCCAGGTAGGGATCCAGGTGTCTGGCGGGGGAGCGGAAGTAGCGTCGGACGGCCGTGCCCACGGGCCGCTTCCTGAGCCGCTCGATACCCACCGCGACGGCGAGACGTCCGGCCACCCCGTCGGCGGCGATCACCACGGGCGCGGTGAAGGTCTGCGGTCGGCCGTCGGGTCCGCTCGCCTCGACGCCGACGACCCGCCCGGCGCGGTCCAGCACCGGCCCGGTGACCCGGGTTCCGGTGTGCAGCCGGGCCCGGGCGGACTCGGCGTGCCGGGCCAGGAGCTGGTCGAAGTCCTCACGGGTACGGGTGAGGCCGTAGCCGGGGAAGGTGCCGCTCTGCGGCCAGTCGAGCTCCAGGGTCCGGCCGCGGGAGACGAAACGCAGGCCGCGGTTGCGCGCCCAGCCGGGCCCTGCCGTGTCGATGCCCATGCGGATCAACTGGCGTACCGCTCGCGGCGTCAGGCCGTCCCCGCAGACCTTCTCCCGGGGGAAGCGGGACTTCTCCAGCAGCGTCACCGCCAGCCCCTGACGCGCCAGATGGTAGGCGGCCGTGGAGCCACCCGGCCCTGCGCCCACCACGACGACCTGGGCGTCCGTCACCGCCTGCGGGCTCATGCCCCGACCACCCGGAGCTCCAGGGTGGAGGCCGACGCGTCGGGTTCGGCGGGACGGACCGCATGGTGCAGGGCGACGATGCCGCCGGTGAGGTTCCGCCAGGCGACCCGCGACCATCCGCAGTCGGCGATCATACGGGCGAGCCGCGGCTGGTCGTACCAGGCGCGGATGGTGTCCGACAGATAGGTGTAGGCGTCCGGGTTGCTCGACACCCGGCGGGCGACGCGCGGCAGACCACGCATCAGGTATCGCAGGTAGACGGTGCGGAACGGGCTCCATGCGGGGTGGCTGAACTCGCATACCACCAGCCGTCCGCCGGGCCGCACCACCCTGGCCATCTCGCGTAGGGCCGCCGGTACGTCGACCACGTTGCGCAGCCCGAAGACGATGGTCACCGCGTCGAACTCCGCGTCCGCGAACGGCAGGGACAGCGCGTCCCCCACGCGGAGCGTGACCGGCCGGTGCGCGCCGCGGCGCACCATGCCGGGGGAGCGGTCGATGCCCACCACGGTGGCGCCCGAGCGGGCGAGGGCTTCGGTGGAGACGCCGGTGCCGCAGGCGACGTCCAGACAGCGTTCCCCGGGGCGCAGCGCGAGCGCCTCGCGGGTGCGGGTGCGCCACATCCGGTCCCGGCCCGCCGACAGGAGGGTGTTGGTCAGGTCGTAGCGCCGCGCTGCCTGGTCGAACATCGCGGAGACGTCGTCGGGTCGTTTGGCGAGGGTCGCTCTCGGCACGGGTACTCCCGGGGCAGTGCGGGCGGTGGGCGTCAGAGGTTTCCGCGCAGTTCCTGTTCGCGTTCGACGGCTTCGAACAGGGCCTTGAAGTTGCCCTTTCCGAAGCCCTCGCTGCCGTGCCGCTCGATCAGCTCGACGAAGAAAGTCGGCCGGTCCACCAGCGGGCGGGTGAAGATCTGGAGCAGGTAGCCGTCCTCGTCGCGGTCCACGAGGATCCCCCGGGACCGCAGCTCGTCGATGCCGACGCGGACCGAGCCGATCCGGGAGCGCAGCACCGGGTCGTCGTAGTACGTGTGCGGAGTGGCCAGGAAGTCGATGCCCTCGGCGCGCAGCGCGTCCGTGGCGGCGAGGATGTCGTCGGTCTCCAGGGCGATGTGCTGGGTGCCGGGGCCCCGGTGGTAGGCGAGGTACTCGTCGATCTGGGAGCGGCGCTCGCCGGGGGCCGGCTCGTTCAGCGGGAGCTTGACCTTCTGGGAGCCGTCCGTGACGACCTTGCTCATCAGGGCCGAGTAGGTGGTCGCGATGTCGTCGCCGACGAATTCGGCCATCGTGCCGAATCCCATCGTGCGCCGGTAGAAGTCGACCCAGTCGTCCAGCAGGCCCAGCTCGACACAACCCACCACGTGGTCCACCCGGTGGAAGAGGCGTGGGCCCGCGGGGCGGGGCCCGCCCGGGGCGGGGGAGTGGAAGCCGGGCAGGAAGGGCCCCCGATAGGAGGAGCGCTCCACAAGGGTGTGGCGCAGTTCGCCGTAGGTGGCGATGGCCGCGGTGCGGACCGCCCCGCACTCGTCCTCGCTCTTCTCCGGTTCCTGGAGCACCCGAGCGCCCGCGCGTTGCGCGTAGGCCAGACCTTCGTCCAGGTTCTGGACCTGCAAGGCGATGTCGCTGACACCGTCGCCGTGGAGGGCGGCCCAACGGGTGGCAGGGCTGTCGGGTTCCCCGCCGCCGGTCACCACGAAGCGCACGGAGCCCGAGGTCAGCACGTACTCGGCGTGCCCGTGCGGCGAGCTCTCCGGGCGCCGGCACGCGGTCAGCTCCATGCCGAAGGCCGAGACGTAGAAGTGGGCGGCCTGTCGCGCGTTGCCCACGCACAGCCTGATGTGGTCGATCCCGACGATGTCCCAGGGGCGGGCCGCGCCGTCCCGGCGCGCGGTGGTGCGGGTGGCCGGTTCACCGGCGTCGGGCGTCGTCGTCTCAAGTGCCGTTGGCTTCATGGTGGCTTCCCCGGGTCGGCAGCAGCGCTATCACTATATGTATCCATGTTATGCCTATAGTGCCTATTGACCGACTTGTGTCGTTTCGCCGATCCGTCTCCGTACGCCATACCGGCAACGCGCCGAACGGCAAGAGGGAAGCCCATGACCATCCCCACGATGACCACCTCGTCGAACCCGGCGGCGGCCCTGGACGCCGCACAGCCGGGCGAGCTGACCATGGATCGGCTGTCGCTCCTGCTCTTCGGCCACGCGGCGTTCCAGTACCTCAACGCCGCCTGCGAGCTGAAGCTGCTCGACCTGCTCATGGAGCGGGGACCGCTGACCCGGGACGAGATCAGGGCGGAACTCGGACTGGCCGAACGGGCCGCCGACATCCTGCTGCTGGGCTGCACCTCACTCGGGCTCACACGCAAGGAGGAGGACCGCTACGGGACGGCGCCGCTGATCGAGTCGCTGGCCGAGCACGGCACCTGGGACAAGCTCAAGGACACCGTCGCCTTCGAGCAGCACATCGTCTACCCCGGCCAGGCCGACTTCGTCGAGTCGCTGCGGGAGAACTCCAACGTGGGACTGCGGCGCATCCCGGGCGACCACCCCGACCTGTACCACCGCTTCAGCCACCACCCCCACCTGGAGAAGGTGTTCTACCGGTACATGCGCTCGTGGTCGCAGCTCGCCAACGAGCACCTTGTGAGCGCCCTCGACCTGACCGGCGCCACCCGGCTGCTCGACTGCGGTGGCGGCGACGCCGTCAATGCGCTCGCTCTCGTCCAGCACCACCCCGGCCTGGAGGCGACCGTACTGGAGATCCCCTCCTCGGCGGCCATGACGGAGAAGAAGATCACCGAAGCCGGGCTGCGTGACCGCGTCACCGTGGTGCCGTGCGACATGTTCACCGACACCTTCCCTGCCGCCAACGACGTGGTGCTCTTCGCCCACCAGTTGGTCATCTGGACGCCGGAGGAGAACACCGCGCTGCTCCGCAAGGCCCACCAGGCCCTCAACCCCGGCGGGCGCGTCGTGCTCTTCAGCTCGATGTCGAACGACGAGGGCGACGGCCCCGTGGTGGCGGCCCTGGACAGCGTCTACTTCGCCTCGCTGCCGGCCGAGGGAGGGATGATCTACCCCTGGCGGCTGCACGAGCAGTGCCTGCGGGAGGCCGGGTTCACCGCGATGCGGCGTATCGAGGTACCCGGCTGGACGCCGCACGGCATCATCGTCGCCACCAAGCAGGACACATGAGCCGTGCGGGTCGCCCCGGCGGCGGGCCGGCCGTGCATGCGGACGGCGCCTCGGCGGCAGGTGGTGCGGCGGCGGAAGGCGAGGGGGCGGGCGCTCCCTGTGCGGCCCCCGGCTCGTTCGCGGCCTTTCTCAAGCTGGCGCGGGTCAAGTTCCTCTTCCAGAGCATGATGGTGACCGGCTTCGGTGTCGCGCTCGCCGTCCATGCGACCGGCACCTTCTCGCCGGGCCGGTACCTGGTGACGCTGGCCTTCGCCTGGTCGACGCACCTGATGACCCACTTCTGCAACGAGTACTTCGACCTGGAGGCCGACCGGGCGAACCCGCGGCCCACGGCCTGGACCGGCGGCAGCCGCGTTCTCGTCGAGGGCCTTCTCGCCCCGGCCACCAGCATCGGGGCCGCGTTCGTCCTGCTGTTCACCTCGCTGGTGCTCATCGCCACGATGCCGACGCTGCCGGCGCGGCTGCTGGCCTGCGCGCTGACCGCCCTCGCCTGGTTCTACACGGCACCGCCGTTCCGGCTGAACTACCGCGCCTTGGGAGAGCTGACCTGCGCGGCCGTGCTGTACGCGATGGGGCCCCTCCTCGCCGCCGTCCTGCAGGCCGGACATCTGACCCCGCTGCTGCTGTGGTGCACCGGTTTCGTCGCCGCCCTCCAGGTGCTGCGCTGCTTGATCATGAACCTGGCCGACATCGAGGGCGACGCCCTCGTGGGCAAGGCCACCCTCGCCGGTGTGCTCGGGCCCCGCCGTCTGACGCAGGTCTACGCCGCCGGTCAGACCGTCCTGTACGCCGGGGTGGTGACGCTCGCTGCCGTGCACGTCCTTCCCTGGGTGGTGGCTCTCGCCCAACTGCTGGTCGCCCCGGTCGCCTGCCTGGTGGTGCGCGGTCTGCTCACCGGCGCGATGGGCGAGCAGGGCCGCGCCGGCGGCGTCACCTTCCTGGCGTCCGTGCACCTGCCGCTCACCACCTGCGCGACCATCCTCGGGCTGCTCGCCGACGGGGCGCTGAACGGGCGTACCGCACCTCCGCTCTGGTCCGCACTCGCAGGCGGCACCGCACTGCTGTTCGCGGTATGGCTGTACCGGGCGGTGCGCTCCGCCCGTCGACCGGCCGCCCCCGACGGCACCGCCGCACCCGGACATGCCGCCGCCCCCGGTCGTGCCGTCCCGCAGCTCGGGTCCGGAGCCCCGGAACGCCCCGCCCAGGAAGCGTCCGCGCGGGCGCCGCAGGAGGCGCCGGGTGCGGGACGCCGAACAGTCGGACGCCGCGCACCGCTCAGGTCTCACGAGACGGAGGAAGCCGTCATGTCCGGGGATCCGCTGCCCGAGGAGCACGAGGCGCGATGACTGCGGCGCCGAACCGGACGGACACGTCGGACCCCACGGATCCGGCGGACAGCGCCCACCGCATCGCTGTGACGGCCTGTCAGCGGGCGCAGGCGCGCACCGAGCCGGCACTGCGAGCGGCCGTCGACCGGCTGCCCCCGCAGCTCGCCCGGATGAACGGCTACCACCTCGGCTGGTGGGGCCCCGACGGGCAGCCGCCGGCCCAGGCCGCCACCGGCAAGGCCGTCCGGCCCGCACTGGCCTGTCTCGCCGCCGAGGCCCTCGGCGCTCCTCCCGCGGCCGCCGTCCCCGGGGCCGCCGCCGTGGAACTCGTCCACAACTTCGCCCTCATCCACGACGACATCATGGACAAGGACGCGACCCGCCGGGGCCGGTCCACGCTGTGGCAGCAGTACGGCACCGGGTCCGCGCTGCTGGCCGGCGACGGCCTCCAGGTCCTCGCCGCCGACGTGCTGACGACACCGCGCACGACCCGGGCCACCTGGGCGGTCACCCTGCTGGTGCGGGCCATGCTCCTCACCCTCCACGGCCAGGCCTCCGACCACGGCTTCGCCCGGTCCCCCTGGAGCGGGCCCGGCGCCGTGACCCTCGCCGACTACCGCCGGACGGCCGCCGCCAAGACGGGCGGACTGCTCGCGGGTGCCACCGCGCTCGGCGCCCTGCTGGCCGGCGGCGGGGCACGGGAGGTCGCACGGTTCGCCCTCTTCGGGCGCCGGCTCGGTGTGGCCTTCCAGTGCGCCGACGACGTGATCGGCCTGTGGGGCGAACCGGCCAGGACGGGCAAGCCGGTCGGCTCCGATCTGCTGGAGGGACGCAAGACCCTGCCCGTCCTGGTAGCTCTGCACTCCGGCACCGACCCAGGCCAGCGTCTGCGCGCCCTGCTGCCGCCCCCGCAAGGGCAGCTCAGCCCGGACGACCTGGACACCGCCCTGGAACTCACCGAGGCCGCCGGCGGCAGGGCCGCGGCCGAGGCGGAAGCGCGCCGCCAGCAGGAAGCGGCTCTCGCCGTGGTCGCCGGTCTGCCGATGTCCGGTGCCGTCCGCACCCGGCTGCTCGCCCTGACCGACTACATGACGAGCAGGGAGACGTGAGGGCCGGCCGGACGGCCGCACCCGCTCGCCGGGCACCCCGCCTTACCGGCTCCCTCACCGGCCGACTGCGCGGACTGTGGCGCGGCACCGGAGCCGACCTGCCCCGCGGGGACCCGCTCCCCTCCCACCAGGCGCCCATGGAGGGCTACCTGTGGCGCTTCACGGACCCGACCAAGGGCAGGGTGCTGCTGATCGCGTGCGGTGTCAGCAACCAGCCCCGGCACCCCTGGGCCACCGTCGTCGTCGCCGCCCACCCCTCCGGGCTGGTGCGCTCGGCCAGCGTGGACGGTGCCTGGGCGGACACCACCGCCTACCGGATCACCGCGCCCCCCGCCTTCCGTCTCGCCGGGCACCGGATGCGCGTCCGTATCGGGGACTCCGTCGGCATCACGTGCGCGCTGCGGCCGGTGCGTTCCTGGCCCGCGGGACGCGTGCTGCACGGCAGCGGACTCTTCTCCCTCGCCCCCGGGCTCAACCACTACTGGCACCCCCACCTCTTCGGCGCGGCGGTGGAGGGGACCGCGCACGTCGGCGGTGAGAGCTGGGACCTGTCCGGCTGCCACGTCTACGCCGAGAAGTCCTGGGGCCGTGGCTTCCCGCCCGCCTGGTGGTGGGGACAGGCCCACGGCTCCGACCGCCCCGACCTGTGCGTCGCGTTCGCGGGCGGCCTCCTGGGCCGGGGTGCCCTCACCGTGCCGGTGGGCGGTCTCGTCGTCCGTCTCGGCGACGAGGTGATCAGCCTCGTCCCGCCCGTCGCCGCCGTACGCGGTGCCGTGCGGGAGGGCCGGTGGCACGTCCGCGCACGTTCCCCGCGCCACCAGGTGGAGATGACCGGCACCGCCCTGAGCGACGAACCACTCCGCCTCCCCGTCCCCCTGCTCGAACGCCACCGGTTCGGCCATTCCCTCCACCACCTCGCCGGACGGCTGCACGTGCGCGTCCGGCGGGACGGACGGCTCCTCTACAGCGGCACCAGTGACCTGGCCAGCCTGGAGACCGGAGGGCCCAGGGGCGTCGGCACGCGCTGACGGGCGGGCCTCTCCCACGGCCTCGGGCGGACGGACCAGGTCCCTGCCCTGGGGCGCCCCGGGGCACCCGTCGAGAGGCGGTCTCACCCGTGCGGAGCGGCCGTGCTCTCCCGTACCAGCAACTGCGGCAGCGGCACCTGGACGGTGCGGGCCGGGGAGCCGTCCAGCAGGCGGGTCAGCTCCTCGGCGGCGCTGCGTCCGAAAGCGATCGGGTCCCGCGCGAGCGCCGTCAGCCACGGGTGGACCATGCGGCAGAGCACCGAGTCCTCCCACGAGACGATCGACAGGTCGCCCGGCACCGACAGCCCGCGCTCGGTGGCCGCGGCGACCCCGGCCGCAGCCATCACGTCGTTGTCGTAGACGACGGCGGTCGGCGGGCGGCCCTCGTCGAGCAGGTGACGGGTCGCCGCCCCACCTTCCGCATCCGAGTAGTCGGTGGTCACGGACCGAGCGTGCGGTACGCCCCGGCGCTGTGCCTCGGTGCGCAGCGAGGCGATGCGGCGCTCGGTGTGCGCCAGCCCCGGCAGGCCCGCGACGTGCACGATGTCGCGGTGCCCCAACGCGTGGAGGTGCGCGACGACCGAGGCCATGGCCCCCGCGTCGTCGGCCGAGACGGCGGAGAGGCGGGGCAGCGTCTCGGTGCCGCCGATGGCGACCGCGGGCAGCCCGAGCGACTCCAGCAGGTCCGGCCTCGGGTCGTCCGCTCGCGGATCGACCAGCAGGACGCCGTCCACCCTGTGCTCGGCCCACCAGTGGCGGTACATCGCGCACTCCGCCGCCACGTCCTCCACCACCTGGAAGAGCAGGCCCAGACGGCGCCCGGCCAGTACCTGCTGGATGCCGGAGATGAGCTGGAGGAAGAACGACTCGACGCCCAGCATCCGTGCGGGGCGCGCCAGCACCAGCCCGATGGTGGCGGACCCTTCGCCCGACAGCGCCCGAGCCGCCGTGCTGGGGCGCCATCCCACCTGCTCGGCCACCCGCCGCACCCGCGCGCGCGTGGCCTCCGAGACGCCCGGCCGGCCGTTGAGCGCGAACGACACGGCGCTCTCGGAGACGCCGCTTTGCAGCGCGATGTCCTTGATGGTCGGCCGACGCACGGGAGACCCCGGACCCCCCTTGCGGCCCGGGTTCTTCGCCGCCCCCGCGGCCGGTCGTCCCGCGGTCCCGCCGCCAGGGGTACCGCGCGCCGCTTCCTCGGCCCCCGCCGTCCCCGTGCTTACCGCGTCCGCGGAGTCCACTGCAGCTCGCCGCCCCTCGTGTCCGTGCCGTCGCCCTGTGAGGGCCGCAACAGCCTCCCCCTCCCGCGTCGTTGTGGCAACTCGCGGCCGTCCGGGCACCGGCCACCGCATCTTCGCCCCTCGGTACCGGTGTCAGCTAAAGCGCTATAGTCCAGTCACGCTAAAGCGCTTTAGTTGAGCGGCGCAAGTGTTGACCGGAACTCTTGACTTTCTCTTACGGGCCGTGCAGCTTATCCCTCGGCGCCGACGCCTGACATCGATGTCAGCGCCCCTCGGGGGGAGTTGTCCCCTCCCGCCTGCTCGAAGGAGAGCCGTTCGCCGTGCGCAAGTCCCGTGAAGCCGTGCGCAGTACGTCCCGCGCAGCCGCCCTCGCCCTTGCCGCAGCCCTTGTGCTGTCCGCGTGCACCGTGGGCACGCAGAACGTGGACACCGGCAGTGCCGAGGGCGAGGTGCGCGGCACGGTCACCTTTCAGACCTGGAGCCTGCGGGCCGCCTACCGTGGCTATTTCGAGAAGCTGATCGGCGACTTCGAGAAGAAGTATCCGGGCACGCACGTCAAGTGGGTCGATCAGCCCGCCGAGGGCTACGCCGACAAGATCAGTGCGGACGCGGCGGGCGGCACCCTGCCCGACGTCGTCAACGTCTCTCCCGACCTGGCGGCACCCCTGGCAAAGGCCCACCTCGCCCTGGACCTCGACAAGGCGGCTCCGCAGTACCGGGACGAGTACCTGCCCGCCGCCTGGAAGAGCACCCGGATACCGGGGATGAAGGGCACCTACGCCTTCCCCTGGTACCTCAACACCGGGCCGCTCTTCTACAACAAGCGCCTGTTCGAGAAGGCGGGTCTCGACCCGGACGACCCGCCCCGCACCTACGACGAACTCTTCGACGACGCGCTGACGCTGGCCGAGCGCAGCGGCGGGAAGATCGCGACGCTGGCGAACGTGCCCACCATCGAGGACTTCGGGCGCTACGGCGTACCGCTGATGAACGCGGCGGGTACCGCCTTCACGTTCGACGGGCCGAAGGGCGTCGAACTGCTGGAGCGCTACAGGAAACTGCACCGCGCCGGAGCCCTCGACGCGCAGGCGTTCACCTCCACGCCGGAGCAGGCCGGGCGGAAGTTCATGCAGCAGTCGGTCGCCATGAACCCGGGCAGCGCACTGGACCTCGACAAGTTCAAGAAGGACGCCCCGAGCCTGTACCGGCACATCGGGATCACCGACGCGCCGAACAACACCGGGCACCCGAACATGTACGTACAGGGCCTGATGGTCAACGCCGCGGGCGACAACAAGGCCACGGCGGTGGCGTTCGCCCACTTCGTGACCGACGCCCGGAACCAGACGGAATTCGCCCACGAGACCACTGTCTTCCCCAGCACCGAGGGCGCGCTGGAGACGAAGTTCTTCACCGAGCAGGACGGCACCGACAAGACGCGGGTGCGTGTCGCCTCCGCCGCGTCGCTGGAGAAGGCCGTCAACTACACCCCGGTACTGCTGAGCGACGACATGAAGACGGTTCTGCAGAACGCCGTCACCCGGGCGCTGCGCGGTGACGAGCCGCCCGAGAAGGCGCTGCACCGTGCCGCCGAGGAATGCAACCGCCTGCTGAAACTCGGCTGAGTCACGTCAGGGAAAGCCGAGTCGAGCAGGGCCGAGCCGAAGGACCAGGAACCCGTCATGACGACCGCCGCCACCGCACCACCCGGGGCAGCGCCCGAACCGGCGCCGCTCCGCCGGGTGCGCAGACATCTGCCCGCCAGCCCGTGGCTTTTCCTCGCGCCCGGCCTGCTGGCCGTCACCGCGTTCAGCCTCGCCCCGTTCCTGCTGACGGTGGGCAACTCCTTCACGGACAACCGGACGCTGGTGCCCGGCGGTTTCGTGGGGCTCGCCAACTTCCGTGAGCTCCTGGGCGACGAGATGTTCTGGACCGGTCTGCGCAACAGCAGCCTGTACGTGCTGGTGACCGTGCCCTTGCTGGTGCTGCTCCCGCTGCTGCTGGCGATGCTGGTACGGCGCCACATACCGGGGATCACCTTCTTCCGCGCGGCCTTCTACACCCCGGTCGTCGCCTCGGTCGTGGTCGTCGGGCTGATCTGGTCGTGGCTACTGGACGACCGGGGGCTGGTGAACGGAATCCTTGAGGCGCTGGGTGCCGGACCCGTGGGTTTCCTCAGCGACTCCTGGCTGCTGCTGCTCAGCGCCATGCTGCTGACGGTCTGGAAGGGCCTCGGCTACTACATGATCATTTACCTGGCGGCGCTGACCAACGTCCCCCGCGAGCTCCACGAGGCCGCCGCGGTCGACGGCGCGGGCCCCGTCCGCCGCTTCGTGAGCGTCACCGTGCCGGCGCTCCGCAACACCATGGTGCTGGTGGGCGCCCTCTCCTCGGTCAGCGCGTTCAAGGTCTTCTCCGAGGTCTACCTCCTCGCCGGCGAGAACGGCGGGCCCGCGGGCGAGGACACCACCCTGGTGCAACTGGTCCAGCAGGTCGGCACCGGCCTGAACGGACGCGTCGGCTACGCCTCGGCGCTCTCCGTCGTCGTCTTCGTCATCACACTCGGCCTGATGCTGCTGGTGCTGCGGGCCAACCGGAAGGAGGAGGCGTGAGGGGAGCCGTCACCACCGGTCCGGTACCGCGCGCCCGCACGGGCCCGGACGAAGGGGCCCGTCGGCCGCACCGTACGCCCGCCGGGGGCTCGCGTGCTCCGGTCGGTGACGACGGGAGACGCCCGCCCGTATGGCAGACCGTGCTGCGCTACGTCCTGCTGCTGGCGGTGTTCGCCCTCATGGCGGGGCCGTTCCTGTGGCAGCTCTCCACGTCCCTCAAGGGACCCGGTGAGGACCTCTACAGCTACCCGCCGAAGCTCCTGCCCTCGCACGCCACGCTCGACAACTACGCGGGCGTCGCGAAGATCATCCCCGTGTGGGACTACGCCCTCAACTCCCTCACGGTGGCCGTCGCCAGCGTCCTGACCAACCTGGTGGGCGCCTCGCTGGCGGGCTACGCGCTCGCCCGGCTGCGCTTCCGGGGCCGGGGGGCCGCCGTGGTGGTCTTCGTCATGGCGATGCTCGTCCCGCTGGAGAGCATCATCATCGCCCAGTTCACCATGGCGCGGGCGCTGCATCTGAACAACACCCTGCTCGGGGTGCTGCTGCCCGGCGCGGTGGGAGCCATGAACGTGCTGCTGATGCGCAACGCCTTCTCCCACCTGCCGTACGAGGTGGAGGAGGCGGCCCTCGTCGACGGGGCCAACGTGTGGCAGCGGTTCGTGCGGATCGCGCTGCCCTCCGTCAAGGGCACCCTGGCCGTCGTCGCGATCTTCGCCTTCATGGCGGCCTGGGACGACTTCCTGTGGCCGTTGATCGTGCTGAGCGACCCGGCCAACTTCACCCTCACCGTCGGACTCAACTACCTGCACGGCACCTTCGCCGACGACCAGCGGCTGGTGGCGGCCGGGACCATCATCGCCGTGGCGCCGCTGATCGTGATGTTCGCCTGCCTCCAGCGCTACTTCTTCCGCGGCGTCGGCGAGGGCGCCGTCAAGGGCTGACCCCGCCGCCGGCACACGCGCCCGCTGTCCGCTCGACCGCCCTCTACCCCAGGAACCGCACCCCACGATGGCCACTGCCCCCACGCCCGCACCCACCGGGACGCCGCGCTTCGGCGTCAACTACACCCCCTCCCGCGACTGGTTCCACCACTGGCTGGACTTCGATCTCGACGCAGTCCGCACCGACCTCGACGCGATCGCCTCCCTCGGCCTCGACCACATCCGCGTCTTCCCGCTGTGGCCGCTCTTCCAGCCCAACCGTGCCGTCGTGCGGCCCCGCGCCGTCGAGCAGTTGGTGCAGCTCGTCGACGCCGCCGGTGAGCGCGGCCTCGACGTCGACGTGGACGGGCTGCAGGGCCACCTGTCCAGCTTCGACTTCCTGCCCGCCTGGACCGGCACCTGGCACCGCCGCAACCTGTTCACCGACCCGGACGTCGTCGAGGGGGAGGCCACCTATCTGCGCACCCTGGCCGCCGCCCTGGCCGACCGGCCGCACTTCCTCGGCATGACCGTCGGCAACGAGATCAACCAGTTCTCCGGTGACCCGCACCCGGACCCGGACCGCATCAGTCAGGAGCAGGCCGCACGGTGGCTGCGCCGCATGCTGCGGGCCTGCCAGGAGGGCGCCCCGGACAAGTGGCACCTGCACGCCGAGTACGACGCGGCCTGGTACCTGGACGGGCACCCCTTCACGCCCGCGCACGCCGCCCGCCTGGGCGCGGCGACCGCCGTCCACTCGTGGGTCTTCAACGGCACCGCCCAGCGGTACGGACACGACGGCGTCGCCACCGAGCACCACGCCGCCTACCTGATCGAGCTGTCCAAGGCGTGGGCCGAGGACCCGCACCGGCCGGTGTGGCTCCAGGAGGTCGGAGCACCCGCGCCGCACGTCCCGGCCGAGCACGCCGCCGCGTTCACCCGCGCCACCGTCGAGGCCGCGCTCGACTGCACGGACGTGTGGGGCGTCACCTGGTGGTGCTCGCACGACGTGCCGCGCCGGCTCGCGGACTTCCCCGAACTGGAGTACTCCCTGGGCCTGTTCACCGAGGACCAGCGCCCCAAGCCCGCCGCCCGCGCCCTGGCGGAGGCCGCCCGTGAGTACCGGGCCACCCCGCGGCCGCCGGCGCCCCGCACCACCGCTCTTGTTCTCGACGCCCACCCCGAAGGCCCGGAGGGGAGCGAGGGGGCGGAGGGCGCCCGGCCCGGCAGATCCGTGTGCGCGCCCGGCGGTTCCTTCTTCGATGCCTTCGCCCGGCTGACCGCCCGTGGGATACGCCCCGCCGTGGTGCTCGCCGAACGCGCCGGGGACGCCGCGCACCTGTCCGCACGCGGCATCACCGAACTGGTCACCGTCGAGCAGACGGCTGCACGGACCGCCGCACCGACCACGGAGGAGCACACATGAGACGCCGCACGGTTCTCGGCTCGGCCAGCACGGCCGCCACCGCCCTCCTCGGCCCGCTCGCGGTGCCGGCTCCCGGACGGGCCGCCTCCCGCCGTGCCGCATCCGCTTCTGCCCCGGCGGGTGGCGCGGCCGGACAGCCGTACGCCTCCTACTGGTTCCCCGACACGCTTCCCTCCGGCTCGCCCGGCGAGGGCGTCGTGTGGCGGAGCCTGAAGAACTGGCGGCCCGAGGAGGACGAGGACCTCCCCTTCAACAGGGCTTCCGTCCCGCTGGCCCCGCGCTTCACCCCCGTCGCCGCCAACACCTCGGCCAAGGACGGGCAGGCCCGCATCAGCGCACTGGTCTCCTTCGGCCACACGGCGGGCAACCCCTCGCAGGGCGGTACGGGCGCCGGCTGCGCCGACTACTACGCCCTCACCCAGTGGGGGTACCTGGACGAGCTGGTCTTCTGGGGCGGGTCGGCGGGGGAGGGGCTGATCCTCGCCCCCAACGCCCCGGTCGTCGACGCCGCCCACCGCAACGGTGTGCCCGTCCTCGGCACCGTCTTCCTGCCGCCCGTCGGCCACGGCGGCGTACTGCGCTGGACCCGGGACCTGGTGCAGCGGGACGCCGCGGGCCGCTACCCACTGGCGGAACAGCTCGCCGAGGTGGCCGTCGCCCACGGCTTCGACGGCTGGTTCGTCAACGCCGAGACAGCGGGCGGCGACGCGGAACTGGCCGGGCACATGCACGGCTTCCTGCGTCGGATGCGGACCCTGTCCGACGCCCATGACCTCCGCCTGACCTGGTACGACGCGCTCGACCGAGAGGGCGAGGTGGGCTGGCAGGGCGCGTTGAACGAGCGCAACCGGGAGTTCTTCCAGGACGCACGGGGCAAGGTCAGCGACTCGATGTTCCTGGACTTCCGGTGGACGGCGAAGAAGCTGGCCGCCTCCGGGCGGCTTGCCGAGGATCTCGGCAGGGACCGCTACGCGCTCCAGGCCGGCGTCGACGTCGAGGAGCGGGGCTGGGCAGCCGACGTCGACTGGGACGCCGTCGTGCCCGCCGACGGCCCGCACACCGTCAGCATCGGCTTCTACCGCCCGGAGTGGACCCTCACCCACCTGACCGACGACGAGCGCACCCCGCAGCGTTTCCACGCGGAAGACGAGCGGTTCTGGACGGGCCGGGCGCTGGACCCCACGGGTGCCGCCCGCTCCCAAGACGGGTGGCGGGCACCGGCAGCCGTCGTCGCGGACCGGTCCACCCTCGACGCCCTCCCGTTCGCCACCACCTTCAACACCGGGCACGGGCTGCGCTGGTACGAGGAGGGCCGGGTGACCTCCGCGGCGGAGTGGAACCACCTCGGCCTGCAGGACCGGCTGCCCGCCCGGCGCTGGTCCCTCACGACGACCGGGGCCCGGCCGACGGTCCGCTTCGACTTCGCCGACGCCTGGTGCGGCGGCAGCAGCCTGCTGGTCGCGGGCCGGCCCGGCGCGCCGGTGACGGTCGAGCTCTTCGCCACCCGCCTGCCCGTCGGCCCGCACACCACCTGCTCCCTCACCCACCGCGCCGCCGACGGTTCGACGGACGTCACCGTCGAACTGGCCGTCGCGTTCGCGGAGCCCGCTCGTCCCGGCGCCCCGGTGCCCTGGACCTATCTGCCCGCGGGGACCGCCAGGAGCGGCGGCACGGGCTGGACCACCGCGACCGTCCGCCTCGGGCCCCACCTGGCCGGAGCCTGGGGACGTACCGTCCGGGCGCTGGGAGTACGGCTCACCCCCAGCGGTGAGGCACCCGGCGGGCCGGCCTGCGAGGTCGACTGGCGGCTGGGAGCCCTCGCCGTCCGTGACGGACGAACGGCCCCTCCTGCTGCGCCCCGCGCGCTGCGGGTCACCGGCGCCGCCCCGGACGGCGACGGCACCACCGGGCTGCGCTTCCGCTGGCAGCCGTCTCCCGGCGACGTACGCCACTACGCGCTGCACCGCGTACTTCCCGACGGCACCCGGCGCTTCCTCGGCGCCACCCCGCAGCACGCCTTCTTCGTCCCCGGGCTCCGTCCCGAACAGGGCGAGGAGGCCGCCCGGTTCACGTTGCACGCGGTGGGGGAGCTGTACACCCACTCGTCTTCCGCCGCTTCCACCAGCCACCCTTGGTGAGTCAGCCACGCCTGGCAAGCCGGCCGCTTCCGGCCGGTCCGACCGGAACCCCTCACGGAGAGCAGCACTCATGCACGACGACCGCGCACTGACCGAAGGCCGCCTCAAGCGGGTCCTCGACGAACGCATCCGCCCCGCCGTCCATTCCGCCTCCGTGCCGCTCGACGTCACGGTCTGGCACGCGCCCGACGAGCCCGTCCCGGTCGCCGAGGGCCTGGCCGCCGAGCACGCCCCGATCGCCGTCGGGGACAAGTGGGGGGCGCCGTGGGGCACGAGCTGGTTCCGGGTGACCGGCACCGTGCCCGCCGACTGGGCCGGCCGCACCGTGGAAGCCCTGCTCGACCTCGGGTTCGACGAGAACATGCCGGGCTTCCAGTGCGAGGGCCTGGTCCACCGCCCCGACGGCTCACCGGTGAAGGGCCTCAACCCGTGCAACCAGTGGGTACGCGTCGCCGAGAGCGCGGTCGGCGGTGAGACGGTCGACCTGCACATCGAGGCCGCCTCCAACCCGGTCATCCTCGACTACCACCCCTTCCTCCCCACCGAACTGGGCGACAAGGAGACCGCGGGCAGCGAGCCTCAGTACACGCTGGCCCGGATGGACCTGGGGGTCTTCGAGGAGACCGTCTGGGAGCTGGTGATGGACCTGGAGGTCCTCGGCGAACTCATGCCTCAGCTGCCGTCCGACGGCGCCCGGCGCTGGGAGATCCTGCGCGCGGTCGAGCGCGCACTGGACGCCCTGGACCTGCAGGACGTGCCCGGCACCGCCGCCGCTGCCCGCGCCTGCCTCACCGAGGTCCTCAGCGCCCCCGCGCGTGCCTCCGCACACCGCATCAGTGCCGTCGGCCACGCGCACATCGACTCCGCCTGGCTGTGGCCGCTGCGCGAGACGGTACGCAAGGTGGCCCGCACCACCGCCAACATGACCGCGCTGCTGGAGGACGAGCCCGACTTCGTCTACACCATGTCGCAGGCCCAGCAGTACGCCTGGATCAAGGAGCACCGCCCGGAGGTCTACGCCAAGGTGAAGAAGGCCGTGGCCGAGGGCCGGTTCGTGCCGGCCGGCGGGATGTGGGTGGAGTCCGACACCAACATGCCGGGCTCCGAGGCGATGGCGCGCCAGTTCGTGCACGGCAAGCGGTTCTTCCTGGACGAGTTCGGCATCGAGAACGACGAGGCCTGGCTGCCCGACACCTTCGGCTTCGCAGCCGGGCTCCCGCAGATCATCAAGGCCGCCGGCTCCAAGTGGCTGCTCACCCAGAAGATCTCCTGGAGCCAGCTCAACTCCTTCCCGCACCACACCTTCTCCTGGGAGGGCATCGACGGCACCCGCATCTTCACGCACTTCCCGCCCGTGGACACCTACAACTGCGCCATGAAGGGCTCGGAGATCGCCCACGCCGCGCGGAACTTCAAGGACAAGGGCCGTGCCACCCGCTCGCTCGCGCCCACCGGGTACGGCGACGGCGGCGGCGGAACCACCCGCGAGATGGTCGCCAAGGCCGCCCGCATGCGGAACCTGGAGGGCTCGGCCACCGTCGCATGGGAGAGCCCGGCGGAGTTCTTCGCCAAGGCCGAGGCCGAGTACCCCGACCCGCCGGTATGGGCCGGAGAGCTGTACCTGGAGCTGCACCGGGCGACCCTCACCAGCCAGGCCAGGACCAAGCAGGGCAACCGGCGCAGCGAACACCTGCTGCGGGAGGCGGAACTGTGGGCAGCCACCGCGGCCGTACGGACCGGCCACCCCTACCCGTACGAGCGGCTGGACCGCCTGTGGAAGACGGTGCTTCTCCACCAGTTCCACGACATCCTGCCCGGCTCCTCCATCGCCTGGGTGCACCGGGAGGCGGCGGAGACCTACGCGCGGGTCGCCGCCGAACTGACCGAGATCGTCGAGGCGGCCCAGCGTGCCCTCGCGTCCGGCACCGGCACCGACAGTGGCGGCACGCGGATCGCGTTCAACGCCTCTCCGCACGCCCGCGACGGCATCCCGGCCGGCGGTGCGGCGCCTCTCACCACGCCCGCGGGGGCCGTCACCGCCACCACCCGGGACGGCGGGGGTTTCGTGCTCGACAACGGGCTGCTGCGGGTGGAGATCGACGCGCGCGGACTGGTCGTCTCCGCCTACGACCTGGCGGCGCGCCGGGAGGCGGTCGCGCCGGGGCAGGCGGCGAACCTGCTCCAGCTCCACCCCGACTTCCCCAACATGTGGGATGCCTGGGACGTGGACGCCTTCTACCGCAATACCGTCACCGACCTCACGGACGTGGACGAGGTCACCCTGGACGAGGAGCCGGCGCGCCCCGGGCGGGCCGCCGAGGCCTCGGTGCGGGTCACCCGTACCTTCGGCGCCTCGCGTGCGGTGCAGGTGCTCACCCTGGCGGCCGGTGCCCGGCGGCTGGACGTCGACACCGAGGTCGACTGGCACGAGACGGAGAAGTTCCTCAAGGCGGCCTTCCCCCTCGACCTGCACACCGACCGGTACGCCTCGGAGACGCAGTTCGGCCATTTCCACCGCCCCACGCACACCAACACGAGCTGGGACGCGGCCAAGTTCGAGGCCTGCAACCACCGTTTCGTCCATCTTGCGGAGCCCGGCTGGGGCGCCGCGCTGGTCACCGACTCCACCTACGGGCACGACGTCACCCGCGCCGCCCGCACGGCAGCGGACGGCACCTCCTCGGCCGGCGGCACCACCACGACCGTGCGGCTCTCGCTGTTGCGCGCCCCCCGGTTCCCCGACCCGCGCACCGACCAGGGACTCCACCGCTTCCGCTACGCCCTGCTGCCCGGTGCCACCATCGGCGACGCGGTACGCGAGGGCTGGCACATCAACCTGCCCGTGCGCGAGACCGAAGGCGGCGCCGAGGTGGCACCACTGGTGACCCTCGACAACGACGCGGTCGTCGTCAGCGCCGTCAAGCTCGCCGACGACGGGAGCGGGGACGTGGTGGTGCGCTTCCACGAGTCGCACGGCGGCCGCGCCCCGGTGCGCCTGGCGGCCGGCTTCCCCTTCGCCGAGGTGACCGCCTGCGACCTGCTGGAGCGGCCGCTGCCCGGCGGTCAGGAGACGGCGCGGGCCACGGCCGACGGTGACGTGGAGCTGTCCCTGCGCCCGTTCGAGCTGGTGACGCTGCGCTTCTCCGGGGAGGCCGCCCGCAACTGACCACCCGGCACGGCCCCCGGCCAGGAAATCCCCGGTGCTGAATTGCGGCCGGGGATTTCCTTGGCTAGATTGGTTGTTTCTGTGTGCACACAGAAAAAGGGCCCCGAAAACGGAGCCCTGAATACATTCGAAAGACTAGCGGGCAGGGAGCCGATTTGTCAAACCGGGAAAGCGCCGAGTTGCGGAGCGAGCAGGAATACGTCGACCACCTTTATGCCCGGGTCGACACCCTGCGCCAAGAGGCCGCCTCCGCGCTGGAGGAGGCGCAGACGCCGGAGAGCACCACCCGGCAGGCGCGGGTGGAGCGGGACGTGCGCGTCGCGGAGCGCTCGGGGCTGCTGAGCGCGTTGAACGCGGTGGACGGCTCGCTGTGCTTCGGCCGTATCGATCTCACCGACGGCGCCTCGCACCACATCGGCCGGATCGGGCTCCGCGAGGAGGCGGAGGACGACCCCGAGCGCACGCCGATCCTCATCGACTGGCGCGCCCCGGTGGCCCGGCCGTTCTACCTGGCCACCGGGCACACCCCCATGGGTCTGCGCAGGCGCCGTCACCTGACCACCATCGGCCGTACCGTCACCGAGCTGCACGACGAGATCCTCGATCTGGGCGACGCGGAGCGCACCGGGCACGAGGACCCGACCGGCGACACCGTCCTCCTCGCCTCCCTCAATGCCGCCCGCACCGGCCGCATGACCGACATCGTGCGCACCATCCAGGCCGAGCAGGACCGCGTCATCCGCGCCCCGCACCGGGGCATCCTCGTCGTGGAGGGCGGGCCCGGCACCGGGAAGACCGCGGTGGCGCTGCACCGGGCCGCCTACCTGCTCTACGAGCACCGCGAGCTGCTCGCCAAACGGGCCGTACTCATCGTCGGCCCCAACCCGGCGTTCCTCGCCTACATCGGCGAGGTGCTGCCCTCCCTCGGCGAGACGGGGGTACTGCTGTCCACCCTGGCCGAGCTCTTCCCGGGCGTCGAGGCGCGCGGCACCGACAGCCCGCACGCCGCCGAGGTCAAGGGGCGTGCGGAGATGGCGGAGGTCCTGCGCCTCGCCGTCCGCGACCGGCAGCAGGTGCCGGAGCCGGGCGAGCCGATGGTCGTCCCGCACGACGACGGTGACCTCCTGCTGGACTGGCACCTCGCCGACGAGGCACGCGAGGCCGCCCGTGCCACCCGCCTCCCGCACAACCTGGCCCGCCCGCACTTCGCCTTCCGCGTCATCGACGCGCTCACGGCCCAGTTGGTCGAACGTATCGGCACCGATCCCTACGGCGGGCCCAACCTGCTGGGCCCGGACGACGTCGCGCAACTGGGCAAGGCCGTGGCCGGCAACCCGGAGGTGCACGCGGCGATCGCCGAGCTGTGGCCCCGACTGACGGCCGAGGAGTGCGTCGCCGACTACCTGGCCGAACCCACCCGGCTGACCGACGAGGAGACCGCGGCCGTCCGTCGACCCGTCACCTCGCCCGCCGACTGGACACCGGCCGACGTCCCGCTGCTGGACGAGGCCGCCGAACTGCTCGGCCACGACGACAGCGCGCAGCAGGCGGCCGCCGAGGCCGCACGCCAGCGGCGCATCGCCTACGCGCAGGGCGTGCTCGACGTGGCCCGCGGCTCCGAGTCCTTCGAGTTCGAGGACACCGAGTCGGAGATCCTCGCCGCGCACGACATCATCGACGCCGAGGGGATGGCCGACCGGCAGGAGGAGACCGACCACCGCACGGCGGCCGAGCGGGCCGCCGCCGACCGCACCTGGGCCTTCGGGCACATCATCGTCGACGAGGCCCAGGAACTCTCCCCGATGGCCTGGCGGCTGCTGATGCGGCGCTGCCCGTCCCGCTCCATGACGCTGGTCGGCGACCCGGTCCAGACCGCCGAGGAGGCGGGGGTCGGCTCCTGGGACGCCATCCTCGAACCCTACGTCGAGGACCGCTGGGAGCACACCCGGCTCGGCGTCAACTACCGCACCCCGACGGAGATCATGGAACTGGCAGCCGGGGTCGTCCGTGCCGAACGCCCCGGTTTCGAGCCGCCCTCCTCGGTCCGCTCCACCGGCACGCTGCCCTGGATCCGGCAGGTGCCCGACGGCCTGGCTGCGGCTGTCGCCGAGGCGGCGGGCGCCCAGTCCGCCGCGGAAGGGCGCCTCGCGGTGATCGCCCCCCGCAGGCTGCACGAGGAACTGGCCGCCCGCCTACCCGGCGTCGCCGCGGGCGCCGAGCCGGATCTGGCCCGGCATCTGGTGCTGCTGGTCCCGCGCCAGGCGAAGGGGCTGGAATTCGACCGCGTCCTGGTCGTGGAGCCCGCGGAGTTCACCACGAGCGATCTGTACGTGGCGCTGACCCGCGCCACCCAGACCCTGGGCGTCGTGCACCAGGCGCCGCTCCCGCAGGGGCTGGCCGGTGCGGTCGGTGCGGGCACCGCAGCGCCCGCATGACGCTGTCGACCCGGTGAGGCCGGTAACCGCGTGACCCCGTCGGCCGGTTGATGAACCGGACGGTGCCGCGAGCCGTGGTGGGGTGCGACGGCGTCGCGCACGACCACGGCGTGCGGGCCGACTGGCGGTGGGAAGTGAGGAGTTCCGCTTCACCTCTTGACGTTGGTCCATACCTTCGGCACGGTGCTGTCCCGTGATGTGAGAGCGCTCACCCCCCACCTCAGAGGAGCGCAAGTCATGACCATGGCTACGCCTGTGCGCGGAGAGACCGGGGCACCGGCTCCGGGGCGCCCGGGAGGGGCCGCACGGCCCGACAACCCGCGAACCGCGAGCGCGCGACGTCACTTCCCCCGGCCCGGCCCCGCCCTGGACGGCGCCCCTCCCCAGGGCCAGGCCCGGCAGGCAACCCGCACCGAAACCACCGGGCCCGGCGGGGAACCGCCCGCCGGCCGGGTGACCGTCGCGAACACCGGAGGTTCCACCCCGTGACCCCTCTCAGCCGACGCGGACTCCTGCGTACCGCCGCGGCCACCGCGCTCGCCGTACCCGCCACCGGGCTCATAGTCCAGCAGGCGAGCGCGGGACCGTCCCGCACCAAGGCGGCCGGGCTGCCGCTGAAGATCGTCAACAACAGCGGTGCCTACGACAACGGGTCGATCCACGTGTACATCGTGGGCAACGACGGCACCAACCAGTGCCATGTCACCCCTGAAGGGGAGCTGCAGCCGGTCCAGGTGTCCGACAACGGTCCGGACGGCTACACCGACTACGCCATCCCCCTGACCGGCTCCGAGACCACCATCCAGCTCCCCGAGATGTCCGGCCGGATCTACGTGTCCTGCGGCGAGAAGCTGAAGTTCAAGGCCGTCGACGGCGACCAGGGCGCCGCGCTGGCCTACCCCGCCGCCTGGGTCGAGTCGGACCCGAACTACCCGATCGTGCACGACTGCGCCGAGTTCACCTACAAGGGCGGCGCCATGTACTGCAACACCACCATGGTGGACATGTTCAGCGTTCCGCTGGCCATCGCCCTCCAGGGCGACTCCGACCAGACCACCGGCACGCTCAAGGCAGGCGCGCGCAACGCCATCTTCGAACAGGTCAAGTCCGTCGAGGCGTTCTCCCAGCTCGTCATCGACGACAAGCGTGTCATCGCCCCGGGCCACGGCCTCGGCGCCGGGCTGTTCGCCGAGGACTACTTCGCCGGCTACATCGACGAGGTCTGGTCCGCCTACGGTGGCAAGGACTTGAAGGTGACCACCAACGCGGGGACCTTCACCGGCCGCGTGTCGGGCGACAGCCTCTCCTTCACCGGCCCGGGGTCCGTCTCCTTCTCCAAGCCCACCACCAAGGACGTCCTCTTCTGCGACGGCGCCCTGGCAGCACCCAACGACGGCACCACCGGGCCGGTGGCCGCGATCCTGGGTGCCGCCTTCAACCGCACGACGCTGCTGTCGACGGCCGACCAGCCCACCACCGACCCGGCCGCCTTCTACCAGGGCGACGTCACCCACCACTACGCCAAGGCCATGCACGACGCCACCGAGGACGGCAAGGCCTACGGCTTCGCCTTCGACGACGTGGCCGGCTTCGCCTCGTACATCGAGGACGGCGGCGCGAAGGAGATGACCCTCACCCTCACCCCCTTCGAGTAACCGGGCTGCGCCCCCCCTCCCCGGGCGCGGGGAGCCCGTCCACCGGGTGTGGCAGAGTGCGGGCCACACCCGGTGGCACGAGCGAAGGGGAACGGGGGGGACGGGGATGGACGGGGCACGGACCGCCACCTGGGGCCTGATGGTGGGGGAGTACCGGGGCAGCGGCTCCGGGCTGACCTGGATGACCCGCGCCCTCGGCCACACCATCGGCACCCGCCGGGACGCGAGGCGGGCGCTGTACGAGCACGCGCTGCACCACGTCCCGGTGCACCCGCGCGGCGGCGCCCACCGCCGCTGGGTCCACGACGACAAGGACGGCGGCTACCTTCTCGTCGTCGAAGGAACCGCGTCGGTCTTCCACTGCCGCTTCACCCTGGCCAGGCTCCTCCACGACAGCGCCGCCCCGCACGGCCCGGCCGCCGCCCCGCCCACCGTGCCGCCGCCCCCGGCCGGCCCGCCGCCGGGTGCCTGACACCGAGTGGTGGGCCCGGTCGGTGAGACCGGGCCCTGTCCTCGCTGTCGCCGTGCCGCGGCCGTACCGACCGTGCGCGGCCCCTCGGCTCAGAGGGTGCCGCGGGCCATCGCCAGCAGGCGGTCCAGCACGGCCGCGTCGACACGGATCCCGTCGTGGGCGTGGGTGTCGGTGATCCAGGGCCGCAACCCGCGTACCAGCGAAGCGGTGTGCAGCGCCTGGTCGCGGTCGACGAACATGTCGTCGTGGTAGACGGCCGCGACGACCGGCACCTCGTTGGCCGCCAACCGGTCCACATCGTAGAGAGCCGGCCAGTCGGTGCGCCGGGCCAGCACCTCCGCGGTCTCCCGCAGCGGCACCAGAGCGGGATCCTCCTCGAACTGCCAGGGGTAGATCATCTCCCCGGTGAAACGGAGCGGCCCGGCACCGCCCTCGGTGATCCCCGCGGCGTCGAAGGTGGGGAACTCCTCGCGGACCCGGTGCGCCGACCACGCGGTCGGCCTGCCGCCCTGGGCGTAGATCGGCTCGTGCAGCAGCGCGTAGAGGGGGCGTTCGGCGAAGGAGAGCACCGCGTCGGCCCCGCGCAGAAAGGCATCCGAGAGTTCCGGCCCGCGCGGCCCTGTGACGAACGCCGTCTCCAGCAGATAGTGCAGACTGTCGAACTTGGCGGCCGTACCGAAGGTGATGCCCAGCGTCTGGAAGCGGCGCACGCTCAGCCGCTCGCCCGACGGCATCCGCACGTCGTGCCGTGCCAGGTGTGCGGCAACGGCGTCGGCGAGGGCCTGGTCGCCGGGGTAGCGGGCGAAGTAGCGCTCGTTGTGCGCGAGGGTGCGGACGTAGGCGGCGCGGTAGACGTCGTCGGCGTGCCCGGTGAGCGTGGGCAGTCCACCGGCGATCAGCACCTGGGCCAGCCCCTCGGGGGCGAGGCCGAGGTAGGTCAGCGCACAGAATCCGCCGAAGCTCTGGCCGAGCACGGTCCAGGGCGGTGCGTCCTGCGGGGCCGAGCCGCCGTGCAGGTGGCCGCGCAGCAGTTCGGCGTCGCGGACGATGGAGTCGGCGCGGAAGTGCGCCAGGTAGGCGGCGCTCGCCTCGGCGTCGGGGAAGGCGGCCAGGGTCCTGCGGTTCGCGGGCGTGCTGCGTCCGGTGCCGCGCTGGTCCATCAGCACGACCCGGTGCTCCCGCAGCGCACGCCGCAGCCAGGCACCGGCGGCGTGGGGGCGCTCGGCGCGTCCGCCGGGGCCGCCCTGCAGCCACAGCAGCCGGGGCAGTTCCTCCCCCTCGCGGTCCGCCGCGACGACCTCGCGGGCGAACAGGGAGAGCGAGGCGCCGTGCGGGTCGGCGTGGTCCAGGGGGACGTCGAGGGTGTGGTCGGTGCAGACCAGTCCGTCGTGGCGGTAGGTGACCGGGGGCTCGGGACGGGGCCCGGTGGGGGAGTTCATGCGTGGCTCCAGGAAGAGGGCGGGGCGGGGAGGTGCGAGGGCCGCCCTCCCCGCCCGCGGTGCGAGGGCTGGTGCGCTGCCTGTCAGTAGCCCGCGACGCCGAGCTCGGCGCAGATGCGGACCAGCTCCGGGTGCACGTAGTGGCCGTCCTTCTCGATGGCCTCGCCGTCCAGATAGAGGGAGGGGCCCAGCACGCTGCCGTCGGTGTGGGCGGCCGCGACCCACGGCTCGCCACCGATCCAGGCGCCCTTGGTGCCGATGCCCAGCTCCACGCAGCCGAAGACCCGCTCGTCCTCCACGATGCGTCCGGTGGGGGCCGGGACACCGGGGTTGAACCCCAGCGACCAGTGCGCGACCCGGAACATGTTCGGGTCGTCCCACGACTCCATCCAGCGGCGGAACGTCGCTGCTTCCTGGCCGCCCTCTACGGCGGTCACGACGCCGTTCTCCACGGTGCAGCGGACCGGGGAGCGCAGCAGCCCCAGTTCGTCCGGCGGCCACAGCGCACCGTCGAAGACGAGCGTGCCGTTCTGCGTCTCCTCCAGGGGGTTCCAGGAGATCTGCCCGGAGAGCATGACGGTCTCGCCCGGCTTCTCGGCGGGCTTGCCGCGCAGATTGACGGGGCGGTCGCCGTTGCGGCCGCGGATGTCGGTGCCGTTCGCGGAGGTGATGCGCACCTCGTCGGCGTCCTCCAGCAGCTTCACCAGCGCCTTGCCGAGCCGTATGACACCGTCGAAGTCGGGGCGGCCCACGGTGGCGACGAGCATCTGCACGTCCATGGCGGTCAGGTTGGTGTAGCGGCAGCCGTTGTGCATGGCGGTGCGGAAGGCGTCGGAGTGCATGAGGTAGGAGACGGCGAACTCGATCCACACGTCCGCGTCCGCGATGGCTCCCGCGACCGGCCGGGGCGGCTCCATGGACGAGCCGGGCAGCGTCTCGTACCAGACGACGACGGGGTGGGCACCGGCGGCGGCGACAGCGTGCGCGGTGGCGTCGACGACACGGCGGTCGCTGCTGGTGTCACCGGTCAGGACGACGTGTTCGCCCGGCTTGACGAGCATGACCTGCTCGACCAGCTTCCGTGCGGCCAGCGCCAGTTCGAAGCCGAGGTACTCGGGGCGCGGTTCGAGACGGCTGTGCATTTCCATGGGGTCTCCTCGTGCTGCGTGCGTCGTACGGTGGGCCGGCTCCGCGTGGTGGACGGAGCGTCCGGCGCGGCGGGCCGGCGGCTGGGTGCGGGAGGGGGCGGGCGGGCCCGGCGGGGGAGCGGGGCGCTCATACGGGGCTCACCCGGCCTTGATGATCTGCGCCGAGTCCCCCAGCGAGCTGCCCGCGATCAGCCCGGCACCGACCAGGTTGAGCTCCGTGTCGGCCCGTTCGCCGCCGCGCAGCCGCCGGTAGACGACGCGCACCGCGAGTCCGGCCAGCACCATCAGACAGGCGTGCGGGGTGAGGATCAGCAGCCCGGTCGCCAGCATGACGCCCATCTGCCGCCGGGTACCGCCCAGCAACTGGATCAGCGCGCCGGGGATCGCCCACAGCAGCATCGTGCGCAGCGCGTCGCTGTCACCGAGTCCGTGCCGGACGGTGTCCGCGTAGACCTGGGCGACCGGCGGTATCAGCCCCTGCCGGAAGTACGACTGCCACAGCACGGCCACCACCGCCAGGGCCACGGCGAATCCGATCAGCGCCGCCCGGAACTGCTCGCGCCTCCCGGCCCGTTCCCACGGGTCCCAGGGCCGGTGGTCGCGGCGCAGCAGCCAGCCCGCCTTCAGGTCGTACCCCATGTCGGCGAACGCGGGCCCGGTGGCCGAGACATAGCCGACCAGCAGGGCGAGCGGTACCGAGGGGATGCCGATGACCAGGCCCAGAATCAGGAAGATCAGTGTGACGGCGAAGGACGGGAACCAGCCGGACTGCATCGCGGCCAGCCCCACGATCAGCTCGTGCACCAGTGCCGCCAGCGCGGCGAACAGCACCCAGCCGACCAGCGCCGGCACGCTCATCCGTCCCAACAGCCCGCCCGCCACGGCGAGCACGGCCGCGCCCGCTGTGAACAGGGCGTAGCCGCGCAGCAGGGCTCGGCGGAGCGCGGCCTCGTCCACGACGGGAGCCGCGGGGGAGGAAGACGCGGAAGAGGTGGCGGGGGGCGTGGCGGACACCGGCTCCGCACGGGCACCGCGCCGCTTTCCGCGCCGTGCCAGGACGGTCACCGCCTGCCCGAGCGCGACCAGCCCCGCGCCGACCATCACGCCGTGCGGTACGTAGCCGGTGCCCAGGTCGGTGCCGAACAGCTCGGGTCCGAACTCCCGCAGTCCCAGCCCGATGCCGAACATCAGCAGCGCCCAGATGTTGCCGAGGAAGGCGACACCGGCGGCCGAGAGCGGCAGCTGGAAGAGGGTACCGACGAGTCCGGCCACCGTGCCGCCGGCGAGCACCGCAGCCCGCTTGCCGCCCTTGTCCCCGGCCTGGATGGTCTCGGCGGCGGCCACCCCCGGGGGCCACGGGCCCTCGGCGGGCAGCAGTCGCGAGCCGAAGGAGCGGTAGAGCACCCAGGCGTCGATGAGCAGGCCGATGAACGAGCCCGCCAGCATCGGCCACACCAGGTCCTTGCGACCGAAGACCCAGGGCACGGCCGCCGAGGTCAGCAGCGCGTTGGCGGCGGCGAACGTCGCCGCCGAGATGGCGGTCTGGGCCAGATTCTGCCGGTGCACCGAGCGCATACGGCGCAGCAGCGTCAGCGGCATGCGGCCGATCAGCATGGCGAGGAGCGCTCCGACGACCGCCGTGTTCGCGGAGATCCCCAGCTTGGCCACCAGATCGATGCCGATGACGGCACCCACGACGGACAGCACGACCAGGACGGTGCACACGAACGGTTCGGTGGCCCGCGGCGGGGAGGCGGGTGCTCCGCCGGGTGACACCTCGGTGGCGTCCGTGTCCGGTGAGGCGGAAGAAGGCATGGCGGACCTCGCAAGGGCAGGGCGGAGCCGCGGCAGGGCGCGGGAGCACGCCGCGACCGGGCTGATGTGCGGAAGGGAGGAACCGGATACGGAAGTCGGGACGGGGGAGAGGGGGCAGCGGTAGGGGTCGGCAGGCGGTCAGTCGCCGAAGGCCCTGGTCGCCTCGGCCGCCCCGGCCCGTACGGCTGCCACGAGGGAGTCGGCGGCGGCCTCGACGCGGTGGGCGGGACCGATGACGGTGAGGGACGCCGCGACGGAACCGGCCTGGAAGACGGGGGCGGACACGGCGGTGACCGCCTCGTCGTACTCGCCGTGACTGATGCCCCAGCCGCGCTCGCGGAGCTGTGCGTACCGCTCCAGCAGGGCGTCGAGGCCGGTCAGGGTGGTGGGGGTGAAGCGTTGCAGGGCGGTGGCCCCGAAGATCTGCCGGATCTCCGCCTCGGGGTAGTAGGCGAAGATCGCATGTCCGGAGGCTCCGGCGTGCCCGGGCATCAGGGCGCCCACCAGTGCCGTGTAGCGGATCGGGCCGGTGCCGTCGACGGCGGCGGCGCAGCGGTAGCCGCCCCCGTTGGGCACGTTGAGCACGACACTCTCGCCCGTCTCGCGCAGCAGGCGCGCCAGCACCGGCCGGACCAGTGACGGCAGCACCCCGCTGTGCTCACCGACCCGCGCCAGCCGGGAGACGGCCGGTCCGAGCCGGTAGCGGCGGGTCGTGCTGTCGCACATCAGGAAGCCTCGTTCGGCGAGGGTCGTCAACAGCCGCTGAGCGACAGCCTTGTCCCAGCCGTGGTGCCGAGCCAGCTCGCTGACGCCCCACTCGGGCCGCTGCTCGGTGAAGGAGAGCAGCGCCACCAGGGCGCGGTCGGCGGACTGCAGCGTCGCCGTCGCGCGGCCCGGCGCCCGAGCGGTCGCCGGGGCTGTGCCGGAATCTTCCGTCGCGCGCGGCGACCGGCCCGTGGTCCCGGCCATCCGCCCACCTCCTGCTGTGCCGTGCTGCCTGCCGTGTCGCACCCTGTGCCGGTGCGCTCAGCGCAACGCTGTTGCGCTGTGAGGGGAGCACTATGGGTCCGGCTCACAGAGGTGTCAAGGGTTTCGCGGACGCCGGGGGCCCTGGGACGGCGAAACGCACCACAGGCCGACCGGGCCGGGACCGACCGGACCGGGCGGGGCTTCCAGCATCCCGCGGTGGCCACCCGTCCGGACGTGACCGCCGCCACGCTGTCGGGCCGTGCCACCGGGCTACCCGTACTGTTCGGACTCCGGCCTCCCGGCCCGAGACCGACCGAAGAGCACCGAAGGAAGGGCGCGATCACCATGGCCAAGGGCAACCCCGACGGCGAGACGATGCAGGCGATGACCTACGACCGGTTCGGCGGCACGGAGGTGCTGGCCGTGACCCGGCAGCCGCTGCCCAAGGTGGGGCCGGGAGAGGTGCTGGTCCGGGTCCGCTGCGCGGCGGTCAATCCCGTCGACTGGAAGATCATGGCCGGCGGTCTGAAGGACCTGATGGACACGGTCTTCCCCGTCGTTCCGGGCTGGGACGTCGCCGGTGTCGTCGAGCAGGTCGGGATCGATGTGCCCGAGTTCTCCCGTGGGGACGAGGTGATCGCCTACGCCCGCAAGGACTACGTGCACGGTGGGACGTTCGCCGAGTTCGTCACCGTCCCCGTGCGGTGCCTGGCGCGGCGCCCCTCCTCGTTGACCTGGGAGCAGTCGGCGGGCCTCCCCCTGGCGGGGCTGACGGCCTACCAGGCGCTCACCCGGCTGGGGACGGGCCGGGGCGAGACGGTGCTGGTGCACAACGCGGCCGGCGGGGTCGGTTCCCTGGGGGTGCAGATCGCCCGGGCGAAAGGGGCCCGCGTCATCGGCACCGCCTCGCCGGCCAACCACGGGCGGCTGCGGGAACTCGGGGCCGAACCCGTGGCCTACGGCGAAGGACTCCCCGAGCGGGTACGGGAGTTGGCCCCGGACGGCGTCGAGGTGGTCGTCGACTTCGTCGGCGGAGTCCTCGATGCGACACTGGCCGTCCTGGCCGACGGGGGCCGCCACGCCTCCATCGCGGACGACACGGTGACGCGCCACGGCGGACAGTGGATGTGGGTACGTCCCGACGCGGACGGCCTGACCGCGCTGGCGGACCTGGCCGACGCGGACCGGCTGTCGGTCAGGGTCGCCGAGACGTTCCCGCTGACCGCACTGGCCGACGCCTTCGAACTGAGCCAGGCGGGCCACGTGCACGGCAAAATCGTCGTCACCCCCTGACACCACACCTGCCAAGGGCCGCCCCGCCCGGCGCGGGTGCGGCCCCTCACCGCGGGCCGCGTGGCGGCGACGGCGGGGGCCCTCCGCGTCCGGTCCGCCGCCCGGAGCGGTGACGCAGCCACCACGGCAGGCCGTACCAGCACACCGCGAACCAGAGCATGACGCAGCCGACCAGGAACTCCGCGAGCAGCCCCGGTACCACCACGCGCAGTATCAGCAGCAGCGTCCCGCTGATGGTGAGCGAGAGGAGCACCATTCCGCACACCATGAGCCGCCCGGCGGCGTGCACCACGTCGTCCTTCATGCGCTGTCCCGACAGGAACCGGTGGAGGGAGACGGGGGCGATCAGTGCCGCGGTGGCGGACGCGCCGAGCACCACGGTGACGGTGTAGACGACGCGGTCGAAGGTGTGCAGGTCGCGGAAGAGCGGGGTGAAGGCGACGCTGAGCAGGAAACCGAAGAGGATCTGTACACCGGTCTGGGCGACCCGGGTCTCCTGAAGGGTCTCGATCCATCTTCGGTTGACGCGTTCGCGTGCCGACTCCGGCGGCTCCGCCTCGTCCACCGCCCGGCCGTCCGGGCCCGGGCCCGGTACCGGTTCGCCTCCCGGGGCCGCCCGGTCCCCGGCTCGCGCCTGCTCGGCCGGCTCCTGTGTGAGGGCCATGGCGTTCTCCCCGTCCTCCCCGTTCTCCCAGTCCTTCTCGACGTCCCGCTTCGTCCCGCTCGCCCCGTCCGAGGGAGGTTCAGGTGCCCTCTGCGGCCGCATGTATGCGCAGGCCGGTGCCGGCGGGCGTGCTGTGGAGGCGGGGTGCCCGTCCGAGGCGACGGCCCGTCCTCCCGTTCGGGTGAAGCGTGATAACTGTCCGCGGGCTGCCGGGGTTCGCCAGGGTGATCCACGTGAAAGAGCCGAGAAGGAGATCCGGTGATGAAGAAGATGTGGGCAGCGGCGACGCTCACGGCCTCCCTGGTGGGCGCCTCCGCCGCCGCGGCACCCCAGGCCCTGGCCGTCGGTGACGACCAGGGAACCACCACGGTCAACGGCAACGGTGCCGACCAGTCCTACGGCAACGCCGCGACCGGCGGCAACGGGAGCCCGCAGTTCGAACTCGTGCAGGGCACTTTGAACAAGCTGTGTGTCGGGCTGCCCGCCGACGTCAACGCGGGGTCGGTCGTCGGCATCATCGCCAACGTCGCCGTGCAGGACGTCAACGTCCTCTCGCAGCCGCAGAACCAGCAGTGCGCGGACAACTCCGCGCAGGACAAGGGTGACGAGCCGCTCTCGCACGTGGTGGACGACGTGCCGCTGCTGTCGGGGAACGGCGCCGGCAACCGCTGAGGAGGACGAGTCGGCCACGGGCCGGGCACCGGCGTGTACCGGTGCCCGGCCCGTGGCCGTGCCGCGCACTACGGCGCCGGGTGGACCAGGACGTGCGAGAGTGCCATCCGGCCGGTACCGGTCAGCTTGAGGGCGACGTACCGGGTCGTGCTGTGCAGGTCCACCGGAGTGGGGCGCAGCGCGGTGCCGCGCACGTGGACGGTGCCGGTGTCGGTGACGACGTCGAAGTCCGCGGTGGCCATCTCCGAGTCGTTCCACACCTCGACCCGGCCGACGCGCTGGGGGCGGCCGAGGTCGACGCGCCACCAGGCGCCCGGCTCGGCGAGCGTGCGGGTGTCGGTCGTGACGTCGCCGTCGAGCGCGAGGTCCGCCGCGGCCGAGCCGTCGGTGGAGGACTGGCTCGCGGTGCCGCTGCGAGCCAGGTCGCGGCGCAGGGGATCGACGGGCCCGGGACGGGCCCCCGCCGAGGCCGCGGTACGCAGGGCCTCGGCCGGCAGCGTGTCCAGCCCGGTCCGGTTGCCGGTCATCACCGAGCCACGGCCACCGAGGTCGGGGGCGGCGGTGTCCGCCCAGTTGCCGCGCACGGTGTTCTCGATCCCGTAGTCGGCCCAGTTGGAGACCCACTTGTAGCCGACGCGGGTGACCACGTTGCGCTCGACACGGATGTGGCTGCTCTGTTCGTCGAGGTAGATGCCGTTGCCGTCGCGCTCGGTGTTGCCGTACCCCGAGCGGTCGAGGTAGTTGCCGCTGATCACCGTGCCCGGCTGGGAGCCCTGGGTGTAGACGGCGCCGCCGTCGTGCTGGGCGTGGGCCACCTCCAGCACGTGGGTCAGCCGGTTGCGGGTGATCTGGTTGTCGCGGAGGACGGAGCGCCTCGCCTCCGGCTGGTTCCAGCCCCAGCCGACGGAGATGCCGGAGTAGGGCAGATGGTCGAGGGTGTTGTGGTCGAGGGTCAGTTCGGCCTCGTACCCGGCCCAGATGCCCACGGAGTCGGTGTACTCCACGCCCGTGTGCCGGATGGTGTTGCGGGCGACGGTGTTGCGCTCGCCCGTGAGCGCGTCGGTGGGGCGCGGCTCGGTGTCCCCCACGTAGACGGCGCCGGAGGACAGGTCGGTGAAGGAGGAGCGGGTGACTGCGGAGTCCTTGGTCCCGGCTTCGAGGACGGCGCCCGCGCCGCCGAGGTGGCTGAACCGGGCGCGGTCGACGGTGATGCCGCGCCCGCCCCGCACGGTGAGCGCTGCGGACGGCTTGGTGTAGTGGCGGCCGGCGTGGTCGACGGGCCCGTTCGCGCCGGTGAGGGTGAAGCCGGCCTGGGCACCCGCGTAACCCTCGTCGGTGTCGGGCTGCCGGTAGGCGGCGTGGGCGAAGGAGATACCGCTGACGGTCACCCGGTGTGCGCCGTCGATGACGAGAAGCTGCTCGGTGTGCGGGGTGACGACCTGGGCGCGGCGCATGTTCTCACCCTTGCGCGGCAGGTAGGTGACCGTGCGCTCCTTCGAGTTCCAGGCGAACTCACCGGGTGCGTCGAGCAGTTCGACGGCGTTCTCGAAGAAGGCGACTCCGCTGTAGCCCTCCGAGTCGACCGTGGTGCTGTCCCAGGACGGGCCGGTGCGCCCGGTGCCGCTCGCGGAGTTGGTCCAGCACGGCCGGGCGAAGGAGAGGGTGTCCCCGTGCACGCCGGTGATCCGGCAGTGGTAGTTGCGCCAGCGGACCTTGACGACCGCCTCGGCGTCCGCGGGTCGCTTCCACTCGGCAGCACCGGTTGCCTCGGCACCATTCATCCCGGCCGTGGAGGCGTCGCAGACCTCGGCCGGGCAGGCCTCGCCGCGTGCCCGGGTGGCGCGCTTGCCGTCCACGAACATCTGCCGCGGGGTGACACCGTCGGGCACACGGGTGCTCCAGGTCCCGTCCCCGTGGGGGGACCAGCCGGCCAGTGCCCTGCCGCCGGACAGCACGGGGTGGGCGCCGGGGGCGGCACCCCAGGTGACGGTGTGGCCGTCCCGTCCCGAGTCCCGCGCGCCCAGGCGCAGCGGCCCGGTACGCGTGAACGTGCCCGACCCGAGGAGGATCCGCACGTCGCGGCCGGTCACGGTGCGGGCCGCGTCCCGCGCCCCCTCCAGGGAGCACGGGCGGGCGGCGGTGCAGGAGTCGCCGTCACCGTGTGGCGCCGCGTAGAGGGTGCGGGGCCCGGGCGCGGCCTGCGCGGCGGGGAGGAAGGGCAACGCCAGGAGTGTCGCCGTCAGTACGGCGGTGGCCGCACGGCGGAGTGCGGGCAGGGTGTAGGGGAGACGGTTCACGCGGCTGCCTTCCAATCGGGTCGGCCGGGCATGGGCGGGTTGACGGGGCCGAACAGCCAGGCGCGCAAGAACCTTTCCAAGGAGCGGTCACCGGTCTCGCGCACGGCGTGCCGGACGAAGTCCTCGCTGGTGACGTTGCGGTCCTTGAAGCGCTCGGGCCACGACCGCATGACGCGGGCGAAGCGCCGCTCGCCCGTCCGCAGCCGCAGCGCGTACAGGACGAGTGCGCCACCGTCGTAGATGCTGGTCCCGCCCAGCTCCCCAGGGCGCCCGGGCGGCCCGTGCTCGGCGCGGACCTTGTCGAGCTGGGCATAGGTGGCCTTCATCTTCTCCTCCAGGACCGACCAGCCCCGCTCCTGCCCGTAGAGCGCCGCGTAGTAGACGGCGGGCCCTTCGTTCAGCCACGCCTGCTGCCAGTCGGCGGGTGTGACGGAGTCGCCGTACCACTGGTGCACCAGCTCGTGCACCATGGTGGTCTCCCACACCGGCCGTCCCTGGTCGTCGGGCTCGAACCAGTGCGTGGAGAAGAGGCTGAGCGTCTGGTTCTCCAGGGCGTCGGAGTAGCCGTCGTAGAGGTGGCAGCCGTAGAGGGAGAACGGGTAGCGCCCGAACTTCGCCTCCAGCCAGTCGAGGTGGTCGGCGGTGCGGGCGACGACGGGCCGGTACGTCTCCTCCTGGCCCCGCGGGACGAGGTGCCGCAGCGGCAGGCCGCGGTGGCTGCTGCCGTACAGGTACGTGCCCTTGACCACCGCGATGCCCACGAGTTCGGTGGCCATGCGCTCACGCAGGGCGAAGTGCCAGACGCTGGAGCCGTCGGCGCGCGGCGTCCTGCGCAGCAGCTCGCCGTTGGCGGCGGCGACATACCCCTGGGGGGCGGCGATGTGGAAGGTCCAGGTCGCCTTGTCGGAGGGGTGGTCGTTGCAGGGGAAGAAGGTGTCCGCCCGGGAGGACTGGGCGGCGCAGGCGAAGCCGCCGTCGGAGCCGAAGTTCCAGCCGGTCAGCCCGGAGCGTGGCCCCTTGCCGTTGCCGTGGTAGCGGACCTCGACCGTGAAGGCGGCGCCGTGCCGCAGCGCCCGCTTCGGGGTGACGGTGAGCTCCTGCCCGCTCTCCCCCTCGGACAGCTTCCAGGCGGCCGCGTGCCCGTCGACGGCGACGGAGTCGATCGTGTGGCCGTCGGTGTCCAGGTTGAAGGCGGAAAGGGCCTGGGTGGCGCGGGCGTGCAGCACGACGCGGCCGGTGTAGTCGTACCGGGTCGGGGTGAAGTCGAAGGTCAGGTCGTAGTGGCCGACCCGGTAGCCGCCGTTGCCCAGTGTCGGGAAGAGCGGGTCGCCGAGCCCGTCGGAACCCGGTCGCGGAGCCCGCCCGGCAAGGCCGCCACCCCCGGGGCCGTTCGGCTGCGCGGCGAGGGCGGGAGCAGCGAGGGCGGGAGCGGTGACGGCGGTGGCCACCGCTGCTCCTCCCGCACGCAGGGCGGTACGCCGGCTGGCGGGCTGACGGCTCATTTCGTCCCCTTCTGGACGGCTTCCTCGAACTCGGCTCGGGCCTTCTCGGCGCCCTTGTCCAGGTACTCCTTGACGAGGCTGTCGTAGGCGGACATCGGTTTGCGGCCGGAGATGATGTCCCCCAGGCCGTCCTGCTTGAGCGTGAGGAGGCTGCCGCTGCCCTTGGCTTCCCAGGTAGGGGAGAAGAGCGCGAGGGTGGGGTTGTCGGCCACCTTCGGGATCATCTTCGAGTAGGCCGCGTGGACGTGGCGCACCGCGCTCTCGGATGCGGAGTCGAAGACGGCGGGGACGGCCGAGGCGAGCATCTTCCATGGCGCCGCCACATCCTGGGTGCCGCGTTTGGTGAGCACCGGGTTGCCGTGCTTGTCCCGCGTGAAGTCGGTGCCCTCCACGCCGTAGTTGATGAGGGTGTACTCCGTGCTGCCGAACGGCGCGGCAGCGAAGTCCGCCACGGCGAGCACCTGTCTGACGCGTGCGGGCGACGCCTTCGAGATGAAGGTGTTCGACAGCGTCACGTTGTCCGTCCAGGCGACGGCACGCGGGCCGAACGGGACCATGGGGCGCGGGTCGTAGGACCGGTCGACCGCGGCCATGGCGGCGACGTAGCCGGTGCTGGGCGTCAGGTAGGTCGGCATCCCGTCGTAGACGTAGGCGGCCTTGCCGCTCTTGAACAGGTCGGTGTACTGGGCTTTCTGAGCGCCCGACATGCCCAGCGAGCCGGGATAGAAGCAGCCCGCCGCATGCAGCTTCCGGGCCGTCTCGACGGCGAGACGGTACTCGTCCGTTTCCAGGTCGGCGGTGAAGGTGCCGCTCCTGGCGTCCATCCGCCAGAAGTAGGGCGCACCCGCCGACATGGCCAGCAGGTTGGTGACGTTCGCCATGATCGCGTACTGGTCCTGCCTCGGCCGGGTCAGTTCGCGGCACAGCTCGACGAACCGGTCGAGTCCGGTGATCTCGTCGAGATCGTCGACTCCCGCGCGGGCGAACAGGTCGTGGCGGTAGACGCCGGCGCCGCCCGTGACACCTCGGGAGATCGGTATGCCGTACAGCTTTCCGTTGAAGACGGCCTTCTGCCATGCGGACTTCGGGATCGCGGCGAGGTTGGGGTAGGCGTTCACCTTGTCGCCGGCGAGGAACGGCGTCAGGTCGGCGCAGGTGGCCGCGAGGAAGCCGGCGATGTTGTCGACGCCGCCGGTCTCCGGGTACATGAACAGATCGGGCAGGTTGTGCCCGGCGATCATGGTGGAGAACTTGCCCGGATAGTCGTCGGCGGGCACGGCCGTGAGGTCGACGGAGCCGCCCAGCTTCTTCTCGATCGCCCGCCACGCGGCGTTCTCGTCGCGCCCGGTGGGCGGCGGTGCGAAGGTCTCCACGGCGGCCGAGACGGGGTCGGCGCCCCGCAGCGGATGCCCCTCGACGGACGGGAGCGGCTTCGCCGGGTAGCGGAAGAACGCCTGCGGCACCCCCTCGGACGTGCCCGGCAGATCCGGCTTCAGGCCGATGTCGCGCAGCGCGGTGGTGGGCAGCAGTGCGGAGCTGCGCGGCCCGGCCTCGGCCTGTACGCCCCCGTCGCCGCAGCCGGCCAGCAACGGGGTCCCGGCGAGCCCCAGGGAGAGCCCGGCAGCGGTGCGCAGCAGCGCTCTGCGGCCGATCGGGGTGGAGGGCGGCACCTGGTCATCTCCTTGCGTAGGGAGGGGCGGGCGGAGGGCGACGGGGCGGGGCCGGGCCGGTGGGACGCGCTCAGCCCTTGACGGCACCGGTGAGGACTCCCTTGGTGAAGTAGCGCTGGAGGAAGGGGTAGACGAGCAGGATCGGTACGACGGCGACCACGAGAACGGCCATCTGCACGGACTGGTGGGGCGCGGTGGTCTCGCCGAGCGCGGTCCCGCTCAGGCTCTGCCCTTGCAGCACGAAGGTCCGCAGCACCAGCGGGATCGGCCACTTCTCCGCGTCGTCGAGATACAGCAGCGCGTTGAAGAAGGCGTTCCAGTAGGTGACGGCGTAGAAGAGGCTGATCACGGCGAGGACGGCCTTGGACAGCGGCAGGACGATGCGTACCAGGATGCGCAGGTCGCCCGCTCCGTCCACGCGTGCCGCATCGAGGAGTTCGTCGGGCAGGTTCATGAAGAACGAGCGGAGGACCACCAGGTTGAAGGCGCTGACCAGGGTGGGCAGCACGAGCGCGGCGTAGGTGTCGTAGAGGCCGAGCTGGTCGATGAGCAGGAAGTTGGGGATGATGCCCGGGTTGAACAGCATCGTGAACAGGGCCGTCATCAGCATGAACCGGGACCCGGTGACCTCCCGCCGGGACAGCCCGTAGGCCATGCCGATGGTGATGAGCAGGCTGGCGGCGGTGCCCAGCACGGTGATGCCGACGCTGACCAGCAGGGCGCGCAGGACGACTCCGCCGGTGAACAGGGTGCGGTACGCCTCCAGGGACGGGTGGTCGGGCCACAGGACGAGCCCGGTGCTTTCGACGATGTCGGTCTGGGAGGCGAAGCTCGTCCCGATCACGCCCAGCAGCGGGTAGGCGACGGCGAGCACGACCACCGTGAGGGCGACGGCCTTCGCCGCCACCGTGCTCCTGCGCGGCTGCTCCTGCCACGGCGGTCGGTCCACCGTCGCGCGTCGCCCCGCGGCCGCGGTCCACGCGGTGGTGCGGCGCGCGCGTCCGCCGGGCTGCCCGGTGCGGGGGCCCGGTACCGGTGCGGAGTCGTCGGTGCGTTGGTCAGCGGTCAGCACCGCGGTACACCCCTTCGTGGCCGAGTCGGTGGGCGAACGTGTTGGCGCCCAGGACGAGGGCGGTGCCGATGACGGCCTTGACGAGGCCCACGGCCGCGGCGACGCCCCAGTCGTTGTCCTTGATGCCGTGGAAGTAGACGTAGGTGTCGAGCACTTCTCCGGCGCCGGGGCCCACCGCGTCCCGTTGCAGCAGGATCTGTTCGAAGCCCACCGACAGGATCTGGCCCAGGTTGAGGATCAGCAGCAGGATGATGACCGGGGCGAGCCCTGGCAGGGTCACGTGCCACAGCCGTCGGGCCGGCCCGGCGCCGTCGATCGCCGCGGCCTCGTAGCTCTGCCGGTCGATGTTCAGCAGTGCCGCGAGGATGATGATGGTGCCCCAGCCCGCGTCCTTCCAGACGGTCTGCAGGGTGAGCAGCCAGGGGAAGGCGTCCGGGTCGCTCATCATGTCGTAGCGGGGCAGCCCCAGGTTGCCCAGGACGTCGGGGAGCAGGCCGGCACCACCGAGGATCTGCTGGAAGACCGAGACGATGATGACCCAGCCGATGAAGTGCGGAAGATAGACGACGCTCTGCACGAAGCGGCGGATCCGGTCGCTGGCGACGCTGTTGAGCAGCAGGGCCAGTGCGATGGGCACCGGGAAGAAGAAGACGAGCTGGACGACGGCGATCTGCACGGTGTTCCCGGCCGCGGACCAGAATGCGGGCTGCGCGAACGCCGCCGTGAAGTTGCCGAAGCCCACCCAGACGCTGTGCAGGTAGCCGAGGTAGGGCTGGTAGTCCTGGAAGGCCACCACGTAGCCGAGCAGCGGGACGTAGTGGAAGACCACGAAGTACAGCAGCCCGGGCAGGGCGAGCAGCAGCATCACCCGGTCCCGTTTGATCCGCTGCCACAGGCCCAGCCGGCGTCCGCGGGCCGGGGCGGCGGGTCTTCGGGCGCCTTCGGGTGGAGAGTCCAGCGGTACCGGGGGAGCTGTGTCAGCCATGATGCGGTCCTGTCGGGCTGGGGCGATGCCACGGGGCCTACTGGGCCCGCAACGTAGTAACCGCTTACGTGAAGCGTCAAGAGAGGGAACGTCACGCTGTTCCTGCTTCGCTGGTGGACCGCTTGACGCGGCTTCAGGCGATCCCTAGCTTTTCCCTCAGTCCATAGAATGCGTTTACTGTCCGGAGGCAAGGTGCGCACCACCGACGAGGCGCCGGCACAAGCCGGTACGGACACCCCGGCGCGGCCCGACCGCCGCCCGCGCACCCTGCTGGCCATGGCGCCGGGGCTGACCGACCGCCTCTTCACGGCTCCCACCCGGGCGTTGCTCGACGAGACGGCGGAGCTCCAAGCGCCCGAGCCCCTGGCGGAGTTCGGATCCCCGCAGTCGCGGGCCGCCCTGGCCCGCTGCGAGGTGCTGCTCACCGGATGGGGCTGCCCGCCCGTCGACGCCCGGCTGTTGGAGCACGCACCCGCTCTGCGCGCGGTCGTCCACGCGGCCGGTACAGTCAAGACCTTTCTCGGGCCGGCCGTGTTCGAGCGGGGGATCGTCGTCTCGTCCGCCGCCGCCGCGAACGCGCTGCCCGTCGCCGAGTTCACCCTCGCGGCCGTCATCATGGGCGCCAAGCGCACCTTCCCCCTCGCGGAGCTCTTCCGCACCCGCCGCACCCACCGCACGGGAGCCGACCTCGCAGACCGCCACTGGCTGGGCACCAACGGGCTGACCGTCGGCGTCGTCGGCGCCTCCCGGACGGGGCGGCGCCTCGTCGAACTCCTCGGCGCCCTGGACGTCCGCGTCCTGCTGTACGACCCCTACGTGACCGCCGCCGAGGCGTACGCCCTGGGGGCGAGCCCGGCCGACCTGGACACCCTGCTGGCCGCCAGTGACGTGGTGACCCTGCACGCTCCTGAAACCCCGGCCACCCGCCACCTGTTGGACGCCCGCAGGATCGGCCTGATGAAGGCCGGCACGCTGTTCGTCAACACCGCGCGGGGTGCGCTCGTCGACACCGAGGCGCTCACCGCGCACCTGGCCGCCGGAAGGATCGACGCCGTCCTCGACGTCACCGACCCCGAACCCCTCCCACCCGACCACCCGCTGTGGGAGCTCCCGAACGTCCTGCTCACCCCCCACCTGGCGGGGGCGCAGGGCAACGAGACGGCGCGGCTGGGGGCGCTGGCCGTCGACGAACTGGCCCGCTACGCGCGCGGTGAGCCGTTCGCCCACCCGGTGCGGCGCACCGAGTGGGAGCGCCTGGCGTGACGCTCCGCACGCCGCGGGTCATAGGCTCTGCGCCACAGGACGTCAGGGAGGGGATGGGCCGGATGGGGCGGCACAACGGCACGGAAACAGACGGGCAGCGCCGCTCCACGGTCACCGATGTGGCGCGGCACGCGGGGGTCTCCACGGCGACCGTCTCCCGGGTGCTGAACCGCAACTACCCCGTCGCAGCGGCCACTCGCGCACGCGTCGAGAAGGCCATCCAGGAGCTGGGGTACGTCGTCAACGCGCACGCCCGCGCGCTGGCGGGGGTCTCGGGCCGGACGGTCGGCATCATCGTCAACGACGTCGTGGACCCCTTCTACGCCTACATCGCACGCGGCGTGGAGCGCGAGGCGGCCCGCGGCGACCGGCTCTGCCTGGTGTGCTGCACCCAGGGCGATCCGCGGCGGGAGCTGGCCTTCGTCGAGCTGATGCACGAACGCCGGGCCGACGCGGTCGTCGTCGTCGGCGGCAGCGTCGCCGACCGCGCCTACACGGCGGAACTCGCCCGCCGGGCCCGCGAACTGGATGCGGACGGCGCCAAACTGGTGCTCTGCGGCCGGCCGCCGCTGGAGGAGGGCGCCCCCACGGTGTCGGTCGAGTACGACAACGAGGGCGGTGCCTTCGCCCTCACCGACCACCTGCTCACCCAGGGGCACCGGCGCATCCTCTATCTGGGCGGCCCGCCAGGACTGTCCACCACCCGCGACCGGCTCGCGGGACATCGCCGCGCACTGGAGCTGCGCGGGGTCGCACCGGACCCGGCGCTCGAAGCACCCGGGGCCTTCAGCCGGTGCTTCGGTGCCCGGCGGATGGCCGAGATCCTGCACGCGGGCACGGAGTTCACCGCCGTCTTCGCGGCGAACGACATCGTCGCGGCAGGGGCGGCCCAGGCCCTGGAGGAGGCGGGGGTCCGGGTGCCGCAGGACGTCTCCCTGGTGGGGTACGACGACGTGCCGGTGGCCCAGGAGATGCGCCCCCGGCTGACCACCGTGCACGTACCCCTGGAGGAACTGGGGCGGCAGGCCGTGCGAGTTGCCCTGGGGGACGAGGAGGAGGACGCCTGGCGCGAGCCGACGACGGGCCCCGTGCGCCTCGGTACGCACATCGTGGTGCGCGACTCCGTGCGCCGCCTGCCACCCCGGTGACCCGCACACCCGACGGCCACGTCACCGGCGGTCCGCACCACTCGTCCACCGGGCTGCCGGACCACCCGGCCACGGGGCCACCGCCCCGACACACAGCGGAGAGGAACGGTCATGGACACGCCGCAGCACCGTCCGGCCCGGCGCACCCTGCTGGCGGCCGCACCCGCCGCCGCGCTGCTCCCGGCGGTCGCCGGAACAGCACCCGCCCACGCCGCGCCGCGCCCCACGTCCGGTGCCCGTGCCGGGACGGGTGACGTGTACGGGACCCTGCTCGACCGTGCCGCCCGGCTCCAGACGGGGGGTGACGCCGACCCGGCCGACCGTGACATCGCCGCCGCCCGCCGACGGCTCGACACCGAAGCGGACGACCTGTGGCAGCGTCTGGAGAACTCCGCCACCCGGACCGCGCTGTGGAGCGATCTGTCCCCGGTCGCCGAGCCCGGCAACTTCGGCCAGAGCTACACCCGCCTGCGGACCCTCGCCACCGCCTGGGCCACCCCGGACAGCCGCTTCTCGGGCTCGACGCAGGTGCACGACGCGCTGATCGAGGCACTGCGCTTTCTGCACGCGGAGGCCTACCACGACCGGGCGCAGGAGAAGGGGAACTGGTGGTTCTGGGAGATCGGGGCGCCCCGCGCGCTGCTCGACACGTGCGTACTGCTGCGTGCCACTCTTCCCGCCGACGACATGGACCGCTACCTGGCCGCCGTCGACCGCTTCTGCCCCGGCCCCGACCGCCGCACCAACCTCCCCTCGCTCGCCGAGACGGGCGCCAACCGTGCCGACAAGTGCGTGATCGTGGCGCTGCGCGGGATGCTCGGCAGGGACGAGGCCAAGCTCGCCGCTGCCCGTGACGGACTGTCCGACACCCGGGGCGACGGGCGCGACAGCCTCTTCCAGTACGTCACCTCGGGCGACGGCTTCTACGAGGACGGCTCCTTCGTCCAGCACGAGGCGGTGGCCTACACCGGCTCGTACGGCACCGTCCTGCTCGACGGGGTGGCGCGGGCGGTCGCGCTGCTGGCGGACTCGCCCTGGGCGGTCACCGATCCGCGGATCGAGGTGGTGTACGCAGCGGTGGAGCGGACCTTCGCACCGCTGGTCTTCGACGGGGTGATGGCGGACGCCGTACGCGGACGCGCCGTCTCCCGGCAGCGGGAACCCGACCACGTCGCCGGCGCTGCCCTGATATCCGCCGTCCTGCTGCTCGCCGAGAGCGCACCCTCCGCCCGCACCACGCAATGGTGCTCCCTGGTGCGGGGCTGGATCGAGCGGAACCGCACCCACCCCTACTACGCCGCGGCGGACGTCGCCCAAGCGGCCCGCGCCAAGCGCCTGTTGAACGAGCACCGGACACCTCCCGCCGACCGGCCGGCCCCGCATCTCGTCCTCGCCGACATGGACCGGGTGGTGCACCGCCGGCCCCGCTGGGCGCTGGCGGTGGCCCTCTCCTCCCGGCGTATCGCGGCCTACGAGGCGGGCAACGGGGAGAACCTGCACGGCTGGTACACCGGCGACGGCATGACGTACCTGTACCTGGCCGACGACCTCGGCCAGTTCGGAGACGGTTTCTGGCCGACCGTCGACCCGTACCGACTGCCGGGCACCACCGGCGAGGACCGCCACCGCGACGACGCGGGCACCGGGGAGGGCACCGGCCTCCACCGGCCGGCCAACCACGTCGCGGGCGGCGCCGTCCTGGAGGACCGGTACGGCGCGGCTGCCATGGAACTGATCGGAGCAGACAGCGGCCTGCGGGCCCGTAAGGCGTGGTTCTTCCTCGACGACGTGGTCGTCGCCCTCGGCGCGGGCATCCGTACCGACGAGGGCCGCAGCGCCTGGACCGTCGTGGAGAACCGCAACCTGCACGCCGACGGCGCCCGTGCCCTGCGCATCGACGGTGCCCGCACCCCCTCGCGACAGGGCTGGTCGCAGACCTTTCCCCGGGCCCGCTGGGCCCACCTGGAGGGCGTCGGCGGCTACGTGTTCCCTGCCCGCTCCGCGCTGCACGCCCTGCGCGAGGAGCGTACCGGCGCCTGGCGGGACATCGACACCGGCGCCGACACCGGAGGTACCTCCACGCCGCTGACCCGCCGCTACCTCACCCTCCGGCTCGACCACGGCGTCGCCCCGCAGGCCGCGCGGTACGCCTACGTGCTGCTGCCGGGAGCCTCGGCGGCGGCGACCGCCGTGTGGTCGGCGTCCCGACCGGTGCGCGTCCTCGCCAACTCCTCAGGAGTGCAGGCGGTGGAGGCCCGTCGGCACGGTCTGACGGCAGCGCACTTCTGGCGGGCCGGCAGCGTCGCGGGCCTCACCAGCGACGGTCCCGCCACCGTGCTGGTCCGCCGCACGGGCGGCACCACGTCCGTCGCGGTCGCCGACCCGGGGCGGACCGCAAAGCGGGTCACCGTCCGGCTGCCCTTCCCCGTGCGGTCCGTGGCCTCCCACGACGACACCGTGACCGTGACGACCGGGCGCCACCCGCTGCTCACCGTCGCCGTCGGCGGCTCCCGCGGCCGTACCCACCACGCCCGCCTCGTCTGACCGGGCGACCGGTCCACCCCTTTCCCTCTTCCACCGCCCCTCCCGTTCCCTCCTTCTGCGCACCCCGTCCCACCCCGCCCCCGGCGCGTCACCGTCCGAACCAGGAGCGTCCACCCATGTCCGTGCCGCCGCATCTGGCGCTTCCCGCCACCGACCGTGTCCGCTCTCCCCGCACCGGCTGGACCCGCGACCACTGGGAAGCGGTCGCCGACCGGCTGCTGGAGGCGTTCGTGCCGTACGCGACGCCCGGCTTCGCCCAGTACCGGCTTCCGGGGCGGGGCAGTTGGTCGGGTGTAGTCGTCGACGGGCTGGAGGGCTTCGCCCGCTCCTTCCTGCTCGCCGCGTGCCGCATCGCCGGTGCCCGGGGCGCGGTGGACGCGGCGCTGACCGAGCGGTACGCCGCGGGGCTCGCCGCGGGCACCGATCCCGCGAGCGGCGAGAGCTGGCCCGCGCTCACCGACTGCTCGCAGCAGATGGTCGAGGCCGCCTCCGTCGCGGTCGCCCTGCACGAGACCCGCCCCTGGCTGTGGGACAAGCTGGACATCCGCGTGCAGGAGCGTGTCGTCGACTGGCTCTCCGGGTTCGTCGGCGCCCGCACGTGGGACAACAACTGGCGGCTCTTCCAGGTGGTGGCCGAACAGTTCCTCGCCTCGGTCGGCGCCCCCCACCGCCGGCAGGACATCGAGGACGGCCTGGACCGCATCGAGGACTGGTACCTCGGCGACGGCTGGTACACCGACGGCGACGGCCGCAACTTCGACTACTACGCCGGCTGGGCCCTGCACCTCTACCCGCTGCTGTGGTCCAGGATGGCGGTCGCAACCGAGGGCGCGGACGGCGGACGCGGCGAGGTCTACCGGCAGCGGCTCGGCGCCTACCTGACGACCTACCCGCACTTCTTCGGCAGCGACGGCGCACCCGTCCACCAGGGGCGGTCCCTCACCTACCGCTTCGCCGTCCTGGCACCGCTGTGGATGGGGGCCCTGGCGGACTGCACCCCCCTGGAGCCGGGTCTCACCCGCCGGGTCTGCTCGGGAACGCTGCGGCACTTCGTCGAGCGCGGCGTGCCCGACGAGCAGGGCCTGCTGCCCCTCGGCTGGTACGGCACGTTCCTGCCGACCACCCAGCCCTACTCCGGGCCGGCCTCACCGTACTGGGCGGCCAAGGGGTTCCTCGGCCTGCTGCTGCCCGCCGACCACCCCGTCTGGACCCGGACCGAGTCCCCGCTGCCCGTCGAGGAGGCCGACCGGCAAGTGGCCCTCCCGGCCCCCGGGTGGCTGCTGCACAGCACCCGGCACGACGGTGTCGTCCGGCTCCTCAACCACGGCAGCGACCACCAGCCGGACTCCTCCGGCAGCGGTGACGACGACCCGCACTACTCGGCGTTCGCGTACACGACGGCCACCGCACCCGAGGCCGCCGCGCACGCCCGGCAGCGGACCGTCGACAACCACCTCGCGCTCCTCGCCCCGGACGGCACCCCCTCCCGGCGCGGCCGCATCCACCCGGTGCGCTGCGACGAGGAGCAGGCGTCCTCCTGGTACGAGGCCGAGCTCCCCGGCCATCGGCAGCGCTTCCGGATCGCGACAGCCTCCGTGCCGCACGGCCCCTGGGAGATCCGGGCGCACCGCGTGCAGGCGCCCCGCGGCGTGCCGGTGCGCGAGAGCGGCTACGCGGTCGCCCACCGGCGGCAGCCCGTCATCCGGACGGGGCCGGGCTGGGCCCTGGCGCGTACCGCTGACGGGCTGACCAGCGCCGTGATCGCGCTGCACAACTGGGACGAGGCCGCTACCGCCGTCTCCCGCCAGAGCCACGCCAACGCCTTCGGCCCGCACTCGGCGACACCGACCCTGACGCTGGCCCGGCACCCCGGTGGCACCACCCTGCACGTCTGCCTGATCGTCCTCACCCGAGACGCCGTCGACCCCGCCGCGCTGCGGGAGACGGTCAGCGCACACGTCGACGACGGTGAGCTGGTGGTCCGGTTCGCGGACGGCACCGTGCTGCGCCCGTCGCCACCCTCCGCACCCTGAGGCGGGGCAGGACACCGGACGGTGCTCCGCCTCTCACGGTGCGTGGGAGTCACGGTGCGTGGGAGGCGGGGGCCGGGTCGGCGTCCGGCGTGCCGTCCTGGGCCGGTGCGCCGCGCCGGGGCACCCCGGGCGAAGGACCGTCGGACGGTGGGATGCCCGGAGACGGCGGTGCGACCGGAGGCGCCGGTGCCGGGCGGGCGCCACTGCGGGTCGCGCCGACGCCGGCGGTCACCACCAGGGCGACACCGGCGGCGGGCCCGGGGCCGGGTACCTGGCCCAGCACCAGCAGGCCGATCAGCAGGGCGAAGGCCGGCTCCAGGCTCATCAGGGTGCCGAAGGCGGAGGCGGTCAGCCGGCGCAGGGCGAGGAACTCCAGGGCGAAGGGCAGCACGGGGCTGAGCACGGCCAGCGCCAGCATGACCAGCACGGGCTGCCAGGTGAGGCGGTCCGTCAGCGAGGGGGCCGACACCAGCAGCCCGGTCACTCCGGCGACCGGCATGGAGACCGCGAGCCCGCTCAGCCCGGTGACGCGGTCGCCGACGCGCTGGGTGAACAGGATGTAGGTGGCCCAGCAGGCGGCGGCGGCCAGCGCGTAGCAGAGACCGGCGGCGTCGACACCGCCGTGCCAGGGCTCGGTCAGCAGGGCGACGCCCGCCGCGGCGGCCACGGTCCACCGCTTGCGCCCGCCACCGGGGCCCAGCAGCGAGACGCCGAGCGGGCCGAGGAACTCCAGGGCGCTGGCCGTGCCCAGGGGCAGGTGGTCGATGGCGAGCATGAAGAAGAGCATCATCCCGGCGGTCGCGGCACCCAGCACGGCGCAGGCCCCCAGGTCCCGGCCGGTGAAGTCGCGACGCCGGGGCCGCACGAGCACCAGCAGCAGCACGCCGGCCCACGCCAGCCGCAGTCCGCCCGCCCCCGCGGCACCGAGCCGGTCGAACAGCGGCACCGTCAGGGCGGAGCCGAGCTGGACCATGCACATCGAGGCGACGCCCATCAGGGCGCCCGCCCGGGGGCCGGGGGAGAGGTCGTGCGCGCTCATGGGCTCCAGTAGAAGGCCCCGCCATCGTTCGCGTCCACGTGTCATTGCTGGACGTACCGTCCAGGAAACCTGGACAATGCCCTGGTGGAGACGAGGCGACTGCAACTGCTGGTGGACCTGGCCCGGCTCGGCTCGATGCGCGCGGTCGCCGAGGAGGCGGGTGCCAGTACGTCGGCGGTCTCCCAGCAGATCGCCGTCCTGGCCCGCGAGATGGGCACCGCCCTGACCGAGCCGCACGGGCGGCGCGTCCGCCTGACGCCCGCGGGCCGCCGCCTGGCCGAACACGCGGCGGGAATCCTGGCCGGCGTCGAGGCCGCTTGCCGGGACCTGGCGCCGGGCGCGGAGCCCAGCGGCACGGTACGGGTCGCCGGGTTCGCCACCGCCCTACGGGTCCACCTGCTGCCGCTGGTCGCCGAGCTGGCCGCCGACCACCCGAGGCTGCACGTGCTCGTCCGGGAACACGAGCCCGCCGAGGCCCTCGACCTGCTGCGCGCGGACGGCGCGGACCTCGCGCTGACCTACGACTTCGGTCTCGCCCCCGCCGGCCGGGACCCCGCGCTGCGCGCCACCCCGCTGTGGACCGCCCCTTGGGGGCTGGGCGTCCCGGCCGAGACCGCGCGGAGTGGCGCAGGGGAGCACGGCACAGCGGTGGACGTCTTCGCCCGCTTCCGGGACAGCGACTGGATCGTCAACTCGCGCGACCCCTCGGACGAGACGGTCGTGCGTACCCTCGCCTCCATGGCCGGCTTCATGCCCCGGATCACCCACCGTGCCGACAGCCTCCAACTGGTGCAGGACATGATCCTGGCGGGCCTGGGGATCGGACTCCTGCCGGCCGGTTCCCCCACCCTGCCCGGCGTGGGCCTGCTTCCGCTCGCGGAGCCCGACGTGGTCCTGCGGGCGTACGCGGTCACCCGCCCGGGGCGCCTGAACTGGCCCCCGCTCGCGCTGCTGACCGACCTGCTCGCCCGGCGGAGCGCCGCGCCGCGGTGAGCGGTGGGTCAGGGGAGTACGACCAGTTCCCGGCCGGTGGTGTTGAGGCGCTCCCCGCCGTCCTCGGTGCAGACCACGATGTCCTCGATACGCGCGCCGTACCGGCCCGCCAGGTAGATCCCCGGCTCGACGGAGAAGGCCATCCCCGGAGCCAGCGGCAGCCGGTTCCCGGCGACGATGTAGGGCTCCTCGTGGGTCTCCAGGCCGATGCCGTGGCCGGTGCGGTGGATGAAGTGGTCACCGAATCCGGCCTCGGCGATCAGCTCGCGGCCGACGGCGTCCAGCTCCTCGGAGGTGAGGCCGGGGCGTACGGCCTCGGTCTGGGCGCGCTGGGCCCGCAGCAGGACGTCGTAAAGCCGTCGGAACTCCGCGGACGGTTCGCCCACGACGTACGTCCGCGTCGAGTCGGAGCAGTACCCCTCCGGCGTGGTGCCCCCGATGTCGACCACCACCGGGTCGCCGGGCCTGATCTCCCGGTCGGACAGCTCGTGGTGCGGGCTGGCGCTGTGCGGCCCGGAGCCGACGATCACGAAGTCGACGCGGGCATGCCCCTCCTCGGTGAGCGCCGCCGCGATGTCCCGCCCGACCTCGCGCTCGGTGCGGCCCGCCCGCAGCCATGCGCCCATCCGGGCGTGGACGCGGTCGATGGCGGCCCCGGCGCGGCGCAGGGCGGCGACCTCCGCGGGGGTCTTGCGGACCCGCAGCTCGCTCAGCACGGTTCCGGCCAGCTCCTGCCGGGCCTGCGGCAGAGCGGCCTGGAAGGCGAGGGTCTTCTCGGCCCACATGTGGTTGTCGACCCCGACGCGGGTGGGGGACGACGGCAGGCGGGCGGCGATCGCGGCGTAGGGGTCCTCGGTCTCCTGCCAGGGGAGGAACTCCACGCCGAGGGAGCCGGCGGGCGAGGCCTGCGCCGCAGGCTCCTCCAGGGCGGGTACGAGCAGGAAGGGCCGGCCGTCGGCGGGGACGACCAGACAGGTCAGCCGCTCCAGTTGCAGGGCGTCGTAGCCGGTCAGATACCGCAGGTCCGCGCCGGGGGAGATGAGCAGCGCGTCCAGCCCCGCGCGGGCCGCGGCCGCGGCGGCGTCACCGAGGCGGCCGGCCGGATACAGGTCGTGGCCCGAGGCTGCTGCGGTGTCGTTCCGGTCATCCATCGGGTCTCCGTGGGTGCGTGCGGGCCGCCGGGGGCGGCGAGGGGCGGCGTCGCCGACGCCGCGTGTCGGTGGCAACCTACTGCCGGGCGGGCCCCCGCGACCATCCGATTCGGCCGCGGGGCGCAGCGGGTACGGCGAAGGGGGTACCGGCCGGGCCGGTACCCCCTTCGTTCGGCTCATCCGCGGGGGCGGGAGCGGGTGCTCACCGGTGAGCGGGGAACTGCACCACCTGCTGGAAGGTGGGCCGGTTCTGCCAGTTGGTGAGGTCGTCGGTGACACCGCCGAGCGGCCGCTGCTGGATGGAGTCGGCGCACCACTGGTCGCCCGCCTTGCACACGTCGTCGCCCGGGTACGTCGTCTCCGCCGGGGTCTGCGCGGCCTTCTCCAGGGTGCTCAGCAGGGTCTGGCGGCACTGCGCGAGGTCGCCGGCGCCGCAGAACGCCTGCGGTGCGGCACCCGGCACCTTCTCGCCGAGAACCTTGCGCAGGTCCTTGTGGACGTACGACCACCAGCCCTGCTGGAAGGCGGACCCCTTGTGCGCCACCCCGTCGCCGGGGGTGGACGGTGTCTCGTCGACCTGGAGTGCGCCGGTGAGGGCGTCGTACAGGTCACCGCCCAGGTTGGGGCGGAACTCGGCCTTGACCAGCAGCGGCCACCAGGCGTCCAGGACGCGGATCGCGTCGGCGTGGGCGTAGGTCCTGCTGCCGGCGCCGGTCTCCTTGCGCTCGGCACCGTCGTCCAGCCAGTTGCGCAGGCCCTCGACCACCTCCTTCTGCTCGGGGTCGGTGACCTTCTCGCTGTCGATGACCTTCAGCAGCAGCGGCAGGACGGACTCGCCCCGCAGGTCGGTGACGGCGGCGTCCTCCATGGCGCGGGTCAGGGAGGCGCGGGAGACCTTCTTCCCGCCGCTGATCAGGGACTTGATGCGGCTGTCGAGCAGGTTGCTGCGGTAGACCGGCCCGTCGCCGAAGGACGCCACGGTGTAGCCCTTGGCGATCTTGTTGTTCCAGGACTCGTAGTAGTCCTGGTCGATGTCGTGGGGATGCGCGTCGAAGGAGGTGTTGGGGACGGTGTTGGTCAGCGGGTCCCAGCCCTGCCACTCCGTCTTCTCACTCGCCCTGATCGGCAGGTTGGGATCCACGTCGGGACGGCGCGTCGGGTTGAGCCCGGAGTTGTAGTAGGCCGTGTGGTGCGCGTCGGCGTAGAACCAGTTGAAGGTGTAGCCGATGTGGGAGGCCGCCTTCTGGAAGCTCTCGGGCCCGGTCACCACGTCCGGGTCGTTGAACATCTGGAAGCCGATCAGCGTGTCCACCTCGTGCTGGTAGGTGGAGCGCAGCGTCGTGTAGGCGACGGGTCTGCCGTCCACGGTGGCCCGGTAGCGGACCACCCCGTACTTGGTCCGGTGCGCGACCAGCTTGTACGAGCCGGCCGGGGTGCCGTCCGCGATGGTCGGGCTCCAGGCGTTCTCACGGACCAGCTTCTCCATCGGCGTGCACTTCCCGTGGAACATGTACGCGGTGGAGTTCTTCGTCGCCGGACTGCCGTCGGTGTTGCACAGGTCCACGGCGTAGGTGTCGGTCATGTTCTGGTTCGCCGAGGTGGCGCTCCAGGCGTAGTCCTGGCCGCGGCCCAGCTGGACGTAGAGGTTGAGCCCGGCGAAGGCGGCGCCGCGGGCGCTGAGGCCGGGGCCCTGGATCTCCTGGAGCATGAGCAGCTGCGGTGCGAAGTAGCCGGTCTGCGGGCCGAAGACGGCCACGGGGTTGCCGGTGTCGGTGTGCTTGCCGGAGACCACCAGCGCGTTGGACATGCCGTGCTTGCGGGCGAACAGGTCCTTGGGCAGGACGCCGTCCGACATCGCGCCCTTCGCCTCGGCCAGCTTCGGCTTGTGCCGCAGGTTGGTCTTCGCGGTGGCCGCGCGGTCCTGCGCGGCCCCGGCCGCCGTGCCGCCTTCGGCCCTCTTGCCCGGGGACCGCTTCGCCGTCTTCCCGTCCGCCGCCTGACCGGCCGAACCGGTCGGGTCGTACACGACCTGCTGCTTGCTCACCGAGCCCGCGTCCGGCATGGCCACCCCGCGCGGCTGCCGCGGGCTGGCCGCGTAGTCGAACCGCTGGCCGTCGTGGAGGGTGAGGTCGGCCTCCGGATCGTTCTGCATCCGGAAGGCCTGGTAGACCTGCTCGCCCTTCTCCTTGCCGTACTTGTGCTGGGCGGCCTGCTTGACCAGCGCGGCGGCCACCTGGTCCCCGCCGCCGGCGCCGAACAGCGCGCTGATGACGGTGCCGATGGCCACCAGGTCGGTCGGCTCGAACGGCTCGATGCCCTCACCGGTGAGGATGTCGGCGTTGCCGGTCAGGTCGTACTCGCCGGGGAAGTACAGCCCCTTCTTCGCGTCGTCGATGTACCGGTTGAGCCCCTTCAGGTAGGCCGTGACGTCCTCGTAGGCCTGTTTGCCGCGCGGGCCCGAATCCCGCACCCGCTCCACCTGGTCGCTGAGCTCGCTCTCCTTGTAGGCGCCGCCCAGGTAGAACTGCTGCTCCAACTGCCGGTTGCCCTCGGCGCCGCCCGCGAAGGAGGTCAGCCGGCCGCGGCCGATGTGCCGGAAGACGTCCATCATCCACAGCCGGTCCTGGCCCGCCGCGTACCCGGCCCCGTACTCGGTGCCGTCCCGCGTCGTTCCCTTGATGTGCGGAATCCCGGTCCTGTCGCGGGTGATGGTGACGTCTGTGCGACCGCCGGGCCTCTTGGTGCTCTCGACCTGGTCGTCGGGGACGCCGAAGGAGGAGTCGTTGAAGAAGGTGGAGAGCTTGCCGTTGGTCAGCCCGGTGTAGTTGTCGACCAGGTCGGCGTACTTGCCCAACTGGTCGTCGGTGTGCTTCGGCTTGGCACCGGTCAGCTTGTTGAGGATGATCTGCGCCGCGGTGGCCGAGCCGTTCTCGCCGGGCGGCAGGACGTCGTGGCACTGCCCCTGGCAGTAGTCGGTCGCCTCCGCGGACCCGGTTCTCGCGCGCTCCGGTGCGGCGTGCGTGACCGGGGCGGCCACGGCGAGCGAGGGTGCGGCGGTCACCACCAGAGCCGCTGCCGTGACGAGGCCGGTCCATCGTTTTCGCATCTGACGCTCCTTGGGGCGATCGCTGCTCGACGGGCTCGCCGCGGACCGGCCTCCCGTGTCCTGTGACCGGCACAGAATGCAGCCGCCGCATGACCAGGTCAATCGTCCTGGACGCTTGACCTGCAAGGGCTCCTGACGGATCCTCAAGGTGTTCTCTGCCCGTGCGGAGCAGGTGCAATTCGGGTTTTCAGGGGCCAAATCGCCCCCGTTGCCCGGTTGTTGAGTCCCGCCGGGCGACCGCCACCCCCGGCCTCACGTACAACCTTCACCGGGTCTTCACCGCCTGCCGTGCGCGGTGTCAGGAGCGGGGCCGACGGACCCGGGAGGGGCCATGGGACGACTGCCGTCCACGCAGCGCCGCAGACAGCTGGTCGAGGCGGCGATCCGGGTGATGACCCGTGACGGCGTCGCCAAGGCGACCACCCGCTCCATCTGCGCCGAGGCCGGCGTCTCGCTCAGCGTCTTCCACTACTGCTTCGACTCCAAGCAGGCGCTCATCGAGGACGTCATGGAGACGATCACCGCCCACTCGGTGACCCCCGTCGCGGAGCGTATCCAGCCCGGTGCCGATACGCGTGCCGCGGTCCGTGCCGCTCTGCACACCTACTGGGAACACGTGCTCGCCCACCCCGACGAGCACATGCTGACCTACGAGCTCACCCAGTACGCGCTGCGTCAGCCCGGTTTCGAATACCTGGCCGAGCGCCAGTACGAGCAGTACGCCGCGGCCAACCGGGCCCTGCTCGACCACCTGTGCCGGGACCTCGGACTGGAGCTGCTCGTACCGGACGGGACCCTGGTGCGCTACCTGGCCTCGATGATCGACGGCCTCACGCTCAACTACCTGGTGCTGGGTCGCGGGCAGGACGCCGCCGCCGTCCTCGACGCACTCGCCGACCATCTCGTCACCCTGCTGCGGCACCGGGAGGCCGCCCCACGGTGAGGGCATCGCCGCAGGTCGCCGGGGGTGACCCCGCACGAGCCGGTAGGCTGGCCCGCCATGGCACCACCGATTCCCAAAGCAGAACTCCACCTGCACATCGAGGGCACCCTGGAGCCCGAGCTCGCCTTCGCCCTCGCCGAGCGCAACGGCGTCAGCCTTCCCTTCGCCTCCCAGGACGAGCTGCGGGCGGCCTACTCCTTCCGCGACCTCCAGTCCTTCCTGGACCTCTACTACGCGCTGATGGCGGTGCTGCGCACCGAGCAGGACTTCGCCGACCTGGCCGACGCGTACCTCATCCGCGCCCGTGAGCAGGGGGTGCGGCACGCCGAGATCTTCTTCGACCCGCAGGCCCACACCGCCCGCGGAGTACCGCTGGGCACCGTCGTGCGCGGGCTCACGCGGGCGCTGGACGCGGCGCCGGTCAGGCACGGCATCAGCACGCGGCTGATCATGTGCTTCCTGCGGGACGAGAGTGCCGACTTCGCGGTCAGGACCTTCGAGGACGCCCGCCCCTACCTGGACCGGATCGCCGCCGTCGGCCTCGACTCGGCGGAGGCCGGCAACCCGCCCGCGAAGTTCCGCGAGGTCTTCGCCCTGGCGCGGGAGGCCGGCCTCAAGTGTGTGGCCCACGCGGGGGAGGAGGGGCCGCCTGCCAACGTGTGGGAGGCCCTGGACGTGCTGGGTGTGGACCGGGTCGACCACGGGGTGCGCAGTCTGGAGGACCCCGACCTGGTGGCCCGGCTGGCCGCCGAGCAGGTACCGCTGACGGTCTGCCCCCTCTCGAACGTGCGGCTCCGCGTCGTCGACCGGCTGGCCGACCATCCGCTGCCGGCCATGCTCGAAGCGGGGCTCCTCGTGACCGTCAACTCCGACGACCCCGCCTACTTCGGCGGCTACGCGGAGGACAACTTCTCCGCCGTCCGTGCCGCCCTCGGCCTCGACCCGGAGGTGCTGCGCACACTGGCCCGCAACTCCTTCCGGGCCTCGTTCCTGGACGAGACCGCACGCCAGGCCTACCTGAAGGAAGTCGAAGCCCACACCTTCTGACCCCCCCCGGGGGGCGAAAAAGAACCTGGCCGATCGCGATGGGGGGCCAGGTGACTGTGGGGAGCCTCGCGGCTCAGCGGTGGGAGTGGACCGACGCCGAACGGCGCAGGCTCTTCTCCGACTGCGGCTGCGGGGTGACCGCCGCCCCTCCCGTGGCGCAGGAACCGCCTACGCCCTCTCACTGGTGCCCCGGCCGCCCGCGTGGGCCTCCGCGTTCCTCGGGAGCGGGCTGTCAGGCTGGAGCGCAGCTCGTGACGGGGAAAGGGGCGCTGGTGGAACCGCAGGCGGCGCTGGAGCGGATCGCGTTCTTCCTGGAGCGCGGCCAGGCACCGACGTACCGGGTACGGGCGTTCCGTACGGCGGCGCGGGTGCTGGCCGGCCTTCCTCCCGAAGAGGTCGGGGAACGGGCGGAGGCCGGCTCGCTGGAGTCGTTGCGCGGAGTGGGGCCCAAGACGGCGCAGGTCGCACGGGAGGCGCTGGCCGGCCGGGTACCGGGTTACCTGGCCGAGCTGGAGGCCGAAGCGGCGGAGGAGCCGGCGCTGCCCGTGGCGGCGGCAGAGTTGCGTGCCGCACTGCGGGGCGACTGCCATCTGCACTCGGACTGGTCGGACGGCGGCAGTCCGATCGCGGAGATGGCCGCCACGGCGAAGGCACTCGGACACGAGTGGGCCGTACTCACCGACCACTCCCCGCGCCTGACGATCGCCCGCGGACTGTCCGCGGACCGGCTGCGCGCCCAACTGGACGTGGTCGCCGAGGTCAACGAGTGGCTGGCCCCCTTCCGCCTGCTGTCCGGCATCGAGTGCGACATCCTGGAGGACGGCTCCCTCGACCAGGACGAGGAACTCCTCGCCCGGCTCGACCTCGTCGTGGCCTCGGTCCACTCCGACCTGCGGATGCCCGCGGGCCGGATGACCCGGCGCATGGTCCGCGCGGTCCGCAATCCGCTGGTGGACGTGCTCGGGCACTGCACGGGCCGGTTGCTGTCGGGCAGGCGACGTGCGGAGTCGGAGTTCGACGCCGGAGAGGTCTTCGCAGCCTGTGCGGCCTCGGGGACAGCCGTGGAGATCAACTGCCGCCCCGAGCGCAGCGATCCGCCCCGGCGGCTGCTGCGGCAGGCGCTCGAAGCGGGAGCGTGCTTCGCCGTCGACACCGACGCGCACGCGCCCGGCCAGCTCGACTGGCAGTCCGGCGGCTGTGTACGGGCAGCCGAGTGCGGCGTACCGGCGGAGCGGATCGTCAACACCCTGCCGGTCGACAGCCTGCTGCGCTGGACGGAGGCGGGCTGACCACCTCGCGCGACCGCGCTACTCCTGGTGGCCCGTGCCGGTGGGGTCCTCGACCGGGGTGCCTTCCTGCACGGAGCCGGGCGCTGCCCGCTCGTCCGCTGCCGGGGCGTGCGGCTCCTGCGGGGGCGGCGCCGCCTGCGGATCGCCGGGGGCGCTCGCGCCGGGCGGGGGCAGTTGGAGTGCGAGCAGGGCCGCATCGTCGCCGCTGGGCGACATCCGCTCCAGCAGCGCGTCGCAGAAGTCGTCCACGCTGTGCCGCGCCAGCCGCCGGGCGAGGACGGAGCTGTGGTGCCGGAGCTTGGCCATGCCCAGGTCGATGGGGTGGCGCCGGTTCTCCACCAGCCCGTCCGTGTAGAGCAGCAGCGTGCTCTCCGCGGGCAGGTCCGTGTGGGCGTCCGGCCATCCGAGTTCCGGATGCAGAGCGGAGCTCACACCGATCAGCGGGCCGTGGCCGTCCTCCAGGAACCGGGTGTCCCCCTCCCGGGTGATGAGCAGCGGGGGCGGGTGCCCGGCGTTGACCCAGCGCAGCCGCCACGGCCCTCCCTCGGAGCCCTCGAGCCGGGCGAAGACGAGTGTGGCCATGGGGGCGTCACTGGTGTGGGTCACCGCCTCGTCCAGCCGGCGCATGATGAGACTGGGCGGCTCCTCGTGGTCCCAGGCCAGGGCGCGCAGCATGTTGCGGACCTCGGCCATGTGCACGGCGGCCTTCAGGTCGTGACCGACCACGTCTCCGATGATCAGCGTGGTGGTTCCGTCGGACAGGAGGAAGGAGTCGTACCAGTCGCCGCCCACCTCCATGGCACTCTCCGCTGCCTGGTACCGCGCGGCCATGCGCAGGTGGCCCACCTGGGGGAGCGGGGCGAGCAACTGGCGCTGCATCGTCTCGGCGACGTTCCGCTGCTCGTGCTGGAGCCGTGCGTTGTCCAGAGCCAGGCCCACGCGGCGGCCGATGTCGGCGAACCAGGAGGCGACCCCGGCTCCGGCCTCGGTGCTGGTTCCCGCGCCCTCGTCCGCGTCGGACTCGGTGCCGGTGTCATAGGCGGTCGCGGTGAGGGTGACCATGTCCCTGGTCCCGATCACGGTTCCGTCACCGGCCCCGGTACCGGTCTCCGGGCCGGTGTCGGTCTCCGTCTCGGGACCGGACTCGTCCGCGGCGAAGAGCTCGCTGTCGCAGGCCAGGGTCAACAGGCCGAACGGCCGCTGCCGTGTGCGGATGGGCACCAACAGTGCGGCGCCGTCACCGAGGTGGTCGAAGAGCACCTTGTGCGTGGCGGCGAACGCGTCGTGGGCGGCGCCGTGCCCCAGCTCCTCGGACCGCAGCAGGACGGGCCGGTGGCCGTTGAGCAGGCGGCTCACGACCGTGCGGGCCCCCTCGGGCAGGGACACCGCCCCTTCCAGCCGTGCCGCCCGCCGGTGGTGCCGGTTGCTGCGCACGGCGACCCGCTCCATCACCTCCGGCTGCGCGGAGCACAGGTCGACCGCCGCCCACTGGCCGACGTCGGGTACGAGCAGCCGGAGCAGGTGGTGCATCTGGCCGACGGTGTCCATGGGCCGCATCAGGACGGCCGACACCTCGGCGGCCAGCCGCAGGCGGACGGTCAGCGTCTCCAGCTCGGCCGTCCGTGCGGCAGTCCGCTGGGCCGCAAGACGGTGCAGGCTGAAATCGTGGAAGAGGAGCACCATGCCGACCTGCCGGCCGTCCATCCGCAGCGGAGTGGTGGCCCAGATGATCGGCACCACGACGCCGTCGGACCGCTGGAAGTACTCGTCGCTGCCCGCCTGGGCCGGTCCCGCTCCGGAAAGCGGAGCCAGCAGTGCGCACTGTTCGCGCGGGATGGTGCCGCCGTCCCTGCGGCGGTGCAGCAGGTCGTGGGAGTCGTGGCCGACCATCTGCCCGGCGGTCCATCCGACCAGGCGTTCGGCCCAGGGATTGGCCGAGGTGATCCGCCCTGACATGTCCATCGTCAGGACTCCCGCACCCAGGCTTTCCAGGGCTGCGGACAGCAGCGCGTCCTTACGTGCGGGCCCCGTCACTGTCCGGTCCTCCGGACCTGGGCACCCCTGTGTGGTGACGCCACCATCCCTGCTCTCCGTCCGCCGTGGCCACCACCGTTCCCCGGACCGTGCCGTGCTCAATCACAGGGACCCTCTGCCGCGTGAGAGCGTCACCGTGACGCGGGAGGGCGGGGCGGGAGCCACCGGGCCTCCCGCACCTTCGGCCACGGCTCCGGGCCGGGGGAGGCATCCTCTGCGGCGTCGTCGGCAGCGGGCGCCCGGCGCACCTGCCGTGGAGCGGGCTCCCGGCGACGAGAGGGGTTACCGGGTGGCCGGGCGGGCGAACGCGGCTCGTACGGGTCGGCTGTTGACGAGGAGGACGACGCCGAGCAGCAGGACCCCGCACACGCCCTGTTCGACCTTCAACCAGGCCGGGAAGCCGCCGGGCAGGGCGACGACGAGCGCGACAGCCACCACCATGACGCCGGAGGCCAGCCGCAACCGCAGGTAGGAGCGGCGGTGTCCGCGTGCCGTGCGCGCCGCGAAGGAGGCCATGAGCAGCGAGGTGACGACCACGACGGTGACCCGGACCCATACGGCATCGGTCACCACGGCGTGATCGTCGCGCAGCAGCAGGACGGCGACGAGCGTGCAGAGGCTGAGCCCCGCGTAGCAGCCGATGAGCAGCAGGGTGCCGCGTAGCGCATTTCGGAAACGGAGGTTGTCCGGGCCGGGGCCCGGGTGTTGTTCTGCGGCGGGCGTTGCGGGCATGGTGTCCTTCGCTTCTCCGGTGGCGCTGTCCCGGCCCGGCCCCTGCTGAAGGGCCCGGGGTCTACGTCGTCACCAGGATCGCCCTCGCGCGTCCGGCCGGGCATCGTCTGCCCGGACGACCCGTCGCACCGCCGCTGTGGGGGGCGGCTCCGTGCCGCCCCGTAGGGGGAGCGCGCTCTCTTCCCCTACCCGCGGGGGTACAGCGCAGGTGGCGCGGTGCGACCCGCGCTCAGGTCGTGGCCAGGCAATGGAGGGCGCCGGTGAGCAGCTCCGCGGCGGCGATACCCGAGGCGGCCGTGGCCCCGTGGGTGGCGATGTGGACCGCGCCGGGTGCGGAGGGGTCCGGCAGGCCCATCTCCACCACGATCGCGTCGGGACGCTCGGCCAGCAGGCCCGTGAGGGTACGCGCCAGCCACCCGTGCCGGGCGGCGTCCCGCACCACGACGACCAGAGGGCGCCCCGCGGCCGGTGCCAGCGCCTGGGTCCGCACGGCGTCGGGTGAGCCGAGGTCCTGTTCCTGGAGCCGGACGGAGGTGGTGCCGGGGAGGCGTTCGGTGAGGGGTGCGGCGACGCCCCAGGGGGTGTGGGAGCCGACGGCCAGGTTGGTGCCGGGCGCCAGTTCCACCACGTGGGGCGGTGCGGTGAGCGGGAGGGCGTCGGGTGCGGAGCCGGTCAGCCGGACGGCGCGCCGGGCGGCCTCGACGCCGATCCCGCTGCTCAGCGGCCCGGCGGGGGAGGTGCGGCGCAGCTCAGCCGACCAGGCGGCGAACTCCCTCACGCGGTCTGCCGCCTGGGCGAGCCGCTCCGCAGGGAGCCGCCCCTGCACGACCGCGTCGACGAGAGCCGTGACGATCGTTCGGGCGGTGCCCTCGTCGGCGTTCTCGCCGCCGACGCAGAGGGCGTCCACCCCGGCGGCGACGGCCCGTACGGCCGCGCCGTCGATCCCGTACCGGTCGGAGACGGCGCCCATTTCGATGGCGTCGCTGACGACCATGCCCTCGAAACCGAGGTCGGTGCGGAGCAGGTCGTGGAGCAGGGCGCGGCTGAGCGTGGCGGGCTCGGCGGGGTCGTGGGCAGGCACCAGCAGGTGGGCGCTCATGACCGCGCGGGCGCCCGCGTCGAGGGCGGCCCGGAACGGCGGCAGGGCCTCGGCGGCGATGCGCTCGCGGTCGGCGCCGTAGGTGGGCAGCCCGTGATGGGAGTCGACGGCGACGTCCCCGTGCCCGGGGAAGTGTTTGGCGCAGGCGGCCACTCCGGAGGACTGGAGCCCGCGGATCCACGCGGCGGCGTGCCGCGAGACCAGTTGCGGGTCGGCCCCGAAGGAACGGACGCCGATGACAGGGTTGTCCGGGTTGGAGTTGACATCGACGCTGGGGGCGTAGTCGAGGGTGATGCCCGTGGCACGCAGCTCGTGCCCCAGGTCGGCGGCGACCGTCTCGGTGAGCGCGGCGTCGTCCACGGCGCCCAGGGCGAAGTTGCCGGGCCGGGTGGAGCCGGTGGCGAACTCGATGCGGGTCACGTCTCCGGCCTCTTCGTCGATCGCGACGATCAGGTCCGGGTTCTCGGACCGGAGTTGCCCCACCAGCCGGGCGACCTGGCCGGGCGAGGCGATGTTGCGGGAGAAGAGGACGACGGAGCCCAGCCCGTCGGCGATGTCACGGAGGACCCAGTCCGGTGCTGTGGTGCCCACGAACCCCGGCTGGAGGATGGAGAGCGCGAGACGTCGCAGCTCTTCGTCGTGTGTGCTGGAGGGCATCTGCCGCGCCTTTCGGTGGGAGCGAGCGTGGGCGGGCGCACCTGGGGCTGCCGTCGGTGCCTGGTCGAGGGCTCCATGATGCTTGGTATAGACCAAGGAGTGTCCGCCCAGGCTAACCACCCCTGTCAAGCATGCTGCGTCACTTTGCGGACATTTCCGTTCGCGGTCCGGGGGAGACCGCGGTGCTGTGGACGGGGCGGGCCCGTGGTGCTCCGTCCACGGCGGCCGACGGCCGCCGGGAGTCGGCGTGCCGGACGGCGGGGCACTGGCGCAGAGTCCCAAGTGTGCGCCATACGGGATCGGTTGGGCGCGGGCACGGTGTCCGTCCCTCGGAGCGCCTCGCACGGGCGGTGTTGACAGCGACAGTTGGTCTAGTCCAACGTTGGTGAGGCGTGAGAGCCACCCGGGGCGGCAGTGACAGGCCGCGTCCTGGTGGGTCTGGCGCAGATCTGCCGCACCGAGACCTTCTCCTCGCCGCGCCACCCGCGCCCGCCCACGCTTCCTCCGAGGCAGCAGCCGGCGGCCCGCGCCGTGGCCGCCGGGCGACGAGCGCCGAGGCGGTGCCGCGGTGCGCGGTGCTTCCGGACACCGTGCGCACCGTGGCCCCCAGGCGTCCGGCCGTGAGCCGGCCGCCACGCGCTGCGGTACCGGTCCCCCCACGCCGTTCAGTGGCCGGTCCTGGCACGGGAGCGACAGCGACCGAAGAGACCGAGCCCTGGAGCACCATGACCACCTCCGACCGATATCTGCACCGCGCTGCCTCGCCCGTCCCGTACTTCAGCTCGGACGGTGAGACCTACCTGGCACAGACACCGCTGCGCGACCTGGACAAGTCCCGCCCTCTGCGGGTCCTCTCCGAAGAGGACTTCGCGCACTGGCAGACCTACGGCTACGTGATCGTGCGCGAAGCCGTTCCCGCAGCGGCCGCCCGGCGCCTCCTCGACTTCTCCTGGGAGTACCAGGGCCTGGACCCCGACCGGCTTGAAACCTGGTACCACGAGCGTGAGTTCCGCTCCGAGCTGGACCGGGAACTGCACATCTACGGCTTCGTCGAGGCATACCACCACCAACTCCTGTGGGACAGCCGCCAGACGCAGCGGGTCTACGACGCGTTCGTCGACGTCTGGGACTGCGAGGAGCTGTGGGTGACCCTCGACCGGCTCAACCTCAACCCGCCCAATGTCCGCAACCGGGACCGCGCGCTGATCGGGCAACGGGACCAGGGCTTCGACATCACTCTGCACTGGGACATCGACACGACCCTGGGCGTGCTGCCCCAGCGCGTCCAGGGCATCATCGCGCTGAACGACACCAGCGACGAGTGCGGCGGCTTCCAGTGCTGCCCCGAACTCTTCCGGCAGTTCGAGCGCTGGCGGGCCCTCCAGCCCGAAGGGCGCGACCCGATCAGGCCGCAGATCGACCGTACCGAGATGCCCGTCGTACGGCCCGACCTGCGGGCAGGCGACCTGTTGATCTTCAACGGACTGCTGGCGCACGGAGTGGCCCCCAACACCTCGGCCGACAGCGTCCGCGCCTGCCAGTACCTGTCGATGATGCCCGCGCTGGAGACCCATCAGGAGCTGCGCCGCTCCCGCGTCGACTCCTGGCGCACTCTCGCCACACCCGACTGGAACCCCACACTCCTCGGCGACGCCGACAAGCCCGAGGCGCTGCGTTACGGCACCGCCGAACTCAACGAACTGGGCGCCAGACTGCTCGGCCTCACCTCGTGGACCGGGACCGACCCGCAGCGCCGCATCGGAGAGGCAGCATGCGCCGTATCTGCCTGACCCTGCCCACCGACAGGCCGTGCCCCCGGACCATCGCGGCCCTCGGAGCCGAAGCCGCTTACGCCGTCGCCCACCACGGGGTCGAGGTGCGGCTGCTGATCCTCGACAGCTGCGAGACCGAGGCGTACCAGGCCAACGCGGCGGCCGTCCGTGACCTGCCGGCCATCCCGCACACCGTCGTGCACCACCTCGACGAAGCGGCACAGGAAGCCTTTCTCCGGAAGGTGATCGGGGCGGCCGAGGCCACCAAACCCGACCTGCTGCTGGACCTGATGCTCCCCAGCCGGCTCTCCTACGGAGCCTGCACCAACCGGGCGTTCCTGCTCGCCGCCGCACTCGGCTGCCGGTCCGTGCACCGCAGGGACTCCGACAGCCGCTACCAGGTGGTGGACGGCGCAACCGTCTTCCCCGTCCACCACGAGCTGCGCTCGCTCGGCAGACCGGCGGCCGAAGCCGCATCCGGAGTCTCCCGGACGGCGCTGGCGGCCGAGCACCGCCACAAGCGGGTGGCGATGGTGGGCGGCTCCTTCGTGGGCGAACTCTCGGTGGACATCGGCGAGATGCAGGCGCTCGACCGGGACGTCTACCACGACGTGGTCAGCCTCTGGGCGCCGCCGCAGTGGTCCGCGCAGCAGAAGCGGGAGCTGGTGGAGGAGTCCTTCCGGGGCGCCGGAAGCGAGCCGTTCACCCAGGACGACTCCCTTCTCACACTGGTCGACCCGATGCGCGTCGACATGTGCAACATCAGCTTCCATGGCGTGCACGAGCGGGTGCCGCTGCCGCCGGCGACCGACACGATCGGCAGCGACTACTTCCTCATCCACCTCGTCCACGACGCGGCGCTCCCCGGTGTGCTGCACAACCGCAACATCGTCAACTACTACACCCCCGAGCGGCGCACCGACGCCGGGTTCGTGGCCTACCAGACGCGCTTCGTGAAGTTTCTGCTGTCGATGCGCTACCTCAACGTCGTCTACGACCGGATGGCGCAGGACGGTGCGGCGCTGCTCGACGGCGACGGGGAGGTGAGCGCGCCGGCCGTCGCCGACCTCGTCCATGGCAGCACCCACCTCGACCAGGCCGAGAACGTGTGGCGGCTGGACCGGATCGACGCCGCCTACCGTCGGCTCGGCGGCCGCTATGCGGCGTTCGCCGACCGCCTCGCCCCGCGACGCGAACGTCTCCTGGACGAGGCGCGCCGCGACATGGAGGACTTCGCGGTACTCGCCGAGTCGTGGGCGGCGCTGGTGCACGCTGCCCACAACTGCCCACCCGCCTCGGCCACGGGGCGGCCCGCATGAGCGACACCGTACGCATACGCCGCATCGCCGAGACCGACTGGGACGGCATCGTCGCGCTGGAGGACCGCACCTACACCCCTCTCGGACTGTCCGAGGGACGGGCCGCGCTCCGCTCCAAGGCGCAGGTCTCACCCGACACCTGCTTCGTACTCGACGTCGCCTCCCGGCCCGCCGGGTACCTGCTGGCACTGCCGTACCCGCCCGCACACTTCCCCGACCTGGCGTGGACGGAGGACCCGTCCTTCGTCTCGCGCAATCTGCACCTGCACGACATGGTGATCACCCCACCGCTGCGGCACAGGGGGCTGGGCCGGCGGCTGTTCCGCCACCTGTCCAGCACGGCGCGGGCCCACGGTTTCGAGCGGATGTCCCTCGTCGCTGTGGGCCCCAGCGGACGGTTCTGGGCGGCGTGCGGGTTCGCCGCCCAGCCGCAGGTCGCCGCCCCCGCCGGATACGGCCCGGACGCCGTCTACATGTCCAAGCCCCTGCCGCCTGCCGACCGGCTTCTCCCCCTGGCGGCGCGGCACCGCGCCGCCCGTCCGTGCGCGACGAAGTGAGGCGACACGTGTCCGCTGCTCCCGCCCGACGCGGCCAGGTGGCCATCGCCGCGCTCTTCTGCTCCCTGGGCTTCCAGTACGCCACCTGGGCCTCCCGGATCCCGGCCCTGAAGACGGAACTCGGTCTCACGGCAGCCGAGGTGGGCGTCCTGCTGATGGCCGCCGGTGTCGGCGCCTCGGTGTCCTTCCCCCTCGTCGCGGTGCTGATGAGACGCATGGGGTCACGGCGGCTGGCCCTGGCATCCCTGTGCGGCCTGACCCTGCTGCTCCCGGCTTTGGCCGCCGCCCCCGGCTATCCGACCGCCCTGCTGGTGCTGTGCGCCGACGGCGTCCTGGTGGGATGCCTCAACACCGCCATGAACGCACAGGGCGCGGCGCTGGAGAACGCGTACCGCCGCACTGCCATGGCCCGGCTCCACGCCACCTTCAGCGGCGGCTCCCTGCTCGCGGCTGCCCTCGCCTCCGGTGTCACCGCGCTCACCCCGTCCGTCACGGCACACTTCGCCGTGGCCGCCGTCGTCCTGGCCCTCCTCGCAGCCTGCGCGCGCACCGGACTGTTGCGCCAGGAGGACGGGACCGCCCCGCAAGAAGAGGCACCGGACGGCCGGGGGAGAGGACCGGAGAAGCGCCGTCGCCGATGGGTCCTGCCCAGCCGGACGACCTACTGGATGTGCGGCGCCATGGTGTTCGGCACGGTGACGGAGGGCGCCATGAACGACTGGTCCAGCCTCTACCTGAAGGACGTCGCCCACGCCTCGGCCCAACTCGCCCCCGCGGGCATCGCCGTGGTGTCCGGGATGATGGTGATCGCCCGTCTCTTCGCCGACCACTGGCGTGACCGCTGGGGCGACCGGCACGTGGTGCTCCTCGGCAGCGCCCTGGCCGGAGTCGGCCTGCTCCTCGCCCTCGCGGCCGGCGGGGTGGTGCCGGCCTTGCTCGGATTCGCCTGCGTCGGCCTGGGCATCGCCGCCGTCACCCCCTGCGTCTACGTGGCCGCGGCCGAACAGGGCTCGGACTCCCTCACCGTGGTCGCGGCCATGGGCACGACGGGCCTGCTGGCCGGGCCGCCACTGATCGGCTTCGTGGCGAACGGGAGCAGCCTGGCGTGGGGCATGGCCCTCGTCGCGGTGTCGGCGCTCCTCGTCTCCGCCTGCGGCACGCGCATCAGGTGGCGGCCGGTCGAGCGCAGCGCGTCCCCCGAGACGGCGAGCGCCGCATGAGCGTGCCCGGACCCGGCGGCGTCAGGAGTCCAACGAGCCGCCCGCGATAGTCCATGGGCACCGCCGTGCGCGGCCGAGTACCACATGACAAGGCCCGGCGTCCGTCGAGCTCCCCGCCGACGGACCGCTTACGGGCCCGGCCTCAGCACCCCTCAAGAGAAGAGGAACAGCATGCCGGTAGCCACGACCCTGCGCCGCTGTGCCTTACCGCTCCTGGCGGCAGGACTGCTCGCCGCCGTTCCCCACACCGCGTCCGCCGATGTCGGGGGCGGCAACGTGTCGGTCGGCTGGTCGATCGAGGACGCACCCTCCTCGGGGATGACAGACATCACCTTCCCCATCACCGTCAACCCGGCCACAGCCCACCAGGCGGGCATCTACTTCGCCCAGCAGTACGACTTCGCCGACGCCATGGGCTACACCGGTCTCCAGCCCCGGGAGGACAGCGGCGGCAACGAGCGGATGTCCGCCCGCTTCTCCACCTTCACGGACGGGGCGACCACCTCCGACCCGCTGTGCCACGACGGAGCCGACGGCGGTCCCGGCGTGACCTGCGCGGTGGACTTCGACGCCGTGTACGGCCACCGCTACGACATCAAGGTCGAACGGACCGGGACCGACACGTGGACCGGAACGGCCACGGACACGGTCTCCGGAAAGGCCACGCACCTGGGCACGTACACGCTCCCGGCGGGCAGCGGAGACCTCCAGGGGTCGCAGGGCGGTTTCGTGGAGTACTACTCCTCCATCCCCAGCTGCGCGGAGATGCCCCGCTCGGACGTGGTCTTCGGCGGGCCCACCATTACTGCGGCGGGCGGCCTCAGCGGTACGAGCCGGGCCAACTACGAGTACAGCGACTGCGTCGGCGAGTCCGGCTACCACGCCGAGAACGACGGCGCGGGCACCCACGTGACGCGCGGGTTCGTCTCGTGAGCCGACCCGCACCCACGTCCGTGGCGGCACCCGCTCACACCTAGCGGCCACCGCCGCCCGTGACCGGAGCCGGTCCGTGGGGGCGTCGCCTGCCGTAACCCCCGGCGGGTGACGCCCGCGACCGTCTCAGCACCCCAGCACAGTGCGCAGGAAGGCGTTGCGGAACTTGCCCTGCGGGTCCCAACGGGCGCGCAGCGCACGGAAGTCCGCAAGCCGCGGGCAGACCTCGCCCAGCCGCGCGGAAGACGAAGCGAAGACCTTCCCCCAGTGCGGGCGGGCCGCGAACGGGGCCAGTGCCGCCTCCACGGCCGCCACCGCGCCCCGCACCCGGGACGGCTCGGGCTCCCAGGTGAAGTGCACCGCCAACGAGTCCCGCCCGTACGCCGGGCTCAGCCACTGGTCGTCGCCCGCCACCGTGCGGACCTCGCACACCTGGAGGGCCGGCGCCACCGCCTCCCGCACCTGTGCCAGCGCACCAAGCGCATCGAGCCCCTGGTCCCGGTCGAGCAGGTACTCCGACTGCAGCTCCGCTCCGCTGCTCGGAGGGGACTCCGGCCGGAAATGGGGCAGTCGCTCGTGCCAGGGCCCGGCCAGCCCGCCCTGCACGGTGCAGTTCGCTCCGGGACGGCCGAGCACCGGATGCCGTTGCCCGGTCACGGGGGAGGACCAGGGAAAGACCACCTCGGGGCCGTCGCAGCGCCGCTTCAGCCAGGCCTGGGTCCAGCGCGGCGCACGCCAGTCCGTGAACAGGCTGACGCTCGCGGCCGATCCCGTCACCGCCGCCAGGTCGAGGCCGCCGTCGCCGTGGCCCGTGAGCGGAAACCCGTCGAAGACGTACTGTTCCATCTCGTAGGCGGGCTCCAGGTCCAGCGTCAGCGCCGTCACCACGCCCAGCCCGCCCAGGGAGACCACCGCTCCGGCGAAGTCGGGCTCGCCGCGCCGCACCGTGGACGAGCTCCCGTCCGCCGTGAGGATCTCCACCTCCCGCACGGCCGCCGACAGTGGCGGCGTGGTGTTCCCCGAGCCGTGGCTGCCCGTGGCGACCGCCCCCGCAACCGAGATGTGCGGCAGTGACGCCATCGCCGCCAGCGCGAAACCGCGCTCGTGCACGTACCGGGCCAACTCCGCGTAACGTACCCCGCCGCCCACGCGTACGGTGCCGGCCGCGGCGTCCAGCTCCAGCACCGGCGGCAGTCCCGCCAGCGAGACCAGCGCACCGTCGGCCGTGTCGGTGTCGGCGAGCCGGTTGAAGGTGTGGCCACTGCCCAGGACCCGTACCTGGCGGCTCCGGGCCACTAGCGTGCGCAGCGCCTCCACGGATGCGGGGCGCCGGACCCGGTCGGCCGTGTACCGGATGTTCCCCGCCCAGTTGACCGGCCCGGTGTCCGCCGCCGCTGCCGTACACGCTTCGCCCGTCACCGCGTCACGTCCCCTTTCCGGCACCCCTCGTGCACGTTCCCTGCCACGCGATCATGCCGCGCCCGCTACAGGTCAGGGCTTGAGGGCCACGCCTGCCCACACACAGGACTGCGCGGGGGTCACAGCACCGGGCAGGCCCGGCAGTTCGTCCTCGCCGATGTAGTCGGGACGCCAGTCGCAGCTCGCCACCAGGCCGGGGTCGAGAAGGTCGAGGCCGACGAAGTACTCCGCGACCGACGCGTGGGTGCGCACGTGCAGATCGATGCCGCGCTCCCGGTAGATGCGGGCGACCTCCTCGGCATCGGGCTCCAGATCGGCGGTGCCGTGGGAGAGGACGAGCGCGCTGCCCGGAGGAAGAGCGTCGACGAGCGCGCGGACCAGGCCGTGCGGGTCGTCGGCGTCCGGCACGAAGTGCATGAGGGCGACCAGGGACAGCGCGACCGGCTGCGTGAAGTCGAGCGTCTTGCGGGCGTACTCGACGATGACGTCCGGCTCTCGCACGTCCGCCTCGATGTAGTCGGTGGCCCCCGCGGGGGTGCTGTTCATCAGAGCCCGGGCGTGCGTGAGCACGATCGGGTCGTTGTCGGAGTAGACGACCCGCGCCTGCGGCTGCTCCCGCTGGGCGACCTGGTGCAGGTTGGGAGAGGTGGGGATGCCCGTTCCGATGTCGAGGAACTGGGCGATGCCGTGCTCGCGGGCGAGCAGCCGCACGGCACGGTGCATGAACTCACGGTTCTGCCGCGCCGCCACCATGATGTTCGGCAGCGCGCCCAGGGCGACGGCCGCGGCCTTGCGGTCCACCTCGTAATTCGTCTTGCCCCCGAGGAAGTAGTCGTACATCCGGGCGCTGTGCGGCTTGCCCGTGCTCAGCCGGCTCACCTGTCCTGTGCTCATCATCACCCTCCCCAAAGACGCTGCCCACACTCTGTAACACGAGGGCCCGTTCGCGCTACATCAGGCGCCCGTCGATGTGTGCGGGCCACCTCGGACGACGGTCGACGGCCCGTCCGGCGCGGACCCGTCCCCGGCCGGCCGCCGCATGCGATCACGCCTCCGGAAGCCCGCGCCAACCACCGGCGTCCACCCCGCCCGGCACCGGGGCCTGGGGGTCGTAAGGGCGGCGGGTGAACATGAACGAGCCGAGGTCCAGATGGCTCACCGTGCCGTCGGACCGTCGCACGGCCTGGAGGCGTTCCCCTGCGTAGTAGCCGTCCAACCCGGTCCAGGAGCCGTCGTCCTCGGCCCGGAACCGGGAGCGCCGTCCGCCTCCCGCGAGCGGTTCCAGCACCAGAGCGCCCTCTGCCGCCAGCCGCACCCCGATCACCTGGGTGCCCCAGTACCAGGGGCCCGTCAGCTCCAGCACCGACGGGTCCACCTCGGGCAGCGGGTGCCAGGGGGCGGGGACGCGGGGCTCCGCCTCGGCCACGATCCGGATCAGGTCGACGGCCGTCGTCTCCACGGCCGGCCCCGAGGTGCAGTTGGCGAGGACGACGGCGGCCAGGCTCTCCGACTCGCAGACCCACAGCGCCGCGAGGAAGCCGGGCAGCGAGCCGGAGTGGCCGAACACGGTGCGGCCGCCGCGTCGCGCGAGGGAGACACCGAGCCCGTAGCCGCCCTCCCCGTCACCCGGCGCGGGCGGCGCCGCGGGCATCCGCATCTCCTGCACGGACTCCCGGCTCAGTACCCGCTCGTCTCCCTGGACGAGGAACGCGGCGAAACGGGCGAGGTCGGCCGTGGTGGACCACAACTGTCCCGCCGCTGCCATCAGGCCGAGATCCTGCGCCGGTTCGGGCAGCAGTACGTCGGCCCAGGGGTGCACGGCCCAGCCTGCGGCGTGCGGCTCCCGCGGCTGCGGACCGGTCCGGTGGAGGCCGAGCGGGGCGAGCACCTCCCGCTCCAGCACCTCGTGCCACGGCGCACCGCGTACCGCCTCGACGAGCGCGCCGAGCAGGGTGTAGCCGGGGTTGGAGTAGTGGTAGCGGCGCCCTGCGGGCAGCTTGCCGGGCAGGTCGCCCAGCACGTCGGACAGCGTGGTCCGCAGGCTCGCCGGGCTGCGCTCCCACCACGGGCCGGGCGTCTCCGCGGCGAGGCCGCCCGTGTGCGAGAGCAACTGGGCCACCGTCACCTCGCCGGTGCCGGTACCCGGCAGGTGCCGCTCCAGCGGGTCCGACAGGTCCAGCAGACCCTCGTCGCGCAGCCGCAGCACCACAACGGCCGTGAACGTCTTGGTGATCGACCCGATGCGGTACTGCACGTTCTCGTCGGGCCCGTGCCCGTCCAGGCGTCCTCGCGCGCCCGTCCACGCGAGCTCCCCCTCGCGGGCCACCGCCGCCACCAGGGAAGGGGCCCGGCCCTCAGCCTGCGCCGTGGCGATCCGGTGCACCAGCGCCCGCCGGGTGGCGGGCAGGAGTTCCCCGACGAAGGGCGCGGGACGGGGAGGGCGGACGGGTTCGGTTTCCAGCGGCTCGCTCATGGGCTCAGTCCATCACGGCCGGGCTGTGTGCAGCCGGACGAGAGGAATGAAGAGCTGGAGGGTGGCCGGGACCGGGACGAAGGAGCGGCACCGGCGGCTGTGGGACCAACCTGCCGGTGCCTACGCGAAGGACGTCACTTCCGCGCACTCGCGTGCGTTGCCGCCCCCCGGGCGCGGCAAACCGGCCGCAGCCGAACGTGATCTCACGGCAGCCGAACCGTTGCCGACCGGTGTCCTCCTCCCTCCGCGGCCCCTGCGGACGAGCACGGGAGGACTTCGGTAGTGCCTCGGCGTGCGGCTGAAGAAGGTTTCACCGGCGGCCGGGCTGCACTGTCATGTGCCTGGCAGTACCGAACGAGCCGAACCCCCGACGACGCGGGAGGCGGCGGAGTCGAGGGACGCGTCGTGCGCCCACCCGACTCCCGTGCCTCGGTGTAGTGCCCCGCCCCGCGCCAACTCGTCGCCGGGCAAGCCGACTGCCCCGCTGCGGCGGGCCGCTGCCACGTCTCGGCCTCACCGACGGCGGACGCGGTCATGGCGCCCGTCCTCGGCCCTGGACGCCGCTCGCGCACCGATGCACCGGCGGGCCCACTGATGGCGGAATGCGGAGCGGACGCCGCCGAGCACGCTGTAGTTACCGCGAGCGGCAACGGACATCCCCGGCACACACCGGTGACGTACCGCTCTCGGTGCGCAGCGCGTCCCTGGTGGCGCCGCTGACCACGCGGGGCACTCACGGGCTCGGACCACAGGGAGAGGGCGAAGGTGGCAGTACAGACGGAGACGCGCGCACCGCAGGGGCCGCGGGGGCCGAGGGGAGGCCGGCAGCGGCGGCCGGGCAACGTCGTGGTCGCGTGGCTCACCACGACGGACCACAAGAAGATCGGCTCGCTCTACATGATCAGCGCGTTCCTCTTCTTCCTGCTCGGCGGGCTGATGGCGCTGTTCATGCGCGCCGAGTTGGCCCGCCCCGGAATGCAGTTCCTCTCCAACGAGCAGTACAACCAGGCCTTCACGATGCACGGCACCGTGATGATGCTGTTCTTCGCCACACCGCTGTTCGCCGGTTTCGCCAATGCCGTCATGCCGTTGCAGATCGGGTCCCCCGATGTGGCCTTTCCCCGGCTGAACATGCTGTCCTACTGGCTCTACCTGTTCGGCGGGCTCATCGCCGTCGCCGGGTTCCTCACCCCGAACGGGGCGGCAGACTTCGGCTGGTTCGCCTACACGCCGCTCTCGGACGCCATCCGCTCACCCGGAGTGGGCGCCGACCTGTGGGTCATGGGCCTGGCGATGTCCGGTTTCGGCACCATCCTGGGCGCGGTCAACTTCGTGACGACGATCATCTGCATGCGCGCCCCGGGGATGACCATGTTCCGCATGCCGATCTTCACCTGGAACGTGCTGCTGACCAGCGTTCTGGTGCTGATGGCCTTCCCCGTCCTGGCCGCCGCGCTCTTCGCGCTGGAAGCCGACCGCAAGTTCGGGGCGCACGTCTACAGCGCGGCGAACGGCGGTCCGCTGCTGTGGCAGCACCTGTTCTGGTTCTTCGGCCACCCCGAGGTCTACATCATCGCGCTGCCGTTCTTCGGCATCGTCTCCGAGATCATCCCCGTCTTCGCCCGCAAGCCGATGTTCGGATACGTCGGTCTCATCGGCGCCACCATCGCGATCGCCGGACTGTCGGTCACGGTGTGGGCTCATCACATGTTCGTCACCGGTGGCGTCCTGCTGCCGTTCTTCTCCTTCCTGTCCTTCCTCATCGCGGTACCGACCGGAGTGAAGTTCTTCAACTGGATCGGCACCATGTGGAAGGGCTCGCTCTCCTTCGAGACGCCGATGCTGTGGACCACCGGCTTCCTGGTCACCTTCCTCTTCGGCGGACTGACGGGGGTCCTGCTGGCCTCCCCGCCGATGGACTTCCACGTCTCCGACTCGTACTTCGTGGTCGCGCACTTCCACTACGTCGTCTTCGGCACCGTCGTCTTCGCGATGTTCGCCGGCTTCTACTTCTGGTGGCCGAAGTTCACCGGCCGGATGCTCGACGAGTACTGGGGCAAGGTCCACTTCTGGATTCTGTTCGTCGGGTTCCACCTGACGTTCCTCGTCCAGCACTGGCTCGGGGCCGAGGGCATGCCGCGCCGGTACGCCGACTATCTGGCCGCCGACGGGTTCACCGCACTCAACACCCTCTCCTCCATCGGCGCCTTCCTGCTCGGCGCCTCCACGCTGCCGTTCCTGTACAACGTGTGGAAGACCGCGCGGACCGCTCCGCTGGTGCATCAGGACGACCCCTGGGGCTACGGCCGCTCCCTGGAGTGGGCGACCTCCTGCCCGCCCCCGCGGCACAACTTCCTCGCCCTGCCGCGTGTGCGCTCCGAGTCGCCCGCCTTCGACTTCCACCACCCCGAGGTCTCCCAACTGGACCAGGCCGAGTGGACCGGCCGGCGTGACGCCGTCGAACCGGGTGCGGGGGCTGCGCCACCGCCCGGCGACGGTGGCGGGCACGGCCGCGGCCGGGAGGGGAAGTAGCCGCGGTGCGGGCCGGTCACCCCGCCGCCGGGGAGGCCGCCCGCGGCATCAACCGGATCGAGGGCTACCTGCTGGCCCAGGCGGAACGCGACCGGGCCCGGGCGGAGGCCGAGGCTTTCGCCGACCGACTGCCCTGGCTCACCGCGGGCGAGCGGGACGAGGTCGTCCGGCTGTACGCGGCGGAACGCATGGAGCTGTGCCGCCGCGTGCTGCACGGCGTGTCCGACCGCTGCGCGGAGCTCCGCGAGGAGTACACGGAGCACTACGGCCGCCTCCGCCGCCGCCTGTTCACCCGCACGACGGTCCTGCTTCTGACAGCTCTTTGCCTGACCGGCAGCGCGCTGCTGACGAGCCCCACGCTCCTGCGCTGAGCGCCGGACCCCGGTAGCGGACCGTCCGTCGGTTCATGGGGCGCGTGGGGCGGTCTGCCCCTCGGCGGAGCCGGAGTTCCTGCGGTCCGCGAACCGGCCGCGGACCAGGTCGGTCAGCGACGGGCCGCCGCGCAGGCACCACAGGGCGATGACGGGGTCGCACACGGCGCAACCGAGCGAGGAGTCGTGGACGAAGGGGATGATCGGAGCCCCCTTGATGTGGTGGAACACGTCCCAGACGGTGTGCAGCAGCCAGGCGACGCCGATGAAGGTCCACGACTCCAGGCCGCGGTAGGCGACGTAGGTGAGCACCGCGGTGGCGAGGAACTCCCAGCCGCCGAAGCCGCCGCCACTGAGGTAGGCGGCTCCCGCTCCCGCCACCATGACCGCGTTGAAACGGCGCCGGTGCGGTTCGCGGATCAGCGACATCAGCAGGGCGTATCCGAGACCGATCAGGACAGGTGCGAGGTAGCTCATGACAGGGCCGCCGTGGTGGAGCCGGGGCGGACGATCATCAGCACGGTGACCGTGGCCCACAGCAGGTTGAAGACGCCGGTGAGCATGGCGAGGCGGCCCGCCGCCGGCACGGTCGCATCCGGCACGGCGGCAGCGGGGGCGGGAGTCCGCGGCTCGGAGGCCTGGGCGGGCGCGGCGGCAGTTGTCCGCGCCGCGACGAGGGCCGCGTCCTGGGCGGGCAGGATCATCAGCCCCAGCAAAGCGGCGGCCGCGGCCGTCAAAACGATCGAGGCGATCAACCAGCCGCTGCTCAGGACCCCGAGGTTGCTCGCGGTGGCGAATCCGAAGACGGGCACCGCCACGCCGACGACCGCGTAGACCCGGCAGATGCGGTGCAGTTGGCTCAGCGAGACGAGTGCCTCGCCGCCGCCCGGGTCGCCGTGGGCGCGTCGCAGCGTCGCCGGGAACATGCTCGCCGCGACGGTGACCGGTCCGACGGCCAGCACGGCGGCCAGGACATGGAGGGAGAGCAGGAGCTTGGTCACGGGCGGGCCTCTGCGGCGTGGTCGGGCGGGAGGTCGTGAACGTACATGGGACTTCCTCAAGGGTGCGGAGGAGCGAGTGCGACTCGACGGTATGCGGCTGCGCCGGGGCCTCCCAGTGGCGCGAGTGACACCTTTCAACGGGAAAGTGCCACAGGCTGCTGTGCGCCGATGAGCTGCTGGGAAGAAGTGGGAGCCGGCTTCCAGGCCCTGGACGTCGATCGGTGGGCAGGTAGGTTCTGGCCATGCACACCGTCGCCCTGCTCGCTCTCGACAAGGTCGTCCCGTTCGACCTGTCCACCCCTGTCGAGGTCTTCACCCGTACCCGTCTCCCTGACGGGCGGGCCGGCTACCGGATCCGGGTGTGTACCGAAGCGCCGGAGACGGACGCGGGGGTCTTCGCCCTGCGCGCCCCCTGGGGGCTCGACGGGCTCGAAGGAGCGGACACGATCATCGTGCCCGGCACGGCTACGCCCACGGCTCCGCTCGCGCCGGGAGTCGGTGACGCGCTGCGGAGGGCTGCCCGGGAGGGGACGCGCATCGCCTCCATCTGCTCCGGTACGTTCCCGCTTGCGGCCACCGGGCTGCTGGACGGCCTGCGGGCGACCACCCACTGGCTCGGTACGGACCTGCTCGCCGCCACGTACCCGCAGATCGAGGTCGATCCGAACGTCCTGTACGTGGACAACGGCCAGTTCCTCACGTCTGCCGGCGCCGCGGCCGGACTCGACCTGTGTCTGCACATGATCCGCCGCGACTACGGCTCGGCTGTCGCCGCCGACGCCGCACGGTTGTCCGTGATGCCGCTCGAACGTGAGGGTGGGCAGGCGCAGTTCATCGTCCACGAGCACCCGCCGGCCCCGCAGGGCTCCGCTCTCGAACCCCTGCTCACGTGGCTGCAGGAGAACCTGGGCCGCGACCTGACGCTCGCCGATATCGCCGCCGAGGCGAACACCAGCACCCGGACACTGATCCGCCGCTTCCGTGAACAGACCGGCACCACTCCACTCCAGTGGCTCCACCGCGCCAGGATCCGCCGGGCCCAGCACCTCCTGGAGACGACCCGCCACCCGGTCGAACGCATCGCTGTGCAGGTCGGCTTCGGTTCGCCCACCGCCTTCCGCGACCGGTTCAAGCGCACCACCGGCGTCAGCCCCCACACCTACCGCCGCACCTTCAGTTGACACCGCCTCCGCTCCTCGCCCTCCGCGCCGGACGTCGCGCCGAAAACGTCCGATCGGTCCGGCAGGGCCTTGACAACCTCTTTGGTCTGGACCAACTTGAGCAGGTGTCGCGCACCCCGCCGAATCCCCCCACCGGGAGGCAGTTGTGGCACCCCTTCACCCCTTCCGCGCCCGAGCGGCCCGGCGCAGACGGCACCGCCTCCGCGCCGCGGCAGCGGTCTGCGCCGCCACGGCGTGTGCCCTGCTCGCGGTGGAGCCCGCGGCTTCGGGCACGCCCTCCTCCGCGGGGCATCCGTCCGCCCCTGCCACGAGCGCGGCGGACCTGCCCGAACACGCACTGGTCGGCTACTTGCACACGAGCTTTGCCAACGGGTCCGGCTACACGCGCCTGGCGGACGTGCCCGACAGCTGGGACGTCATCGACCTGGCCTTCGGCGAACCCACGTCGGCGACGTCCGGCGACATCCGCTTCAGCCTGTGCCCGCAGACGGAGTGCCCGGACGTCGAGACGGAGCAGGAGTTCAAGGCCGCCGTCGAGGCCAAGCAGGCGCAAGGCAAGAAGGTCCTGCTGTCCATCGGCGGGCAGAACGGCCAGGTTCAGCTCACCACGGCGGAGGCCCGCGACAAGTTCGTCGATTCCGTCTCGGCCGTCATCGACGAGTACGGCCTCGACGGCCTCGACGTCGACTTCGAGGGCCACTCCCTGTCCCTGGACGCGGGAGACACCGACTTCGAGAACCCCACGACCCCGGTCGTGGTGAACCTGATCTCGGCGCTCAAGTCCCTCACAGCGAAGTACGGTGAGGACTTCGTCCTCACCATGGCCCCGGAGACGTTCTTCGTCCAGCTCGGCTACCAGCGCTACGGCCCCGGCGAAGGGGGCGGGGACCCGCGTGCGGGCGCGTACCTGCCGGTCATCCACGCCCTGCGGGACGACCTGACGCTGCTGCACGTGCAGGACTACAACTCGGGCCCGATCATGGGCCTGGACGACCAGTACCACCAGATGGGCGGCGCCGACTTCCATGTCGCCATGACCGACATGCTGCTCTCCGGTTTCCCCGTCCAGGGCGACCCCGCGCACTTCTTCCCTGCCCTGCCCCCGGAGAAGGTCGCGCTCGGCATGCCCGCCTCCCCGTCCGCCGGCAACGGGCATGTCCCGGCCGGCGAGGTCGACACGGCGCTGGACTGTCTGACCAAGAACACCGGCTGCGGCTCCTACGAGCCCCACGGCCGGTGGCCCGCCCTGCGCGGGCTGATGTCCTGGTCGATCAACTGGGACCGCTTCGCGGGCGGGGAGTTCGCCGAGAACTTCGACCGGTACTTCGGCCGAGACGTGTCCTGACGCGGAAGGCGCCGGCGGATGGCGGGTCGGGGGTACGGCTGCGGCCAGCCGTCCCCCCGGCCCGCCGCGTGCTACGGGAAGTGGCGAAAGCTCAGGTGCACTTGCCGGACAGCCAGCTCTTGAAGTCCTTGGTCCAGGAGGTGGCCATCCCCACGGAGCGCGTGGGAGAGCCGAGGCGCGAGAGACTGTCGCTCCACGAGGCGTGATTGCCGGAAGCGGCCGGGGGCGGCTCTTCCCAGTCGACGCTGTCCACCCACGCGGGGTGCCCGGTCAGTGCCGCGCCGAGACCCGCCGCATCGAGGTGCTTCTTCAGCTCCGGTTGCAGCGCCGCGTCATGCGTGTAGATCATGATCTCCTGCGACGGGGCCCGCTCCGAGATCGGCGTGATGACTTCCTGCCACGCCCTCTCGCGGACGGCTGTGTCGCTGTTGAGCAGTGACTGCTCGGCCTCGGGCTTGAGTTCGACCAGCGGCAGCAGCCCGTCGGACCTGGCGCTGTCGAGCCATTCACGGAACGTGAGGACGGTCTCCCCGCTGTACGGGCCTCGGGTGATCGTCCGGCCCTTGAGCTGGTCGGCGCCGGTCGCCCACCACAGCTCCGTGACGGCCTTGCGGGTGCCGGTCAGTCCGTTGGTCGTGGTGTTGTGCCACATCACGCCCTTGGTGCCGTCGCGGGTGAGCTGGAGGTCGGCCTCCACCCCACCGGCGCCCCAGCTCTTCTGCTGGGCGAGCGCCTTGGCACTGTTCGGCTGACGCACCTGGTCGCGGTCCCAGGGGTTCGCCCCGGTCGGGTAGCCGCCGTGCCCGAAGACCGTCGGGCAGACGGGCTGTGCCGTGGCCCCCGCGGGTACCGCCTGGACCGTTCCGAGCAGCAGGGCCGCCCCCGCGGCGGCAGCCCACCATCGTCTCCACTTCACGGTGCCCCCCTCGGCTCCACCGGCGCACACCGTGCAGCCGGTACACGGGCGCCGCGTGACCTGCGCGGGTACGGACCGCGCGCATCCGAGCGGCGCGGTGCCGCAGCATACGGCGCGGCGGGGGACCGCGTAACCCTGCTGTCACCGTTTGTGCGCAGCCCCTCGGGGAGGGGCCGGGTCAGGCCGGGGGCGTGTCCGGTGGTGTCTCCGCTGCCAGGTCCCGGCTCCCCGGTCCGCGCGCGATGCCGGCGGCGAGAGCGGCGAAGGGGATGAGCGCCAGGACGGTGCTGAGGAGGGGCCCGCCGCCGGTGACCAGGGTGAAGTTGGTCAGCACGAGCCACATCCCGACGAGCAGGCCCAGCACCGCCAGGGACGGGGCGAGGCGGGTCTGCCAGACCCGGTTGCGTACGAGCGAGGGGTTGCGGGCGAAGAAGACCACGACCGCGACGGACGTGAGGAGCATGAGCGCGACCATGCCGACCGTCGAGATGGCGGCCATCGAGCTGAAGACGCCCGCCAGCGGGTCCAGTCGGCACAGCGCGCAGGCGGCCACGAGCACCAGCGCGGTGAGGCTCTGCGCGACGGAGGAGACGGAGGGCGAACGGTGGTGGGGGTGGACGGTGCCCAGCGGGCCGGGCAGCAGACCGTGCCGGGAGAGAGCGAACGTATAGCGGGCGATGACGTTGTGGAAGGACAGGACGCAGGCGAAGAGACTGCTCAGGAGCAGAACCTGCATCAGGTCCCGCAAGGTGGTGCCGACATACGCCTGGGCCGTGTCCATCAGCATGTTGCCCCGGCCGTCCACCGTGCGCTGTGCCACCTTCCCGGCGTCCTGCGTGCCCGCGGCCAGCACGAGTGCCCAGCAGGAGACGGTGTAGAACCCGCCGATGATCAGCACGGCGAGGTAGGTGGCGCGCGGGATCGTGCGCTCGGGGGCGCGGGCCTCGTCGCGGAAGACCGCCGTTGCCTCGAAGCCGATGAAGCCGGTGAGCGCGAACAGCACGGCGATGCCCAGCGGCCCGTCGAGTGCGGCGTGCGGGGTGAACGAGGTGCCGGTGATCCCGTGCGCGCCTCCGCGGGCGAAGACCACCGCGTCGAGGACCACCACGACGGCGATCTCCAGCACGAGGGCGACACCGAGCACCTTCGAGCTGAGTTCGATGTGCCGGTACCCCAGAAGCGCTACCGCGCCGACCGCCAGAACCGACCAGACCCACCACGGCATACCCGTGGGTCCTGAGAAGAGGCCGAGCGCGTCGTTCACCGCTCCGCCCAGGTAGCCGTAGACCCCGACCTGGATGGCGGTGTAGGTGACGAGCGCGACGGCGGCCGTGCCGACCCCGACGCGGCCGCCGAGTCCGCGCGTGGCATACGCGTAGAAGGCGCCCGCCTGCGGGATGTGCGGGGTCATCGTGACGAAGCCGACCGCGAAGACGAGCAGCAGCAGGGACGCCAGGGCGAAGCCGACGGGGGCGCCGGCACCGGGGCCGCCGGCCACCGCGAGCGGTACGTTGCCGCCGACGACCGTGAGCGGTGCGGCCGCCGCGATCACCATGAAGACGATGGAGCCGGTGCCCAGACGTCCTCGCAGGTCGCCGGCCTTCTCCTCGCGCTGTGCGGGCGTGCGACGGTCGTCGGTCAGCATGCGGAGTCCTCGGAGGTGCGGGTGGTGGCAGGGGTGTGCGGGTCGGCGGCGGCATCCGCGTACAGGTCCGTGCGGCGGTCGGCGAGATACGGGTTGGCACCACGCGCCCGCCTCACGACCTCCGGATCGACGGTGGCGGACAGGAGCCGGCTGCCGTACTCGACGCGGTCCAGGACCTCGGCGGAGGGGGCGACGAGGGAGCTGCGCCCGACGTACCGCAGATCCCCCTCCGCGCCGTCGTGGTTGATGTAGGCGAGGTAGAGCTGGTTCTCCCAGGCGCGGACGCGCAGCATGTGGTCGGCGACGAAGGCGTACGGTTCCATCTGCGCGGTGGGCACGGCCACCAGGTCGGCCCCGGCCTCGGCGGCGGCGCGTACGGTCTCGGGGAACTCGACGTCGTAGCAGATCAGGAGCGCCACACGGACGCCCTCGAAGTCGACCACCGTGGTCAACCGGTCGCCCGGGGCGAAGTACGCGCGGTCCAGGTCTCCGAACAGGTGGGTCTTGCGGTGGCGGCCGAGCACCTCACCGTCCGGGGCGACGAAGACCGCACTGTTGTAGCAGACGCCGTGCTCCCGTTCCGGCAGACCGACCACGAGGGCCAGTTCGTGCTCGCGGGCGATCCTGCGCACCGGTGGGAGCAGGTCCTCCTCGGCCAGCTCGTGCACGCGGTCCCCGATGTTGTAGCCGGTGAGGAACATCTCGGGGGTGATCAGCAGGCGGCTGCCCCGCGCCCGGGCCTGTGCGCACGCCAGGTCGAGTTCACGCAGGTTGGCGGACACCTCACCAGGGGTTCCGGCGGTCTGGAGCCCGGATATCTTCATCGGCACCTTCGCAACAGGGAGGGGGAGGGGCGACTTCCGGTCATGGAAACATGCTCACTTTGACCACGTAAAGACCTGCGGGATTAGGCTGTGCCGATGGAATCCCAGGCCCGTGCCTCCGAGGCCGGTCACCCGGCGGCCCGTGACGGGGCCCGTGACAGTGCCACCGGGCCGCTGAGCCACGGCCCACTGACCGCGATCCGCCGGACGAGCGCCCTCGACACCGTCAGGGCACGCATCTCCCTGGCCGTCGACCTGGGGCTGCTGGCACCGGGGGAGAAGCTGCCGAACGTGCGGGCGACGGCGTCGGCGCTGGGCGTCGGGGAGATCACCGTCCGCCGCGCCTTCAGCGCGCTGGAGCGGGAGGGAATCGTGCGGCGGCGGCCCGGCCGGAACGGGGGCACCTTCATCGCCGAGCAGCCACGGCTGCATGCGGTGGCCGAAAGTGACGCATACCGTCAGGACGCGGCCCGCGTACGGCGGTTGATCGACGAACGGGTCGTCATGGAGGCGGGACTCGCGCACCTGGCCACCGAGCGCATGGACGCCGCCACGCTCGAACTGCTGGATGCCGCCATCGCGGAGATGGACGCCGCCACCACCTGGGCCGACTTCCATGCCGGGGACAAGCGCTTCCACGCCACGCTCGCGTCCGCCGCCGGCCTGCCGGGGGCCGTGGCGATGTACACGCAGGTCACCCGCGAGCTCTACTGCTACTTCCTGCCCTACTCGATGAGTTACCTGCGCACCAGCAACGAGCAGCACAAGCAGATCAAGGCGGCCTGCGCGGACGGGGACGCGACGCGGGCGGCCCGCCTGCTCTCCGCGCACGCGGCCGAACTGCACCAGACCATGTACGTGGGCCTCACCGGCCAGGACGCCGCGGGAAGCCCCTAGCTGTACGAGGGCTGGGCGCCGGTGACGCCGGTTCCTCGTCGTGATGCGGGTGGTCCACTGCCCGCTCCGCCATGCGGCCGGTGGCAGTTGTCGGGGAACTTCCAGGCGCTGATCGCTGCGCTGCGCCGGCCCTCGCTGTCGAATTCCTGGGCGCGGAGGAGCTCATCGGCCATGGTCCTCTGGTGGTGCGGACACGTGGCGCAGGACCCTCCCGGGGAGATGGCTGGGGGCCTCATGGCGTCGTGCGCACAGGCACGCACTGATCACCAGTCGGCACGGAGGACGCCTCCTCCCAGCACCATGGCCGTACTGACGATTCAACTGTCGATCGGACGCCAGCACGCCACGCAAAGCTCCTGACCTGTCCACAACCACCTGCCCCGCGACGCCTGGCCGCCGAAGCGGCCCCGCGCCCATGCGGGCCCCGGGGCCGGACGCGCGGGTCAGCCGGTGACATCGGTCGGCTCCGCGTCCTCGACCGGGTTCATGGCCTCCCTGTGGCGCAAGCCGTGCAAGCCGTTCGCGGGTGACGGTCGGCGGCCAGGCTGCGGGGGCGACACGGGTGCCTGCGGGTGGGTGTGCAGCGCCCGTGCCGCCCCTGGGCGCGGGAGACGTCAGCCGTTCGCGGGCCTGACGGTGCTCATGATCTTCTTTATCTCGGCGCTGGACAGCGCGTTCGAGACGCCCTGGTCCGCGTAGACCACCCAGCCGTGCATGGTGCCGTCGGGCAGCTTCTGCGCGATGCTGTGGACCACCGCCTTGGGCGGGACGCACGCGCTGGGACGGTGGGTGACGGTGACCTCGGCGGTCGCCGTGTAACCCTCGATCCCGCCGTGCTTCCACGGCTGGACCTTGCCCACCTTGATCCTGGGCTTGTGGTCCTCTCCGCCGTATGCGGCGAAACCCCAGTTCCCTGCCCAGTTTCGGGCGTTCTTCTGCAAGCTGCCGTCCTTGCCGCCGCCCGTGGTGCCCACGGTGGCGAGCTGGCCCTTGCCGGCCTCGCCGAAGGCCTTCGGGTTGGGGCTCGAAGAGCAGCCGCCCGCGCGGTATGTGGCGGTCCCGGTCATGACGACGATCGGCTGGCCGGACTTGTCGGTGTACGAGAGAGCGGAGTCCTTGGGAAGTACCTTCCACTTCTGGGCCTTGGACGGCACGTCGTAGCGGAAATGGTGTTTCTGCGAGGTCTGCGTCTGCCACCCGGAGAATGCCGGCTTGTCCCCCGAGGGGTTGTCGGGGTCGGAGGGCCGGGACGATTCGGCCCCGGGTGACGTCGACTTCGCGGCGTCGGCGTCCTTGTCCGCGCTGCTGCCGCTGTCGTCGTTGCACCCGCTGAGGGCGACGACCATCCCGATGCCGACGGCGGCTATCAGGGTGTTCTTCGTTCGGCGGCCCGGCGCCGAGGGATATTGCCTGCGCTGAGCAGAACGCTGAAGGGTTGACCGGAACATGGTCGACACCCTAGGTGGCCTGCATTTCGTTCCTTCGCCAGGTGCGCATCCCTGACGAGATGCGCACCTGGCGATGAAAGAACGCGGACATGTGTTGCTGTTCTCGAAGCAGTGGGCTTCGAGCGCGTGACGTTCGAGCCGGACCGCGCCGGTCTCAGCGGTGGCCCAGGACATTGACGACGCGCCCGTTCGGGTCGAGCGCGAAGAAGCGGCGCACGCCCCACTCCTCGTCCTGCAGCGGATGCACGATCTCCGCGCCGCTGTCGACGACGGCGGCGTACACGGCATCCACGTCGTCCACCTCGATGCTCATGTCCGGCTGGACGGGTGCGGTCTTGTCCTGGGTCATGAGGATGACCTGTGCCGCGGGCTCGGAGGGCGAGGCCAGGGTCCTCACCCAGCCCAGGTTCATGACCTCTTCCAGCCCCAGCAGCCCGTAGAAGTCCCGGCTCTCCTCCATGGCTTCGGACTGGATGTCGGGAACGACCCGGCGAACGGACATGGGGGCTCCTGTCGGTGGATTCGAACTGGTGTGCAGAAGTCTACTCGGGTACCGACCCAACTCGCTTGAGATCCCGGAAGTGTCGGCGAGGCAGTCACCGACTTCTGCGAGCGGCGGCGCCGGCGGAGCGCCACGCCGGCACGGGCGGTGGCGAGGCGGAACCCTGCCCCGTTCCACTGCCGCGAGAGCCGGGTACGGGCGGGGCCCACTCACGCCGTTCGCGGCCGCTCCCATGGTCGACAACCCGGCCGCGCCGACGCCGTACTGCGGCACGACGGTCACCTACGGCACCTGGACCTCCGCCTTGCGGGGTTCCCGGGCCCGTGCGCTCAGGCAGGGAGCTCAGCAGGTGACCGCGCCCTGGGAGGCCGACCGGACGGTGGCGGCGTACTTCCCCAGTACGCCGCGCTCCACCGGGCGTTCCGGGGCTCGCCAGGAGGCCCGCCTGGCATCCAGCTCCGCCCCTGGAACGAGCAGGTCGAGACGGGACGCGGCGCTGTCGATGCGCACGGTGTCACCGTCGCGGACCAGTGCGATGGGGCCGCCCTGCTGGGCCTCGGGTGCGACATGGCCGATGACCAGCCCGTGGGAGACGCCGCTGAACCGCCCGTCGGTGACCAGCGCGACCGAGTCGCCGAGCCCCTGGCCGACCAGCGCGCCGGTGATGGAGAGCATCTCCCGCATACCGGGTCCGCCGGCCGGGCCCTCGTAGCGGACGATCACCACGTCCCCGTCGGTCACCTCGCCCGACTGGAGCGCGGCGAAGCACTCCTCCTCCGAGTCGAAGACCCGTGCCGGGCCCTCCCGCACGAAGTCCTCCTTGCCGCCCAGCTTCAGCACGCACCCGTCGGGGGCGAGCGAACCGCGCAGCACGGCCAGCGCCCCGGCCGGCTTGACCGGCTGGTCGGCCCGCGCGACCACCTGCTGCCCCGGCGCCTCCACCGCGTCGGCCGCCACCTCGCTCAGGGAACGGCCGTCGACCAGCCGGACGTCCTCGTGCAGCAGCCCGGCCTCCAGCAGGCGGCGGGCGACGAGCGAGGTGCCGCCCGCCCGCCACAGGTCGGCCGCGGTGTACGGACCGCCGGGCTTCAGCCCGGTGATGACGGGCACCTGGCGGCAGACCTGACCGATGTCGTCGATGCGCAGCGGCAGCCCCGCCTCGTGGGCGATGGCCAGCAGGTGCAGTACGGCGTTGGTGGAGCCGCCCATCGCGGCGACCGAGACGATCGCGTTGTGCAGGGCGGACGGGGTGAGGACCCGGGAGGGGCGCATACCGTGCTCCACGACGCGCATCGCCACCTCGCCGGTACGCTGCGCCGCCTCGCCCTTCCCCTCGGCGACCGCCGGGACGTCGCCCACGCCGAAGGGCGCGAGCCCCAGGAAGTCGGCGACGCCGCCCATGGTGTTGGCGGTGTACTGGGCCGCGCAGGTGCCGGCGCCGGGGCAGGCGTGCCGGGCCAGGTCGTCGACCTCGTCCTGGGTCATCCGGCCGACAGCACGCTCGCCGAGGGCCTCCCACATGTCCTGGATGGTCACCTCGCGATCCTGCAGTCGGCCGGGGAGCATGCTGCCGCTGTAGAGGACGACGGCGGGGATGTCGAGCCTGGCCAGGGCCATGATGCCCGCCGGTACCGTCTTGTCGCAGCCGACGATGCAGACCAGGCCGTCGAACTGGTGCGCGCGGCCCATCAGCTCGATCGAGTCCGCGATCACCTCGCGACTCACCAGCGAGGCCCGCATGCCCGGCGTGCCCATGGTCAGATTGTCGGAGACGGCGACGGTGTTGAACTCCATCGGAGTGCCGCCCGCGCGGCGTACCCCCTCCGCGACGCGTGCGGCGAGGTCGCGGTGTGTGAGGTTGCAGGGCATGGTGCCCGTCCAGGTGGAGGCGATGCCGACGACGGGCCGGCGCATCTCCTCCTCGGTCAGCCCCATCGCGTACAGGTGGGACCGTGCCGGTGCGCGATCAGGATCGTCGGCGATGTTCATGGTGTCTCCTTCGCGAGCTCGTGCGAGAGCCGGGTGCAGTCGGTGAAGCAGGCGGTCGTGCCCAGGGTGCCGATCCGCTCGGCCCCCGCCTCGGCCTCCTCGCCATTGCGCAGCCACAGCGGCGGGCCGCAGCTCATTCCGACGCCGGACGGGGTGCCCGTGGTGATGACATCACCCGGCTGGAAGGCCGTGAAGCGGAAGGCGGTGGGAGATCATCCCGGACACTCCGAAGACCAGCTTCTGGGGGGAGCTGTGTCCTGCGCCCTCTTTCCGTTCATCCCTGAGCGCCGATCGTCGGCCCATCCGTGAGAACGCGCAGCAGCCGACAGAGACTGACTCGGAAGTGATAAGAACTCGAAAGTGTTATACCTTGTAACTAGTGAGTGCCCGGGCCGCCAGGTCCGGGCCGAGTCGAGGGAAGGGCTGTCGACCATGACCACCACCGCACGCGATCTCGACCTGCACGTCGTGCTCGGAGCCGGGCCGGCCGGCACCACGCTCGCCGGGGAACTGGCCCGCCGTGGCCACCCGGTCCACCTGGTCGACCGCTCGGGGACCGGCACTGCCCCCGACGGCGTCGTCCGCCGGCAGGGCGACGTCGGTACGGTCGCCGGAGCCCGGGCCGCCATCGAGGGGGCGGCCGTGGTCTACCACTGCGTCAACGTCGCCTATCACCTTCAGGTCGAGGTGATGCCCCGCATCCAGGAAGCCGTCCTCGGTGCCGTCGAGGCCGAGGGGGCACGCCTGGTCGTGCTGGACACCATCTACCCGTACGGCGAGACGGGCGGCGAGGTGATGACCGAGGACACCCCGTGGCGGGCGACCGGTGCGAAGGGGAGGATGCGGGCTGCCCTGGACGAGAAGTACCTGGCCACGCACCGCGCGGGCCGGGCCGGGGTGGTGCTGGGCCGCTCCGCGGACTTCGTCGGCCCGGGAGTGCTCAACTCCACCCTTGGCGCGGCTGTCTTTCCCGGCGCTCTGACCGGTGGTCAGGTGGCCGCTCTCGGCGACATCGATCTGCCGCACAGCTACACGGACATCCGCAACGTCGCCGAGGGGCTGGCGACGCTCGGAGAGGACCCGCAGGGCGACGGCCGCGTCTGGCATCTGCCCACCGCACCGGCCCGCACCACCCGCGAAATTCTCCGGATGATCGAGGAGAAGGTCGGACAGCCCCTCGACCTGATGGTGAAGAGCGAGCCGAGCCCGTTCGGCCCCTTCGACCAGCAGTTCATGGACTCCTACGCCGAACTGTTCTACCAGCACACCGAACCGCAGATCGTGGACTCCTCCGCGATCCGGTGCACTTTCGGCGTCGAGCCGCGCTCCCTGGACACCACCCTGGAGGACACCCTCGCCTGGTACCGCACGTTCCTCGCCGACGCCCACTGAGCAGGCAGGATCGGCCGCAGCGCAAGCCGGGCGGAAGCCGTACGGGTGCGCACGGGAGCCGGATCACCGGCGCGTGCGGGGCGGTTGGGGTCTCACGGTGCGTGACGAGGGGCCGTGCCGGGTATGCGGAAGGTGACCATCGCCCGCAACGGAAGGAACGGTGATGTCCTCCTCGCTCATCGAGGCCGTGGATCTGGACGCTCCTGTCGAGATCGCCTGGGACCTCTGGAAGGACGTGACTCGGTGGCCCAGCTTCCTCAGTCACGTCCGGCAGGTCGAGTCCCTGGGGGACAAGCGCTTCTCGTGGCAACTCGACCTGCCGGGCGCCGACAGGGACTTCGTCGCCGAGATCACCGAGCTGGTGACCATGGACCGGATCGCCTGGAAAACAGTTGAGGGCGTCCAGCACGCCGGGGTCGTCACCTTCCACCGGCTCTCCGACTCCACGAGCCGCGTCACCCTCCAGATCGAGTACGAACCGCACGGCTTCGTCGAGCGCCTGGGGGCTCTGACCAACCTCGACTCCGCGCTGGCCAATTACGACCTGGGCAAGTTCAAGAAGATGGCGGAGAAAGCGGCACACGACTGAGCTCCGCGGCGCGTGCAGCGGACGAGGGCGGAGCGGTGGCCACGCTCCGCCACCGTGCCGGCGTGGTGCTGTGCACGTACCGACCCCTCGGTCCTTTCCCCTGTGCTTCCTCGGCTCTCCCCTCTCTCCCGGTTCCTGCTCGCCCCCCGGCGTTGTCAGTGGCTGCTTCTAATGTGCAGTCAGTGGAGCCGGTGGAACACGCCGCAGGTCCTGAAGTGGGGGAGAGGTCTGTCATGTCGAAGACGTATCTTGAGTTGTCGCAGGACGACGGCGGTGCGCACAAGTTCTACGAGGTGACGGTGCAGGGCAACGCGGTGTCCGTGCGCTACGGCAGGATCGGCGCTGCCGGGCAGACGCAGACCTCCACGTTTGCGACGGCCCAGAAGGCGCAGGCAGCCGCGGCCAAGAAGGTCGGCGAGAAGGTGCGCAAGGGTTACGCCCCGGCCGTGCCGGGGCAGCGCCCGCCCCGCGCCGTCACCCGGCGCACGGTGACCTCCGCTCCTTCGACGGCCCGCACCGTCGCCCCGGTGCTGTGGCGGTTCCGTACGGAGTCGCCCGCGTTCGGTATCCACATCGACGACGAGCGCTGCTGGGTGGGCAACCAGGCCGGTGACGTGTACACGGTGGCGCACGGCGGCGAGGTCCTGGCCCGCTACCAACTGCCGGACGGCGTCAAGTGCCTGGTGGCCGACGACTTCTGGATGTACGCCGGGTGCGACGACGGCCGGGTGTACGACCTGTCGTCCAAACTGCCCTTCGCCGCCTACGACATCGCTGCCGACGTCGACATCTTCTGGCTCGACATCCACGAGGGCGTGCTGAACGTGGCGGACCGCGCAGGCCGCCTCACCGTCATCGACCACGAGGACGAGCACCAGTGGGCACGCGGTGGCCCCGGTGAGCACGCCTGGATGGTCCGGGCCGACGACCACGCCGTCTACCACGGTCACAGCGCCGGTGTGACGGCTCACGCCCCGGACGGCAGTACCGAGTTGTGGCACACGCGCACGCGCGGCAGCGTCCTCTTCGGCTGGCAGGAGGACGACGCGGTCTACGCCGGGACGTCGCACCGCCAGGTGCAGCGCCTGTCGAAGGCGACCGGCGCCCTTGAGGCCACCTACCACTGCGACAGCTCCGTGTACTCCTGCGCCACCTCGCCCGGCGGCCGGTTCGTCTTCGCCGGTGACTCCGCCTCGTCCGTCTACTGCTTCGACCAGGACGGCACGCGGCTGTGGAAGCTGGGCACGGGCGGCGGCTCGGCGCTCTCGATGCAGTACCGCGACGAGCGGCTCTACCTGGTCACCACGGACGGTTCCCTGGTATGCGTGGACGCCGGAGAAACCGCCGTCACCGCCGCCCAGCGCGGATCGGTGCCCGTCGCCCGTGACATCAAGCTCGCCGCCGCGCTGCCCACCTACGCCCCGGCCACCGACACGTCCTTCGTGACGACCGTCTCCCAGGCACCCGCCGGAGCGGTGGTCGTCGAGTGCGTGCAGCAGGGGAGCCGGACCCGCGTCCACGTGGTCTCGGAGGGGTACGAGCCGTCGTGGAACGTGCAGTTCCCCCGGGCGATACGTGAAGTCGGCGCGCGGTACGTCGTCGACGCACTGCACCCGGCGTCCGGCGGCTTCTACCGGGTCAGGGGTGACATCCGCAGGCTCCGGTGACCCGCCCGGCCCGGCGGCCGGGCCCTGGAGCGGGGCGCGCTCCCCGTCCCGGCCTGCCCGGTCGATCGGGCGGGCAGAGCAGGCCCGAGAACCTGCACATAGGGTGCGGGCATGCGCACCACACCTGCGGCCCTCGTCGCCCCGGGCGCTCGCCGCTCCCTCGGCCGACGGAAGGACGCGGAGTGACCCTGAACCAGTTGAAGGCATTCGTCGAGGCGGAGCGGCTGGGCTCCTTCACCGCGGCGGCCCGCGCGCTCGACATCGCGCAGGCGTCGGTCTCCGAGCTGGTGCGGCGCCTGGAGGACGAACTGGACGCGGAGCTCTTCGTCCGCGGCAGCCGCACGCTCGCGCTGACGGCGGCGGGGCGGGAACTGCTGCCGTACGCCCAGGAGTCGCTCCGGGCAGCGGACGGCGGGGCCAGGGCCGTGCACTCGCTGGGCTCCCTCGGCGGCGGCACCGCCACGTTCGGCGTGCTGCGCAACGCGGACTACTACCTGCTCGCCGATCTCGTCCAGATGTTCCACGCACGGTACCCGGCCGTGCGGGTCCGCCTGGTCGGCCAGAACTCGGCCGAGACGGCACACGCGGTCGCCGCCGGGCGCATCGAGGCGGGTCTGGCGGTCCTGCCGATCGACGACGACGGACTCGTGGTCACTCCGCTGCTGCGCGACGAGGTGCGCTACGTGAGCGCCGATCCGGAGCGGACCCGCGCCCCTGTGCGGATCGAGGAGTTTGCTGCGGCCCCCCTCGTGCTCTACGACGCGCACTACGGCTGGAAGGACCCCACCCGCAGGCAGCTCGCCGACCGCGCCCAACTGGCCGGGGTGACCATCGAGCCGATGATCGAGCTGGAGCACGTCGAGGCGGCGCTGAAACTGGCCGCAGCCGGCACCGGGGACACGATCGCGAGCCGGGCCGTGATCGACGGTCCCGGGTTCCCCGCCGGACTGCACACCGCCTCGTTCGCCGAGCCGCTCTTCGACACCATCGCGCTGGTCCGGCGCCGGGGGCATCCGCTCTCCCGCGCCACGCGCGAGCTGGCCCGGCTGGCGGAGGACACCCTCCGGGAGCTCGGCTCCCGGGCGCGCCCCTGACCTTCCTGCCTCATCTCTACCGGCCTCTCCCTCCCCGCCCACCCTGCGCTTCGCCGCCCGGGAGGGAGGCTGCACCGGCCCACGGGCACAAGCCCCACAGGGAAACCCTGCGGGAAGCCTAGGATCTGCCCCTCTGGTCCTGTGGCTGAAGCGCGTCTACCGTCCCAGCCATGCAGATCACGCACGACGAAGAACAAGCCCTCCCTCCCCTCACCTGGCTCAAGAAGCCGGCTGTCGACGGCCCGCCGGCGCAGCGCGATCCGAAGGTCACCGCGCGGGTCTCCGAGATGCTGTCGTCCATCGAGCGGCAGGGTATGGACGCGGTGCGCGCCTACGCCCGGGAACTCGACGGCTGGTCGGGGGACCTGGAGATCGGCGCCGCCGAGCTGAAGAAGGCGGGCGACGTGCTGCCCGCCGACGTCCGTACCGCCCTGGAGACGGGCTACGAGCGCACCCACCGGTTCGCCGCCGCGCAGCGCGCCCACCTGACCGACTTCGAGACGGAGCTGGCCCCGGGCGTGCTGTGCGGGCAGCGTCACGTCCCGGTCACCCGGGTCGGCGCCTACCTCCCGGCGGGCCGGTTCCCGCTGCTGGCCAGCGCGTTCATGACGGTGGGAGTGGCCAAGACCGCGGGGGTGCCCACCGTCGTGGCCTGCACGCCGCCGTCCGGTGAGCACGGCGCCCGTCCTGCCGTGCTCTACGGGGCGTACCTCTCGCGGGCCGACCGGGTCTTCGCCGTCGGCGGTGTGCAGGCCCTCGGCGCGATGGCGTTCGGGCTGCTGGGGGAGAAGCCGGTCGACATGCTCGTCGGCGCCGGCAACGCCTTCGTCACCGAGGCGAAGCGCCAGCTCTTCGGGCAGGTCGGCATCGACCTGCTGGCGGGCCCCTCCGAGGTGGCGGTCATCGCCGACGACACCGCCGACCCGGTCTGGGTCGCCGCCGACCTGCTCGGTCAGGCCGAGCACGGCCCCAACTCACCGGCCGCCCTGATCACGACGTCCGAGCAGACGGGGCGGGCGGTACTGGCAGAGGTCGAACGCCAGCTCGGCTCGCTGGCCACCCGGGACATCGCCGGGCCCGCCTGGCGCGACTTCGGCTCGGTCATCCTCGTCCGGGACGCGGACGAGGCCGTCGCCGTGTCCGACGTCATCGGCCCCGAGCACCTGGAGGTCCACACCGCGGACGACGACCACTACCTCCAGCACCTCACCAACTACGGTTCACTCTTCCTTGGCCCCTGGTCCACCGTGGCCTACTCCGACAAGGGCATCGCCGGCACCAACCATGTACTGCCGACCGGGAAGACCGCCCGGTACAACGCGGGCCTGTCGGTGTCCCGCTTCCTGAAACCGCTCACCTACCAGCGCGCCACGGAGGAGGGCACCGCGGCACTCGCGCCGGCCGTCGAACGCATCTCGGCCTTCGAGGGGCTCGCCGCGCACGGCGCCACCGCCACACTCCGCATCGACCGGATCGGACGGCAGTCCGACGCGTTCGACACCGTTCCGGCGGCTCTGCGCGAACAGCTCTGACGCCACCGCCGCACGCCGGACGGCCTGCGCGTACGCACTCATCACCCGAGGATCCCCCTTGCCGCACGACCCTTTTGGCGGCGCCGCACCCAGCGGCACTGCGACCGGCAGCACCACGCCCTTCGGCGACGCACGCGCCGGCACCGCGCCCGGCGGTGCACGTACGGAACTCACTCAGGGACTCAAGGGCCGCCAGATCACCATGATCTCCATCGGAGGGGTGATCGGCGCCGGCCTGTTCGTCGGCTCCTCGCAGGCCGTCGCGGCGGCCGGGCCCGCCGTCCTGGTCTCTTTCCTGCTCGCCGCCGCGCTCGTGGTGCTGGTGATGCAGATGCTCGGCGAGATGGCGGTCGCCCAGCCCGACACCGGCTCGTTCTCGACCTACGCCGACCGCGCGCTGGGCCGTTGGGCCGGCTTCTCCATCGGCTGGCTCTACTGGTGGTTCTACGTACTGGTCATCCCCATCGAGGCGATCGCCGCCGGAGAGGTCGTCGCGGGACTGACGGGCCTGCCGAGCTGGCTGCCCGCGCTGGTGCTGATCCTGGTGCTGACCGGGAGCAACCTGCTCGCGGTCCGCAACTACGGTCAGTTCGAGTACTGGTTCGCGCTGCTGAAGGTCGTCGCGATCGTCGCCTTCCTGGTGCTCGGCCTGCTCGCCGTCCTCGGTCTGGTGCCGGGCTCCGGGACGAGCGGCGTCACGAACCTGTGGCAGCACGGGGGCTTCGCACCCAAGGGCGGCGTCGCGATCCTCGCCGGCCTGCTGACCGCGATGTTCAGCTTCCAGGGCAGCGAGATCGTCACCATCGCCGCCGCCGAGTCCGCGGAACCGCGCAAGAACATCAAGAAGGCGGTACGCGCCGTGGTGTGGCGGCTCGGGCTCTTCTACCTCGGTTCGCTCTTCATCGTGGTCAGCCTCGTTCCCTGGGACGCCGACGGGCTGGCGGACGGCTCGTACCAGGCCGTGCTGGACCGGATGAACATTCCCGGCGCCCGGCAGATCATGGACGTCGTCCTGGTGGTGGCCGTGTGCAGTTGCCTCAACTCGGCCGTCTACACCGCCTCCCGGATGGTCTTCTCGCTGGCCCGGCGCGGTGACGCGCCCGCTGTCTTCGCCGCCGCCTCCCGCGCCGGGGTCCCGCGCAACGCGGTCGCAGCGTCGGCCGCCGTCGGCATCGTCGCGGTCGTCGCCAACTACCTGCTGCCGAGTGTCTTCACGTACCTGATCGCCTCCAGCGGGGCCATCGCGTTGATGATGTACATGGTCATCGCGATCACCCAGTACGCCACCCGCCGTCGGCAGCCCCGGGTGGCCGAGATACGCATGTGGGCCTTCCCGTATCTGACGCTGGCCACCATCGCCTTCATCGCGGGCGTGCTGATCCTGATGGCGGTGCTCCCCGGTCACCGCCTGGAGCTGTGGCTCACGCTCGGCCTCGCCGCGGTACTGGTCACGGTGGGCGCCCTGGTCCAGCGCCGCTCGACGGGCCGGGTCATGAGCGTGACCGTAGCGGCCACCGACCCGCCGGAACGGATCGGTTCGGGAGGCGGAGACGCCCCGTGACCGGCCCCCGCCCGACCGCCTCCGCGCCCAGCGGCTCGTGGTCGGCCGGCCCCGGGGCCGACAGCGAGCGCACACGGCGCGTGCCGCGGCCGTCCACGCGGGCTGCCGGCACGAAGTGGCCGGGTGCCCGGGGGAGACGGCCGCGCGGTCAGGCGGGGCGGGCGTGTGTGGAGCGCGGGACGAACTCGGTCGGCAGCACCACCCGTTCCCCGCCTGCCGCCGCCTCACCGCTGATCCGGCGCGCCAGCAGCCGGGCTGCCTGGCGGGACAGCTCCCGCAGGTCGTGCCGGACAGTGCTCAGCCGGAAGACCTCCCAGTCCGCCATCGGCAGATCGTCGAACCCGATCACCGTGAGGTCCTCGGGCACCCGGACGCCTGCCGCGAGCGCCGCGTTGAGCACACCGATGGCAACCACGTCGTTGCCGCAGAACACCGCTGTGGGGGGCTCTTCGAGGGCGAGCAGGCCCGGCAGCGCCCGGTACCCGGTGTCGTACTCGAAAGGTCCGCGCACCACGCGCTCCTCCGGCAGGCCGATACCGGCGTCGGCCAGCGCCAGCCGGAAGCCCAGCTCGCGCTCCCGCCCGGTCGTCGTGTTGGCCGCACCGAAGATGCCCGCGATCCGCCGGTGGCCCAGTCCGGCCAGTGTCTCGGCGACGAGACGGCCGCCGCCCTCGTTGTCCACCACCGAGGCGGTCTCTCCCCGGCCCCCGGTGTCCCGGTTGAGGAAGACGTACGGCACGCCGCGGCGGTCGAGCTCGGCCGGCAGCCTGGAGCGGGTGGTCGCGGTCGCCAACACGACGCCGTCCAGCGACTGGTCGAGCAGGTTCTCCCCTTCGACCGCCTCGTCGGAGCGCTCGGTGATGAGCATCATGCGGTAACCGAGGCGGTGCAGCTCGTCGTGGAGGGGGGCGACCACGTGCGGGTAGAACGGGTTGGTCAGATCGGTGACGATCACTCCGACCCTGCGGGTGGACCGGGTGGACAGGGTCCGTCCGGCCTCGCTGGGCACGTAGTGCAGCGCCTCCGCCGCGCGCCGGACCTTCTCGCGGGTGGTCGCCGAGACGCGGCGGTCGTCACGGAGCGCCCGGGACACCGTGGGCTGCGACACGCCCGCCAGTCTCGCCACGTCGTGACTCGTGATCGCCATCGGCCCTCTCCTGTCGCCCCGCACGCCCCTGCGACGCGCGCCACCCATCATACGTATGTCGACTACGTGGCCGGGCGGCGCCCGCTGCCGGCCCGCGCGGTCCTCCGGCCCCGGTAAGGCGGTGCGGTACGCCGTGCCGCTGCTGGCATACGTAGAGCCGACCGCAGCGAACCCCTTGACAGCGCCCGGCGGAACGCCTGAGATGGAATGCATACGTATTCCAACGCAGCTGAACCGAGGGAGTGCTCGTGTCCGACGTCGTCGTCTCCACCGCGGAACTGGGCCGCCGCACCGTCCGCCGCAGTGAGTTCGTCTCCTGCAACCAGGCCTTCATCGACTGCCGTACGCCGGGCTCGGACCGGAAGGAGAACTACGCGATGGTCGGGCCCGGCGTCTCGCAGGCGTCCGGCCAGCACGTCAACCTGCGCATACCGCACGGCTTCAACATCGGTGCCGCGGCCATGCCGCACGGCATCACCAACAACCTGCACCTCCACTACACCGCGGAGGTCTTCGTCTGCACGGCCGGGGAGTACCTGCTGCGCTGGGGCGCCGACGGCACCGAGGGCGAACTGCTGCTCCAGGCGGGCGACATCGCGTCGGTGCCCACCTGGGTCTTCCGCGGCTTCACCAACACCGGGCCGGACGACGGCTGGCTGTTCACCGTGCTCGGCATGGACGACACCGGCGGCATCATCTGGGGCCCCTCGGTGCTGCGGGAGGCCGAGGGACACGGCCTCCACCTCACCGCGGACAACCAACTGGTCGACACGGTGGCCGGTGACGAGGTCCCGGCCGGCACCGAGCTGGTCCGGCCCATGGCGCAGGAGTACATCGACCGGTTGCGCCACTACACGCCGGAGGAGATGAAGCGCCGGGTCGCCGCGCGCGACGAACTGGTCTGGTCCGAGCGGCCGTTCCTGGACAGCACGCTGCCCGGCGGTGGAGCGCGCCTGAGCTGCGTCATCGGCTACGGCATGACCGAGGACCTGCACCAGGAGCCGCGGATCTTCAACCCGCACGGGCACAACGCCGCCTGGTTGCGTGCCGAGCCGGGCCAGGGCGTCTCGCTGCACCGGCAGCACGAGACGCAGACGCTGATCGTCAAGGACGGTTCCTGGGAGGTCACCCTCAACCGCACCGACCCGGTCTCGGTGCGGCTGGGCCCGCGCGACATCCTCTCCGTGCCCCAGGACGCCTGGCGGACCCTGCGCAACGTCGGTGAGGCGGAAGGCGACGTGCTGGTCGTCAACTCCGGCGACGGCCGGGTGCGTCTGGAGTGGGACGAGGAGGTCGTCAAGGCCGCCGCCGACGCGGGGCTCGGGCTCGACCACAACGGCTACGTCGCCCCGTACGCGCTGCTGCCCCGCTCCGCACGCTGATGGCCACCGACCCGCTGCCGCTCCTCGTGCTGCCGGGCATGCTCTGCGACGAGAGCCTCTGGTCGCAGGTGACCTTCCCCTCGGGGCACCCCGTGCGGCACGTCGTCCTCCGGGAGCCGGACATCGGGCTGCAGGCCGAGGCCGTACTGGACGGTGTCCGGGGCCGGTTCGTCGCCGTGGGGCTCAGCCTCGGCGCGATCGTCGCCTTCGAGATCCTGCGGCGCGCGCCGGACCGGGTCGCCGGGCTCTGCGTGATGTCGACCAACGCGGGGGCGCCGCGCCCCGACCAGTACGCCTCCTGGCGCGCGCTGGACCACCTGATCGCCGACGGCCGGTTCGGCGAGGCCGTCGAGCGGACCCTGACGGGGATGTTCGCGTCCCCGCACCCGTCCCGCGAGGAGGCGGACCGCTACCGGCGCATGGCGCACGCGGTCGGGCCCGAGGCCGCCCGCGCCCAGCTCGCGGCGCAGGCCACCAGGGCCGACGCGGTCGCCGCGCTGCGCTCCGCGAGCTGTCCGGCCCGTGTGCTGTCCGGCACCAGCGACGCCCTGTGCCCGCCCCGGTTCCACCGGACGATTGCCGGGGCACTGCCGGACGCCCGACTGCGCGAGGTACCCGGCGCCGGCCACCTGCTGCCCTGGCAGCGGCCCGAGGCGGTCTCCGCCGCCCTCGCCGACCTGCTCGCGGCGGTCGAGGGGAGTGCACCGGCGCGCCGCCCCACCCCGGATCGCCGACCAGCCGCCCCGCACCCGGCATCCCCTGCCCGCTCCCACACTCCGCCCCCGCACACCCCGGGCGACCCCGCCCTGTAACCCGCCCACGCCCCCGTACCCGCCCCGTCTCCGTACCCGGCCCCCCCGGGGGCGACGCGGTCTCCGTGCCCCCGACTCCGCACCCGTGCGACCCCGCCGACCCCGACCGACTCCCCGTCTCCGCCGACCCATCCCTCACCGGAAGAGAGCCGTTCATGCCCCGCTTCCTCAAGACAGCGACACCCGCGGACACGAAGCGTGCCGCGCAGACCGGCGTCGCCGAACGGGTGGCCGCCATCCTCGACGACATCCGCGACCGCGGCGACGAGGCGGTACGCACCTACTCGGAGAAGTTCGACGGCTGGAGCCCGGAATCCTTCCGGCTCGGCCCCGACGAGGTGGCACGCATCGTCTCCACCGTGCCGGATACGGTGCTGGACGACATCCGTTTCGTGCAGCAACAGGTGCGGACGTTCGCGCAGGCGCAGCGCGACTCGCTGCGGGACGTCGAGATCGAGACGCTCCCCGGCGTGCACCTCGGCCATCGGCACGTACCGGTGGCCGGGGCGGGCGCCTACGTACCGGGGGGCCGTTATCCGCTCACCGCGTCCGCCCACATGACGATCGTGACCGCCAAGGTGGCCGGTGTTCCCCGCGTCGCCGCCTGCACCCCGCCGATCCGCGGCGAGATCCCCGCCACCACCGTCGCTGCCATGCACATGGCGGGAGCCGACGAGATCCACCTGCTCGGTGGCGTCCAAGCCGTCGCCGCCCTCGCTCTCGGCACCGAGTCCATCGGCCGGGTTCCGCTCATCGCAGGGCCCGGCAACGCCTATGTGGCCGAGGCCAAGCGGCAGTTGTTCGGTGAGGTCGGCATCGACCTGTTCGCCGGCCCGACCGAGATCCTCGTCGTCGCGGACGAGCACGCGGACCCGTTCGTGGTCGCCGTCGACCTCCTCTCGCAGGCCGAGCACGGTCCCGACTCCCCGGCCGTTCTCGTCACCACGTCCGAGGAACTGGGCCGTGAGGTGGCGCGCCACATCGACCGGCTGCTGCCCGCCATGCCCACCCGCGACTTCGCCGAGCCGGCCTGGCGGGACCACGGCGAGATCGTCGTCGTCGACGCGCTGGACGAGGCGTTCACCCTCGCCGACTCCTACGCGAGCGAACACGTCGAGATCCTCACGGAGAACCCCCGCCAGGCGCTGGAGCAGATGCGCGACTACGGCGCGCTCTTCCTCGGCGAGGGCACCTGCGTCAGTTACGGCGACAAGGTGATCGGCACCAACCACGTCCTGCCCACCCGCGGCGCCGCCCGCTACACCGGTGGCCTCTGGGTCGGCAAGTACCTCAAGACGGTGACCCACCAGGAGGTCACCGACCCCGCCTCGTCGGCCCGGCTCGGCGAGGTGTGCGGCAGGGCCGCACGGGTCGAGCTGTTCGAGGGACACGCCCGCTCCGGAGACGTGCGGGCCGCCAAGTACGGCGACGGCACGCTGCCGTGGAACGACGAGGGTGCCGCATGACGGCCTCCGTGACCGCGGCACCCGGGACGGTGACCACCGTGCCCGGCGAGGCAACCGCACCGGATGCGGGCGGAGGACCGCTGGCCGGACGGACCGCCCTGGTCAGTGGGGGCGGCAACGGGCTGGGCCGGGCGACAGCCCGGGCACTGATCGGGGACGGCGCCCGCGTCGTACTCACCGGGCGCGACGCGGGCAGGCTCCAGGAGACCGCCGCCCTGCTCGGTCCGGCGGCCGGGCACCGGGTCTGCGACGTGTCGGTGCCCGCCGAGGTGGAAGCCCTCGCCGAGAGCCTTGTCGACGAGGAGATCTCGATTCTCGTCAACAACGCAGGGATCGCCGGCCCGGTGGCCCCGCTGACCGAGATCGATCCGGCCGACTGGGACGAGGTGTTCGACGTCAACGTCCGCGGGGTGTTCCTGATGTGCCGGGCGTTCCTGCCGGCGATGGTGGAACGGGGTGCCGGGGACGTGGTCAACATCGCCTCCGTCTCCGGCAAACGGCCGCTGCTGCGGCGTACCCCTTACTGCGCCTCGAAGATGGCGGTCATCGGCCTCACCGGCACCCTCGCGGGAGAGGTCGGCCCCTTCGGGGTCACCGTCAACTCCCTCTCGCCCGGGCCGGTATCCGGCCCCAGGATGGAGCGGAACTTCCGGCTGGAGGCGGAGCGCACCGGCGCCGGCTACGAGCAGGCGGAGGCGGCCTTCGTGGACCGCTCGGCGCTGCGCCGGATGGTCACCGAGGACGAGGTCGGTGCCGCCGTGACCGCGATGCTGCGGATGCCGGGGCTGTGCGGCGCCGACATCGACCTGTCCGCCGGGATGGTGGCCCGGTGACCGCCGTGCGAGGGGCGGGCCGCTCCCTCAGGCGCAGGCTGGCGGACGGGGAACGGCTGTACGGGGCACTGCTGCGGCTGCCGTCCGAGACGCTGGTCGAGATGGCCGGGGTCGCGGGCCTCGACTACGTCGTCATCGACTGCGAGCACGGACCCGCCGACCAACTGTCCCTCCAGCAGCACCTCACCGCGGCCGCGGCGCACGGGCTGGACGTCCTCGTCCGGGTCGGCGCGGCCGACGCCGGACTGGCGCTGCGCTGCCTGGACCTGGGAGCCGCCGGGATCATCCACCCGCACGTGGACAGCGCGGCGGACGCCCGGCGCGCGGTCGCGGCGGACCACTACCCGCCGCTGGGCGAGCGGGGGTTCGCCACCTACAGCAGAGCCGGCCGGTTCGGCACGGTCTCCGCGCACGAGCATCTGGACGCTGCGGCGGAGACCCTGGTCGTGGTCATGGCCGAGACGGAGCGGGCCTGTGCCGCCGCGGCCCACATCGCGGCGACGGCGGGCGTGGACGCTGTGCTGGTCGGCCCGGCCGACCTGGCCGTGGACTGCGGCTTCCCCGGAGCGGAGACCGTGACCCGGCTGACCTCCCAGGTGCACAGCGCCGCGCTCGGCGCGGGCCGTGCGGTGATGTCGATCGTGCCGGGCCCCGAGGGCGCGCGGAAGGCGGAGGCGGCCGGTGCCCGGCTGATCCTCTACAACATGGCGCACGTCCTGATGGACACCTTCGCACGGCTCACCGCACCGCCCGAGCCGGTCCCTGACGGCGGCCGCCGACAGCCGGACGTGCCGACGCACAGCTGACCCGTACCGGCCCGGCCTGCTCCCGGCCGGACCCTTCCCGAAGCACGTACCCACGACAGGCCCGTCGGCGCGCCCGGCCCGGCGCCCTGCCGACGAAAGGAGAACACCATGCCGCTCGACCCCGTCGCCTACCGTCCGTACGCGGATCCCGACGACTTCATCCGTGAGGTGACCGACCGGATCTGGGTGGACCGCGACATCTCCTACATCGTGGACAACTACGAACCCGACTCGATCGTGCACACCGGTCTCGGCACCGTCGTCGGGCGGGACGGCGTCATCGAGGGCACCACGATGCGGATGGGCAGCACGCCGCAGCACATCGGCCAGGCCGAGGACGTGGTGTGGGAGGCCCGCGGGGACGACGCGTTCTTGAGCTCGCACCTGGTCTTCTCCGCCGACGAGCACCTGGTGGAGGGCCGGAACGTGCGGATCCGCAAGCGGACGGTCGCCAACTGCCTCTACCGGCGCGGCCGCATGGTGGAGGAATGGGTGGTCCGCGACGAGCTCGCCGACTGCCTCCAGCGCGGCGCCGACCCGGACGAAGCGGCCCGGCGGCTGCGCTTCCAGGGGTACAGCGGTTCGATGACCGAGCCGGCTCCGCAGGACGTGCTGGCGGCCGGTGTCAGCGGACCGCGCCCCGACGACTTCCGGCCTGAGTGCGAGATGGTCCTCGAATTCGTCGACGAGGTGTGGTCCCGGCGCCGCCTGCACAAGGTTTCCGACTTCATGGCGCGGGACCTGTTCCTGCACACCGTCGGCGACCGCACCGTCATCCGTCCGGAGCGATACCAAAGCGATCTGCTCGCCCTGGTGGGGCCGTTCCCCGACGCCCGCTTCGAGGTGCGTGACATCCAGACCAACTACTCCGAGCGCTGTGCGGGGCTCCGCATCGCCGTTCTGTGGACCCTGCACGGCAGTTACCGCGGCCTGGCCGTCTTCGGCTCGCTGACCGACGCGCCGGTCACCGTGCTCGGGGCGTCCCAGTTCCTCGTCCAGGGCGGCCGGATCGTGCGCGAGATGCGGGTCTACGACGAGATCGCCCTCCGCGCCCAGATCAACAGCGCCCGCGGAGACGGTCCGGAGGTGGAGGCGAACATCTACTGACAGGCGGCACACGAAGGGGGCACCGGACCCGGTGCCCCCTTCGTGTGCGTCCACCGGCCGGTACCGCGGTGCCGGTGTCCCGGCCGCTGCCGGCACGGCTGTGCGGTGAGGAGTTTGCACAGGTCGGACCAACGGCATTGACATGCCCCTCTTCTCACGGCTGAGGAGCACTGCCTATATTGCCTGACGTGTACGCGCCAACCAGCGCGTACGCGGCCGAAGTTCGGCTCGTGGCACCTGTCCGGCGGGCCCCACCCCTGGCCGGCCCGTCACTTGGTACAGGAGGCGCCACCAGCACCCCCCACCGAGCACTTGGAGCAGGTATGTCCAGTGACAGATGCGGCAACACCTCCCTCACCCCCGCCCCGGCGACCCCGCGGGGGAGGCGGACCCTCGTCGCGGCTGCGCTCTGCTGCGCCCTCAGCGCCCTGTCCGTCGGCGCCACCGGTGCTGCCCAGGCGTCCGACGGAACGAGTGAACTCAAGCGCGGCGAGGCGTACATGGGAGCCGGGATAGCCGTCCACAAGGGCTGGAAGCACGACGGCGCACCCCAGCTCGACGCCACCGTCGAAGGCGTCGACGTCAGCGGGCACCAGGGCAACGTCGACTGGGCGGGCCTGTGGGGCAGCGGCGTGCGGTTCGCCTACGTCAAGGCCACCGAGGGCACCGACTACCGGAGCGACTACTTCACCCAGCAGTACAACGGCTCCTACGACGCCGGCATGACCCGTGGCGCCTACCACTTCGCGCTGCCGGACAGCTCCAGCGGTGCCGCGCAGGCCAACTTCTTCGCCGACCACGGCGGGGGCTGGAGCAAGGACGGCAAGACCCTGCCCGGTGTCCTCGACATCGAGTACAACCCGTACGGCGCCACCTGTTACGGGCTCAGCCAGGGCGCCATGGTCAACTGGATCAAGGACTTCACCGCCACCTACAAGAGCCGCACGGGGCGGGACGCCGTCATCTACACCACGACCGACTGGTGGACCCAGTGCACCGGCAACAACGCCGGTTTCGGGCAGTCCAACCCGCTGTGGGTCGCCCGCTACGCCGACGGGCCGGGCGCCCTGCCCGCCGGCTGGGGAACCCACACGTTCTGGCAGTACACCTCGACCGGCCCCACCGTGGGCGACCACGACAGCTTCAACGGCTCCGCCGAACGTCTGACGGCGCTCGCCAACGGGTAGCGCGCGCCCGCTGCGCAACCCTCCCGCGCCACGTCCGGGCCGACCGGGTGTGGCGCGGGCCGGTACGCACCGTGGCCGGCGCCCTAGCATCGGGGCATGCTCACACTCGGTATCCCCGTGATCGGTGTCGCTGACCTCGGGCGTGCTGCCGACTTCTGGTCGGCCGCGCTGGATCTGACCGTCTCCGAGGAGTGGCGGAGCGACAACTGGCGGACTCTCTGCCACCGTGACGGTTCCGGCCGCGCCCTCGGGCTGATGCGCAGCAGCTCGCCGGTCGAGCCGCACCCGCGTCTCCACCTCGACCTCTTCGTGGAGACCGCTGCCGAGCAGCAGGCGGAGGTCGAACGCCTGCTCGCACTCGGTGCGACCGAGCCGCACTGGGACCGCTATCCGGCCCACCCCGACTTCGTCGTCCTGGCGGACCCCGACGGCAACGTGTTCTGCGTCGTCGACCTGAGCCACGCCCCCAGCAGCTGAGCCACGCGCCCGGCAGCTGACGGAGCGAGCGCGCCGCCCGCGCGCGAGGCACTCCGTGACCGAGACTGAACGGTGACGAGCAGCCCGCCGAGGGAAGGACCTGCGTGAGCGCAGACGACGACCGCTTGCAGACCCGCTTCCACTGGCTGTTCGGCGACCAGCTCGGCCCGCACTTCCTCCGGCCTGGCAGCACCGCTGTCATGATCGAGTCCCGGGCCGTCCTCCGCAGGCGCCGCTTCCACCGGGCCAAGGCCCACCTGCTGCTGTCCGCCATGCGCCACCGCGCGGCCGAGCTCGGCGACCGGGTGCGTTACGTCCAGGCGGACACCTACCGTGAGGGCTTGCGCCGGGCGGTGGGGGACGCGCCCGTGACCGTGCACCACCCCACCTCGCACGCCCCCCTCCGCTTCGTGCAGGGCCTGCCGCAGGTGGAGGTCCTGCCGCCCCGCGGATTCCTCGTACAGCCGGAGACGTTCACCCGGTGGGCGGGCTCCGCTCGCGGCGGTCACCTGCGCATGGAGGACTTCTACCGGCACGTGCGTGAGGACCACGACCTGCTCATGGACGGTGACCAGCCCGTGGGCGGGCGGTGGAACCTGGACGCCGACAACCGTGAGCGTCCGCCCAAGGACACCGCCACGCTGCCCGTGCCGGCTCCCTACCGGCCACGTGAGGACACCATCGACGAGGAGGTCAGAGCCGACCTGGACCGCTGGGAGCGGGACGGGAAGGCCGCGTTCGTCGGCCGGGACGGACCGCGCCGGTTCCCGGCCGACCGTGCCGAGGCACGACGCGCCCTACGGGCCTTCGTGAGGAAACGGCTGCCCACGTTCGGCCCGTGGGAGGACGCGATGCTGGCCGACGACTGGGCCATGAGCCACAGCATGCTGTCCGCCGCACTCAATCTCGGACTGCTGGACCCGGCCGAGTGCGTGGAGGCCGCCGAGAAGGCTTACCGCGCGGGCGAAGCGCCGCTCAACTCCGTCGAGGGGTACGTCCGGCAGGTCGCCGGGTGGCGCGAGTACATGTGGAACCTCTACTGGTACTTCGGTCCCCACTACCGCGAGTCCAACGAGCTCGGCCACCATGCGCCCCTGCCGGAGTGGTTCGCGTGCCTGGACGCCGACGCCGTGCAGGCACGCTGCCTGTCCACCACCCTGGCCCAGGTACGCGATCGGGGCTGGGTGCACCACATCCCCCGCCTGATGGTCCTGGGCAACCACGCACTCCAGCGCGGCTGGGACCCGGCACAGGTGACCGACTGGTTCCACCGCTGCTTCGTCGACGGGTACGACTGGGTGATGCTCACCAACGTCATCGGCATGTCCCAGTACGCCGACGGCGGCCGCATCGTCACCAAGCCGTACGCCGCCGGAGGCTCGTACATCAACACGATGAGCGACCTGTGCGGGCCCTGCGCCTACCGGCCCACCCGGCGCACCGGTGCGGACCACTGCCCCTACACGGCCGGGTACTGGGAGTTCATGCACCGCCACCGCGCACGGCTGGCCCACAACTACCGCACCGCACGCGCTGTCAAGCAACTCGACCAGCTCGGCGACCTGGACGAACTCCTGCGCGACGCCCGGCGACGCGACCCCGACGCACCGCCCTGACCCCGCAGCCGCCTCTCACTTCGACCGTTCGGGATCGTGGCCCCAGTTCATGAGGGAGTAACGCCACCGCGACTCGTGGATGTCCCCGGAGGGACGCTGTGCGAGGTGGCGGCGGACATAGCCGACCACCTTGCGCATGTGCGCCAGGTCGTCATCGGTCAGCTCACCGGTCTTCTTCCGCTGGAGCTGCGCGATGCGCCGCCCCGAGGCGTGTCCGGTGCTCTCCTGGTTCTTCCCCCGCTGCCCCACCTGCTGCGAGGCTTCGCTGCGCAGCCACCGTTCCAGTTCACCCGGTTTCATGTTGACGGCTTCGTCGAACGCGGTGAGCACCTCTTCCTTCGACGCTGCCACCCTCAGTCACCACCCTTCTTGCGCAACGACTGCGGCTTGTGCACCGCTCTGCGGCCCGACTTCTCGCTCTCCACCTCGTACTGCGGGTCCCGGGGTGAGGCGTCGACCGTCCGGCCTGCCGCGCGGGTACGCCCCGTGATCTTCTTCTTCACTCTGCCGACCGTCCGACTGCCGTGGGACGCCCAGGTGACCCGCTCGTTCTTCTCCGGCTTCTGCTCCTTGGCCATGTCCGCCTCCGGCAGGTGACGCGAGGTACATGTCGCCCCACCGGGTCCCCAGCCGAAATGCCGGGAAAACCGTGCGGGCAGGGTGGAGGCAGGCGGGGGCAGGGGTGCCGGGCCCGTCGTTGCCGGACCGGCAAAAACGCTCGTCATCCCACCGGACCGTTCGCATGATCGGCGTCGAGCGGACGACGTCGCGGACGGTGCCGCCCGGTGGGTGACGGCCCTCTCCGACCCTGGAGGACAGACATGGCGCAGCACATCGCGGAACCCGTCCACCGAGTGATCCTTTCGCGGGAGCACCGCACCCACCTCGTGGAACAGGGATCCGGCCCCCTCGTCCTGCTCGTACACGGTTTTCCGGAGTCCTGGTACTCGTGGCGGCACCAGCTGCCGGTGCTCGCGGCGGCGGGGTACCGCGCGGCCGCCATCGACGTCCGCGGTCACGGGCGCTCCTCTGCGCCGTCCGCCACCAAGGCCTACCGGATGCTCGACATGGTCGAGGACAATGTCGCCGTCGTGCGCGCACTGGGGGAGGAGTCGGCGGTGATCGTCGGCCACGACTGGGGCGCGACCATCGCCGCGAACTCGGCCCTGGTCGAGCCGGAGGTCTTCCGCGCCGTCGGCATCCTCAGCGTTCCGTACGCCCCGCGCGGTGGACCGCGGCCCAGCGACATCTTCGCCGGGATGGGCGGGGACGAGGAGTTCTACGTGTCGTACTTCCAGGAGCCCGGCCGCGCGGAGCGTGAGATCGAGCCCGATGTGCGCGGCTGGCTCGCGGGCTTCTACGCGGCGCTGTCGGCCGACACGATGCCCGCACCCGACGCCCCTGACCCGCACTTCGTCAGCAGGGGAGGGACGCTGCGTGAACGGTTCCCCGCAGGCCGGCTGCCCGCGTGGCTCGGCGAGAGCGACCTCGACGTCTGTGCCGGGGAGTTCGAGCGGACCGGTCTGACCGGGGCCCTCAACCGGTACCGGAACATGGACCGCGACTGGGAGGACCTGTCCGCCTTCGACGGCGCCCCTCTCCACCAGCCCTCCCTGTTCATCGGCGGTAGCCGTGACGCGTCCACCACATGGCTGGCCGACGCCATCGACGCGTACCCGGTCACCCTGCCGGGCCTGGTCTCCTCCCATCTGCTCGACTGCGGCCACTGGATCCAGCAGGAGCGCCCTGACGAGGTCAACCGGCTTCTGACTGCGTGGCTCGCCGCCCTGCCGGTGTGAAACCCGCGCGCTGCCCCACCGGCGTCACCGGCCCTGCACCCTCCCGGTCCCCGGTTCCTGGCGCGGGCAGTGAGGGCCGTCAGACGCAGCGCACGCCCGGCCGCCGGACCATCCGCTCCCTCTCCCGGACGTGAGTCCGAGGGGTGCACGACACCTGCCCGGATATGCATGAAACACGTACCGGCAATGTGGCTACTTGCTAGGCTGAGCGTCCGGTTGAAGGAGGCTCTCGATGGATGTGACGCTTTCGCAGGCTCGCGAGCAGTGGAGCGAAGTGGTCGAGAGCCTCGGGCACGGTGCGGAGATCGTGCTGGTCAACAGCAAGAGCCGGCAGGCCGCGGTGATGCGCTGCCCGCAGGGGGACGAACCGGCCGGTCCGGTGTGGCCGAGTACGAAGGCACGGCAGGAGCTCGGCGCTCTGGTCGCTGCGGCACAGGAAGCGACACAGGTGCTGACGGTCGGCGGTCGGCCTGCCGCCACCGTGTCCTACCAGGCACCGTCCCGCCCCGGGCCGCGGCAGCCCGACGGCGTACCCGGAGTCACCGGCCTCGGCGACGTCCTGGACGGACTGCTGGGGACCGAGCCGGAGAACACCGGCCTGTCCACGGGCGTCGCGGCCCTGGACCGGGCCTCGGGAGGGCTCGTGCGCGGGAGCCTCACCCTGGTGGTGGCGCCGCCGAACGCGGGCGGGAGCCTGCTGCCGTTGCAGGCGGCACGCGCGGCCGCCTTCCACCCCGAGGAACCGGTACCGGTGCTCTACGCCCTCTCCGGGGTGCCGGTGCAGGTGGCCGCCCGGCGTCTGATCGCTGCCGAGGCGCCCGTGCCGTACGCGCAGTTCGCCGCGGGCACCCTTTCCGCCCAGCAGCGCCAGGCGGTGGTGGGCGCGGACGGCCGGCTGCGGTCGGCGCCCTTGTCGTTCACCCGGCCCGAGCCGACCGCACAGGTGATCGCCCAGGAGGCCTCCCGGATCGAAGGGCTGGGCCTGGTGGTCGTCGACCGGCTGCAGCACGTCCGTGCCGACACCGCCCCTCTGTCGGGCCGGGCCCTGCCCAGCGCGGTCAAGGCCCTGGCGCGTCTGGCCGACGAGCAACAGGTCGCCGTCGTGGCGCTGCTGGACACCGACGACCCCGGCCTGGTGGCCCAGCTGGATGCCGACCGCACCTTCCGCCTGACCCGGCACCCGGAGACCGGTTCCGCTCGCGTCACCGTGACCGCACGGGACCTGGGCGCCCTGGCGGCGGTGGAGGTCGCGCTGGACATGACCCACCTCCGTCTCCTCGACCCGCCCGTCTCTCCGGCCCCGGCGCCGGAGCCCGCGCCGTCGCCCGTACCCGCACCTGCACCCGTACCCGCACCCGGTGGGACCGGCTCCCGTCCTCCGGCCGCCGCCCCGGCCCCCGTTCCGGGGCATCGGCGAGCGGCGTCCGGCCCACCGCGCCCCGGAGGCGACGGTGCGGGGTCCCGTCCGTCGGCGGTGCACAAGGACGCCGGAAAGACCGGGGAGTTGGCCGAGCGGATCGAGGGCAAGGTCCGGGCCGTCCTCGGCGACGCGCAGGGAGACGTGGAGAAGGCGGTCGCCGCGTTGAAGAAGACCGCCATCCCGGACGTGATGGCCCTGCTGGAGGAGAGCCGTGCCGGGGGGCGTTACGACTTCCGCAACTACCCCGACCTGCCCGACATCCTGCACAAGCGCGGCCGGCAGGACGCCGACGACATCTGGGAGGCCCGCCCGCGCTGGGCCGCACCGCCCCAGGTCCTCGACCCGCTCGCCGACCAGGCGGCCACAGTCACCGCGCTGGACATCAACGGCGCCTACCTCAGTGCCCTCAAGGCCCACCTGCCGATCGGCCAACTGGAACACCACCTCGGTCCGGACGACGGCGGCCCCCCGCACGACACCAGGCGCTCCGGCGTCCACCTGGTCACGCCGCCGGCCTGGGACCATCCCGCGCTGCCGCATCCGATCGGAGACCGGGAGGAGCCGGGCCCGCTGTGGATCACCGAGTCCACCTTGCGTCTGCTGCTGCGCCTGGCCAGCCCGAAGGTGGGTCTGTGCGAGCGGCCGCTGATCCACGAGTCCTGGACCTCCGGCTCGACCGAGCAGCTTCTGGAGACCGTGCGCCGGGCGCTGGTGCAGGTCCGCACCCGGGCACTGACCGCGGACTCGGGGGAGGGGGAGGCGGCGTACGAGTACGTGAAGGCGATGTACTCCAAGCTGGTCTCCACGATGGGCGAGTCCAACTACAACCGGGCCCTCTACCGTCAGGACTGGATGCACATCATCCGCTCCCAGGCCTTCGCCAACCTGTGGCGCAAGGCCTGGGCCGCCCACCAGGCCGGTCTCACCGTCGTACGGATGATGGGCACCGACGAACTGCATCTGGCCGGCGACTGGCGACAGGCACGGGCAGCAAACAAGGACACCCTGCTGTTCCCCGAAGGGCGTGAGGTCACCCAGGTCAAGCCCAAACACACCTACCGGATCGAGAAGGTGGGCGAAGGCAGCTACCGGGAGCGGGAGGTGGGCTGATGCCGGAGCGCACGCTCGACTTCGGCCTCTACGGCGCCCAGGGCACCAGGAGCGCCCAGCTCGCCGGTGAGGTCCTCGACCGGCTCGCCCTGGAGGGCGGCATCCGCTCCCCGGTCACCACCCGCCGTGGGCTGTACGCCCGGCTGAACTACCTCACCAACTCCGCCGCCGGCTACCAGGCGATGCGCGAGGCGGGCATCACCGTGACCCGGGGCACGCTGCGCCGCTGGCTCCGGCACCGGCAGACCCCCACCCCCGACAACCTCGCTCGCATCGACGCGGCCTACCGTGGCTACCGGCGCCGCAACGTCGCCCGGCACCTGCTGGCGCGCCTCAACGCCCGCGGCGGCACCCGCGTGGAGATCCAGCCCCTCGACCAGAGCGCCGTCGCCGACCCGCGACGGCGGATCATCGAGACCGACGCCGCAGGGTTCCGGCGGCTGCGGATCCGCCGCTGGGACGGGATCGTGGACGCCTGGGTCGCCGGTGACGACGAGGCGCTCGCCGACGCGTGGGAGGGATGGCTCACCGATCTCGGCTCGCAGTGGGGGCAGTACGAGTACGTCACATCGGTCGGCTTCTCCGCGTAGCAGCGGCGGACGACAGGTGTCACACAGACGGGTCTGCTGTCACCGAGTCCGGTGGTGGAAGCGGAGTGAGCCGCGAGCTTCGCGACGAGGCAGTTGCCCAGTTGCCCCCACACTCAGCCGGACCGTGAGCGAGACCAAGCGTGACGTCACCGGGCGAGGTGGCGAGTAGCGCGCCGAGTCGGTGACAACTGCCGTGCTTCGGCCAGGTGAACCGCCAGGTCGGTACCGACCGCCGGGACGGCCCGTGTCTCGCCCCTCAGCGCGGCGGGGCGCGCTCGACAGCCAGGGCGGCCCCGGCAGACGGAACCGGAAGCGGAGCCGACGGTGCCGGTCAACTCCCGTCCCGCGGCCCTGATTTGCTCTGCGGTCCCTTGCCGTCCCCGGTGCGCCGCGCAGGTGTGGCATGGCGCGTCGCCTTCTTCGTGGATAGGGTCCCGCTCAGACGAGAAGAAGTTGGCTATACAACTTGAGGGGAGTCCCGCGATGCCCGCACCGGCACCTGACCGCCTTCCGGCCACCTGGCTGCGAGACAACTGCCCCTGCGCGCAGTGCCGCGACCCGCGCAGCGGGCAGAAGCTGTTCCAGATCGTCGATCTGCCCCGGGAGCTCGCTGTCGCAGAGACGAGCCGGACGCCGGACGGGGCCGGTGTCGAGGTGGTGTGGTCCCCCGACGGGCACCGGTCCGTCTACGCGCACCAGTGGCTGGCCGAGAACGAGCCGGCCGCCGGCCGCGGCGCGGGGGACGGCCGTACCGAAGCCGACAAGACGCTGTGGCGCGCCGCCGACCTCACCGGCCGGATACCGGAAGCGCCCTGGGAGGCGTACGGGAACGACCCCGCGGTCCGCGCCCGCACGCTGGACGCCGTGCTGCGGTACGGCTTCGCGCTGCTGCGGGACGTGCCCTGCGAGGACGGCCAGGTGCTCGACGTGGCCCGCACATTCGGCTTCGTACGGGAGACCAACTACGGGCGGCTGTTCGAGGTCCGCGTCGAGCCCGACCCGAACAATTTGGCCTTCACCGGCGCCCGCATCACCCCGCACACCGACAACCCGTACCGGGACCCCGTACCGACCCTCCAGCTCCTGCACTGCCTGACCAACGCCGCCGTGGGCGGCGACTCAGGGCTGGTGGACGGCTTCCAGGCCGCCGCGCTGCTGCGGGAGGAGGACCCGGCGGCGTTCGGCGTGCTGACGCGTACACCCGTACCCTTCCGCTTCGACGACGCCGCCACGGCCCTGGCGGCGGACCGGCCGCTGATCGCAGTGGACCCGCTCGGCCGGGTGCGGGAGGTGCGCTTCAACAACCGGTCCATCGGCACGCTCCGCCTGCCAGCCGAGAACCTGGAGGCCTTCTACCGCGCCTACCGCACCTTCGCTGAGCTCCTGCTGCGGCCCGAGCTCCAGCTCGACTTCCGGCTGACCCCCGGTGACTGCCTGATCTTCGACAACGTCCGGCTGCTGCACGCCCGTACCGCCTTCTCGGAGAACGGCGCACGCCACCTCCAGGGCACCTACGCGGACGTGGACGGGCTGGCGAGCACGCTGGCCGTGCTCCGCAGGGGGCAGACCGCCGCCGAGGCCGGGCCCCTGGAGGAACTGGCCGCGCTGTTCGCCGAAGAGGGGGCGCAGGAGTACCTCGGCGAAGAGGTGACCATGGCGCAGCACATGCTCCAGGCAGGCGCACGCGCGCAGGAAGCCGGGGCGCCGGACCACCTCGTCGCGGCGGCCCTGCTGCACGACATCGGCCACTTCCACGGTCCGCTGCACGGCACCGACCTGATGGAGGGTACGGACAACCGGCACAGCCACACCGGCGCCGACCGGCTCGCCGAGTGGTTCGGTCCCGAGGTCACCGAGCCGGTGCGGCTGCACGTCGCCGCCAAGCGGTACCTGTGCGCGGTGGAACCCGAGTACCTGGCCGCGCTCTCCGAATCCTCGGTGTACACGCTGCGGGTGCAGGGCGGGCCGATGTCGGACCAGGATGTGGCCCGGTTCGAGGCCGCCCCCTACGCGCAGGACGCCGTGGCCCTGCGCAGGTGGGACGACCAGGCCAAGGACGCCACGGCGGCCACGCCCGGCTTCGACCACTTCCGGCCGCTCCTCGCCTCCCTGCTGCGCCCGCCGCGCGGCTGACACCCCGCCCCGCCGCACCGGCCCGTGGCTGCGCCCCGTCTCAGTCGGTGGCGGGGCCGCCCGGGCGCCGGGCGAGGGAACCGGACGTGGCGGAGCTGTGCACGGTGAAGGCCACGGTGCCGGGCAGGTAGCGGTCCTCCGACCACTCGATGGGGGCCCCTGCGGGATCGGTGCTGCGGCGCCGCTCACGCAGCAGCGGGTCGCCGGGGCGGCAGCCGAGCAACTCCGCGTCGTCCTCGTCGGCCTGGACGAGATCCACGGTGTGCTGGGCGTCGGTGAACAGCACGCCCTGTTCTTCGAGTCGCACGGTGAACGACACGGTGTCGGACTCCAGACCGCAGACCAGCGTCCCGATGACCTCCGGGTAGACCGTGCGTTCGACCATCACAGGCCGCCCCGCGAGCGTGCGGACGCGCAGCACCCGGCAGACCCGGACCGCCGCCTCGTCCAGGCGGAGTTGTTCGCGCTCGGTGCCGTCGGCGTCGTCCCAGCGCACTCCTACGATGCGCCCGCCGGGCTCCTGCCCCATCGAGCGGGCCCAGCGGGTGAAGCTGAGCAGTTCGCCGAAGCTCTGCACATGTGAGGTGCGCAGCACGACCCGCCGCGTACCCCGCCGGGAGGTGACCAGGCCGTCGGCCCGCAGGACGGACAGCGCCTGGCGGACGGTGCCCCGGGAGACGCCGTACCGCTCGGCCAGCTCGCCCTCGGCGGGCAGCCGGCCTCCCGAGCCGTAGGCCCCCTCGGTGATCTCCCGTCCGAGGTCGGCCGCCACCTTCCGGTACAGCGTCCCCGGCCGGCCCGGATCCGCGCCGTCCGGGGTCGCGCCGTTGCCCACTGCTGCCTCTCCCGTGTCCGCCGGTCGTCTTCCGTTCCCCGGTGAGCCTAACCGCGCCGTACGTGCGAAACGGCCGAAGGGCCTCAGAGCTCCGAAGAAGTTGTGCAGCCAAGACGCTCCATGGCCCGGGCGGGCGTCCGACGTGCTCCCCGCGCGAGGGCACTCCGCGCCCCTGGCCGTACCGGGGTGCCGGTACCGCGTCGGTCCTTGTTCAGGGACTCCGCCGGGCGTTGAGGGTGTCCACGGCGGCGGCGGTGTCGCCGAGGTTCGCGAAGTCGACGGCGACGAAGTTCACCGGGCGACCGCGTTGGGCCTCGCACCGCCGGGCGCGGTCCAGTACGAAGTCCTCCGCGTTGACCTCCCGGGCGTCGATCCGGCTGCCCCCACCGCTGGTGACGAAGTGGTTCATCAGGAAGAGCCGCTTGTCCGTGCCGCCGCGGTTGGGGGCGCAGCTCATCTCGTGTGGAGCGGAGAAGGCGTACGGCGTCTCCATGCCGTACCGGTAGAAGTTGCGGTACCAGGGGGCCGGGCCGTCGGCGTGCTCGGCGAAGACGACCAGGCGCTTGTCGTCCTCGACCATCTGCCCCAGGGTCGGCCACTCGGCCTGCGGGTCGTCGTCGGGGGTGAACAGCAGCCGGTCCAGCCCCGCCTTGCGGAACGCGGAGGCGGTCTGCTTCCCCGTGATGCCGTCCTGGACGATGAGCGTGACCACCTCGCCCGGATGCTTGTCCATCCAGGACCTGATGTCGCGCAACGTGTCCACCAGGGGGATCGCCCCGCCACGGCACACGGCGTGGCACAGCCACAGCCCCGGCCGGGACGGGTGCGACTTGTCGAGGAGCCCGGTGATCTCCTTGCGCATGTCCGGGGCGAACTCCGACAGCTTGAGCCGCTGAGCTATCTGATCGGGCTGCTCCCAGGAGTGGGTGTCCAGGAGCAGCGCCCGGGCGCCGTTGTCGAGCTGGGTGGTGATGTCGCCGTCCTGCAGCGGGCTGATGAAGCGGTCGGCGGTCGTCGACATCGAGTTGTGGGTGGCGACGTAGGCGGCCTGGTCGTAGCGCAGCTCGCACGAGCGGCGCGAGCCGTTGCAGTACCTCTCCTCCGAGCCGCTGGCCGCGGTGGGGGCGAAGGTGACGCCCAGCACCACCGCGGTGGTCGTCACCGCGGACGTTCCGGCGAGCAGCTTGGTCCGGCCGCGCCGGCTCAGCGAGCGCGCGGCCCGCGGCCGTCGGCGCACCGACGAGAGCGCAGCCATCGACAGCCCGGCGAGCAACGGGACGGCGGCGGCGGAGAGGCCCGCGACGGTGAGCGTCCGCACCGCGGTGCTCTCCAGATCCTCCACCAGCGAGGCGAGCGACGGGGGCCACGAGCCGGGCGCCTGCCCCCAGAGGCTGTCCGTCTTCCACCGGACGAGCCAGAAGAGACCCGCCGTCAGCACGCCCCCCGCGGCGAGGCTCCAGCCGATGGCGCGCAGCCTCCGCAGGCGCCGGCGCGGCCCGGTGACCCACAGGAACGCGACGGAGAGGAGGCCGATGACGACGGCGAGGGTGTAGACCCATCCCAGTGCCAGGTGGGTGACCCCGCGGGCGGATTCGAGGGCGCCGGTGTGCATGCCGGTGCGCTCCAGGTCGTCCACGACGTTCCAGCGCCCGCCCTCGGTGAGGCGCAGCAGCTCCTTCTCGCCCTCATCGGCGCCGGACCCGGCACGCCCGCCGGCCAGATGCGGGCCGGCGGCGGCCAGCGCCGTGGCGACATCGCCCACCCCGAGTGCCCCTTCGACCTGCGGACGCAGTGCCGCCCGTTGGCTGCTGGGCACGCCGGACAGGAGCAGCTTGCTGACGTTCTTCACCGCCTGGTCGCTCAGGTCGACGGTGGGCAGGTTGGCCGGACGCCGTCCGGCGGCCACGTCGTCCAGCGCCGCCTCGACGCTCTTGACGGCTGCGGGGAAGTCGGCCTTCTCCTTGCCCTGTGCCTGGGACACCAGGCCGCTGAGGTACACCTCCGCCAGCTTGTCCAGGTTGGCCAGCACGGGGGAGAGGTCGACGGAGACGGACAGGGGCTTCGTCTCGCCCCGCAGGTAGCTGGTGAGGGCGGCGATCTGCTCGTCGGTGAGTTCGCGCACGGTCGCCGGGGGCAGGACCGTCTTCAGGTTTCCGGTCACCACCGATTCCGGTACCGGGAGCCGGGCCAGCAGGCTCCGGGTGACCGGCTGGGCCTCCGGGTCGACGAGCACCTCGTCGTAGAGCCTGTCGTACGCGTGCTCCTTGTCCAGGACCTGCTGGTAGTAGCCGCGGTCCAGGAGGGTGGTGCGCAGCGTGCTCACGCTCGCCAGCGCCGTCACGCACAGCACCGCCAGCACTGCCGCCAGGGCCCGGGCGAGGGCCACCCGGCGTGTGTGGCGCCAGTGCCCGCGCGGTGCGGGGGACGGCGACGTCCCGGACGTGGGGGCCCGGTCCCTCTCCTCGCCGTCCGTGTCGGGAACGTCTTCCTTCGCGTTCCGGGACAACCGTTCTCCCGCTGTGTCGTTCGTGCCGGCCGGTGGTGTGCGGTCGGGGCGGGGTGCTGCCACGACGTCGTGCGTGGCAGCACCCCGCCTGGCAGCCAGGCTAGAGGAGCCGCGTCGTCACTGCTAATGCCTGCCACCCGAGCTTGCGCGGTGGCGGGGCGGTGTGCGACGCGGTGCCTGTGCGGGGAAGCGGGATCAGGCCGTGTGCAGGGTCAGGCCGTAGCGGGCGAGGATCTCGTTGACCGGCTGGTACCACGTCTCACCGCCGCCGGAGCAGTCGCCCCATCCGCCGGAGGTGACGCCCTGGGCCTGGTCACCGCTGATGAAGGAGCCGCCCGAGTCGCCGCCCTCGGCGCACACGCTGGTCTTGGTCATCTCATGGACGGCGCCCTGGCTGTAGTTGACGGTCTCGTTCTTGGCGAGCACCGTGCCGCAGTGCCAGTGCGAGGTCGACCCCGAGCGGCAGATGGAGGCACCGACCGGGGCTTCCGCGGAGCCGCGGACGAGCTGGTCGGAGACCGTTCCCCAGCCGAGGACGACCGGTTCGGTCCACCAGCCGCTGCCGACGTCGACCCATGCGTAGTCGTTGTCGGGGAAGGACGAGCCCTGGAAGCTCCCGACGTGGCTGCCGTCCCAGCCGCTGACCGACTGGCCCGCGCCTCCGCAGTGCCCGGCGGTGACGAAGCCGCCCTGCACGGAGAAGCCGATGGAGCAGCGGACGTTGCCCGTGTAGTACGGGTCCCCTCCGACCGTGCCGGCGGCGAAGGTCGTGGGAGCGTGGTCCGTCGTGCGCACCGTCAGCGGACCGGTACGGCGAGCCCGGGCCAGGAAATCCTTGACATCGTTGTCGCGCTGTCGTGCGCCGAGCACTTCCACGACGATCCGGTTGGTCTTCCAGTCGGCGCGCCAACTGCTCACGCCTGCGGGCGCGTCGAGCGCGTCGATGCGCTTTCTGGCGGCGTCGAGATCCGCGGCGCTGCGGTCGACCAGCTTCACGGCTGCGCCGGTGGCCCGCACCGCGGCGGTCTTGTCCCGGTCCGCCACCGCGACGGTCAGCCGTCGGCTTCCGGGGGTGAACCACGAGCCCGCGTAGGCGGGCCCGGCGGCCTTCCGTGCCTTCTTCCCGGTGGCGGTGGCCTTCTTCTCCGCGGCCAGCCGCTCCTCGGCCTGCTGCTTGCTGAGGCCGAAGTCGCGCTGCATGGCGGTGAGTACGCCCTCGGAGGCGGGCGCGTCGTGCGAGGTGTCCTGAGCGCTTGCCGCGGGGGACGGCAGTGCGCCCGCCGTCACCAGGGCGCCGCTGATCAGTAATGCCGAGAGGACGGCGCGCGGGGTTCTGTCACGTCTCATGGATCGGCCCTTCGTTGTTCCAGCGTCATGGAGTGGAACAGCAAGGCCCGGAAGAGCTCCCGGGTATGCCGGTGCGCAGATTAGCGAGGGATCATGAACAGGTCCAGGCCAATGCCGGAAGGCGCCGTGCGAAGTCGGCCGAGCACCCCCGGGAACAGGGCGCCATGCACCCGCCATTGTCGGCCCTGCGGCGCGAAAGGCCGCTGCGCAGGGCCGCGGCGAGCCGAGACGGCAGGAAGGAAGAGGCGCGCCGCGCCGGAAGGTGCCGCAACCTGTCGTCAGGCGCCGCCCGCACGCGCCGCCGTCACGACGCCGGAGCCGGCTCGGTCGTGTCCGGGTCCGAGGAGGAGGCGCCGGTGTTCCGCCGGCCGGTCGGGCCGCCCGGTGCGCCGGCTGGCCCTTCCGTGGCCGGGGCGTGGGCCGCAGCGCGCCACCAGGGCGTGGTCGGTACGGCTTCGCCGGTCGGCTCGAACGGTTCACCCGGGCGGGGCAGAGCGACCTGTGCGCCCGCCTGTGCGGCCGCTGCGACAGTGCCCTCTCCGGGCTCGTCCCACGGGTGCGGTGCCAGGCTGAACGTGGCCCAGTGGATCGGCAACAGCACCCCGGACGGCGCCCCCTGCTGCAGGTCCAGGTGCGCCTGGACGCCTTCCGAGGGTGTCATGTGGATGTCGGGCCAGTACTCGCTGTAGGCGCCGATCTGGATCATGGTGGCATCGAACGGGCCGTGTTCAGCGCCGATCTCGCGGAACCCGGGGAAGTAGCCGGTGTCACCGCTGTGGTAGATCCGGTGACCGGACGGGCCCTCGACGACCCACGAGGCCCACAGCGTGTGCTGCTGGTTGCGCAGGCCGCGCCCGCAGAAGTGCCGGGCCGGGGTCGCTGTCAGCCGCAGCTCCGCCACCTGTGCCGACTCGGTCCAGTCCAGCTCCCGCAGCCGTTCCGGCCGGACGCCCCAGCGCTCCAGGTGGGCCCCGACCCCGAGCGGCACCGCGAAGAGAGCGTCCGAGGCGGCGAGCGCCCGGATCGTGGGGAGGTCGAGATGGTCGTAGTGGTCGTGGGAGATGACGACCACGTCCACCCGGCCCAGCGCGGCGAGCGGCAGCGGAACGGGATGCAGCCGCTTGGGCCCGGCGAACGCGAACGGGGAGCAGCGCCGGCCCCATACGGGGTCGAAGAGCACGCGCCGACCGTCGATCTCGGCGAGGACGCTGGAGTGTCCCGCCCAGGTGAGCCGCAGCCCGGAGGCCGGAGGGCGGGTGAGCTCCTCGGTGGTGGTGCGGTGGAGGGGGACGGGCGCGGCGGGGCGGCGACGTCGACGGCCTTCTTTCCTGAACAGCGCCTTCGCCAGCTCGCCCCTGGAAGCGGGGGGAGTGGACTGCGGCCCCTCGGGGTTGCGGAAGATCCCGTCCGCGAAGTGGGGGGATCGCCGGATCCGCTCCAGGCGCGCGCCGGCCGGGTCGGCCCCGAAAGCGAGCGGGCGCAGCTTGCGCACCAGTGAGCGCTGCGGTTGCCTGTCTTGGCCGGCCACGGGACCTCCTGGAGAATCGTCACTCCATTCCATCACCTCCCCTGCGGGCGTGGTCCGGCGGGATCCGTTCGTGCTCGGCCGGACCTGCCCGGACCGAGGGCTCCTTGTCGACAATGAACTCACTCGATCCGGTGACAGATTCGAGCGGATGATGTCACGCCGCGCGTCACCGCATAGCGTCATATGCCAAGTGAAAGGCCAAGGTTGGGCCGGATGGGGAGGAGAGTGCACGGGATGATTTCCCAGGAGTGCTGGACCGACCGCGCGTCATGCAGGGAGGCGGACCCTGACGACCTGTTCGTCGAGGGTGCCGCGCAGAACCAGGCGAAGAGCGTGTGCGGCGCCTGTCCCGTACGCACCGAGTGTCTGGCGTACGCACTCGACAACCGCGTGGAGTTCGGTGTCTGGGGAGGCATGACCGAGCGTGAGCGCAGAGCGCTGCTGCGTCGGCGTCCGACCGTCAGATCCTGGCACCAGCTCCTCGCGACCGCCCGGTCCGCGCACCTGAGCCGGGCCGACGCGTCCTCGGGTGAGGAGCAGCGCGCGCCCCGCAGGCTGCTCGGCGCCTGATGACAGCCGCCCGTCGGCTCACCGGCCGTAGCAGAAACGATGCGCCGGTCGGCGCACCGCGGTCACCAGGACCGTCCAGGCCGGGCATTCTCGGCCTGGACGGTCCCGGTGACCGGTGTGCGGCACCGCCGGGGCCGACGCCGGTGGCGGTGCGTGCGCACCGGAGCGTCAGCAGCTCAGGTTGTCGCCCGGGGGGACACCCAGGATCTGGGCGAACTCCTGGTACTTGTCGATCCGGCTCTGGACCTGGCCGGGGTTCCCGCCGTCGCACTCCAGGGTGCCGTTGATCGCGCGGATCGTCTCGCCGAAGCCGGCGCCGTTCACCATGGCGTCGTGCGGGGTCATGGTGCCGGGGCCGGTCTGGGTGTTCCAGTACCACAGCCCCGTCTTCCAGGAGACCGCGGCGTCCCGTTCCACCAGGTACGGGTCGTTGAGCAGGTCGATGCCCAGGGCGTCACCCGCGGCCTTGTAGTTGAAGTTCCAGCTGAGCTGGATGGGGCCGCGACCGTAGTAGGCGGCCTGACCGGCCGGGCAGCCATAGGGCTGGTCGGCGTCGCAGTAGTGGGGGTAGTTGGACTGGTCCTGTTCCACCACGTAGACCAGACCGCCGGTCTCGTGGCTGACGTTGGCCAGGAACGCGGCAGCCTCCTGGCGCTTGACGGTGTCGCTGCCGGTGTTGGCGAAGGCCGGGTAGGCGTCCAGGGCCGCCGTGAGACCGCTGTAGGTGTAGAACGAGTTCCGGCCCGGGAACATCTGCTCGAACTGGGCTTCGCTCACGACGAATTCGGCCGCGGTTCCCTTTTCGGACGATGCCGGGGCCGCCTGTGAGGTCGTGGGCATGACAAACCACAGGGCGCATCCGACCAGCAGTGCGGTCATCAGCGCCATGATGCGTCGCTTGGACACGGGCGCACTCCTCGCTTTGTAGGGGGCGCTGGGAACTCAACCGCATTGGTCTGTACCAAGTCAAGATGCGGTACCGCCACTCCACCCGGGCCACCCGGCCGGCGCGGGAAGCCGCCTCTTCGACCGTGACAAGATCGGCGCATGGAGCAGGAAAACCGCTACCTTCTGGACAACCGGCAGGTCGAGGCAGGCGCACGGTTCGACGCATTGGCGGCGCTCTTCGACGCCTCCACGTTCCGCCGCTTCGAGACCCTCGGGGTCGACGAGGGGTGGCGGTGCTGGGAGGTCGGCGCCGGCGGCCCGACCGTCCCGGCCTGGCTCGCCGCACGCGTCGGACCTCACGGGCGGGTCGTCGCCACCGACATCGACGTGTCCTGGACCGGCACGGCCGCGTCCGACGGGGTCGAGGTCCTCCGCCACGACGTCGCCGTCGACGCGCCTCCGGCCGGGCGGTTCGATCTGGTGCACGCCCGCCTCGTCCTCGTCCACGTGGCGGACCGCGATGCGGCCCTGCGCTCCATGGTGCGGGCGCTGCGCCCCGGCGGCCGGCTGCTCGTCGAGGACGCCGACCCGGCGCTGCAACCGCTGATCTGCCCCGACGAGTACGGCCCCGAACAGGAGCTGGCCAACCGGCTGCGCCGCGGCTTCCGCCACCTCCTCCAGCAACGTGGCGCCGACCTCGCCTACGGGCGCAAGCTGCCACGGCTGCTGCGCGAGGCCGGTCTCGCCGACGTGGAGGCGGACGCCTACTTCCCGATCACCTCGCCCGCGTGTGCGGCCCTGGAAGCGGCGACGGTCCACCAGGTGCGCGACAAGCTCGTCGCCGCAGGCCTTGCCACGCACGAGGAGATCGAGTCGCACCTGGCCGCCGTCACCTCCGGACGGCTCGACCTCGCCACCTCACCGATGGTCTCGGCCTGGGGCCGCCGCCCCGGTGGCGACGCGGCGTAGAGCCGCCCGGCTCGGCGGGCCGCCCGCGCCGCTGCCGGAGGTGTGAGCCGGGCGTCAGCTGCCCAGCGCGTACGCGGCGCCGGGTGAGTACAGGAAGTGCTCCCCGATCGCGCGCAGCTCACGGGCGGGGGCACGGTGCGCGGTCAACGACCTGACGTTGCGCCAGAAGCGGTCCATGTCCGCGGCGTCGACCAGCTCCATGACGCGCGCGGTGACGTGCAACGCCGACTCGCTCGCGGTGGCCTCCGCCGTGGCGACCGAGGCCGCGATCCCGGAGCTGTGCACGGTGTCGAGTTCCGGGCCGTGCCGGGCACCGTCCGCGAGCGCGTGCGAGGCGTGCTCGACGACGGTGGCGGACACGTGGACCGCCGCCGCGAGTTCCCCGTAGGCCTGGAGGAGATCGGGGTCGGCGGCGGCCGAGGGGAAGGCGGAGTCGTACCGCCGACGGTAGGGGGCACAGGTGTGGGACGTGACGAGGATGGCGTCGCGCGCCTCCGCCAGCGCGCCCTCGGCGATACCGAGGACGACGTGGGCGGTCATCATGCGCAGTGCGAGGGAGGCGAGGGCGGAGACCGGCGGAGCCAGTTCGTCATCCGTCGCCACCACGCCGACCAACTGGTCGTCCGCGACGTGCAGATGATCGCAGCTGAGGACACCCGCGCCGGTGAGGCGCTGGCCGAACAGGTCGTCCACGGGGTCGGTGGTGACACCGGTTGCGGCCGGGTCCACCAGCACCGCCATGTGCGACTCCCGGGTGCCGGCGTGCCGGGCCGGGAGCAGGACCCGGTCGGCGACCAGGGCACCCGGCACCGGCACGCCGCGCCCGCTGAGGCGGTAGCCGCCGTCGTCCGTCGTGAGTGTCAACGCGTCGTCCAGGGACCGTTCGTCACCCGTGTCCGCTCCGGCCGTGTCCGCCCCGACCTCGCCCGCCAGCAGCCACCCCCGGCCGGTCGTACGGGACTCCCACGAGGGACCGCGGTCGGCGGCCATCAGGAAGCGTCCGCTCCAGGAGAGTACGTAGTGTCGGCCGAGAAGCTCGGCGAGGGAGCTGTCGGCGGCAGCCATCCGGCGGACGACGCGGCAGGCGGTCGGCCAGTCCATGCCGTGGCCGTCGGGGGAGGGCGGAGCGAGAGCCGTCAGAAGGCCGGACTCGCGGATGCAGGCGATCTCCTCGACAGGCGCCTTGCCCGCCCGGTCGCGCTCGGCCGCGTCCACGGCGAGGTGGTCCGCGAGTTCTCGGCCCACCTGCTCCCACGGTCCAGGGGCAGCGGCCTCTTCGACGGGCTCCGCAACCGATGTCATGCGTGCGCCTCCGGGAGATGGAGTGGTGCGGCCGGAACCCGCCGGGGCCCGGCCCGGTTCCCGGCCGAAGCCCGGCGCGGCCCCGTCCGCGCGGCAGGAACGTGTCCTTGCCGTGTCGGCCGGAGTGGGTCCTGCCGTGCCGGGGCCGGCGGCCGGGAAGGCGTTCAGACGGATGCCGGCTGTGCGGACTCGTCGGCGGGTTCCGTCTGCGGGGCGGGCTTCCGGCGGTGCTCTCGCACGGAGTGGACGAGCGCTGCCGCCCAGGCCGCGTAGATGATGCCGTAGGTGATCCACTGGGCGGTGTCCCCCGCGGAGATCCAGTCCCCGCGCAGCAGCGTGCGGGCATTGGTGAGCACGATGAGGCCTCCCACGGCGGACCCGAGGACCCGCGGCGGCACGTGGCGGACCAGCCAGGCGGCCACCGGAGCGGCGACGAGACCACCGACGAGCAGTGCGACCGCCCAGCCCGCGTTGACACCCTCGGAGCCGAGGCCGTAGAGGAACCCGAGGCTGGCGGCGACCGCGACAACGAACTCACTCGTGTCGATCGAGCCGATGACCTTGCGCGGCTCCATCCGGCCGCTGGCGAGGATGGCCGGTGTGCCGACCGGGCCCCACCCGCCTCCGCCCGTGGCATCCATGAATCCGGCGACCAGACCCAGCGGGGTGAGGAACCGCTTGCGCAGCGGCTTGCCGAGCCGGTCGGTCGGCAGGCCCTGGAGGGTGAAGCGCACCAGCACGTAGAGGCCGAGTGCCAGCAGCAGCAGCGACATCAGCGGTTCGGCCGCCTCGGTCGACAGTTTGGACAGGAAGGTGGCGCCTGCGAAGGCGCCGACGGCGCCGGGGATCCCGATCCTGGCGACCACGCGCCAGTCGACGTTGCCGAAACGCCAGTGGGCGGCGCCCGAGGCCAGGGTCGTGCCGATCTCGGCGAGGTGCACGGTGGCGGAGGCCGCGGCCGGGTTCGTCCCGGCGGCCAGCAGGAGGGTGGTGGAGGTGACGCCGTAGGCCATGCCCAGGCTGCCGTCCACCAATTGGGCACCGAGCCCGGCCAAAGCCAGCAGTATCAGCGTGCGCACAGCCACCTCACAGAGATTCCTAGTTTCCCTACTGGAATAGTAGGAATAATGGCCGGAGCGGGCGCTGGGCTACAAGGGGCTGTCCATCATCCGGGCGGTTCGTGTCTCGCTCAGTGGGCAGCCGCCCGGTGGCCGACGCTCTTCCGGGCGGCTGTCCCGTGGCTGGTGCCCGGGCGGACTACGGGTTGGTCCAGGCCGACGGCGCCTCGGTCAGCAAGGAGACCTCTTCCGGGAGCCGGCCCGAGATCACGTCCGCCAGCGAGACGCCCTCCAGGATGCGCCGCACGTTGACCCGCAACGCGATCCACAGCGGCAGCAGTGATGCGGCGGGGCCGCTGTACGTCAGCTCCGGAGGCCGCACCCCGCGGACCGAGACCAGGGGCCCGTCGACGGCGCGGATGATGTCCGCGATGCAGACGTCCTCCGTCGGCTTCGCCAGGCGGTAGCCGCCGTTGACGCCCCGCTGGCTGACGACGAGCCCGCCGCGGCGCATGTCGTTGAGGATGCCTTCGAGGAACTTGTGCGGGATCTCCTGTGCGTCCGCGATGACCTCGGCCTTCAGCGTCCCGCCCGTCTCGACCGTCGCAAGCTGCAGAGCGGCACGCACCGCATAGTCCGCCTTGGCCGAGATCCGCATGCGCACATTATGCCCCGGAGGCCGGTCAGCTCGACGGCGAGAAGGCGCTGGCGCTCCCCGGCCCCGCGGAGCGGTCTTCGCGTGCTCGGGGCCCCTCCTTGTCCGGTGCGGTGACCAGGTGCGATGATCCTGGGCAGTAGTTGCGTAAGGCTTGCAACAGCAAGAAGGAGTCAGCAGAGTGTCCGGGGAGTGTACTCGGCGGCACCTCGTCGGGCTGGCCGGCGGGGCCTCCGCGGCGGCGCTGCTCTCCGGGTGCCGGGAGACGAAGAGCGTTGCCGGATCAGACCGGCCACGGCGGGGCGGGGTGCTGCGGGCTGCCTTCCCCGGCGCCGGTGCCAAGGAGACGCTGGACCCGCACAAGCAGCGGCAGTTCGTCGACATCGCCCGTCACAAGGCGATGTTCGACAAGCTCGTCGAGCTCGGTCCCACCCTGCGCCCCGTGCCGCGGCTGGCCCGGGAGTGGGAGTCCGACGCGGACTCCACGGTCTGGCGCTTCCGGCTGCGCGAGGCCGTCTTCCACGACGGACACCGGCTGGACGCGGAGGACGTGCTCTACAGCCTGCACCGCATCCTCGACCCACGCGCCCCCGACCATCTGGCAGCCGGCTCGCTGGCCACCGTCGATCTGCGCCGGTGCCGGGCCGTCGGCAAGGACACCGTCGAGTTGCGGCTGACCGAGCCAGGTGCCGAGTTCCCGTCCCTGCTCGCCGCCACCGGCGCGGTGATCGTCCGTCGCGGCTACCGCGATCCGGCCCGCCCTGTGGGCACCGGCCCCTTCCGGTTCGGCTCCTTCCGCGCGGGCCGCTCCCTCACCGCCCACCGCTTCGACGACCACTGGGGCGGCGCACCGCACCTCGACGAACTGCGCATCCTCTCCGCCGAGACCGAGGCGCGCGGCAGCGCCGTCCAGGCCGGCGAGATCGAGTACGCGCACGAGATGAGCCCCACGTTCGCCCGTGTCGTCGAGGGCAACTCCCGGGTGGAGCTGGTCTCCACGCCACTCAGCGGCGTCGACGGCTTCGCGCTCAAGACCGACCGGCCGCCCTTCGACGACCCCGACGCCACCATGGCGGTCAAGCTGCTCGTGGACCGGCGCCGGCTCGTCGAGGTCGTCTCGGGCAACCGGGCGCGGCTGGGCAACGACATCTACGGCAAGGGCTACGCGTACTACCCGCAGGGCGTGCCGCAGCGCGAGCACGACGTCGCCGAGGCGCGCCGGCTCGCCCGCCGCAGCGGACTCCACCACCGGCGGCTCACCTTCTACACCTCGACCGCGGCCGACGGCTTCGTCAACGCCGCACAGCTCTTCGCCGACATGGCGTCGGAAGCCGGGATCTCGGTGAAGGTCGTCACCGGCCCGCCCGAGACCTACTACACGGACCAGCTCACCACGGGGGACATCGGCAACCACCGCTGCGGCGCCATGCCCATACCCACCTACCTCTCCCAGCGGCTGCTCAGCAAGGGCCCGCAGAACGCCAGCGCCTGGCACCGCCGGGACTTCGACCGGGACTTCGCCCGGGCCCAGGGCATCGGGAAGGAGGCGGCCCGCACGCGCGCCTACGGCGCACTCCAGCGCACCGTCCGCGACGAGGGAGGGCTCGTGCTGTGGGGCCATCCCGACTGGCTCAACGCCGTCACCACCTCCGTCCACGGAGTGCGTCCCGCCCCGCCCAACACCCTCGACTGGGCCCGCTTCGACACCGTGTGGGTGGACTGACATGGCACGGCACGCGCTGCGCCGCATCCTGCTGGCAGCCGGTCAGCTGGTGGCGCTGTCCGCTGTCGTCTTCCTGCTGACCTCGCTGCTGCCCGGCGACGCGGCCGACGTCCTCTTCAACGACAAGGCGGGCACCCGGCAGATCGCCCAGGTGCGCGACGAGATGCACCTCGATCAGCCGCTGCTCCAGCGGTTCTGGGAGTGGGCCGGCGACCTGCTCACCGGCGATCCGGGAACCTCGCTGACCGGAGGGCAGCCCGTCTCGCAGATCGCCGCCGAGTCCCTCGGTGCCACCGCTCTGCTCGCGCTCGCCACCGTGCTCGTCGCGGTGCCCCTGGCCCTCGTACTCGGCCTGGTGGCGGGCTGCCGTGAAGGCGGCAGGCTCGACCGGGCCGTCACCGCCGTGACCCTGGCGCTCAACTCCGTACCCGACTTCGTGCTCTCCCTCGTCCTGGTCGCCGTGTTCGCGCTGAAGCTGGGCTGGCTGCCGTCCACCTGGGTCGGTGCGACCGCCGGTGACCTCTTCGCCCGTCCCGGGCTGCTGGTGCTGCCGGTCGTCGTGCTGCTGGCACGGACGGTCTGCCAGCTCGTCCGGCAGGTGCGGGCGGGCACTCTCGGTGCCCTGCGCTCCGGATACGTCGTCCAGGCGCGCCGGCTCGGGGTGCCGAAGATGCGCCTCGTGCTGCGGCACGTGCTGCCGAACGCGGCCGTGCCGGGCGTCCAAGAACTCGCCCGCACCGGGGACGCCCTGCTCGGCGGCGTTCTCGTGGTCGAGGCCGTCTTCTCGGTACCGGGTACGGCCACCGCGCTCATCGACGCGGTGCAGAGCCGCGACGTGCCCACCGTCCAGGCGCTGACGCTGCTGCTGGCGGCCGTGGCGCTGTCCCTGAACGTGATGGCGGACCTGGTCTCCCACCGGCTCTCGCCGCGGGTGGAGGTGCTGCGATGACGGCGGTGATGACGGCGGGGACGCGTCGGCGCCGCGGCACCGGTGTGACGACGGGCCTGGCCGCGCTGCTGTTCTCCCTCCCGGTGGCCGTCGCCGTCTTCGGGCCGCTCCTCGCCCCGTTGGCCGAGGCCTCCGGACCGGGTGCCCCCTACGCGCTGGACGGGCGCCACCCCCTCGGCACCGACGGGCTGGGCCGCGATGTGCTGGCTCTGCTGCTGCGAGGCGGCGGCAGCGCACTCGGCTCGGCGGCGGCCGCGGTCGGTCTGGCCTGCCTGGTCGGCGGAGCGGTGGGCCTCGCAGCCGCCGTCAGCCGCCACCGCTGGCTCGACGAGTTGCTCATGAGACCCGTCGAGGTGATCCTGCCCGTCCCCTCCCTCCTGGTGATCAGCGTCGTCGGCGTGGGGCACCACGGACAGGCGCTCACCATCACCGCGGCGGTCGCTCTCGTCAACGTCCCCGCCGTGGCGCGCCTCGTACGGGCGGCGGCACTCAGGGCGGCCGGCAGCCCGGTGGCGGAAGCCATGCGGTTGCAGGGCGAGTCGTGGTCGCGCATCCAGTTGGGCTACGTCGGTGGCTCGGTGCTGCCCGTCGTCGCGGCGGACATCGGGACCCGTCTCACGGGCGCGGTCTTCACGGTGGCCGCCGCCAACTTCCTCGGCCTCGGCCTGCAACCCACCTCGCCCGACTGGGGCGTCACCATCGCCGCCGGACGGGAAGCCCTGCTCGTCCAGCCATGGGCGGTCTGCGCGCCGGCCGCGATGCTCCTGATGTTCACGGTCGGTCTCAACCTCCTCGCGGACCGGCTGCTCGGGCGCCGGGACCGCACCCGCGGGACCGGCCCGCGAACGGTCCGGACGCGGGACGCGGAAAGGGAGCCCACCTCATGACCTCTCCCGTGACCGAGGCGCACGGTCTCACCGCCCGCGCCTGCGACGGCACCGTCCTCGTCCAGGACGTCGGTCTGGTGCTGCGGCCGGGGCGCGTCACCGCACTCGTCGGGCCGTCCGGCAGCGGCAAGACGACCACCGCCCTGGCCCTCCTGGGCGAGGTCGGAGAGGGGGTGCGGCTGTCGGGGCGGGTCCGGGTCGGCGGCATCGAGACCGTCGGTGCCGACGGGGTGACCCGCGAGGCGGCCGGCCTGCGCGGCGGCACCGTCGCCTACCTGCCGCAACACCCGGGCAGCGCGCTCAACCCGGCCCGGCGCACCGGCTCGGTCCTCACCGAACTCGCCGCCCTGCACGCCGTCCCGCCCGGCATCCGGCGGAGCGCAGCCCGTGCGCGCGCCCGCGCCGCGCTCGAAGGGGCCCAGATGCCGGGCGACCGGGCGACGCTGCGGCGCTTCCCGCACCAGTTCTCCGGCGGGCAGCAACAGCGCGTCGCGCTGGCCCAGGTGCTCGTGTGCGGGCCCAGGGTGCTGATCCTCGACGAGCCGGGCACCGGCCTGGACACGGTGACCCGGGCCGCACTCACCCGGGAGCTGGCCGAGCTCGCCGACACCGGTCCGGCGGTCCTGCTGCTCAGCCACGACCGCGCCATGGTGCGCGCGCTCGCTGACGACGTCGTGGTGCTGGAGGGCGGACGGGTCACCGCCCGCGGTACGCCCGACGACGTGCTCGCGCCCGCTCCCGCACCGCGCGCCGACCCGCCGTCCGGAACCGGGCGGCAGGCCGGCGGGTCGTCCGTCCCCGCGTGCCGTACCGCCGCCGAGGGCGGGCATCCGCAAGGGGATCCGTCCCGTGCGTCGCTGCTCTCGGCCCGGAGCCTGACCGCCTGGCTGCGCCGGCGCGGCCGGGACGACGTCCTTCATGACGTCTCGCTCGGCCTGCGGCCGGGGGAATGCCTGGGTGTGGTGGGCCGTTCGGGGAGCGGAAAGACCACACTGGCGCGCTGCCTGGCGGGGCTGCACGAACGCTGTCACGGCGACATCCTGCTCGACGGTTCCCCGCTGCCCGTGCTGCGGCGCCGCGACGGTGCCCAGAAGCGGCGGGTGCAGTACGTGTGGCAGGAGGTGCACGGCTCGTTCGACCCCCGGCGCGCGGTCCTCGACCAAGTGGCCCGTACCGCCGAGCGGCTGCGCGGTCTCACGGCCGACCGTGCCCGTGACGAGGCGGCCGCCCTGCTGGCGGAGCTCGACGTGGCGCGGGCGACGGCCGACCGCCGCCCCGGCGAGCTGTCCGGTGGAGAACTCCAGCGCGCCGCCTTCGCCCGTGCGGCGCTGGCCGGCCCCGACGTGCTCGTCTGCGACGAAGTCACCAGCGCCCTCGACCCGGCCGCCACCGCACGGCTGCTCACGCAGGTGGAGCGGCTGCGCGCCTCGGGAACCGGAGTGCTGTGGATCGGCCACGACCTGGAGCTGATGCGCCGCGTCGCGGACCGGCTCGTCGTGCTCGACGCCGGCCGGGTCGCCGAGACCGGACAGTGTGCGCGGGTACTGGCCTCGCCGGGCGCGGCTGCGACACGACGCCTGCTGGACGCGGAGGACCTCGGCGCCCGGCGCCGGGACGCGACGGTCCCCGCACAGGCAGGGGCCGCACAGAAGGGATGAGACCCCGCCGCACGGACAGCTCTCGTGACCACCGCACCGGCCACCACGGCGTGACCACCGACGACATCTTCACCTCAGCACCACGCGGCCACCGTCGCGTGGCCACCGCACCGACCCGCAAGGAGGACCCCATCGTGACCGAGACACCGCTGCGCGAGGACTGGCAGGCGTGGCAGAGGAGTTGGGACCGTCAACAGGAGTGGTACATGCCCGACCGGGAGGAGCGGTTCCGGGTGATGCTGGAGACCGTCGAGGCCGTGGCGGGGCCCGAACCGGTCGTGCTGGATCTGGCCTGCGGCACCGGCAGCATCACCGCCCGGCTGCTGGAGCGGCTGCCCGGTGCCCGCAGCACCGCACTCGATCTGGACCCCGTCCTGCTGTCCATCGCCCGCGGCACGTTCGAGGGGGACGAGCGGGTGCGGCTCGTCACCGCCGACCTGACCGACCCCGACTGGCCCGACGCGCTGCCGCACGCCTCGTACGACGCCGTGGTGACGGCGACCGCTCTGCACTGGCTCAGTGCCGACGCGCTGCGGTCCGTCTACGGGCGGATCGCCCGCGTCGTGCGTGAAGGGGGAGTGTTCCTGAACGCCGACCACATGCGCGACGACGAGGCGCCTCGTCTCAACGCCGCCATGGAGGCGTTCCACACCAGGCGCAAGGAGAGCGAGCTGTCCGCCGGTGCCCAGGACTGGCGTGCCTGGTGGGGCCAGGCCGCCGACGACCCGGCACTCGCCGCGCAGGCGCAGGAGCGGTTCGCCCTCTTCGACGATCCGCGTCTGCCCGCGCCCGGTGGCGACGGCCGGGTCCGCGAGGGCCGCCCCGTGACCACGGCGTGGCATCTGGAGGCCCTGCGCGCTGCGGGCTTCAGCGAGGTACGCCGCATGTGGTGCTCCGCGAGCGACGCGGTTCTCGCAGCCCTGCGCTGAGGCCCGGCCGGGCGCCCCCGGGCGGGCCCCGGCGGCCGCCCGGGGGTGCACGTGCCCGTCATGTCGTTGCGTCGGCCCGGATCGAGCCTGCTGAGCCGGTGCCGGGTCGGCGCAGGAGAAGACGTCGGCGGCAGGAGGAGAGCGCGCGGCGTGCCGCTCGCTTCGCGCCGGATGCGGGCCGTCGGGCCGTGTTCTTCGAGGCCCGGGGCGAGGGGAGTGGCGGGCTTCCGTACGCCGCCTCCGGGGGCGGAGAGCGGGACCGACTTCGGCGACGGTGCGCGTGGACGTCCCTGTGCGGCGGGTGCAGCAGCCGGTCACCTGGCGGCTGGGCCGCCTCGTGCCGACCGTCGGTACCGACTTGGGCCGGCCGGGGCGCCGCCGGCAGGTGATCCCGCGGCATGCGCAGTTTCGACCTGAACGCAATCTGGTCCGGACCAATACCTTGACGGCTCGATGCAGCGCGCTTACAACAAGTCATGAAGAAAGTCCCGGGTCTGTCGCGCTCACTGCGTTCACCCTGCGACGTCAACTTGTCATGAGCACGCCTGAGTTCAACTTCCCCCCACGAAAGGACGGGCTGACATGGGACTCTCCTGGCGAAGCCGCGCAACGGTCTGCGGCGCCTCCCTGTTGTGCTGCGTCACCGCCGCGCTGCTGCCCGGAACGGCATCGGCCGACCAGGCCCAAGGCAGCGGACACTCCGGGAAGGGCACGCGAGCGGTGGCCTTCTCCGACGACTTCGACGGCCCTGCCGGCGCCCCGGTGGACGAGGCCAAGTGGCAGACCGAGACCGGCGACAACGTGGACAACCACGAACGGCAGTACTACACCTCCGGTGCCGACAACGCCGCGCTCGACGGCAACGGCAACCTCGTCATCACCGCACGCAAGGAGAACCCCGGCGACTACCAGTGCTGGTACGGCAAGTGCGAATACACCTCCGCGCGGCTGAACACCGCGGGCCGCTTCACCCAGACCCACGGCCACGTCGAGGCGCGCATCAAGGTGCCGCGCGGCCAGGGGATGTGGCCGGCCTTCTGGATGCTCGGTGACGACATCGGCAGCGCAGGCTGGCCCGCCTGCGGTGAGATCGACGTGATGGAGAACGTCGGCTTCGAGCCCGACACCGTGCACGGCACCCTGCACGGCCCCGGCTACTCCGGCTCGGGCGGCGTCGGGGCGGGGTACACGCTGCCTGACGGCGCGGCCTTCGCCGACGACTTCCACACCTTCGCCATCGACTGGTCCCCGGGATCGGTCAGTTGGTCGGTGGACGGGACGGTCTACCAGACGCGCACGCCCGCCGACGTCGGCGGCAACGAGTGGGTCTTCGACAAGCCGTTCTTCCTGATCCTCAACCTGGCCGTCGGCGGCGACTGGCCCGGCGACCCGGACGGCTCCACCAGCTTCCCGCAGCAGATGACCGTCGACTACGTGCGGGTCACCACCGACGACTGACCCGGCCGGCACCGCGGCCACCCGGTGCCCGCACCCCGGACGCCGGTCCCGTGACCGGGGCCGGCGAGGGGGTGCGGGCACGAGGGGGCGAGCGCCGTTCCGTCAGCGTTCCAGCACGTCTTTGGCGCGCTCCGGCAGCCGCAGGTACACCAGGGCGGACAGCAGGCACAGCACGGCCACGTACCAGGGGAAGGCGTCCGGCAGCTCCAGTTGCTTGAAGAGGGTGCCGACGTAGGGCGCGGTTCCGCCGAAGAGCGCCACGGCCAGCGAGTAGGGGAAGCCGATTCCCGCGGCACGTACCCGGGCCGGGAAGATCTCGGCGTTCACCGCCGCCGCGATCGCCGTGTAGCCGGTGAGCAGCACCATGCCGGCGCACTGCACCAGCAGCAGGGAGACGAAGGAGTCCCCGATCAGATGCAGCAGCGGTACGCAGAGCACGGCGAACCCGAACGCGAAGGTCAAAAGCAGGGGTTTGCGGCCCACCCGGTCGGAGAGCATGCCGCCCAGCGGCTGCAGCAGCATGAAGAAGACCAGCGAGATCGTGCCGACGAGGAGGGCGTCCCCCTTGTCGAAGCCCGCGTTGACCTCCGCGTAGGTCGGCAGATAAGACGTCCACACGTAGTAGGCGATGGTCCCGCCGGCCGTGATCCCGACGATCAGCGCCGACTCCCCAGGATGGCTGCGCAGCGCGTCGAAGAGGCCGGGGCGGGATGTGCGGGTGTGCTTCTCACTCCGGGTCTCCTGCGCTCCGCGCCGTACCCAGAAACCGGCCAGGCTCAGCAGCGCCCCGATCACGAACGGGGCCCGCCAGCCCCACTGGTGCATCTGCTCGTCGTTCAGCGCGGAGACGAACAGCGCGGCGACCCCGGACGCGACCAGCTGGCCCGCCGTCGTCGACACGTACTGGAAGCTGGAGAACAGGCCGCGGCGGCCCGGACCCGCCGACTCCACCAGAAAGGTGGTGGAGGCCGCGAACTCCCCGCCCACGGACAGCCCCTGGACGAGCCGCGCCACCACCAGCAGGACGGGCCCGAACGCGCCGGCGAGTGCGTAGGTGGGGGTGAGCGCGACCAGCAGGCTGCTGCCGCCCATCAGGAGGATCGTCAGGGTCAGTGCGGTCCGCCGTCCGGCCCGGTCGGCGACCGCGCCGAGCAGCAGTCCGCCCGCCGGACGCATGAAGAAGCCGACCGCGAAGACGGCGAAGGTCGACAGCAGCGGGACCAGGGAGTTGTCCGCTCCCTTGGGGAAGATCTCGTCCGCGATGTAGGTGGCGAGGAACGAGTACGCGAACCAGTCGTACCACTCGACCCCGTTGCCGATGGAGGCCGCCACCAGTTGCCGGCCCGAGCGCCGGGGCGGCCGGTCGTGTGCCGCCTCCGGCTGTGTCCGTCCCGGCTCACGGGCCGGCTCCCCGGCGGAGTCCCGCGACTCCTCCGTCGACTTCGTCATCGATGGTTCCTCTCCGATGCGCTTGCTCTGCGCACCGGGTAACCCGGCGGTGCCACGGCTCCATTCCTGCGCGCCGGTCCGTCCCGCCAAGTGGACATCGCCGTGAGGTCCGGGACGAGGGGCTGCCTGTAGGCTGGCGCGAAAGTCCGTAATGCACAGGTATCGGGATGGCGAGTATGGGGCGACACACCCCTCCTGGCGGGCGGCAGGGAGCACCGGGCCCCGACCCGTACACGGCCGTGATCCGTCTCGACGAGCAAGGTGTCGTGACCGACTGGAGCGAGGGGGCGCAGCGCCTGCTGGGCTACCGGTCGGACCAGGTCGTGGGCCGCCCGTGGGGGGAGCTGCTGGTCGAGGGGCCGCCCGCGAGCGGCATCGCCGGTGCGGAGGGGCCACTGCCGGCAGAGCAGCAGCGCTGGCACGGGCGGCTCGTACTGCGTCACTCCTCGGGCAGCACGGTCGAGGTACGCGCCATCGGTCACCGGCAGCCGCGGGGCAGCGGGCGCTCCGGCTGGCTGGTCGTCTCGTCCGGGACGCGGGGCGAGGCGCCGTCCGACCGGGACGCACTCGTCCTGGGGGCCTTCGACGGGCTGCCGTTCCCGGCCGCGGTCCACGACGCCGACCTGCGACTGGTGCGGGTCAACGCCGCGCTGGAGAAGGTCCTCGATCTCGCCGAGGAGGACGTGCTCGGGCTGCGGCTCGCGGAGATCATGCCCGGGGCGGAGGGCGAGGAGGCCGAGCACGCCATGCGCGGGGTGCTCCGCAGCGGGACGAGCACGCATCTGGACACTCACGTGCGGGCACCGGGCGAGGAGCACGCGCACGCCTGGTCGCTCACGGTCTCCCCGCTACCGGGACCGTCCGGCCAGGTGGTCGGCGTCAGCCTGCTGGCCCGCGACGTGACCGAGCAGGAGGCGGCCAGGCAGCGCCTTCTGCTGCTGAACGAGGCCAGCGTGCGGATCGGCAGCACCCTTGACGTCGTACGGACCGCGCAGGAACTCGCCGACGTCATGGTGCCCGGACTGGCCGACTACGTGAACGTCGACGTCCTGCCCTCCCTCGACCAGACCGAGCCCCCAGCGGGCCCGCTGACGGGCCCCGTCGAGCTGCGCCGTGCGGCGAAGCGGTCCGTCCTGGACCAGAGCCCCGAGAGCACCGTCGAGCTGGGCACGCTCACCCGGTACCCCGAGCAGTCCCCGGTGGCCGAGTGCCTGGCGACGGGGCGCGCCGCCATCTACGAGATGACCGATGCGACAGTCCAGCACTGGGCCGCCGCGGACCCCGCCAGGGCGGACCGTGTCCGCGCCATGGGCACGCACTCGGCCCTGGTCGTCCCGGTGCGGGCCCGTGGCGTGACGCTCGGAGTGGCCGTACTCGCCCGGCACCGGCGGCCGGAGGCCTTCACCCAGGAGGACCGGTTGCTGGCCGAGGAGGTCACCGCACGGGCAGCCGTCTGTGTCGACAACGCGCGCCGCTACACCCGTGAGCGTACGGCTTCCGAGATGCTGCAGCGCAGCCTGCTGCCGCAGCAGTTGCCCGAGCAGCCCGCGGTCGAGGTGGCCTCCCGCTACCTTCCCGCCGGCGCGCGCAGCGGTGTGGGCGGCGACTGGTTCGACGTGATCCCGCTGTCCGGAGCCCGGGTCGCCCTCGTGGTCGGGGACGTGGTGGGCCACGGAGTCCAGGCGTCGGCCACCATGGGGCGGCTGTGCACGGCGGTACGCACGCTGGCCGACATCGACCTCCCGCCGGACGAACTGCTCACCCACCTGGACGACCTGGTCATCCGCCTGTCGTCGGAGGTCGTGGGGGAGGCCGGCGGCACCACGTTCGGCGGGATCGGCGCCACGTGCCTGTGCGCCGTCTACGACCCCGTCAGCCGCCGGTGCTGCCTGGCGCGAGCCGGGCACCTTCAGCCCGTGGTGGCCGAGCCGGACGGAACCGCGCGGCTCCTGGAGGTTCCGCCCGGTCCGCCGCTCGGGGTGGGTGGCCTCCCGTTCGAGTCGGTGGAGGTGGAACTTCCGGAGGGCAGCCTGCTCGCCCTCTACACCGACGGCCTGGTCGAGGCCCGCGAAAGGGACGTCGACGAGGGAGTGGCCGAGCTGCGGCGCTCCCTCGACCCGCGGGCCGTGTCCCTGGACACCGTGTGCGACACGGTGCTGGGCAGGCTGCTTCCGCACCGTCCCGAGGACGACGTCGCGCTGCTGCTGGCCCGTACCCACGCCCTGACGCCCGACCAGGTCGCCTCCTGGGAGATCCCCGACGATCCCGCGGCGGTGGCCGAGGCACGCCGGAAGGCCGCCGCCCAGCTCGTTGCCTGGGGCCTGGACGAGGCCGTCTTCACCACCGAGATGGTGGTCAGCGAGCTGGTCACCAACGCCCTCCGCCACGGACGGCCGCCCGTCCACCTGCGGCTGCTCCGCCACAACAGCCTGATCTGCGAGGTCTCCGACGGCAGCAGCACCTCGCCGCATCTGCGCCGGGCACGGGTCCTCGACGAGGGCGGGCGCGGCCTGCTGCTGGTCGCTCAGCTCAGCCAGCGCTGGGGCACGCGCCACACAGGGGAGGGCAAGACCATCTGGTCCGAGCAGCCCCTCACCCCCCTGTGAGACGGCCGGTCCGACCCCCGCCGCGGTCGCCTGTCGTGCTCGGGCAGGACCGCGAGGCAGATGCCGCTCACCCGGCTCGGGACGACGAGCATGATCGTGCGCCCGGTCTTCCGGAGCGGTGAACGCCTCATCGCCGAGGGCGAGGTACGGCACGACTTCTTCGTCGCCCCGCACCCGCCGACGGTCATCGGCCCGTGGCCGTCAGGCGTCGTCCTCCGCCGCCAGGTGCGCGTACTCCGTGCGCAACTGCCGCTTGAGGATCTTGCCACTGGGGTTCTTGGGCAAGGCACCCGCCACGGCCGCGTATTTGGGCGCCTTGAAGCCGGCGAGCTGTTCACGGCAGTGGCCGATCAGCTCCTCCCCGGTCGCCTCGCTGCCGTCCCGGAGTACGACCACGGCCGTGACCGCCTCGACCCAGTACGGGTGCGGAATGCCGAAGACCGCCGCCTCAGCCACCGCGGGGTGCCGGTGCAGTGCCTCCTCGACCTCCCGCCCGGCGACGTTCTCGCCGCCCGTCTTGATCATGTCCTTCTTGCGGTCGACGACATAGAGGTAGCCCTCTTCGTCGCCGACCCCCAGGTCGCCGCTGTGGAACCAGCCGTCGCGGAAGGACTCCGCGGTCCTCTCCTCGTCGTTCCAGTAGCCGAGCATCGCGTGCGGCGAGCGGTGCACGATCTCCCCGACCGCCCCCGCAGGTACCGTCCGGCCCTCGTCGTCGACCAGCCGTGTCTCCACGTTGAGCGCGGCCCGTCCCGCCGAGCCCGGCTTCGTGCGCTGCTCCTCGGGCCGCAGCACGGTGGCCAGCGGGGACATCTCCGTCTGACCGTAGAAGTTGGTGAGCCGGACCCCGGGCAGGCGGGTGCGCAGCTCCTTGAGCACCTCCGCCGGCATGGGGCCGGCACCGTAATAGCCCTTGCGCAGGGACGACAGGTCGTAGGTGTCGAAATCGGGACTGCGCAGCAGCGCCACCCACACCGTCGGCGGGCAGAACAGCTTGGTCGCCCGCTCCTCCTGGACGGTACGCAGAATCGTGGCGGGGTCCGGGCCGGGGAGCACGATGCTGGTGGCACCGAGCTGGATGTCGGGGGTGAGGAAGACGTGCAACTGGGCGCAGTGGTAGAGCGGGAGGGCGTGGATCTCCACGTCGTCGGCGCTCATCTGACCGTCCACCGCCGCCGATGTGTACTGGGCGAGCAGGCTGCGGCTGGAGAGCACCACGCCCTTGGGACGGGACTCGGTTCCGGAGGTGTAGAGCAGTTGCAGCGGATCGTCGTCCTCGACCACGGTGCGGGGCGCGGTGGCGTCCGGGTGGCGCTCCCAGTCCGCCACGTCCTCCCAGCCCTCGGGCACCGGACCGCCACCCGGCCCGATCCAGCCGCGCAGCCGCACCGGATTCGCGTCGCCGAGCTCGGCCGACGCCGCTTCGGCGACGGGTCGAAGCGCCTCCTCGGCCACGATGCCGCAGGCCCCCGAGTGTCGCAGGATGTAGGCGACCTCTGCGCCGCCCAGCATGAAGTTGACCGGGACCGAGAGCGCCCCGAGCCGGGCCAGCGCGAAGTAGAGGACCACGAACTCCCGGCAGTTGTGCGACAACAGCGCCACCCGGTCGCCCTTGGCCACACCGCGGTCGGCCAGCGCGTGCGCCGTACGGTTGACGGCCGCGTCGAGTGCGGCGAACGTGTCCCGCCGCTCCCGCCACACGAGGGCCGTCTTGTGCGGCAGCCGGGCGGCGGTGCGGCGCAACAGGTCGCCCAGCGCGTGGCCGCGGATCGGGGTGGTGTCGGTCATCGGCGCGCTCCGGTTTGCTGGGGCTGGGGCTGGGGTGTGCGGCCTGTCGTCGAGCGGACCGTGCCGGGCCGCCGGGTGCACGACAGTCCGATACTGTCCGGCGCCGGCCGACGGGCGCCATACCCCTGCGGGATCTTCGTGCCCCACCGGAAGCGGTGACGTCTCCGTGCCGGTACCCGGTAGCCGGCGTGCCCGGAAGGCGTCCGCCTCGGCCGCGCGTGACAACGGCCGCGGTCCACCGCCGGATCCGGCTCACACCACCGGCTCGGACCGGTCCGCAGCCGTCAGGCGGCGCCGGAACCAGGAGGTGAGACCGGCGTCCACCGTGCGGGCCAGGGGAAGCTGCGGTGCGGGCTCGACACCGGGCTCCTCGGCGAAAGGATGCGCCAGGCCGGGCACCGTCAGCAGCTCGGCCCGTCCTGCCATCGCGTCGACGAGTTCCGCCGCGTCGGTGCGCAGCGCGGGGTGGTCCAGCTCGCCGCTGACGACCAGCACAGGGGCGCGCTGCGCGAGGGTGGGCGCCTCGGCGACGAAGTCGAGGCTGTCGACGATCCCCCGGGACTCCGCGTCGTAGGGGTGGTTGCCGGGGAACAGGTCGGCCACGGACCGCATCCGGACGGCAGCGTTCACGACCGCGCCGGCGAAGATGGGAACATCGGTACGCGCAAGGACCCGCAAAGCGACGGCCCCGCCCAAGGAGCCGCCCAGCACCCCGATCGGGCCGTCACCGACCGGCAGTTGTGCGCGGAGCGACGCCAGCGCGGCCGGGAACTCCTCCGTGGCCTGCCGTACGAACGGCCACAGGAAGGACATCAGGGGATCCCCGCGGAACAGCTCCTGAACGGCCGCCGTGCTGCCGTCCGCCATGCGCGCCCCGCACATCGGCAGGCCCAGGTGCACCCGCCACGCGGGCAGTCCGTCCATCGGCAGCGCGGCGGCGGAGGCGGCGTCCGAGCGCGGTGCGTCGAGCATGTGCCATGTGACGATCAAGGGCGCGGTGCCGTTGCCCGACCGGAGGCAGCGCGGTGAACGGCGCACCGGCGGCCGTACCCGTCAACGGTGGGGTCATCCGGACACGGTAGGCCCGCGGCCCTCCGCCGGCGTCCGGTATCGCCACCGGCGAAAGAGTCGGCAGGCTGTCGGGCTGTCACTTCCGGGAGCCGTAAGTGGTCGCGAACTCAGGAGTCGAGCACGGACTTGAGCGACGCCTGAAGAATGTCGATCCCGGCGTGGAGTTCCTCGTCGGTCGTCGTGAGCGGCGGGGCTATGCGGAAGATGCCGCCCATGCCGGGGAGCTGGACGATGTTGAGGTGCAGGCCCCGTTCGAGGCAGGCCGACGTGACCGCTTGTCCGAGCGCGTCCGCGGGGGTCCTGCTCTCCTTGTCGGTCACCAACTCGATGCCCTGGAGAAGCCCGCGCCCCCGTACGTCGCCGACGACCTCGTAGGTGTCGCGCATCTGCGTCAGCCGCTCGGTGAGCTGCTCGCCCAGCGTCGCGGCGCGCGCCACGAGACCGTCGCGCTCGATGACGTCGAGGACGGTCAGCGCGACGGTCGCCGCCAGGGGATCGGAGACGTGGGTGGTGAAGAAGAGGAACCCGCGGTCCTGGCAGACCTGCTCGATTTCGCTGCTGGTCACCACGGCCGCGGCCGGCAGGCCGGCGCCGAGCGTCTTGGAGAGGGTGAGGATGTCGGGGGCCACCCCGTCGCGCTCGAACGCGTACATGTGGCCTGTCCGACCCAGCCCGGTCTGGGCCTCGTCGAGGATGAGCAGCATCCCGCGCTCGGCGCACATCTCCTTGAGGCGGGCGAGATAGCCCTGGGGCAGGTCGATGATGCCGCCGGACGACAGGATCGGCTCCACCAGGCACGCGGCGAGCTCTCCCGTCGACTGCTGGTCGACCAGCGCGAATCCGTAGGCGAGTTCGGCCTCCCAGTCGTAGGAGCCGTCGGGGCGGCGGAAGGGCGAGCGGTATCCGTTGGGGGTCGGCAGCGTGAGGTTGCCCGGCATCGCCGGGCCGTAGCCGCGGCGCCCGGCGGAGAAGGTCGCTGCGGCGGCTCCCGACGTCATGCCGTGCCAGGAGCGGTCGAAGGAGACGATCTCGTGCCTGCCCGTGTACAGCTTGGCCATCTTGACCGCGGCCTCGTTGGACTCCGCTCCGGTCGTCAGGAGCAGCGTCTTGCTCAGGGAGCCGGGCAGCGTCGAGGCGAGCTTCTTGGCCAGGTCGACGACCGGCCGGGACAGCATCCCGCTGAACAGATGGTCCAGGGAGGAGACCGACTGGGACACCGCGCGCACGATGTCCGGGTGCGCGTGGCCCAGGACGGCGCTCATCTGGCCGGAGGTGAAGTCGAGGACAGCCGCGCCGTCGCTGTCGTGGACGTAGGCGCCGTGGGCGCTCTCGATGATGCGCGGCGTGAAGGGCGCGCCGTACCTGACCATGTGACGGTCGACGTCGCCCCAGAAGGTGTCGGTGCTCATGGGCTCTCCTGCCTCGAAGCTGTCTGCCATAGCAGGCTATGCCATTTGCAGTCCGCCGCCAACGGGCAGTCAGGGGAAGACAGCGCTGGTCGGCGGCGGGTGATTTTTTTGTCCTACTGCATTAACCTCCTCGGTAGGTCATAACAGCGAAGCAGGGGCCATGGTCGCGAACCTCCGTGTCAGCCAGCACTCCGACGTGCCGGTCTACCGCCAGATCGTCCGGCAGGTGACGATCATGATCGAGACGGGGCAGCTGCGCGACGGTGACCGCCTGCCCGGCTCCCGGCTGCTCGCCGACAACCTCGGCATCAACCGCAACACCGTGGCGCACGCCTACCGGGAGTTGCGAGGACAGCGGCTCGTCGAGGCGCGGGGGCGCAACGGCATGGTCGTGGTCGGCGGTGAGCAGGCACGCTCGACCTCGGTGGCTCGGGAGCGGGCCCGTGAGGTCGTCGAGGCAGCGGTGCGCACCTGCGTCGACCTGGGGCTGACACCCGCCGAGATCCAGCACCTGGTGACGGACTCCGCAGCGCGGGCGCCGGACACCCTGCCGAAGGTGTCCTTCGTCGAGTGCAACGCCGACCGGGCCGGCTACTTCTCCGACGAACTCGAAAAACACCTGGGCATCGCCGTCGAACCGCTGGTCCTCGGCGCGTTCGAACCCGCCGACCAGCACCCCGACCTGGTGCTGACGACCTTCTTCCACCTCGCGGAGGTGCGCACCCTGTTGCGCCGCCCGACGACGGAGGTCATCGCCATCGTGGTCGCCCCGCACGTCCGGACGCTGCTCCAGATCGCCCAGGTGCCGAAGAGCCGTACGGTGGGCTTGTGTTACTCGACCGAGGACCAGGCGGCGACCATCGGGGACTCGCTTGCACAGGCCGGCGTCACCAACACCAGGGTTCTCGCGGGCACGAGCGACGAGGACCTCAAGGGCGTCGACCTCGTCGTGGTGCCCAGCGAGATGCCCGAACTGAGACAGCGTTTCAAGGGGCGGGTCCGAGTGATCGACTTCGGAAACGTCCTGGACACCGCCTCGCTCCGCATGGTGCGCGACGTGGTCCGGGACCTGCGGCCGGCCGCACCCCGGAGCCCGCACACGCGACAGCCCCGGCCCTGATCCAGGTGTACTGCGCCGGCTTCCGTCCTGTTCCGCTCCTGATCCGCCTCGGCACCGACCACAGAGAAGGGCGCCCCGCATGACGCGACCGCACACCACGGTGCTGGCTGAACCCGGTGCCGCCGGACCACCGGCCGTCTTCGTGCACGGAGTGCTGTCCTGGGGCTGCGACGAGCGCTACGGCTTCGGCCACCAACGGCCGCTGGCGGCACACCGCAGGCTGGTACTGATGGACAGGCGAGGCCACGGGGCGAGTCCCGATCTGCCGGGCCCCTACCGCACGGACTACGCGGTCGACGCGGACGACATCGTCTCCCTGCTCGGCGAGGGCGCTCACCTCGTCGGGCACTCCTACGGCGGCGTGGCCGCCCTCCTCGCCGCGGCAGCCCGTCCCGACCTCGTCCGGTCGCTGTGCCTCATCCAGCCCGGCTCGTTGCGGGTGGCCGAAGAGCACCCGGTCGTACGGGACAGGCTGGCCCGGGCCCGCTCCTCGGTCACGGAACTGCCCGACGACCTCACTGCGGCCGGCTACCTGCGACTGGCCACGGAGTCGGTCGGAATGAGCACCCCGCCCGCCACCGAGGAGCGGTTGCGCGCCGCGTGGACATCGATGGGGGAGCGGCCGTGCTGGGACGCCGAGATCGACCTGGCCCCTCTCGCGTCGGCGCAGTGGCCGGCCATGGTGATCGTGGGGGACTGGGCGGGCGCACCACCCGCCTACCTCGAACTGGTGGGGGAGCCGCTGACCATCGCGTCCCGGGCGCTGGCCGACCGCATCGGTGCCGAGGTCAGGACCGTACCGGGCTTCTATCCCCAGGTGCAGCAGCCCCGGCGGGTCAACGACGCGTTGCTCGCGCTGTGGGACCGGGCGGACCGGGCCTGAGACACACCTGACGGCTCAGCGTGCACGCTTCCTCGGCCGCCGGGCAGTGTGTCAGCGTGTACGCGGGCGGCCTGGGCCGGGCCGTCGCCTCCGGGCGCTTTCGCGTCATCCGTCGCGGGCGGCGAGCCGTTCGGCGATCTCCTGGTCCGCCACTGCCATGGCGGCCTCGGCCCGCTGGTACCAGACCTGCCGCCTGGCGGGGGCCAGGCCCGACCACGGGTGGCGTTCCGCGCTGAACCCCAGCGTGCTGTACAGCGCCTGCGCATACCGCTCGCGGCGGCGCTCCGTGTCGCCCATACGGTTCTGCCTCCTTCGGACACCGGCCATGCCGTGAGCTGCGTGGCCGGAAAAGTGTGGACAACGGCTGCCCAACTGATCATCTCAGAATGAGTTCGGCTCGGGGGCTTGTCAGTTGGGCTGGCGGGCGGCGGAGCTCTGCGGGTGTCGGATGATCCCGTTACTGATGTCCTGTGGGACCGTGTCGCCCCCTTGCTCCCGCCTCGACACCGGCACTGCCCGGGTCGGCTGCCGGCGGACGAGCGTGCGGCTCTGCGCAGGATCCTCTACGTCTTGCGCACGGGTGTGAACTGGGCGGACGTGCCGAGCGAGACAATCGGCTCCAGCGGAGTGACGTGCTGGCGGCGCCCTGAGGGACTGGACCTCGGCCAGCGTCTGGCCGCGTCTGCACGCCATCCTCCTCGCGGAACTGCGCAAAGCAGGTCTGCTGGACATGGACGACACCGCGATCGACGGCTCGCACGTCCGGGCCCTGAAAAGGGGGGATCACGCCGGACCTTCGCCGGTCGGCCGCGCCCGTCCTGGCAGCAAGCACCACCTGGACACCGACCGTCACGGATCACCCCTCGCAGTATCGCTGACCGGCGGAAACCGGCACGACGCCACCCAGTTCATGCCGCTGCTGGACAGCATCCCCTGCGTCCGCGGCCTGGTCGGTCGGCCCCGTCACCGGCCCGATTTCGGGGAAGGGCCGGCTGAGGTCGGAGGCCTCGGCGGGCCCGGGGACAGGACCGGCCGAGGCGGGCGGAGACCAGGCGATGGAACCCGTCTCACCTGGGCTCGCCGGGGGAGGTGCTCGATGCTGTGCGCGAGCATCGGCTCGATCGGCGGGCTCCGCAGTCGCTTCCATCACGTTCCCATAGGTCATCAGGCACAAGATCACCCGGCCCCCGAGAAGGCCTGCCGCCACCGCATCACACGACCAGTCCCCTGCGCCGGACTCACTCTGAAACGGACTGCAAGAAAGGTCCGAGTACGGCCAGGTTGCGGCAAATACCATTACGCAAGAAGCGGTCAGTGGCGGCACTGATCGCACAGTGTGTAACGTGAGAAGAATGCGAGGCGGCATGGCCTTCCTGGAAACGCGGTCACACAAAGGATCGACCACGATGACCCGTAAAAGCGGTGAGGGGCACGCTGTTCAGGTATGAGGTGAAAGGCACAGTGAGTGATCCAATGAGCTCTCCCCGTGGCGGCAGGTCGCTGTCGTCGAGCTTGGGCACCATTTCGGTGGCCGGGCCCCGAGTGCTCCTGGACCTGTTGTCCAGAATGGGAGTCGACAGCCGCCGACTGGCTCGCGCAACCGGTCTTGACACGGACCGGCTCACCGATCCGGCGGGCTGGATGGAGGGCCGGCTCGGCATGGATCTGCTGAACCGTGCTGCCGACACGGTGGGCGACCCCCTGTTCGGCGCGCGCTTCGGCCGTGATCACCAGCCAGGCAGGCTGGGACTGTTCGACTACCTGTTCCTCACGGCGGACTCACTCACGGCAGCCTTCGACACGGCGATCCGGTACATCTCGGTAGCCGCCACCGGTGGTGCGTACAGATGGGCCGAAGGCGACGGTGGGGCCGTCGTCGAACGGATACTGCCGGGCGGCACCCACTTCCTGCACGCGGAGTCCTACGTGCTGAGCTGGCATCTGACCATGGCCCGGCACGCCACCGGAAGCCCGATCCGCCCCGCCCACATCGGTCTCGTGCAGCCGGCGCCGAAGCGGCACCACGCGCTCACCGAGATCCTGGGGGTGGACGACGTCGACTTCGGGTGCCCGGCGACCACCATCACACTGACGCGCCGGGACCTCGACCTGCCGCTGCTCGGAGCCGATCCCATGCTCGCCGCGATGCTGCGTCGGCATGCGGACGGGCGTCGGCTGCCCGCGGAGACCTGGCCCGATCGGGTACGCGCCTTCCTGGCCGATGGTTTCGCCGACCGTCTGGTCACGCTCGACACCGCCGCCCGGCACCTGGCGGTCAGCCCTCGCATGTTGCAGCAGCACCTGCGTGAAGCCGGAACCAGCTGGCGGGCCGAGGTCGAGGCGGCTCGCGACAGTCGGGCGGTCGATCTGCTGCGCAACAGCCCACTGCCGGTCAGGGCCATCGCGACCCGGCTCGGCTATTCCGATGACCGGGCGTTCCGTCGCGCTTTCCACCGGCGGCACGATTGCGGTCCCGACGCTTATCGGCGGCGTGACACCGTCGCGTGAACGGTCTCCGAGTCCGCGGATCCGGTCCTCCCGCCACCGCTCGTACCGCTTTAGCGTGGCGTGCATGAGCAATGAGCCGATTCAGCGCAGCAGTGCTGCGATTCACTACCGTTTTGACGACCGCGACATGGATTTCGTGTTCCAGATGTCCGTGGCTGCCGCCAAGACCGGCGGCCCGGACGCGGGCGAACTGTATGCCATCGCTTCCCGGATCGAAGACGGCAGTACGAAGAGCTGGGTGAAAGAATTCGAAGCCTACGGCGATGCGCAGTGTGCCCTGGCCGCAGACTGGGAGGCGCAAGGGCGCCGCCGCAGCGCCGGCGAGATCCTGATGAAGGCGTACTACGCCTACCGGCAGGCGTGGCAGTTCGCCGCTGGGGACGCTGCGGCGTTCGAGGCCCTGATCGGTAAGTTCGAGAGCGCGTTCGCCGACGCCACGAGGCTGATGGAGCTGCCTCTGACGTACCTGGAGGTGCCGTTCGGGTCCGCGTCGCTTCCCGGGCTGCGCCTGGACGCCGGTCCCGGGGCCCCGACGCTGCTGCTGCACGGCGGGCTCGACACCTGCCGGGAGGACGTGTACCACCTCATCGGCCTGAACGCGTGGCGGCGAGGCTACACTGCGGTGATGGTCGACCTGCCTGGCCAGGGCACCACTCCCCAGCGGGGCCTGCACCTGATGAGCGAGACGGAACGGCCCATCGGAGCGGTCATCGACCACCTCGTCGACGCCTACGGCACCCATCCCGCGCGGTTGGCCCTCATGGGCATGAGCGCCGGCGGCTACATGGTCAGCCGTGCCGTGATGACCGAACGCCGCGTCGCTGCCTGCGTCGCCAGCACCCCGCTCTACGACGGTGGCAGCATGCTTCCCGTCGAGGCGCTCGACGCCATGGCCGCCACAGGTGGCGCGGTACACGGCAGCTTCCTCATGTACCTGTGGCGCTCCGGCCTGACCACGGCGGCGGAACTGGCCGAACTCTTCGCTACCTTCCGGGCCGATCCGTCCGGGGTCGACTGCGCCTTCCTGTCCATCGCGGGCAGCGGTGAGGGGCCTGGCTTCATCGACCAAGCCCGCCGCTGGCACGACCGACTCCCCGTCGAAGACAAGACGCTGCTCGAACTCGACGCGTCCACTGGCGCGGACGCGCACTGCCAGGCCAACAACCCCACTCGCCTGGCCCAGGAAGTCTGCGACTGGCTGGACGATGTCTTCACGCGACGGCCGCAACGGGGCGAATCCGTCATCCGGTGACTTCGCGATCCCGGCGTCCCCGCACCGGCTCCGACGAGCGCACCCGGGCTTCACGGGCGTCCCAGGCCTGTCCCTTTCGTAAGGCCGAAGAAATACCGTTGATCGTGTGAAGATTTCGCGGGAGACAACTATGTGATCACCGCTCAAAAACGCTCCAATGCGGAGCTAGGGCGTGGTGGCGGGTGTGCAGCATTGCCGTACTTCCCGTCCTAGTCCGTCGTCGAGTCGCCAGGTGAAGCATGAAACTGTTCACGCGCAACACGTCACCCCGCCCCCAGGCGCCCGCGGTCGACCGAGCCCCTGCCGAGGCGGGCGGGGCGGATCCGGCACTGCGGGAACTCACCGGGGAATGGGTCATCGACCTCGCGCACAGCCGCATCGGTTTCTCCGTACGCCACGCCATGGTGACCACCGTGCGCGGCGCCTTCACCGACTACAGCAGCCGCCTGTACTTCGACGGTCACGACCCGTCCCGCTCGCGGGCGGAGGTCGTCATCGCCACGGGCAGCGTGGACACCGGGGTGGAGCAGCGCGATGCCCACCTGGTCGGACGCGACTTCTTCGACTCGGCCGGCTTTCCCCGCATGCAGTTCGTCAGTACCGACGTCCAGCTCGCCGGCGGCGACGTGTACCGCATGGCGGGGAATCTCACCATCAGGGACGTGACCCGCCCCGTCGTGCTGGAACTGACCTACATAGGCCAGGTGGTGGATCCCTTCGGTTACCAGCGTGTGGGTTTCGACGGCACGACCACGATCAATCGCACCGACTGGGGTCTGACGTACAACAGCCGGCTGGCCGAGGGCGGCTCCATGGTGAGTGAGAAGGTCCGCCTGCAGTTCGACATAGCCGCGATCCGGAACACCGCAGCGCAGTGAATGTCCCGTGGAGCGGGAACCGGCACACCGCTTGTTAGGCTGGCTGGTCCATGACAGTGCACCGAGAGCAGGTATTCGACCCCGACCGCTTCGCCGGTTCCTGGCGGATCGTCGCCTCGACGTTCCCGATGTGGACCCGCGGCCGACGCGCCGAGCCCCGCTTCCGCTACACTCCGCTGTCGCCCTCCGAGGAGGGGTCGCTGCGGCTCGCCGACGAGGTCTCCTACACCCGTGACGGCCGCCAGAAGCGGATGAAGGGCATCGACACCCGGCTCGACCGTCCCGGTGTGGTCTTCCGCTGGCGCGGCCTGGGCATGCTCCGCCCGCTCAGCAGCGAGTGGAGCGTCACTGCGTGGAACCACGACTACACCTGGGCGGTGATCACCTTCTCGCGGTCCCTGCTGACCCCGGCGGGTGTGGACGTCGTCGCCCGCGAGCGCGCCTGGCAGGACGACTCCGCCATCGCGGACGAGGTCGCGGCGCTGGCGCAGCGGTACGGTGCCACGCCGTTGCAGGCCGCTGCCGGGTGAGCGGGTCGGCGACGCCGTGCCCGGCCCCTCGGGCATGACGAGCCGGGCCACCTGGTGACGGCGGTCAGTGGTGGAAGCCGGTCTCCCGCCGCTTGTCGGTGACCAGCGACCGCGGCTGCTGCCGCAGTTCGGGCAGCAGGCGTTCGAGGTCGTCCAGCAGGAGCGCGGCCAGGTCGCTGCTGAAGCCGTTGCGGCACACGATCCTCAGCACCGACAGGTCCTGGCGGTGGGCGGGGAAGGTGTAGGCGGGTACGAGCCAGCCGTGCTCCCGCAGGCGCCGGGAGACGTCGAAGACGTCGAAAGCGGTGGTGTCGGCTGCGGTGGTGAAGGCGAAGGCCGGCAGTTGGTCACCGCGGGTGAGGAGCCGGAAGTCCGGAAGGCGGGAGATGCCCCCGGCCAGGCACTCCGCCACGTCCCGCGAGGCCTGCTGGACAGCGCGGAACCCTTCGCGGCCCAGCCGCAGGAACGTGTAGTACTGGGCGGCCACCTGTGCGCCCGGCCGGGAGAAGTTCAGCGCGAAGGTGGGCATCCGGCCGCCCAGGTAGTTCACGCGGAAGACCAGGCTGTCCGGAAGGGCCGCCTCGTCCCGCCACACGGCCCAGCCCACCCCCGGGTACACGAGTCCGTACTTGTGCCCGGAGGTGTTGATGGAGGCGACCCTGGGCAGGCGGAAGTCCCAGACCAGCTCCGGGTCGAGAAAGGGCGCGACCATCGCCCCCGAGGCGCCGTCCACGTGCACGGGGATGTCCAGTCCGGTGCGCTCCTGGAGGGCGTCGAGCGCCGCGCACGTGGCGGCGACCGGCTCGTACGAGCCGTCGAACGTGGAGCCGAGGACGGTGACGACGCCGATGGTGTTCTCGTCGCACAGCTCCGCGGCCGCCTGCGGGTCCAGGTGGAAGCGCTCCCCCTCCATCGGTACGACGCGGGGCTCCACCTCCCAGAAGTCGCAGAACTTCTCCCAGCACACCTGGACGTTGATCCCTATGACCAGGTTGGGCCGGGCCGTGTGCGGATACCGGTCCGTGTTGCGGGCGGCCCAGCGGCGTTTGAGGGCCATTCCGGCGAGCATGCACGCCTCGCTGGAACCGGTCGTCGAGCAGCCCACCGCGTGGCCGGGGTCCGGCGCGTGCCACAGGTCCGCCAGCATGGCCACGCAGCGCCGTTCCAGTTCCGCTGTTCTCGGGTACTCGTCCTTGTCGATCATGTTCTTCGACCGGCACTCGCCCATCAGGGTGTCCGCCTGGGGTTCCATCCAGGTGGTGACGAACGTGGCGAGGTTCAGCCGTGCGTTGCCGTCGAGCATCAGCTCGTCCCGGACGAGCCGGTACGTCGTCTCCGGGGCCGTCATCCCCTCCGGCAGCCGGTTCACCGGCGGTACCGCCTCCATGCCCGCGGCCGGATTCGCCGCTCCGTGGAACGGGTTGACCTTCAGACGGGGGTCGGTGCCGTCCGCGCCGCGGCTTCCTGTCCCGTGGTGAACGGACACATGCGCCTCCCTCGACGAGCCGGCCCGGGCGACGGAGAGCGCGCCCGTACCCCGACCGTAGGCCCGGTGGCGTGATCCGGCACGGCTCGTGCCTCCGGGAGGGCTGTCAGCCCGGCCGGCCCGCGGGTGACCGCTCGGTGCCGGCCCCGTGGGGGAACGAGGCCGGCGCCCCCACCCATACGTTGCTGATCGCACTGACGTAGCGCGCTCCGCAACGGTCCGAGGGCACCACGAGCTGGCTTCCGGCCAGGTCGAGCCCCGAGCCGTCCATGGCGGTCGCGAGCAGGACGGGAGCGTCACCGAAGTCGCTGTCGATCTCCGCCCAGGAGAGCACGGCGCGGTGCCCGTCCCCGCCCTCGATCGCGACCAGGAAGCGGGAGCGGTCCTTGCGGCTGCGGGCGTCGAACAGCGGCCCGGCCTCGGTGAGCACATCCCGCAGAAGAGGCCCGGAGAAGGTGTGCCGCCGGGACCCGCTGGTGGCGCAGTCGAAGACGACGTCGGCCTGCTGCCCGGGCCATCCCTCGCGCAGATCGGCGACGGACAGGGCCGCCGGACTGGCCAGTTCCCCCGTGAGCGCGAACACCTTGACCGGCGCTGTCGTCACGCGATGCGGACTGCCGAGTCGCCTCATCACCGCCCCCTTGCGCTGTCTCCCCTGACGCATACGACCCGGGTATGCCCCCTGGGCAGCGCCGGGAACCGCAGAAGCCAGCCGGAATCGGCACGCAGAGCGCAGATGGGGCCCCGTCGGGCGGTATACCCTTGCTTCTGCCGTCCGATGGTCGGCGCGGCCTCAGTCCGGGCTGAACCAGCGGGTGAGGGCAGCCTTGAGACCGTCGGGGTCCGCGCCGGCCCAGGCCACATAGCCGTCGGGGCGGATGAGCAGCGCGGGCGCGGGGGCGTCGGCGGCGGTTGCGGCCACACGGCGTACCCGGTCGCGCCACGGCTCGACGACACCGGCGAGAGCGCTCCCGCCGGTGAGGTCGAGGAGCAGGGGCCGGGCATCGTGCAGCAGCTCCGCGAGGCGCCGGGTACCTCCGTCCTCGGTGGTCAGATCGATCGGGGGCACGAACCAGCCGGTGGGCGCGGCCGGGTCTTCCTCACCGGTGGGGTAGCGGACGTCCGAGCCCGCCGTGAGGGCGGCGATCGCGCGCAGATTCCCGGGGTGGTCGAGGAGTTCCCCGACGATCTGGCGCAGTGCGGTCACTCCGTCGCCAGGAGCCGTCAGGGCGGTGTCGGCCCGGGTGTGCGTGAGCACGCGTTCGCCGCTCGCGCGGCGTTCGCTCTCGTAGCTGTCCAGCAGCCCGCCCGGAGCCCACCCCTGGAGCGCGGCCGCGAGTTTCCAGGCCAGGTTGGCCGCGTCCTGGAGCCCCGCGTTCAGGGTCGGCCCGTGGCTCACGTGTGCGGCGTCACCGGCGAGGAGGACGCGGCCCTCCCGGTAGCGGTCGGCAATCCGCCAGTTGCGGCCGCACAGGCGGCGCAGCAGGACCGGTGACCCTTCCGGCGGGGGAGTCAGCGGCAGGCGTACCCCGAGGACACGTTCGACGCTGTCCTCCATCTCGGCCATGGTCATCGGCGCGCCGGGCCCGGGGGAGTCGCCCGCGGGGTGCGCTTCCTGTTCGGTGGTGTTGATCAGCGGCCGCTCCGGGTCGTGGGGGAGGAGGGTGAAGACGCCGCGCTCGGTGCGGTGGAAGGCCGTGGGGATCTCGCCGAGGCCGTCGATCTCGACGCGGCCCTGCGGTGTGAAACGGAAGTGCTCGTTCGGTCCGATCAGGGCCGACCGGTCGACGAGGGTGTCGTCGCTGGTGCCGGGGAAGGCGATGCCCGACTGCTTGCGGACCAGGCTGCGGGCGCCGTCGCACCCGACGAGGTACCGGGCCGCGAGGCGCGTTTCCGTGCCGTCCGGGCAGCGTGCCGCGACCTCGACCCGGTCGTCGGTCTGGTCGAAGGACAGGACGTCCCAGCCTCGCCTGATCTCCGCGCCGAGTTCGGCCGCACGCTCGTCCAGTACCCGTTCGAGGTCGCGCTGGTTGATCTGCAGGAGATGCATCGGGTTCTCCTCGCCGAGCGTGTGCAGCGGCAGCGGCATCCCGCCGAAGAAGAAACCGGGTGCGGGCCGGGGTGCGCCCTGGCCACCGCAGCGTGCGTAGAGGCCACGGTGGTCGAGCAGGCGTACGACCTGTCCGGCGAGACCGTGCGCCTTGTCCGACGGATCCGGCTCCGGCCGCCGTTCCAGTACCAGGGGGCGGGCCCCCGCCAGACGGAGTTCGCAGGCCAGGAAGAGCCCGGTGGGTCCCCCGCCGACGACGATGACGTCGAACATTGCCGACTCCTCAATACGATACGAGACTGTATCCAAGGGCGTCACCGTAAGCGGTCGCGGTAAGATACACAAATGAATCCAAAGGGCGAGGGGGCGCCGGGCAGGCGCAGCGGGAAGGGCGTACCGGCAGGGGAGCGGCGTACCGGCGGCGGCCCCTCACGCGGCGGCGGGGCCTCCCGCCGCCGGGGTGCCGCGCTGGAGAACGCGATCCTCGACGCCGCGTGGCACGTACTGGTCGAGCACGGGTACCGCGGCTTCACCTACGAGGCGGTCGCCGCCCGCGCGGGCACGAGTCGTCCCGTTCTCTACCGGCGCTGGGCGCGGCGCGAGGACCTGCTGCTGGCCACCCTCGCCAGGTTCTGGAAGCCGATCGCGGTGCCCGACACCGGCGGCCTCCGCGACGACGCGCTCGGTTTCCTGCGCAACGTCAACGACGACCGTGCCCGCACCCTCACCATGCTGAGCGTCCAACTGACGGACTACTTCCAGGACACCGGCACCAGCTTCAGCGATCTTCGCGCGACCCTCGGCGGCCCGCACCCGAAGAGCCCCTTCGCGGTGATCCTCGCCCGGGCGGTTGAGCGCGGCGAACTGCCGGATGCGCCGCGCTCGACCCGCGTGGTGAACCTGCCCTTCGACCTGGTGCGCCACGACATGCTGGTCACCCTGCGGGCGGTGCCGGACGAGACGCTCGTCGAGATCGTGGACGAGGTGTGGCTGCCGCTGCTGGGCGCCGCCGAAGCTCCGTCCGGTGCGCCGGCGCCGGCCCGCTCGTCCTGACGCCTGCGGCCCCGGCTGCCGACCGCGGCGACCGCGCCCTCGGCGAGCGGGACGGAGGGTGCGCGGGCCCGGAGCGTGCGGGAAACGAGTTGCCGCGCAGGGGGTGTTCGCGTTGGCTGGGACGCCATGACCACACTGCACACCGATCGCCTCGTCCTGCGGCCGTGGCGTGACGTGGACCTCGCGCCCTGGGCGGCGATGAATGCCGACCCCGCCGTACGGGAACACCTCGGCGGCCTGCTCACCCGCGAGGAGAGTGACGCCTGTGTGGCGCGGTTCCGTGCCGAGTTCGAGCGGCGGGGCCACGGATGGTGGGCGGTCGAGGTCCGGGCCACAGGGGAGTTCGTCGGCTTCGCCGGGCTGGACGAGGTGGAGGAGGACATGCCGTTCTCCGGGGTGGAGATCGGGTGGCGGCTCGCCCGGCACGCCTGGGGACGGGGCTACGCCACCGAGGCGGCGCTGACGGTCCTGAGTTACGGTTTCGACACACTCGGCCTCCCGGAGATCCTCGCGGTGACGACGGCGGCCAATCTCCGCTCCCAGGCCGTGATGCGGCGGATCGGTATGACACGGAACCCGGCCGACGACTTCGACGACCCCGCGGCGCCCGAGGGGCCGCTGCGCCCGAACGCCGTCTTCCGCATCTCCCGCGACGCGCGGCCGTGACGATGCCGGCCGCCGGGCGAGCTGTGCGGCGACCGTCCTCTGCGATCCCCGCTCCGCCCTCGCCCGCGCTCACCCGGGGCGGACCACCGCCGTCTCGTCGCGGGGTACGGGCCCGGGCCTGCGGCCCCCGGCGTCCAGGAAACGGGTCAGTGGGAGAGTGGCGGCTCCGACAGTGACCGCGTCCGGGCCCAGCCGGCCCAGTACGACCGTGGTCCGTGCCGCCGGGTGACGAAGAGCCCGCTTCTCGGTCGCGGCGCGTACGGCGGGCAGCAGCCTGCGCCCCAGCAGCAGGCCGGCCCAGCCGGCGAGGACGACGCGTTCGGGGCTGAAGAGGTTCACCAGGTCCGCGATGCCCGCGCCGAGACAGCGCGCCGTCTCGCCCAGCACCCGTTCGGCGTCCGGGCCCGCCGCCCCGGCCAACCGTTCCAGGGCCGCCTCCTCCTCGTCGTCCGGTGCCGCGCCGCCCGCCTCCTGCCAGCGCTCCAGCACCGCCGACGCACCGACGTACGCCTCCAGGCAGCCCCGCGCGCCGCACCGGCACAGCCGCCCGTCCAAGTGCAGTGTGGTGTGACCCCATTCCGCCGCTCCACGGGACGCGGAGCTGTAAGCGCTCCCTCCGGTGACGACACAGGCACCGACCCCGGAGCCGATCAGTGCGACGACGGCGTCCTTGGCGCCCTGCCCGGCCCCGAACCACATCTCCGCCTGCCCGAGCGTCTTGGCGCCGTTCGAGACGAACAGCGGCGTCCCGGATGCGAAGGCGGACTCCCCGCTCAGCAGCGACTCCAGCGGTACGGCCTCCCAGCCGACGCTCTGGCCGTGCACGACGGCACCGAGGTGCGGATCCTGCTCGACGATGCCGGGCACGCCGATGCCGATGCCCAACGGGGCGGCGGCGCCGGGCACTCCGCCGCGTTCCGCTTCCGTGCGCACCGCGGCGAGTCCGGTGCCGATCAGCCGCAGGATGTGCGGCACGGCGTGCCCGCCGCGCGGCAACGGGTACTCGGCGCGGGCGCGTTCGGTCAGCGTCAGGTCGAAGAGCTCGACACGCAGGCGGGTCTCGCCGACATCCACCCCGATGAGCGTTCCGGCATGTGGCGCCACGCGCAGGAGGGTCCGCGGCCGGCCGCCGTCCGACCCGACGGAGCCGGCCTCCTCCAGCAGGCCCTCGGCGAGCAGTTCGGAGGTGACGTTGGAGACCGACGCGGAGCTGAGGCCGGTCGCCGGGCCGAGCTCCTGGCGGCTGAGCGGCCCTTCGAAGTAGAGGCGGCGCAGCAGCGTCGCGCGGTTGGTGCGGCGCAGGTCGCGCACCGTCCGCCGGTTCCCGCCGGTCATCTGGCTCCTCTCCGGGGCGGCGCGCCGGCGGCTCGCCGCGATGGTCCTGCCGCCTTGCTCCAGGCCCGGCGGGCGGTCCGCGAACCAATTTACCCGTGCGCGCTGTCTTGACGCTGACTTCTTCCATTACTTAACTCACGCCCTAAGTTAAGTGCGAGCCGCCTTCAGGGAGTGAACGCGTCCGGGGCGGCCGACGCTCACTGCTTCCGCACGCCTCCTGGAGGTGCCGCACGACCATGCGCAGACTTCGTACGGTGGCGACCGCCGCCCTCAGCACCGCACTGACCGCCGCGCTCGCCACCGGCTGCGGCGGAGGAACGACCGCCGGAGGCAACGGCAGCAACGACAAGCCCAAGGAACTGACCTACTGGGCCACCAACCAGGGGTCCAGCCTGGAGACCGACAAGAAGATCCTCCAGCCCGAGCTGGCCAAGTTCGAGAAGCAGACCGGCATCAAGGTCAAGCTGGAGGTCATACCCTGGTCCAACCTGCTGGACCGGATCCTGGCCGCGGCCTCCTCCGGGGAGGGCCCCGACGTCCTCAACATCGGCAACACGTGGTCCTCCTCCCTCCAGAAGAGCGACGCGCTGCTTCCGTTCGACGACAAGACCATGGCCAAGATCGGCGGCAAGAACCGGTTCAGCCCTTCGGCGCTGGCCGCGACCGGAGCCAAGGGCAAGCCGCCGGCGGCCGTACCGCTGTACTCGCTGACGTACGCGCTCTACTACAACAAGAAGATGTTCCGCGAGGCGGGCGTCGACCAGCCGCCCCGCACGTGGAAGGAGCTCGTCGCGGCGGGGAAGAAGGTCTCCGGTGACGGGCACTACGGTCTCGCCCTGGAGGCCGGCGACCCGGTGGAGAACGCCCACCACGCGTTCGTCTTCGGCAAACAGCACGGCGCCGACTTCTTCGACGACTCCGGCAACCCCACCTTCGACAAGCCCGGCAACGTCAAGGCCGTCAAGCAGTACGTGGACTTCCTCGCCGGGGACCGGATCGCCGCCGAGGGCAACGCCGAGTATGCGGCCCGCCAGTCGGTGCGGGACTTCGCCAAGGGCAAGGCGGGGATGCTGCTGTGGCAGGCGGCCCGCTCCCAACTGCTGGGCAACGGGATGAAACCGAACGAATACGGCGTCGTCCCGGTGCCCGTGCAGAGCGCGTCCGACTCCGGTGAGCGGGCCACCACCTCCATGGTCGCTGGCATCAACCTGGCGGTGTTCAAGAACACCGACAACCGCGACGGCGCCCTGAAGTTCGTGAAGTTCATGACCTCGGACGGCGAGCAGCACAAGCTCAACACCACCTACGGCTCACTGTCCCCGGTGCTGTCCGCCCAGCGGGTCGCACCCCGCGACAAGGACGAGAAGGTGCTGCGCTCCGTGCTGGCGGACAGCGCGGCGCCGCTCCCGCAGGTGGCCGACGAGTCGAAGTTCGAGACGTTGGTCGGCACCGCAATGAAGCGGCTCTTCGCGGACGCGGCAGCAGGGCGGAAGGTGACCACTCAGGCGGTGCACAACGCGCTCACCAAGGCACAGCAGCAGATGCGGAAGTGACCCGTGATCCACGGAACCCGCTCTTCGAAGCCCGCCGCGGCCTCCGCCCTGCCCCCGCCCGCTGCGCCTGAATCCGCCGCGCCACCCGCCTCGTCCGCGCCGGCCGGCGGAGGGAGCGACGAGCCGGAGGAGTGCGCCGGCCACCCCGGTGGGCGACCCGGCACCGCTGCCCCCCGCCCGCGGCGGGGCGCCCTGCTGCGGGACAAGGTGCGGCAGGCCGGGATGCCGTACCTGCTGCTGGTGCCCGCACTCGTCCTCGAACTGCTGGTGCACCTCGCGCCGATGGTCACCGGCATCGTGATGGCGTTCCGGGACCTGACGCAGGAGTACATCCACAACTGGGGCGCCGCCCCGTGGGCGGGCCTGGACAACTTCCGCGTCGCGGTGGACTTCCACGCCCCGGTGGGCGAGGCTCTGCTGCGCTCGTTCGCCGTCACCTGCGCGTTCACGGCGCTCGCCGTGGGACTCGCCTGGCTGCTCGGGGTCACGGCGGCCATCCTGATGCAGGACACCTTCCGCGGCCGTGGCGTGTTGCGGGCGCTGTTCCTGACGCCGTACGCGCTGCCCGTGTACGCGGCGGTCATCACCTGGTCGTTCCTGCTGCAACGGGACAACGGGCTGGTCAACGCCGTACTCCACGACCAGACGGGGCTCACGGACTCCAAGCCGTTCTGGCTGGTGGGCGGCAACAGCTTCGTGTCCCTGCTGGTGGTGTCGGTCTGGCGGATCTGGCCGTTCGCCTTCCTGATGCTGACGGCCGGGTTGCAGACCATCCCCCGCGACCTCTACGAGGCGTCCGCCATCGACGGGGCGGGTGTGTGGCGGCAGATCCGGCACATCACGCTGCCTGCACTGCGGCCGGTCAACCTGGTGCTGATCCTCGTGCTGTTCCTGTGGACCTTCAACGACTTCAACGTCCCCTTCGTCCTGTTCGGCAAGTCGGCCCCCGAGTCGGCCGAGCTGGTGTCCCTGCACATCTACCAGTCGTCCTTCGCGACCTGGGACTTCGGCGCCGGCTCGGCCATGTCCGTCCTCCTGCTGCTGTTCCTGCTGGTCGTCACGGCCGGATACCTGCTGGCCACCCGGGAGAGGACGCCACGGGCGGCCCGGCGGGGCGGCGGACGGCAGGGGAGGGCCCATGTCTGAGGGAGTCCGGATGCCCGGCACCGCACAGCCCGTCCGTACCGTCCGTCCCGCTCGCCCCGGTGGCGACCGCCGGGCCTGCAGCCCCATGGCAGCACCGGCCTCGTTCCTGTGGACCCGGCGGATCCTGCTGACGCTGCTGGCCGTCTTCGCCGCCACTCCGCTCTACGTGATGCTCAGCAGCTCCCTCAAGCCGCTGCAGGATGTGACGGACTCCTTCCACTGGATCCCCACGGAGTTGACGGTACGGCCCTACCTGGACATCTGGGAGACGGTGCCGCTGGGACGGTACTTCGTGAACTCGCTGATCGTCGCCGGGGGAGCGACGGTGTGCTCCGTGCTCGTGGCGACCTTCGCCGCGTACGCGGTCAGCCGCTACCGCTTCCGCGGGAAGCGGGTCTTCACCGTCACGGTGCTGTCCACGCAGATGTTCCCCGGCATCCTCTTCCTGCTGCCGCTGTTCCTGCTGTTCGTCAACATCGGCAACGCCACCGGCATCGCCCTGTACGGCTCCCGGGGCGCGCTGATCCTCACCTACATGACCTTCACCCTGCCGCTGTCGATCTGGATGCTCGCCGGCTACTTCGACTCCATCCCCCGCGATCTGGACGAGGCGGCCCTCGTCGACGGCTGCGGCGCACTCGGTGCGCTCTTCCGTGTGCTGGTGCCCGCCGCCACGCCCGGCATCGTCGCCGTCGCGGTCTACTCCTTCATGACGGCCTGGGGCGAGGTCCTGTTCGCGTCCGTGATGACCAACGACGTCACCCGGACTCTCTCCATCGGCCTACAGGGCTACTCCACCCAGACCGAGGTCTACTGGAACCAGGTCATGGCCGCCTCGCTGGTGGTGAGCGTGCCCCTCGTCGCCGGTTTCCTCCTCCTTCAGCGCTACCTGGTCGCCGGCCTGACCGCCGGCTCCGTCAAGTAGCCCCGGCCCGGGCAGCGCCCCGGAGGGTCCTGGCACCCCCCCGGGGGGCTTCCCCCGCGCCGCAGAAGTTCGTCCGCGCCGCCCGGCAGGTCTCTCTCGCCGTGCCCCGCTCTCCCGCACCCCTCCCCACCGAGAGGATCCACGTGTCCGACACCCATCCCGCCGCACCGCCCGCCGGCTCCGGCGGTCCCACCCCTGCCGCCACGTCCGACCTGCCGCACGACGCGACGGCGGAGCTTCCCGACGACTTCCTGTGGGGCGCGGCGACAGCCGCCTACCAGATCGAGGGGGCGGCTACGGAGGACGGCCGCTCGCCCTCCATCTGGGACACCTTCAGCCACACGCCCGGCAAGGTGGACGGAGGCGACACGGGGGACGTGGCCTGCGACCACTACCACCGGTGGCGCGAGGATCTCGGCCTGATGCGGGAACTCGGCCTGGATGCGTACCGCTTCTCCCTTGCCTGGCCCCGGGTGCTGCCGGACGGCGGCGGGCGCGTCAACGAGCGCGGGCTGGACTTCTACGACCGGCTCACCGACGCCTTGCTGGAAGCGGGCATCACCCCCTTCGCCACCCTCTACCACTGGGACCTGCCCCAGACGCTCCAGGACCAGGGCGGCTGGCCCGCGCGGCAGACCGCCCAGCGGTTCGGGGAGTACGCGGCCGTCGCCGCCGCCCGGCTCGGTGACCGTATCCGGCACTGGGCCACCCTCAACGAGCCGCTGTGCTCTGCCTGGATCGGGCACTACGAGGGGCGGATGGCCCCCGGGACCACCGATATGGCGGAGGCCGTGCGCGCGTCCTTCCACCTGCACCTGGGCCACGGCTACGCGGTCGAGGCGCTGCGTGCCCACGCGCCGGGCGCGCGCGTCGGTCTGGTCAACAACCTCACCCACTGCGAACCCGCCACCGACGACCCGGCCGACGTGGCAGCGGCCCGCCGCGCCGACGGGCACGTCAACCGCTGGTGGCTGGACCCGGTGCACGGGCGCGGCTACCCGCAGGACATGGTCGAGCTGTACGGCACCGAGCCGCCCGCCCGTGCCGGAGACCTGGAGACCATCGCGGCGCCGCTGGACTGGCTGGGCCTGAACTACTACTTCCGGAACGTTTTGCGCGACGACCCCGCAGGGCCCTTCCCCCGGGCCCGGGCCGCCGCCCTGCCGGAGGGCGCGCGCACGACCGGCATGGGCTGGGAGGTCCACCCCGACGGCCTCACCCGGACGCTGCGGCGCATGGCGGAGGACTACGGCGCCCGCTGCGTCTACGTCACCGAGAACGGCGCCGCCTACCCCGACACGGTCGGCCCCGACGGGCAGGTGCACGATCCCGAGCGCACCCGTTACCTGGAGGAGCATCTGGCCGCCTGCGGGCGCGCCGTGCGGGAAGGCGTGCCGCTGGCCGGTTACTTCGCCTGGTCGCTGCTGGACAACTTCGAGTGGGCCTACGGGTACGCGCAGCGGTTCGGTCTGGTCCACGTCGACTACCCGACGCAGAAGCGCACCATCAAGACCAGCGGCCGCCGGTACGCCGAGCTGGCGGCCGCTCACCGCTCCCGCCGACGCAAGGCCGCCTGAACCCACCTGCCTGGCCAGTCGCAGTTGCCCAGGGCGACGGCTACCGGACGGGTCGGTTGCCGCGCCCCCGGCAGTGGACTCCCGGCCACCGGTGCCCCGCTGCCCGGATCAGGGCCGCCCATGGGGCGTGGAGAGGCACCGGCTCGCCCGGTCCGAGGTGCCGAACCCGCCGATGCGGCCGGGGAGTCGTGGGCCGTCAAGGGCCGCGCGCCGGCACTCCGGTGGGTCCGGGCCGGAAGAACTACTCCGCAGTTTGGGTGTCGTCGGCAGCCGCCACGCGGCCGAGCGTGCGGTCGAGGACGGTCAGCAGGAGGTAGAGCACACCGGAGGCGAGCATCACCCAGGCGAGCCGGTGCATGCCGCCGGTGTCGGCGCGTTGCCCGAACGACCCGGCAGTCGCGGAGGACGCGATCATCGAGCCGATGTAGGCGAAGGTGCGCAGCAGCCCGGCGGAGGACGCGGTGCGCTCGGGATCGGCCTGGAAGTACACGGAGTTCTGCAGGGCCAGGTTGTTCAGTCCCTGCGGGATGCCGAAGATCAGGGCGACGAGGAGCAGCATCCACAGGGGGCTCTGCCCGGTGAGTGTCAGCATCACCAGGCAGGCGACGATCTGCCCCACCGCCCCGATCAGCAGCTTCCCGCGTACGCCCCTGCGTCGCCCGGAGACGATCGAGGCGCCGATCGCCAGCAGGAACATCGGGATCTGGGCCAGCCCGGCGTGGAAGGGCGACAGCCCGTAGCCCTCTTCCGTCCACTGGCTGAAGCCGTAGAGGAACGCGTAGGCGACGACGTAGGCGACGAGCGCGCGCCCGTAGGTGGCCACGAGCGGCGTGTTGCCGCCGAGCACCCGCAGGTCGATGAACGGGACGGCGGCCCGCAGCTCGCGCACCGCGAACCCGGCCCCCGCGGCGACGGTGATCACCAGCAGGTACCAGTCGCGCAGGTGCAGGTTCATCAAGAAGAGCAGCAGCGAGGTGAGCATCACGGCGAACAGCCCCATGCCGGGCAGGTCGAGCTGGGTCGTCAGGCTCCCACGGCGCGGGGCCCCGCCTGTCCCGCCCGTCCCGGCGGACCTGGGCAGCCGCAGCAGCCCCAGCAGCACGGCCGCCACGGCCAGCGGCACGTTCAGCGCGAAGGTGGCGCGCCAGCCGCCCACCGCGATCAGCAGACCGCCGAGCAGCGGTCCGACGACGGCGATGGTCTGGTTGGCGACAGCCAGCGCGGTGAGCACTCCGCCGGGACTGTCCCGTCCGGTGCGCCGGGCCTCACTGCGCAGCAGTGCCATCGCGGCCGGGTAGCCGGCGCAGGTGCCGAACCCGAGCAGGACCCGGGCCCCGATCAGCACCCCCAGCTGCGGGGCCAGCGCGCCCACGACGCCCGCGACACCGACGAGACCGGTGCTGAGGAGGAAGAGTCTGCGCGGCCCGAAGAGGTCGATGAGCCGGCCCACGACCGGCTGTCCGAGCGAGGTGGCCAGGTAGAGGGCGGAGACCAGCCAGGCGGTCTGGGAGGACGGCGCACCCAGGGCCGCACCGATGGGTACCAGCGCGACGGAGATGATCGTCGAGTTGATCGGGTTCAGGACCGAGCCCAGCAGCATCGGGGGCAGCAGCCGCCGGTCGAAACCGGGTTCGTCCGCCTCTTTCCCGGCCCTCGTCGTGGCGTCACTCATCGGTCAGCCGCTGCAGTACGGCCATGGCGGCGATCACCGTCCGGCGTTCTTCCTCCGTGCAGTTGTCCTGCAACCGGCCGGCGAGCCATTCGTTCCGGGCCGTCCGCCCTTCCGCCACCCGACGGCGCCCCTCCCCGGTCAGCGTGATCAGCAGCCGCCGCCCGTCGTCCGGGTCGGGAGCGCGCTCCACCAGCCCCAGCGCGGCGAGCGAGGAGACCGTCGCTGTCATCGACTGGTGACGTACGCCTTCGGCGGCGGCGAGCTCGCTCGCCGTCACGTTCCGCTTGCCGGACAGCCGGGCCAGGACGGTCGCCTGTGTCGGAGTGAGGTCCTCGGTCCGGGAGGCGGCGAGGATGCGGCGCCGCAGGCGGCTGATGACCGCACGGATCTCGCGCGAGGCCTGCGCCGCCGAGGGCGACACGTCCTGGTTCCCGCTCATGCTGCCGCGCCAACGTCCACAGGCATGACTGTACAGGTTGCCTGTGTAATGGCGGACGCCTCCGTCCGCTCCGGCCGCCCGCCCGTACGGACGGCCGAATCCGGGAGAGGGCTCAGCTCAGATGAGGGCGCCGTGGGTGAACAGGGAGTCGGCCTCAGCGCGCCGGGCCAGCGACGGCTGAGCGCCGGCCCGGGTGGTGCTGACGGCCGCGGCGGCGGCCGCCCACCGGGCCGCCTGCTCCAGGGAGCGCCCCTCGGCCAGACCCACGGCCAAGGCGCCGCAGAACGAGTCGCCCGCAGCGGTGGTGTCGACGGTGGTCACGGGGAAGGCGGGGATGTGCAGATGCGCGTTCCCCTCGCACAGGAGAAGACCGTCCCCGCCGAGAGTGACGATGACGGCGGCCGCCGCGCGCAGGCGCCGGGCCGCCGCCGCGACCTCGTCGAGCGTTCCCGGCGTGCCGGACAGCCCCGCGAGTGCGGCGAGTTCGGTCCGGTTGGGTACGAGCAGGTCGACCCCGGAGGGCGGCTCGACGCCAGCCACGGCGGGCGCGGGGTTGTACAGCACCGTACCGCCGGACAGCCGCGCGGCCTCGTTGTTGGCCTCCTGCGGTACCTCCTGCTGGAGCACGGTGACCGCCGCCCGCCCGAGCATGTCCGCCGCTGCCGCGCAGTCGGCCGCGGCAAGGCGGGAGTTGGCCCCCGGGCTGACGATGATGGTGTTCTCACCCTCCGGGCTGACGGCGATGAGGGCACGGCCGGTCGGGACGCCCGGGGTCCGCTGGATGTGACCCACGTCCACACCCTGCTCCTTGGCGGCTCCCAGCATCACCTCCGCGGCGTCGTCGTCACCGACCCGGCCGACGAACGAGACGTCCCCACCGAGTCGCGCCGCGGCCACAGCCTGGTTGGCGCCCTTGCCACCGGGGTGCTGGACGAGGTCCTCGCCGAGCACCGTCTCGCCGGGCACCGGGTGGTGCGGGACGGAGGTGACGAGGTCGAGGTTGAGACTTCCGACGACTGCGATCACGGTGTTGCCTTCTGGGGGAGAGGAACGGACGGGGACTCGGGGGTGCCGGGGCCGCCACGGGCGTCCCGGGCGTCACCGTCCGTCAAGGACGGGTGAGCGCCGGGCACCGGCACCGTCGACGCCCGGACGACGAGCTGCGGCGCGAGCCGCACGGCGTGCCGGGCCGCGCCCCCGCCGGGTGACCCGCTGCGGGCGGCGCGGGCGTGGCCGTCAGCGGCGGAGCCGACGGCATCGGGTGCCGAACGGCCGGTGTCCGGTGCCGGAGCGCCGCCGCCGGGTGCCGAACCGGTGGCTTCGGCCTCGGCGCCGCCGGTACCGTGCCGGTCGGCGAGCCGCGCCTCCAGCAGGCGCACCGCCTCGACAGCGATGTCCCGCACCGGCTGCCGCACGGTGGTCACGGCGGGGTCGGCGAGATCGGCGGGCGGAATGTCGTCGAAGCCGGTGACGACGACCTGGCGCGGCACCTCGGCGCCGCGTTGCCGCAGCCGTTGCAGCGCGCCGAGCGCGATCAGGTCGTTGCCGCACACCACGGCATCCGGCGCGGGGGCGGCGCCGCGGCGGTGTTCGTCCCACAGCCGGTCGACGGCTTCCCTGCCCCAGGCGGCGGAGAACTCACCCAGGGCGAGCAGGGGCGGATCGTCGGGGGCCAGGGACGAGACTCCCGCCTCGAAGGCGGCGCGGCGCTCCGTGGCCGCCGATGTGGTGCCGACGGCACCGATGTAGCAGGGGCGGTGCCGGTCCTGGGCGGCCAGATGCTCGAAGACCAGCGCCATCCCGGCGGCGTTGTCGACCGCCACGAGGTCGGCGACCCCCGGCCCGCAGCTCCGGTCGAGCAGGACGAGCGGGACGCGTGCGGCGGCCGCCGCGACGGCGGGCCGGCTGCGGTGCTCGTCCACGGGCACGACGAGCAGTGCGTCGACCTGCCGGGCCAGCAGGGCTTCGATCCGGGCGGCTTCCTTGTCCGGATCGTCGTCGCAGTCGGCGAGGAGCACGGCCAGGCCGCGCTCGTCCAGCACGTGCGTCAGCTCGCGCACCAGTGCGGGGTAGAAGGGGTTCGTGATCTGGGGGAGGACCAGCCCGACGGTGGCGGTGCTCCTGCTGCGCAGGGCGCGCGCGACGTGGTTGGGCCGGTAGCCGAGGCGTTCGGCGGCTTCGCGGACCCGGCGCGCGGTCCCGGCCCCGACGGGCCGGGCCTCGGACAGTACGCGCGAGACGGTGGAGACGGAGCAGCCCGAGGCGCGCGCCACATCGCGCAGTGTGATGTCGGAGCCTGGGCGCATGGCGGCCACCACTTCTTCGTCGGAGCCGGCGGGATCTCCACCTCGGGCGGCGGGGGCTTGTCCCGCACGCACGACCGGAGGTCGGCAAACGTTATCAGCCGGTCGGCGCCCGGCCCATACCGCTGTGTGCTGATGTGATCCAGTCGTCCATTGACATCCACCAGGGTGCTGAGCAGAGTCGTGGGAGAACGTTTTCCCACCTTCCTTCGCTCCGTGACATGCCTCCCGCCCTCTCGTCGCACCGCCGCTCGGGTCCCGGGGGCGAAGCGGCGGAAGGGCTGAGCAAAGGGGCTCTTCGTGGCCAGAAAGATCATCCTCGACTGCGACCCGGGGCACGACGACGCGATCGCGATGCTGCTCGCGCACGGCAACCCGGACGTCGAGCTGGTCGCCGTCACCACAGTCGTCGGCAACCAGACGCTGGAGAAGGTGACGCGCAACGCGCTCGCCGTCGCCCGGATCGCGGGCATCACCGGTGTCCCGTTCGCGGCGGGCTGCCCCAGGCCACTCGTCCGCACGGTGGAGACGGCGCCCGACATTCATGGTGAGTCCGGCCTGGACGGCCCGGTGCTGCCCGAGCCCGCGTTCGACGTGGACGAGCGGCACGCGGTGGACCTCATCATCGACACGGTGATGGCTCACGAACCCGGCGAGATCACCCTCGTCCCGACGGCGGGGCTGACCAACATCGCACTGGCCGTGCGCAAGGAGCCACGGATCGCGGAGCGCGTGCGCGAGGTCGTCCTGATGGGTGGCGGCTACCACCAGGGCAACTGGAGCCCGGTGGCCGAGTTCAACATCGTCATCGACCCCGAGGCCGCGCACATCGTCTTCAACGAGAGCTGGCCGGTCACCATGGTCGGCCTCGACCTCACCCACCAGGCGCTGGCCACCGGTGAGGTCACCGAGCGGATCGCGAAGCTGGGGACCCGTCCGGCGGCCTTCGTCAACGAACTGCTGGACTTCTTCGGCGCCACCTACCTTCAGGAGCAGGGCTTCGCCCACCCGCCGGTGCACGACCCGTGTGCCGTCGCCTACGTCATCGACCCGGACGTGATGACGGTGCGCAAGGCGCCCGTCGACATCGAGCTGCGCGGCGGGCTGACGCTGGGCATGACGGTCGCCGACTTCCGGGCACCGGCGCCGGACGGCTGCCGCACCCAGGTCGCCGTCGACCTCGACCACGCCCGGTTCTGGGACCTGGTGATCGATGCGCTGGAGCGGATCGGCGAAGGGGGCGGTGCCGACGCGGCACGCTCGGCCGCCGAGGACGCCTCGGGCACCGTCGGCGCCGCCGCCGAGGCCACCTCCGTGGACACCGCCCCGCAGGCGGGCACCGCGCCGGAGTCCACCGACGCTCCGGCCGGCGCGCGCCACGAGCGGGCGTGACGCACATGACCGGCACCACCTCTGTCACGGCCGCCCCGGAAGGCCACCTGCGCGACGGCAGACCCGTACGCGTCGGTGTGCTGATGGCGGCGCTGCTCGTGGCCTGCTTCGCCTTCCAGCTGAACGCGAGCATGCTCAGCCCCGCGCTCAACAGCATCGAGCACACGCTGCACGCCAGTTCGGCCGAGATCGGGATGACGCAGACGGCGTTCTTCACCTCGGCCGCCCTCTTCTCCCTCTTCCTTCCGCGCCTCGGCGACCTCGTCGGCCGCCGCAAGGTGCTCGTCGGGATGCTCGCGCTGATGGCCGTCGGCTGCGTCGTCGCCGCGCTGGCCAACAGCGTCCCGATGCTCTTCGCAGGCCGCGTCGTCCAGGGCGTGTCCGGGCCGACTGTCCCGCTGTGTCTGATCATGCTGCGGGTCGAGGTCGGCGAGCCGAAGAGGTACGGCACCCTGCTCGGGGTCATCACCGCGGTCAACGGCGGCATCGCCGGCGTCGACTCGCTGGCCGGCGGCTACCTGGCCGACCACCACGGCTTCTCCGCCGTCTTCTGGGCGATGACCCTGGTCGCCGCCCTCGGCGCCGTCCTCGTGGCGACGCTGGCGCCCGAGTCGTGCGCCGCCTCCGGCACGCGGATGGACTGGCCCGGAGTCCTGCTGCTCGTCGTCTCCGTGGGCGCGATGCTCATCGCACTGAACGAGGCGGGCAAGCTGGGGGCGGCGAACTGGCCGCTCGCCGTCGGGCTCGTCGTGGTCTCGGCGGCGGCCTTCGCACTGTTCTGGCGCGTCCAGGACCGCGGCGCGCACCCGCTGGTGGCCACCCACCACCTGCGGCGACGGGCCACCTGGGCCACGCTGCTGACCACGGTGCTCACCATGACCGGTGTCTTCGCCGTCATGAACGGCCTGCTGCCGTCGTTCGCCCAGGACGCCGAAGCCGGACTGGGCATGTCGGCCGAGCAGTCCGCCTGGTGGACGCTCACCCCGTACGCGCTGGCGGGCCTCGCCATGGGGCCCCTCGCCGGCCGGCTGGCCGCCACCCACGGCTACGGCCGGATCCTGCGCGCCGGACTGGTCGGTGCGGCGGCCACGGTCGTGCTGATGCTGCTCACTCTGGACGCGCACTCGCGCTGGCTGCTGCTGGCGGCCTCGATCCTGGTCGGTGCGGCGTACGCGGGCGTGGCCAACATCGTGCTCAACGGACTGGGCATCGTGCACTCGCCCCGCGAGAACCCGGGCTTCCTGCCGGGGCTCAACGCAGGCGCCTTCAACCTCGGTTCGGGGCTCAGCTTCGCGGTGGTCTACGCCGTGCAGACTGCAGCCCTGCCGGATGACGCCTCCTCGCCCACCGGGTACGCGGCCGGTATGACCGCCGGTGTGGTGCTGCTCGCCTTCGCGTTCGCCACCTCCTTCCTCATCCCGAAGCCGGTCGCGGCCGAAGCGGAATGACCGGTCTCCGGCCGGACCCACCCGGCCGACCGTGTGGCCTCCCCGTCCGGGACGCGCTCCTGACGGGGAGGCCACACGGGTGTTCAGCGGTGGCGTACGGCTCGCGTCCGGACTGCGAGTCCTCTGATGCGGCGGCTCCAGCGTTCGCCGCTGCACATGCTGATGAGCGGTCGGCCCACCGGACGCCGACCCGGACGAGCCCGGGGCATAAGCGACCCTTCTGGAGTGCCGCACAAAATCTTGAATTGCTTTGATCCGGGCTCTCTTGCAGCATGAGCCCCCGGCAGCGCGCGAGGAGGCGGCAATGAGAACGATCGGGCTGATCGGCGGGATGAGTTGGGAGTCGACCGCAGAGTACTACCGGCTGCTCAACGAGTTCACGCGGCAGCGGCTCGGCGGGCTGCACTCGGCCTCCTGCGTGCTGTACTCGGTGGACTTCGCCCGCATCGAGCGGCTACAGGTCGAGGATCGCTGGCCGGAGGCGGGCGAGCTCCTGGCCGCGGCCGCCAGGGCCGTGGAGCGCGCCGGCGCCGACATGGTGCTGCTCTGCACCAACACCATGCACAAGGTGGCCGACCAGGTCGCGGCCGCCGTGTCGATTCCCTTTGTGCACCTGGCCGACGCCACGGCCGCTGCCGTACGGGCAGCGGGTGTGCGCCGGGTCGGACTGCTGGGCACCGCGTTCACGATGGAGCAGGACTTCTACCGCGGGCGGTTGGAGGCCGGCGGACCGGAGGTGTACGTGCCCGCCCCCGCGGACCGCGCGCTCGTGCATCGGGTGATCTACGAGGAGCTCTGCCTCGGGCGGGTGGAGGAGGACTCGCGCAGGGCCTACCAGCGGATCATCGAGGACCTCGTCGCGGCGGGGGCGGAAGGTGTCGTCCTGGGCTGCACCGAGATCGAGTTGCTGATCGGTCCGGCGGACAGCCCCGTGCCGGTCTTCCCCACCGCCCGGCTGCACGCACAGGCGGCCGTGGACACCGCGTTGGCCGGGTCCGAGCGCGGTGCATGAGTGGCGGAGCCCACCGCGGGGCGGCCGTGCCCCCGCCCTCCGGCGGAGGCACGGCCGCCCCGGTGCTCACAAGGTGCGCTCCAGGCGGTCGGCGAGCACCTTGACGAAGCCCGCCGGGTCCGCCAGCTCACCGCCCTCGGCCAGCAGCGCCATGCCGTGCAGCAGATCGGCCGTCCCGCCCAGCTCGGTGCGGTCCGTCTGCTCGCCGTAGGCACGGTTGAGGCCCTTGACCAACGGGTGCCCGGGGTTGAGCTCCAGGATCCGCTTGCTGTGCGGCACCTCCTGTCCCATGGCCCGGTACATCCGCTCCAGCGCCGGCGTCACATCGTGCGTGTCCGAGACGACGCAGGCCGGGGAGTCGGTGAGCCGCGAGGAGAGGCGCACCTCCTTGAGGTCCTCGCTCAGCCGCTCGGTCATCCAGGACAGCAGGTCCGCGAACTCCTGCTGCTGTTGCTCACGCTCGGTCTCCCTCTCCCGCTTCTCCTCCTCGGTGCCGAGATCGACCTCACCCTTGGAGACGGAGCGGAGCTGCTTGCCCTCGAAGTCGGGGACGGCCTCGACCCACACCTCGTCGACCGGGTCGGTCAGCAGCAGCACCTCGATGCCCTGGGCCCGGAACGCCTCCATGTGGGGCGAGTTCTCGACGGCCGAGCGCGATTCGCCGGTGACGTAGTAGATGTGCTCCTGGCCCTCCTTCATCCGCTCCACGTACTGCGCCAGCGTGGTGGGCTCGTCCTTGTCGTGCGTGGAGGCGAAGGAGGCGACCTCCAGGAGGGTTTCGCGGTTCTCGAAGTCGCTCAGCAGCCCCTCCTTGAGGACGCTGCCGAACTCCCGCCAGAACGTGGCGTACCGGTCCGGGTCCTTGGTGCGCATCTCCTTGACCGTGGAGAGCACCTTCTTCGCCAGCCGGCGGTGCATGAGCTGGATCTGCCGGTCCTGCTGCAGGATCTCCCGCGACACGTTGAGCGAGAGGTCCTGCGCATCGACGACACCTTTGACGAACCGCAGGTAGGGCGGCAGCAGCGCCTCGCAGTCGTCCATGATGAAGACGCGCTTCACGTACAGGTGGACGCCCCGCTTCGCCCCCTGCTGGAAGAGGTCGTGCGGCGCCTGGGAGGGGATGAACAGCAGCGCCTGGTACTCGAAGGTGCCCTCCGCCGCCAGCCGGATCGTCTCCAGGGGGTCGTTCCAGTCGTGGCTGATGTGCTTGTACAGCTCGTGGTACTCGTCGTCGGAGACCTCGCTGCGTGGGCGGGCCCACAGGGCCTTCATCGAGTTCAGCGTCTCGGGCTCCTGAGCGGCCCCCTCACCGGCCTCGCTCTCGCCGTCCGGCCCCTCCTCGTCCGCACTCCCGCCGCCGGGCGTCCCGACGGGCTCGGCGGCCATCCTGATGGGCCAGGTGATGAAGTCCGAGTACCGCTTGACGATCTCCTTGATCTTCCACGGCGAGGTGTAGTCGTAGAGCCTGTCCTCGGTGTCCACCGGCTTGAGGTGCAGAGCGACCGAGGTGCCCTGCGGGGCGTCCGTGACGTCCTCGATCGTGTAGGTGCCTTCGCCGGTGGACTTCCAGCGGGTGCCCTGTTCCTCGCCGGCACGGCGGGTCAGCAACGTCACCTCGTCGGCGACCATGAAGCCGGAGTAGAAGCCGATGCCGAACTGCCCGATCAGCTCCTCCGCCGCGGGGGAGCCGCCGTCCTCGCCGCCGCCCTTGGCCTGCTGCGCCTCCGAGAGCTTTTCCAGGAATTGAGCGGTCCCCGAGTGCGCGATCGTTCCGATCAGCTCGACGACCTCGTCGCGTGACATGCCGATGCCGTTGTCCCGCACGGTGAGCGTACGGGCCTCCTTGTCGGCCTCGATGTCGATGTGCAGGTCGGAGATGTCCGCGTCGAGGGAGTCGTCGCGGAGCGCCTCCAGACGCAGCTTGTCGAGCGCGTCGGAGGCGTTGGAGACGAGTTCCCGCAAGAACACGTCCTTGTTCGAGTAGATGGAGTGCACCATCATCTGGAGGAGCCGACGGGCTTCCACCTGGAACTCGAACGTCTCGATTGTCTCGGTCGACATGATCCGTGATTCCTTCTCGGGCCATCCGGTGACGGAACTGACCTACGCACTGTATGCGAGCAGGTGGGACGTCCGCTGCCGCATCCGCGCACACCGGCGCACGCCGCCGCGCTCACCATGAACCGGCGTCCCCGATGCGCCGACGAGGGACCGCCCGGCGGAGTCGGCAGGGCCCGCGGCTTCACGACACGGTGAAGGTCCAGGTGCCGGAGCCGACCCGGTAGCCGGCGGTGCGCTCGGTGGCCTCGGTCTGCCGGGCCCCGTCGGGAGCCTGAACCCGGTGGTGCCGCGCCGTCACCGGAACGCCGACGGTGGCCGTGGTGTTGGCCGGGATCGTGACGGACAGCCGCAGCGTGCCGCCGCTGCGCCTCCACCGGCTGGCGACGCGGCCGCGCACCGTCTCCAGCGCGGCGGAGACGTGGTCCAGGGAGCGGGGGACGGCCGGTGCGACGTCGATTCGGCGGTAGCCCGGCTGTGCGGGCCGGATGCCCGCGAGCACGGTGTACAGCGAGGTGTTGACGCCGGCGAACATCGCGTGGTCGTGCGTGTCCATGGAGGCGCGGTAGAGCCACTGCTCCCAGCTCGTGGTGGCACCGTGGGCGATCTGGAAGCCGAAGCCCGGGTAGTCGCGGCGGTGGAGCAGCGTCATGGCCAGGTCGGTGCGGTCGACGGCGGCCAGGGCGTCGACCAGGTAGCGGGTGCCGAAGATGCCGGTGTCCAGGTGGCTGCCGTCCTTCTCCGTGATGGTGCGCCCGCTGCCTCCCGCCGATCCCGTCGTGGACGGGTGGCGTGTCCGCCCGCTCGTATGGCTCGAATTCATGCCCTCTGTCGAGGGGAAGTGGTCGGAAGCAATGCTTCCTCATGGAAGGGTGGATTCCTCATCCCCGTCGACCAGGAACTCTGTGTTACACAGCGTTAATCATCAGGAATTCTTTGGGAGTTGTTCGAGACAAATCACAACAGAGCCGCCATGGCGGATGCGTGCATGGTAGGAAGGTGGCTGGCAATGGCGGCAGGTGCTCCACGGCACGGGGGGAATGCATGGTCGACTCGTGGTTTCCGCGAGAAATACGCCCGGTGAACGTCAGGTTCCGGCTTTTCTGTTTTCCTTATGCGGGAGGCGGAGCCGCGGTCTACCGGGACTGGTCCGAGTCGTTCCCGCCGTGGGTCGAGGTGATTCCGCTCGTGCCGCCCGGGCGTGAACACCGCGTGGACGAGGAGCCGTGCGCAGACCTGAAAAGCCTGGTCGACGGCGCCGCCACCGCCCTGCGTCCGCACCTCGACGTTCCCTACGCGCTCTTCGGGCACAGCCTCGGGGCGCTGGTCGCGTACCACGCCGCGCACTGGCTGCGGGACGCGGGCCTGACCGGCCCGGACCACCTGTTCGTCGCCGGGCACCGCGCACCGCAGCTTCCGGACCGGGTGCCCGCGCTCTACGGGCTGCCCGACGACGCGTTCGTGGACGGCGTCACCGAGCTGGGCGGCATGCCGGCCGAACTGGCGGCCGAGCCGGAGTTCCTGCGCTACGCGCTGCCCGCGCTGCGCGCCGACTTCACCATCAGCGACACCTACACCTGGGCCGGGTTGCCGCCGCTCGACTGCCCCGTGACCGCCTTCGGCGGCGTCAGCGACCCCACCGTCTCCGAACCGGAGCTGGCCGCCTGGCGGGAGACCACCACCGGGGTGTTCCGCTCGCGGCAACTGCCCGGCGACCACTTCTTCCTCAACTCCGCTCGTCACCTGCTGACGGGCATGGTGGAAAGCGGTATTCAGCGCGGGATGCGCGCACGCGCCCGCCTCGCCCGCTGATATACGTGCCTTCTCTCCCGTAACTCCTGCCCACCCGCGTCTCGCACGCCTGCTGATTCCACTTCCGTCGCGTTCTGCCACTCGCGCGACGGCACCAGCGTGTCTCGGGCCCCGGCAAGCCGGAGGCGCCGGGGAAATCCTTGTCGCTGTGCAGACCTGCACGTCGCGCGGCCCCGTACGAAAGGGAATCGGTGTTGCTCTCCGAAGAATCGCCGGCCGGTACCGGCCCAGCGCACGCCCCGGATCACGAGCCGATCGCCGTCATCGGAATGGCCGGCAGATTCCCGGGCGCGCCCGACCTCGCGACCTTCTGGGAACTCCTGGCCTCCGGCGGGGACGCCATCGCTCCCGTGCCTCCCGAGCGTGCGGAGATCACCGAGGCCCTCACCGGTGAGAGTCAGGCCGGGCGGCTCGGCGGCTTCCTGGAGGACATCGACCGGTTCGACGCCGCGTTCTTCGGCATCTCGCCCAAGGAAGCGGCCCGGATGGACCCGCAGCAGCGGCTGATGCTGGAGGTCGCCCAGGACGCCCTGGTCGACGCCGGGCTCCCCGCCTCGTCGCTCGCCGGGAGCGATACCGGTGTCTACGTCGGACAGCTCGGCGGGGACTACTGGCACCTGCAGTGCCGCGACCCGCACGACCTGAGCCTGTACTCCACCACCGGGGCGGCCTCCCGCGCCGCCACCTCTGGCCGGCTCTCCTACACCTACGACCTGCGCGGGCCCAGCTTCACCGTGGACACCGCATGCTCCAGCGCGCTGGTGGCGGTGCATCAGGCACTGCGCGCGCTGCGCTCGGGCGAGTGCGGTCTCGCGCTGGTCGGCGGGGTGAACCTCGTCCTGCTGCCGCACGAGACGCTGACCTACCGCAGCGCCGACATGCTCGCGGCCGACGGCCGCTGCAAGTTCGGCGACGAGCGCGCCGACGGCTTCGTACGCAGCGACGGTGCCGGGCTGGTGGTACTCAAACCGCTCAGCCGGGCCAGGGCCGACGGCGACCGTGTCCGGGCCGTGCTGCGCGGCTCCGCCGTCACCAACGACGGCCGCTCCAGCGGCTATCTGACCACCCCCGCAGTCGAGGGGCAGCGGCAGGTCCTCCAGGCCGCGTACGCAGACGCCGGTGTCGACCCCGCCCGCGTCGACTACGTCGAGGCGCACGGCACCGGCACCCGGGCCGGAGATCCGGTGGAGCTGGAGGCGCTGGGAGAGGTGCTCGGCCCGGGGCGGGACCGGCGGTTGCTGGTCGGTTCCGTCAAGACCAACATCGGGCACACCGAGGCCGCGTCGGGCATCGCCTCGCTCCTCAAGACGGTGCTCAGCCTGCAGCACGGCACGGTGCCGCCCGTGCTGCACCTGCGCACCCCCTCCAGCGCCATTCCGTGGGAGCGGCTCCCCTTCGACCTGCCCACCCAGGTCACCGAGCTGCCCGAGGACGGCCGACCCGCGCTGGCGGGGATATCCAACTTCGGCATCTCCGGCACCAACGCGCACCTTGTCGTGGAGGCCGCTCCGGCTCCGGAGCCCGCGCAGGACACCGGCCGCCCCCAGTTGCTGACCGTCTCCGGGCAGAGCGAGGAAGCCGTGCGCGACCTCGCCGCCCGCACCGCCGGACTGCTGCGGTCGGCACAGGCACCCGCGCTGCGGGACCTGGCGTACTCCCAGGCGGTACGGCGCGAGCACGAGGAGATACGCCTGGCCGTCGTCGCGCGGACCACCGAGGAGGCCGCCGCCGCGCTGAGCGGCTACTGCGAAGGCTCCGACCGCGCACTGCCGCGGGGAGCCCACTGCGACACCGCTTCGACGGCTGCACGGCCCCGCGTCGTCTTCGTGTTCCCCGGCCAGGGCTCGCAGTGGCTCGGCATGGGACGCGAACTCCTGGAGACCTCCGCGGCGTTCCGAGGCGCCCTGACCGAGTGCGACGCGGTGATCCAGCGCGAAGCCGGCTGGTCGGTCCTGGAACTGCTGCGCGCGGGCGACGAGGAGCGGTTCGGCACGCTCGACATCATCCAGCCCACCCTGTGGGCGATGGAGGTCGCCCTCGCGGCACAGTGGCGCTCCTGGGGCATCCACCCCGACGCCGTCCTCGGGCACAGCATGGGGGAGACCGCCGCCGCCTGCGTCGCCGGCGCGCTGAGCACCGCCGACGCCGGTGCCGTCATCTGCCGCCGCAGCAAGCTCGCCAAACGGCTCTCCGGGCAGGGCACGATGGCCTGGGTGGAGCTGCCGGCCGACGCGTGCGAGCAGTTGCTGCGGGACACCGGCGCCGCGGACTCCGTCTCCGTCGCCGTGAGCAACAGCCCCGGCTCCACCGTCGTCTCCGGCGCTCCCGAGACGGTGGACCGGCTGCTGGCCGACCTGACCGAGAGGGAGATCTTCGCCCGCCGGGTGAACGTCGACTTCGCCTCGCACAGCCCGCAGATGGACGCCCTGCGCACGGAACTGACCGATTCCCTCGCCGACATCCGCCCCGCCGCCGGGCAGATCCCCATCCGGTCCACCGTGCGGGACGCGGTGATCGACGGCAGTGCCATGGACGCCGCCTACTGGGCCGACAACCTCCGCCGTCCGGTGGCGTTCTCCTCCTGCGTCCGCGCCGAAGCCCAGGAGGGGAGCGACGCCGGGGGCCGCACGGTCTTCCTGGAGATCAGCCCCCACCCGATCCTGCACACCGCCGTCCAGGAGAACCTCGACGCGTTCGGTCTGGAAGGCCGCTCGGCCGGTTCGCTCCGTCGGGAGGAGGGCGAGCGGGAGAGCCTGCTGGATGCGCTCGGCCTGCTCCACACGGCGGGCGTGACGGCCGACTGGGCCGAGGTGTGCGACCCGGAGGCCCGCCTGACCACCCTGCCGGGCCACCCCTGGCAGCGCGAACGCCACTGGCACGCACCCTCGCCGCCCGCCGCCCCCGCCCTCGCCGCGGTGGGCGGGCAGGCGCCGTCCGCCGCCGCCCCGCACCCGCTGCTGGGCCGGTTCGTCGCGGACGGGGTGTGGGAGGGACCGCTGGACCTGACACGCAACGCCTACCTCAACGACCACCGGGTGCACGGCACCGTGATCCTGCCCGGCATGGCCTACGTGGAGCTGGCACTGGCCGCCGGGCGGGAACTCCTCGGCGGCTGCGCCGAGGTCGCAGGCCTGGACTTCCGCTCCGCCCTCTTCCTGCTGCCCGGCGAACCTCCGGCACTGCGCATCAGCACCACCCCGCAGGGCGCCGGGCACCGCTTCGAGGTGGCCAGCCGGGTGGCGTCCGACGAGCCCTGGCAGCCGCACGTCACCGGCCTCCTCCTGCCTGCGGGCCCGGCGGACCCCGCGCAGCCGATGGAGCAGGTGGCGGCCCGCTGCGGGGACCGGCGTGCGGGCGAGGAGTTCTACCGGCGGCACGCCGAGCGCGGCAACGAGTGGCGCGGCGTCTTCCGCGGCATCAACGAGGTCGCCCGGGGCGCCGGCGAGGCCGTGGCCACCATCGAGTGCCCGCCGCTGCGTGACCTGTCCGCGCACGTCTTCCATCCCGCCCTGCTGGACGCCGTCGGGCAGACCCTCGCCGCCACGGTCGCCTGGCCCGGTGAGGCCGACTGCGCCGAGGACGCCTTCGTCCTGGGCAGCCTCGGACGACTGCGGGTGCACCGGAAGGCCACCACACGGATGTGGGCACACGTACGCCTCACCTCCGACGTGGCCGGGGAAGCCTTCACCGGTGACATCGACGTCCTCGACGCGGGCGGAGCACACCTGGCCGAGCTGCGGGACCTGCGGCTGCGGTACCTGCCGCAGGACGGAAGCGCAGGGACGCACCCCGACTGGCAGTACACCCTCCGCTGGCAGCCCGCTCCGGCCGTGCCCGGCACGGCCCCGGCCGACTGGCTGGTGGTGGGAGACCCGGACGGGCCGCGGGACGCGGTCGTCACGCTGCTGCGGGAGGCGGGCCACCACGCCCGCGGTGCGGAGGAGTTCACCGCTGCCGGCACCGTCCCCGAGGCGCTCGTCGACCTGCGTGCGCTCACCGCGGTGCCCACCACGGTGCCCACCACGGCGTCCGCGCCGCCCGGCGGCGCCGACGTCTGCGGCCCGGTACTGGAACAGGTGCGTGCACTCGGCGAGGCACAGCCCCGGCTGTGGCTGGTGACGCGAGGGGCCCAGCAGGTCGGCTCCGCGGACGACGTGAACCCCTCCCAGGCACCCCTGTGGGGTCTGGGCCGCACCTTGGCGCAGGAACAGCCGGGGCTGTGCACCACCCTGCTCGACCTGGATCCGGCCGAGGACCCGGGAGACGCGGCCCGCACCCTCGTCGCCGAACTGCTGAGCGGCGACACCGCCGAGGACCAGATCGCGCTGCGCAGCGGCCGCCGCAGCGCCGCCCGGCTGGTACCCCGCCGCCCCCGCACCCCGCAGCAGGCGCCCGCCCAGGAGTGCACCCGGCTGCTGGGCATGGACGCCCCCGGAAGCCTGGACGACCTGGAGCTGCGGGAGACCGGACGGCGGGCGCCGGGGCCCGGTGAGATCGAGATCCGGGTGGCGCATGCCGCGCTCAACTACCGTGACGTGCTCAGCGCCATGGGCGCCTACCCGGGGCAGGGCACCGGCAGCCCGATGCTCGGCTGGGAGTGCGCGGGCACCGTCAGCGCGGTCGGCCCCGGAGTGCACGAACTCGCCGTGCACGACCAGGTGGTGGCCCTCGCGCATCCCACGCTGGCCGACCATGTGGTCACCCGGTCCTGCCTGGCGGCGCCCGTGCCGAAGCGGATGACCACCGCCGAGGCCGCGACGGTGCCGGCCGCGTTCCTCACCGCCCATCACGCGCTGGTCGGACTGGCCCGGATCACCGAGGGCGACCGTGTGCTCGTGCACTCCGGAACCGGCGGAGTCGGCATGGCGGCGCTCCAGATCGCACAGTGGCGCGGAGCGCGGGTGCTGGCCACCGCGGGCAGCGAGGAGAAACGGACCCTGCTGCGGGCGCTGGGCGTACGCCACGTCGCCGACTCGCGCTCCCTGGACTTCGGCCGGGAGTTCGCCGAGGCCGTCGGGGAAGTGGACGTGGTGCTCAACACCCTCACCGGCGAGGCCGTGGACACCAACCTCGAACTCCTCGCCCCCTACGGCCACTACGTCGAGCTGACCAAGCGGGACATCGCCGAGAACCGGCCGATCGGCATGGCGGCGCTGGCCCGCAACCAGTCGTTCTCGGCCGTCGATGTGATCGACATGATCGAGAACCGCCCCGAGGAGGCCGGGCGCGTGCTGCGGGAGGTGCTCTCCCTGGCCGGCCAGGGCGTGCTGCGGCCGCTGCCGTACCACGAGTTCCCGGCGTACGAACCGGTCGCCGCCTTCCGGCTGATGGCGCGCTCCCGCCACACGGGCAAGGTCGTGCTCGACATGTCCCGCACCAGCCGACCGGGTGGCCGGCCACAGGAGGGGCCGGCGATCCGTCCGGACGCCACCTACGTGGTGACCGGCGGACTCGGCGGGATCGGCGGCGAGACAGCCCGCTGGCTGGTGGCCGGCGGTGCCCGGCAGCTCCTCCTCACCGGACGGAGCGCACTGCCGGCGGACCCGCACCCGCTGCTGGCACAACTGCGTGAAGCCGGCGCCCAGGTGGAGTACGCCGCACTCGACGCCGCCGACGAACCGGCGCTGCGCCAGGTGCTGGACCGCCGGTCGGCCGCCGGTCTTGCGCCGGTGCGCGGAGTGCTGCACACCGCGGGTGTACTGGAGTACCGGACGCTCGCCGACACCGGTGCGGCGGACCTGGAACGGGCGACCCGCGCCAAGATCGAGGGGACCCGGGTGCTGGCCCGGGTGCTGGAGAAGGAGCCGCTGGACTTCTTGGCGCTGTTCTCCTCCGGCTCCAGCGTGCTGGGCTCTCCCATGCTCGGCGGCTACGCGGCGGGAAACGCCTTCCTCGACACCTTCGCCCGCCACCTGCGCCGCACGGGAATGCCTGCGTTCGCGGTCAACTGGGGCTTCTGGGACGAGGTCGGCATGGTCGCCCGGACAGCGGCCGAGGAGGAGCGCTCACTGGTGCCGCGCGGCATGAGGGCGTTCGCCCCGGCGGAGGGCATCCAGATCCTCGCGGCACTGCTCGCCGAGGGCCCGGAAGCAGCGGACGGCACCGTGGTGATGCCGACCGACTGGGCCACCTGGCGTGCGGCCTACCCGCAGGCGGCTCAGGCCCCGCTGCTGCGCGCGGTGGCAGTACCCGCAGCGCCGGAGGCCGCAGGCGGCCCTGCCGCACAGGCCGCGGCGCCGGAACCGGAACCCGACCCGGAACAGGCGCCGCTGTCCTCGGCTGTGCTCCCGGAGGACAGCGAGGGGCTCCACCGCTACCTGGCCGAACAGCTCGCCCGTGTCCTGGGGTCGAGCGCGGACCGCATCCCGCACACCCGCCCGCTCAACCGGCTGGGGCTCGACTCCCTGATGGCCACCGAGGTACGCACACGGATCCAGCGCGACCTGCACGTCACCCTTCCGGTGGTCAAGCTGCTGGGCCGGCACACACTCACCGATGTGGCCGCCGCCGTCGGGGAGAAACTCGGCAGCACCGCCGAGGACAGCGCCCCGTCCGCCCCGCAGACCGCGGCGGACGGCCCGGCCGAGGTCCCGACCAGTACCCGCACCGACGACGGCTGGGAGGTGGTGGAGCTGTGAGCGCCCCCTACGAGGAGACGACCCCCCAGGAACTGCTGGCCGAACTGCGCCGGCGCGGCGCCGAACTCGGCGTCGAGGACGGCAAGCTGCGCTGCCGCGCCCCCGAAGGGGTGCTCGACGCCCGGTTGCGCGGGGCCCTCACCCGGCACCGTGACGCACTGGTCGCGGAGCTGACCGGGCCGGTCCTGCGCCCGGATCCGGACCACGCGCACGAGCCCTTCCCCCTCACCGACATCCAGGAGGCGTACTGGCTGGGCCGTACCGACGCCTACTCCATGGGCGGGGTCTCCGCGCACCTGTACATGGAGTTCGACAACGACCACCTCGACCCCGGCCGCTTCGAGCGGGCCTGGCAGCAGGTGGTACGACGGCACGGCATGCTGCGGGCCGTCGTCGGGCCGGACGGCCTCCAGCGCGTGCTGCCCGACCCGCCCGAAGCGACGGTGCGCGTGCACGACCTGCGGAAGCTGGAGCAGACACAGGCCGAGCAGGAACTGGCCGGCATCCGGGCGCAGATGTCGCACCAGGTGCTGCCTGCCGACCGCTGGCCGCTGCACGACCTGCGGGTCAGCCTGCTGCCCGACGGCCGCCGCCGGGTGCACCTGAGCGGGGACATCCTCCCGATGGACGGCTGGAGCTGGCAGGTGGCCTTCACCGAGTGCGGCCGCCTCTACGAGGACCCGGACTGCGCACTGCCGCCACTTCAACTGGGCTTCCGCGACTACGTGCTGGCCGAACGCGCCCTGCGCGACGGGCCGGAGTACCGGGCCGCGCAGGACTACTGGCGCGCCTGCGCGGCCGAACTGCCGTCCCCGCCGCAGCTTCCGCTGCGCCAGGCCCCGGACACCCTGGAGAGCACACGCTTCGAACGGCACGCCCGGCAGGTGCCCGCCGAGGTGTGGGCGCGCATCAAGGAGCGGACCTCTCTCAACGGGCTCACCCCCTCCGCCGTGCTGCTGACCGCCTACAGCGCCGTACTGGCCCGGTGGAGCAGGAACCCCCGCCATCTGCTGTCCCTCACCCTCTTCAACCGGCTGCCACTCCATCGCGAGGTCGACGACATCGCCGGGGACTTCACCTCCTTCGTCCTGCTGGACGCCGATCACAGCGGTGACGTCCCGTTCGCGGAGCGCGCCCACCGCCTGCAGGAGCAGCTCCACGAGCGGCTGGAACACACCCGGGTCAGCGGTGTCGAGGTGCTGCGGGAGATCACCCGGCAGCAGGGCGAGGCGTCCGCGCCGGTCGTACTGACCAGCCTGATCAACCACCGCGGACACGGCATGGAGCCGTTCCGCTGGCTGGGCGAGCAGGTCCACGGCATCTCGCAGACTCCGCAGGTGTGGATCGACCACCAGGTCTTCGAGGACGACGGTGCGCTCCAGATGCACTGGGACGTGGTCGCGGACCTGTTCCCCGACGGAGTGCCCGAGGCGATGCTCGACGCCTGTGTCCGGCTGCTCGGCTCCCTGGAGCACCAGGAGGGCTGGGACGGGCCCGGCCCCTGTCTGCTGCCGGCTGAGCAGCGTGCGGCGCGTGCGGTGTACAACGATACGGCTGGTGAGGTGCCGGCGGAGACGTTGCACGGTCTGTTCGTGCGGCAGGTGGAGCGTACGCCGGATGCGGTGGCGGTGATCTGTGAGGACGAGCAGCTCACCTATGCGGAACTCGACGCCCTCTCCGACCGGGTGGCAGGTCGGCTGGCGGCCGAGGGTTGCGCGCGGGGCGAGCTGGTCGGCGTGGTGATGGACAAGAGCTGCGAGCAGATCGCGGCGGTGCTGGGGGTGCTCAAGTGCGGCGCCGCCTACGTGCCTGTGGACCCCGGCTGGCCGCAGGACCGGCGGGACAGCGTGTTGCGGCGCGCGGGAGCCGGCCAGGTGCTGTCCCAGTCCTGGCTCGCCGTTCCCGGAGCGCTGGAGGTGGACCGGCTTCCCGCTACGGAGGACGCGGCGCCGCTGCCTCCTGTCGTGCGGTCCGAGGCCGGTGATCTGGCGTATGTGATTTTTACGTCGGGGTCGACGGGGGTGCCGAAGGGTGTGGCGGTGGAGCATGGTGCTGCGGTGAATACGGTGGTGGGTGTGTGTGAGCGGTGGGGTGTGGGGGTGGGGGATCGGGTGTTTGGTGTGTCGGGGTTGTCGTTTGATTTGTCGGTGTGGGATGTGTTTGGTGCGTTGGGTGTGGGGGCGGGGTTGGTGTTGCCGGGTGAGCATGCGCGGCGGGATCCGGCGGTGTGGTCGGAGGAGATGGTGGCGTGTGGGGTGACGGTGTGGAATTCGGCTCCGGCGTTGATGGAGTTGTTGGTGGATTATGCGGGGGGTCGTGGGGGTGTGGTTCCGGGGGGTTTGCGGTTGGTGTTGTTGTCGGGGGATTGGATTCCGGTGGGGTTGCCGGGTCGGTTGCGGGAGTTGGTGTCGGGTGTGCGGGTGGTGGGTCTGGGTGGTGCGACGGAGGCGTCGATCTGGTCGATTGCGTTTGAGGTGGGGGTGGTTGATGGGGGGTGGCGGTCGATTCCGTATGGGTGTCCGTTGGTGAATCAGCGGGTGTATGTGTTGGATGAGGGGTTGCGGGAGTGTCCTGATTTTGTGGTGGGGCAGTTGTTTATTGGTGGTGTGGGTTTGGCGCGGGGGTATTGGGGTGCGGGTGGGTTGTCGGATGAGGCGTTTGTGGTGCATCCGGTGTCGGGGGAGCGGTTGTATCGGACGGGGGATCTGGGGCGGTTTGTTCCGGAGGGGTGGGTGGAGTTTTTGGGGCGTGAGGATGGTCAGGTGAAGATTGCGGGGTATCGGATCGAGTTGGGGGAGATCGAGGCGGTTGCGGCGCGGTGTGCGGGGGTGCGTGCTGCGGTTGCGGCTGTGGTGGGGGAGGGCAGTGGACGCCGCCTGGTCTGCGCCGTGACCGGCGAGACCACCGAGCAGGAGGTACTGGCCACCCTCTCCGCCGCACTGCCCCCTTACATGGTCCCGGCCGGGGTGAGCGTGCTCGACTCCTTGCCGCTCACCCCCAACGGCAAGGTCGACCGCAAGGCCCTCACCGCCCACACTCTCGCCCAGGCTCGCCCGCAGAACCGCAAACGGCCCTTCCAGGCACCCCGTGACGACACCGAACGCCGCATCGCCGAGCTGTGGTCCGAGGCGCTGGACGGCATCGAGGTGGGGGTACGGGACGACTTCTTCGACCTGGGCGGACGCTCGCTGCCCGCACTCCGGCTGATGCTGCGCCTGGAGGGCGAGACGGGGGCCAGGCTGCCGGTCTCCATGCTGCTGCGCGGCGCGACGGTCGCCGACCTGGCCGAGGCCGTACGCGGGGGAGAGCCGACGGGCACCGTACGTGAGGGGGACGCGTGATGGCCGAGATTCTGGACACCGTGGTGATCGGCGGCGGACAGGCAGGGCTGGCCCTGGGCTGGTTCCTGAGCCGCCAGGGCCGGGACTTCCTGATCCTGGAGGCCGCCGACGAAGCCGGTGCCTCCTGGCGCAGCCGCTGGGAGAGTCTGACCCTCTTCACCCCCAACCGCTACTGCGCGCTCCCTGGCACGCCTTTCCCGGGCGCCCCCTACCGGCATGCCGGCAAGGACGACGTCGCCGACTACCTCGCCCACTACGCCGACCAGCACCGTCTGCCCGTGCGCTACGGCGCCGCCGTCATCTCCTGCAGCCGCGACGACGACGGGGTCTTCACGCTCGCCACCGAGAAGGAGACCCTCCGCGCCCGCAGGGTGGTCGCCGCCACCGGCCCCTACCAGGCGCCGGCGCTGCCCGCCGCGGCCGAACGGCTCACCGCGCCCGCGGTGCACAGCTCGCGCTACACCCGCCCCGAGGCGCTGCCGGGCGGACACGTCCTGGTCGTGGGCGCGGGCAACTCCGGTGCGCAGATCGCAGCCGAACTCGCCGCCGACGGCCGCCGGGTCACCCTCGCCGGCCGGCCGCTCCCGCAGGTGCCGCAGCGGCTGGCCGGCCGTGACGTCTACTGGTGGTTCGACAAGCTGGGCATGCTGAGGGTGCGGACGGACAGCCGGATCGGCCGCAAGGCCCGCACACGGGAGACCGTCGTCGGCACGGACCTGCGGCAGTTGGTCGCCGCGGGCGTGCTGGACCGGCGGGAAGGGAAGGTGACCGACTGCGACGGGGAGGCCGTCCGCATCGAGGACGGCACCGTACTGCGCCCCGACGCGGTGGTGTGGGCCACCGGCTACCGGCCCGACCTTCCCTGGCTGGAGCGGCTCCCGGTGCTCGACGGTCACGGGGCGCCGGTGCACCAGGAGGGCGCGACCCGGGTGCCGGGCCTCCACTTCCTCGGCCTGCCGTGGCAGACGCACCGCGCTTCCGCGCTGCTCGCGGGCATCGGCCACGACGCGGCCCTGCTCGCCCGCCGCTTCGCCGCCGAGGGGAAACGGCCGAGCACCGGAGAAAAGCGTTCAGGGGTGGCGGACAAGCGGTCACGTGCGGGCGGGAAGCAGTCGAGCGCCGAAGGGGGACAGCTGTGAGTACGGGGGAGATGGTTCCGCACCAGGAGCGTGCCGCGCTCGGCCGCGCGGCACGGCACACCGTGTCGCCGCTCGGGCCACCACGTACGGAGGACCGCACCGGCGACGTCCTCTCCGGGGTCACCGTGGAGGGCACAGCGGCGACCCTGCCCGAAGCCGTGTGCCGACGCCACCTGCTCGATCTGGGGGCCGCGCTGGAGAACCCGGACGCCGGACCGTTGCGCACCGGCCCCGACGATCCCCTCACCCTGGATCTGTCCTGGGGGCCTCCGGGGCCGGGCCGGCCCCGGGACGAGGTCACCGTGCAGGCGGCCGCCGGGCTGATGCTGCTGCACGGACGCCGTACGGAGGACGGCCCGCGGCGGCTCGGTGTCGACTACGCCTCCGTCGCCGCGGGTGTCGTCGCCACGCAGGGCATGCTCGCCGGTCTGCTGGCCCGTGCTCGCGGCCGGCGGGTCACCACCGTCTCCACCAGCGTGCTGGAGTCGGCGCTGCTGACCGTCTCCCACTACCTGGCGATGGACACGGCCGAGGACGAGTCCTACGAGACGCCGCCGCCGGTCCAGGGCACCCCGCCCCCCTTCCACAGCCGCGAGGGGACCGCCTTCGAACTGGAGTGCCTCGACCCGCGGGTGTGGAAACGCTGGTGGGAACTGCTGGGAGTGTCCGCCGGGACGGCCGGGCGTGGCTGGCTGCCCTACGTACGGCGGTACGCCGACGCCACCGCACCGCTCCCCGCGGAACTGCACGAGGCGACCCGTGCCCGGCCCCTGAGCGAACTGGCCGAGACCGCACGGGAGACCGGCGCGGGTCTGTGTCCGCTGCGCGGCAGTGCGGAGCGACGGGCGGAACTGGGGCTTCAGGGCGACACCAGGATCGGCGCCCCCTGGCGGATCACCCCGCTCGGCCGCGGTGCCGCGGCCCTGCCGCTGGAGCGCGAACTGCCGCTGGCGGGCCTGCGGGTGGTCGAGGCCGGCCGCCGTATCCAGGGACCGCTCGCCGGCAACATGCTGCGCCTGCTGGGAGCGGAGGTGGTGCGCCTGGAACCGGTCGGCGGCGACCTGCTGCGGGGTATGCCGCCGATCGCCGTCGACTGCTCGGCCGGGTTCCTGGCCATCAACCGGGACAAGCGCGTCGTCGAGGCGGACCTGTCCACCCCCGCCGGCCGCGACCTCGCGCTGGAACTGGTCGCCGACGCCGACGTCCTCCTCCACAACTGGGCACCCGGCAAGGCCGCCCAACTGCGTCTGGAAACCGGTGACCTGGCCGCGGTCAACCCGGGCCTGGTGTACGCCTGGGCCTCCGGATGGGCCGACGTACCCGTGCCGGGCGACCTGCCCGGCACCGACTTCCTCGCCCAGGCGCACTCCGGTCTGGCCGAGGCATTGCACCCGGCGGGAGAGCAGCCGGCGGTCTCCCTCGTGACGCTGCTCGACGTGCTCGGTGGCCTGGTCGCCGCCGAGGGCGTACTCGCCGCGCTGCTGGCGCGACAGCGCACCGGCAGGGGCCAGCGGGTTGACTCCAGCCTGCTCTCGGCCGCCGCCGTGCTCCAGACCGACGTCCTGGAAAGCGGCGGGGGCGCAGCGCACTGGGGGCCGCTCGACCGTCCCCTGCCCACCGGCGCGGGCCACCTGATGCTGCCGAAGGGCACGCGCGAGGCCGACCTGTTCGCCGCGGTCGCCACCGCGCAGGGCGCCGCCGGGAGCTCCGGGGAGGGCGAGGGCGCCGGCGGGCTGCCCGTACGGTACGGCCGGCTGGCGGACCGCCCGGCCTCCGCCTGGGTGCCCCTGCTCGACGCCGCGGGGATCCCCGCGGTGGAGGTCTGCTCCGACCTCGCCGCGCTCCCCGCGGACCAGGGCCTGGCCGAGCTCTTCCACCAGAGGGGCGCCGCCTTCCTCGACGCGCCCTGGAGGTTCCGTTGACCCGCCTGCGCGTGCCCGACACGGTCGCGCCCGCGCTGCGCGCATGGTGGCGCGCGGCCGGGTGCTACCAGCAACCCGACGTGTTCACCCTCTTCGCCCGCCACGTCCGGGAACACCCCCGGCGCGCCGCGGTGATCGACGACGACGGGGTGACCACCTACAGCGAACTGCACCATCTGACGCTGCGGCTCGCCGGCGGGCTGCGCCGGGCCGGACTGCGTGCCGGAGAGGTGCTCATGTGCCAGCTCCCGTCGGGGCGGTACGCCGCCGCCGTGGAGCTCGCCGCCGCCGCGCTGGGCTCCGTCGTGCTGCCCGTACCGGCCGGACGTGACCGGCACGACACCGCGCACATCCTGCGCGCCTCCCGTGCCGCCGTGGCGGTGTGCACACCCCAGGCGGCCGGAACGCTGCGCGAACTGCGGGCCACCGGGTGCGGCCTGCGCACCGTCGTCGTCTCCGGCGCGGCGGAAGGCGCCCCCGCACCCGGCGACTGCGTGGATCTGGGCGCGCTGGTGGCCACCGGTCCGCGACTGTCCCGTACGGTGCGCCCCGCGCCCCACGCGCCCGCCCGGATCGTGGTCACCTCCGGCTCCGAGGGGCTGCCCAAGCTGGTCGCCTACTCCCATGAGGCACTGACGGGGGGCCGACGCGGTCCGCTGGGCGCGCTCGTTCGGGACGGCGAACCACCCGTGTCGTTCTTCCTCGTGCCGACCGCCAGTTCCTTCGGCATCCTCGCGGTGCCCGTCACGCTCGCCCGGCACGGCGGGACGCTGCTGGTCACCGCGCGGTTCCAGGCCGAGCGTGCGGCAGCGGCCCTCGTCGCCCACCGGCCGACACACGTGCTGGGTGTGCCCACCATGTTCCAGATGCTGCTGGACACCGTGGCGCTGCGGGACGCCGACCTCTCCTTCGTGCGCGTGTGCGTCTCCGGTGGGGCCCGGCTGGACGCCACCACCCGGGAGCGTGCGGGGCGCCGGTTCGGTGCCGCCGTGATCAACTGCTACGGGTCCGCGGACGGGGTGAGCTGCATGACCGTGCCCGGCGACCCGGAGACGGCCGAGCCCAGTTGCGTGGGACGGCCCGACCCCGACGCGATCGCCATCCGCCTCGTGGGCGAGGACGGGCAGGACGTGGGGCCGGGCCGGCAGGGCGAGGTGTGGGGTCTGGGTCCCCTCTCGCCGCTCGGCTACGTCGGCGACCCCGAACGCAACCTCCGCAACCGGGTCGAGGGCGGCTGGGTGCGTACGGGCGACCTGGGCTGGTGCGATGCCGAGGGCCGGCTGCACATCGCCGGTCGCATGGACGACCTGATCATCCGTGGGGGCCAGAACATCAGCCCGGTGGAGACGGAGCTGCTGCTGTCGGGGCACCCCGCCGTCCGCCAGGTGTGCTGTGTCGCCGTGCCCGACGCGCTGATGGGGGAGCGCGTCTGCGCCTGCGTGGTGCCGGCCGACCCTGCCCGCCCGCCCGGACTCGCCGAGCTGACCTCCTGGCTCCATGACCGCCACGGCCTGGACAAGCGGAAGCTGCCGGAGCTTGTGGAGTTCTTCGCGACCCTCCCGCACGGGGCGGCGGGGAAACCGGACCGCCGGGCCCTGCGCGGCCAGGTGGCCGCAGTGCGCGGCGCCGGCGGTCCGGGAGCGGCGGGTGCGCCGGGCGGGGCGGCGGTGACGGCACCTGCCGCGCCCGCGGCGCCCTCGGCGTCTTCCGAGCCCTCGACGCGCTCCGTTCCCTGACGCGCCGGCCGTTCCCTGACGCCGAGGGGCTCGGACAGCGCGGTCAGTCCAGTACGTCGCCGATCCAGTCGGACACCACGGCGCGGAACTCGTCGGGCTGCTCGATGTGCGGATAGTGTCCGCTCTTCTCACAGATGTGCAGCCGGGCCTGCGGCAGGGCTTCTGCCATCCGTTCCCCGTTGGCGACCGGGATCTGCGGGTCGTGACGGCCCGCGATCACCAGGGCCGGGATCCGGAGCTCGGCGAGCCGCGGTTCCAGGTCGAAGCCGGGCAGCGTCCTCATGAAGTTGCCCATGCGCTCCTGCGAGTTGTTCGCGTCGTCCCCCGCGGGCAGGCTCGGTGTGACCTTCGGGTCGGCGACGCTCAGCTCGAACATCCGCTGCACCGAGGCGGCCGGGTCCGTCTTCGCCAGAGCCGCCGCCTCCTGGGCCTCGGCCGCCCGGGGATGCGTGGGGTCGGCGAGAGAGCCCTGGACGAACCGCTGCGACGCGGCGGTCGAGACCAGGACCAACGCCCGTACGGACTGGGAGTCGGCCAGCGCGTGCAGCAGGGCGACCATGCCACCGGTCGAGGAACCGACTGCCACCCACGGGTCGAGGCCGAGCGTCGTCCGCAGCTCGGACAGGTCCTGTGCGAACCCGTCCATGGACAGGTCGTCCTCCCCGCGTACGGGGCCCGAGCCCGCCAGCCCCCTCGGATTGACCGCGTGCACCCGAAGGTGCGGGGCGAGCGCGCGCCCCAGGCTGCTGTCGGCGGAGACCGAGCGGTACTGGTGGCACAGCACGGCCGGAACACCCGCACCGGCCACCTCGTACGTCAGTTCCCCACCTGTGACGGTCGCGCTCAAGGACATACGGGCCCCTCCCCAGTAGGTCAACCATGGTCGCTCGCAGGTGAGTTGACGCCTGCCTTACCGCACGCTACCGCACCGGTCGCCCGTCGTCGCCGGTGAACTTCGTGGCGAGCGTGTAGTCGATGTCGACGTCCTGATAGGCGATCCCGGGGCGTACGTGCTCCGGCAGGTTCTCCCGCACGCTGCGGGAGAGCGACCTGCGGCCGGGGGAGCCGTGGAAGGTCACCCGGGTCTGCGGCTCATCCCGGAAGCGGAGGTCGGTCGCCCGCACCGACGACGCGAAGGAGATGTCAGGCGTGTGCCCGACCGGTGTCTGCCCGTCCGCTGTTCAAGGCGGCTCGTGCCGGCGCTTCCTGCCCCGGTGCTCCGCCCCGTGCCGTGCCCGCCGCGTGCTCGACTCGGCGGCGTCGGCCGCCGGTTCGGCGGCTTCCCCGGTCTCCTCGGCGGCCGACCCCACGGCGTCGGCCGATCTCCGCACCGTGCTCTCCGCGGCGTCGGCCGATCTCCGGGCCGTGCTCTGCGCGGTGTCGGCCACCGTGCCGGTTGCCTTCTCCGCGCCCTTGCCCACAGCCTCCGTGGCCTCGCCTGCACCCTTCCCGACCTCGCCCACGGCGTCCTGGGCACCCTTGCCGAGACCCTTCGCCGCCTCGCCCGCTCCACGTCCCAGTTCGTCGGCCGCGCCACCGGCCCCGCTGCCGACCTCCTGCACCGCGGCACCCGCGCCCTTGGTGATCTGCTCCAGGATCTGCGGGTTGGTGTCGATGGTGTGCAGTACCCGGTCGATGATCCGCGCCACGTTGTCGAGCCGCACCTTCAGCAAGGCACGCGCTTCCACGCCTTTGATCTCCAGGCTGACGCGGCCCAGATCCACGTCGGCGCCGACGTTGAGCTTGAGCAGGTCCAGGACCTCCGCCTGGAGGGAGACGCGGGCGCGGAGGTTCTCCACGTCGAGGTTGATCTCGTCGACGCCGAGCTGTGGGACGTCGAGCAGGACATCGGGGCCCTGGCCGCCCGCCTCGTCCGCCGGGAGGAGTTCCCCCGTCTCCGGCGTCTCCTCGCCCCGCGCTCCGTCGTCGAATGCCTCCTCGTCCGGTGCTTCCTCGTCGACGAATCCGTCGTCGTCACGCTCTGGTTCACCCATGGACGGCCTCGCTGCTCCTGGACACGGACATTCCGCTCTCTCCACCGTAAAACGGGTTGAGGTGCCTGTCGCGGTGCGGCCTTGAGGGGTCCGTGCAATGCCGTGACCTGCGGCGATGTTGCCGAGTGTGCTGTTACTCCCACTGCGCGGAGAGTGAGGGAGCCCCGCCGGCACCCGTTGCGGGCGCGCCCGGAGGGAGGCGAGGGCCGGCCGTGTCAGCCGGCGCAGCCCGGGCACAGGCCCCGGTAGGTCATCTCGACTCCGGAGACGGTGAACCCGAACCGCTCGGAGGCGGGCAGGTCGGCCAGCGGGTCACCGTCAGGGTGGACGTCGCGGATGGTGCCGCAGCGGGAGCACACCAGGTGGTGATGGGGTCGGTGGGCGTTCGGGTCGTAGCGCTTGGCGCGGCCGTCGGTGGCCACTTCCGTCACCTCGCCGAGCAGCACGAGTTCGCCGAGGGTGTTGTAGACGGTCGCACGCGATATCTCCGGCAGCCGGTCGCCCGCGCGTGCGAGCACCTCGTCCGCGGTGAGGTGGACGTGCTCGCCGTCGAGCACCTCGGCGACGACGCGGCGCTGGGCGGTCATGCGCCAGCCGCGTCCGCGAAGCCGCTCCACCAGGTCGCTCATGGCCACCAGCCCCATCGTCGTCCGGCATCCGTCCGACAACCGTCCGGCGGCAGGAGAATCGACGATGGTTGCCGTATTGACTTGGATTTCGTCCATCGTAGGATCGGGTCCAGCGTCAGCCAAGGGGCAGGACACGGGCAGGACACCAGGAGGAGAAACCTCCGTCCGGGACGTTCGGTGGGCAGTTCCCGCGCCGTGGTCCGCCGAGTCCGGAAGGATCCCCATGTCCGAGAACATCTCCGAGAACCACGAGGCGATCGTCGTAGACGCGAAGACGGAGGACTCGGGCGGCTGCCCGGTCGCGCACGGCCGCGCCTTGCACCCGACCCAGGGTGGTGGCAACAGCCAGTGGTGGCCCGAGCGACTGAATCTGAAGATCCTCGCCAAGAACCCCGCCGTGGCCAACCCCCTGGGTGAGGAGTTCGACTACGCCGAAGCGTTCACCTCCCTCGACCTGCCCGCCGTGAAGCGGGACATCGAGGAGGTGCTGACGACCTCTCAGGACTGGTGGCCTGCCGACTTCGGGCACTACGGGCCGCTCGTCATCCGGATGGCGTGGCACAGTGCCGGCACCTACCGGATCAGCGACGGCCGGGGCGGCGCCGGAGCCGGGCAGCAGCGCTTCGCACCGCTCAACAGCTGGCCCGACAACGCCAACCTCGACAAGGCCCGCCGGCTCCTGTGGCCCGTCAAGAAGAAGTACGGCCGGAACCTGTCCTGGGCCGACCTGCTGGTCCTCTCCGGCAACGTCGCCCTGGAGTCGATGGGCTTGCAGACCTTCGGCTTCGCGGGAGGCCGCGAGGACGTCTGGGAGCCCGAGGAGGACGTCTACTGGGGCCCGGAGACCATCTGGCTCGGTGATGAGCGCTACTCGGGCGACCGGGAGCTGGAAAACCCTCTCGGCGCCGTGCAGATGGGCCTCATCTACGTCAACCCCGAGGGCCCGAACGGGAATCCGGACCCGCTCGCCGCCGCGCGCGACATCCGCGAGACCTTCCGCCGTATGGCGATGAACGACGAGGAGACGGTCGCCCTGATCGCGGGCGGCCACACCTTCGGCAAGACCCACGGCGCCGGACCTGCCGACAGCGTCGGTCCCGACCCCGAGGCAGCGCCGATGGCGGACCAGGGTCTCGGCTGGCGCAGCACCTACGGCACCGGCAAGGGCGCGGACGCCATCACCGCGGGGCCGGAGGTCACCTGGACGGGCACGCCCATCCAGTGGGACAACAGCTTCTTCGACAACCTCTTCGGCTACGAGTGGGAGCTGACCGAGAGCCCGGCCGGCGCCAAGCAGTGGAAGCCGAAGGACGGAGCGGGCGAGGGCACCGTCCCGCACGCCCACGACGCCTCGCGCAGGATCGCCCCGTCGATGCTGACCACCGACCTGTCCCTGCGCTTCGACCCCGTCTACGAGCCCATCTCCCGCCGCTTCCACGAGAACCCCGCGGAGTTCGCCGACGCCTTCGCCCGCGCCTGGTACAAGCTCACCCACCGTGACATGGGGCCGAAGTCGCTGTACCTCGGTCCGGAGGTCCCCCAGGAGACCCTGCTGTGGCAGGACCCGCTGCCCGAGGCCCCGGGTGAGGTGATCGGCGAGGGAGACATCGCCACGCTCAAGGCCAAGCTCCTCGGCTCGGGGCTGTCCGTCGCGCAACTGGTCACCACCGCCTGGGCGTCCGCCTCGACCTACCGCGGCAGCGACAAGCGCGGCGGCGCCAACGGCGCGCGTATCCGCCTGCAGCCGCAGCGGGACTGGGAGGTCAACGACCCGGACGAGCTCGCCGCCGTGCTGAGCACCCTGGAGTCCGTCCAGCGGGAGTTCAACGCGGGCGACGGCAACCCCTCCGGCAAGCAGGTGTCCCTGGCCGACCTGATCGTGCTCGGCGGCTGCGCGGCCGTCGAGAAGGCGGCCAAGGAGGCCGGGCACGACATCCAGGTGCCGTTCAGCCCTGGCCGGGTGGACGCGACACAGGAGCACACCGACGCGGAGTCGTTCGCCGCGCTGGAGCCGAGCGCCGACGGGTTTCGCAACTACGTCGGGAAGGGCAACCGTCTGGCGGCCGAGTACCTGCTGCTGGACAAGGCCAACCTGCTCACGCTGAGCGCGCCGGAGACGACCGTGCTCGTCGGTGGCCTCCGCGTACTCGGCGCCACGTACGACCACTCGAAGCTCGGCGTCTTCACCGACGACCCCGGCAGGCTGAGCAACGACTTCTTCGTCAACCTGCTCGACCTGGGGACGACATGGCAGGCGACGACGGAGGACCAGCACACCTTCGAGGGCCGGGACGGCACCACGGGTGAGGTCAGGTGGACCGGCAGCCGGGCCGACCTGGTCTTCGGCTCGAACTCGGAGCTGCGTGCGCTGGCAGAGGTATACGCCAGCGACGACGCGGCGGAGAAGTTCGTGCACGACTTCGTCGCGGCATGGGACAAGGTGATGAACCTCGACAGGTTCGACCTCGCCTGATCCTCGCCTGGTCACTGTCCGCCCCGTTGCGCACGTCCGGGCCGGCCCGTACACCGGCCGGCCCGGACGGCGGCGCGCCCTTCTGCGCGGGTGGCCCGACGCCCCCGACGATCCCGCGCGCGAAGACGGGCTCAGGCTTCAGAAGCGGTCCGGATCGGCCGCCTGCCAGTCGGCCGACCAGTCCGGTGGCGGATCCCTCAGCAACTGCCCGGGAGCGAGCCGGGGATGGAGTTCGTCGCTGCCGCGGACGGTGACGGGGTCGACGCGGCGGCGGAGCATGTGCGGGCGCAGACCACCGGGCCCCGGCACCCCCATCGCGGCCATGATCTTCAAGGCGCTGTCCACGGTGGCGGCCTGGTAGCGGTGCACGCGGTGCGCCTTGTCGTCGACGACGAGGGCGCGGGCCCGGCGCGGATCCTGGGTGGTGACGCCGGTGGGGCAGGTGTTGGTGTGGCAGCGCTGGGCCTGGATGCAGCCCACGGCGAACATCATGGCCCGGGCCGCGTTCGTGTAGTCCGCGCCCTGGACCAGGCACTTGACGATGTCGGAACCGGTGGCGATCTTGCCGCTCGCCCCGATCCGGACGCGGTCGCGCAGCCCGGTGCCGACCAGCGCGTTGTGCACCGTCAGCAGCCCCTCCGCCAGGGGCTCGCCGAGGTGGTCGGCGAACTCCAAGGGCGCGGCGCCCGTGCCGCCCTCGGCGCCGTCGACGATCACGAAATCGGGTGTGACGTCCTCCTCCACCATCGCCTTGCAGACGGCCAGCACCTCGCGCCGTGAGCCCACACACAGCTTGAAGCCGGTGGGCTTGCCGTCTGCCAGGCGGCGCATCCGGGCCAGGAAGCGCACCAGTTCGCGTGGTGTGGAGAAGACGCGGTGGTAGGGCGGCGAGACCACCGTCTCCCCCTGGGGGACGCCGCGCACCCGGGCTATCTCCGCATTCACCTTGCTGCCGGGCAGAACCCCGCCGATCCCGGGCTTGGCGCCCTGCGAGAGCTTCAGTGACACGCATCGGACCTGGGGGTGAGCAGCCTTGGCGGCGAAGGTGTCCGGGTCGAAGTCCCCCTCGTCCGTACGGCAGCCGAAGTACCCGGTGCCGATCTCCCACACCAGATCGCCACCGTGCCGCAGGTGGTGGTCCGACAGCCCTCCCTCTCCGGTGTCGTGTGCGAACCCGCCCATCGCCGCGCCCCGGTTGAGGGCCAGCACGGCATTGGCGGACAGCGATCCGAAGCTCATCGCTGAGACGTTCAGCAGGGACATGTCGTACGGCTGCGTGCAGTCGGGGCCGCCGATACGGACGGTCGGCGGCGTCCGGGGAACCGGGCGCGGGGCGATCGAGGGGAGGAGGAACTCGTAGCCGCCCGCGTAGACGTCCCGTTCGGTGCCGAACGCCTCCTCCGCGGCGGTGCCCTTGGCCCGCTCGTAGACGATGCTGCGCACGTCCCGGTCGAAGGGACGGCCGTCGTAGTTGCGCTCGATGAAGTACTGCTGGAGCTCGGGCCGCAGGCTCTCCAGCGCGAAACGCAGGTGCCCCAGTACGGGGTAGTTCCGCAACACCGCGTGCTCGCGCTGCACCAGGTCGTACACCCCGGTGGCGGCGGTCGCCAGGCAGAGGACGGCCCCGGGCCACCACCACGGGGAGACGACGAGCGCCGCCGCCGTGAGTGCCGAGGCCAGGCACACGAGAACCGTCACAAGGGCTTGTCTGATCACACTGGAGGCTAACCCGTTCGGGCGACGGGACCGGGGCGCGGGTCGGGCGCGGCCCCGCCCGGCGGGAGTCCCGGGCTGCGGCGTCGGCAACCCGGCCCGTGGAAACCGGAAACCGGAAACCGGAAACCGCCTCGGCTGCATCCCGTGGCAGCGGGTACTTCTTCTCGGCACGGCAAGCATCGAGAGAGCTTCGAGGAGAGACCATGAAGGAAGCCGCTGGCGAGGGGCAGCGCACGCAGGCCGCCGACCAGAGCCGGAGCGGCCGCGCCCGGCAGTGGCTTGGACGGGCCGCCGGGTCGGACGGGCACGAGCGGCACACCCTTGTCCTGATCGGCAAGAGCACGGTGGCCGCCGGCCTGTCGTGGTGGGTGGCGCACGACCTGCTCGCTGCGGTGTCCCCGGCCTTCGCGCCCTTCTCGGCGGTACTGATCATGCAGGTCACCGTCTACCGCTCCCTGTGGCAGGCGCTGCGCTATGTCGGCGCGGTGTCCGCCGGAGTGGTGGTGCAGGGAGCGCTGGGCTTCCTGGCGGGTCCCTACCTGCTGACCTTCGTGCTGGTGACCCTGGTCGCGCTGGTCATCGGGCGGTGGCGGCCCCTCGGCTCGCAGGGCTCCCAGGTGGCGACCGCGGCGTTCTTCGCGTTCTCCACCTACGTCGCCGCGGCCGGCAGTTCCCAGCGGTGGTCACAGCTGGGACAGATCATCGAGCTCGTCTTCATCGGCTGCGGCATCGGGGTGCTGGTGAACATGCTGGTGCTGCCGCCGATGCGCTACCGCAACGCCGAGTACGGCATCCATACGCTGGCTCACTCCCTGTGCGACCTGATCAGCGACATGTACGTGGCGCTGCGGGAGGGGAGGGTGGACGAGGAGGACACCCAGCAGTGGCGGCAGCGGGCCGCACAGCTCGGTCCGATCGCCCAGCAGGCGCAGGCCTCGCTGCACACGGCCTGGGAGAGCACCTTCTACAACCCTCGCCTGCTGTGGCGCCGCTCCCGGCGCCGCACCTCCTTCTCCGGATACCAGGCCGTCGTCGACGCCCTGGAACGCGTCACCCACCAGGCGGCCTCGATGGCCCGCAGCCTCGACCAGTGGAGCAGCGCCGAGGGAGAGGGGCAGTCCGCCGGTTTCGTCCGCGCCTACGGCGACTTCCTGGCCTCTTTGGCCCGCATCACCGAGCTGCTCGGCGGGATCGACGAGGACCACCTGCACAACCAGTCCCAGGAGCTGTGCGAAGCCGCCACCGAGGCACAGCGGGCCCGCGACCAGCTGGAGGAGGACGCCCGCGACGGCGCACTTCCGCTCAGCGATCCCGCCGAGCCGTACGGGATCCTCCTGGCCGAGGCCACCCGGCTGATGGACGAGTTCCAGCACACCTGTGACGTGCTCAAACACGGCGTCGACCACGCCGATGCCGAGCGTGCCGAGGGCGCCGGACGGGGGAGTGCCTGAGCGCTTCGAGCGGGTGCAGGCGGCGAGGGCCTCGCCCAGGCGTGGCGCTGCGGGCTCTGTTATAAAGGCGTGCGCGGTGTGACCGGCCCGCGCGCATACCGGGTCGGGTTTGGTATCGCCTACTCTGGATAAACGCAGAATCGAGTGCTTAGGCCATAGGCACACTCACGGGAGCAGACCGGTTGTCGTCGCTCTTGATGTGTGCTTTGCCGCCCTCCCGTGATCCTCAGCACCGCACCCGGGAGGAGCGCATGTTTCCGAGCTCCGCGTACGCGCGCCGTCATGAAGGTGCCCTCCGAGGGCACCGCCGACCGGGGCCGCTGCGCCGGGCCACTGTCCGGCTGAGGAAGCCGGTTTCTGCGGTGAAGGAGCCGGTGGGGGAGGCCGGACAGGCGGTGGCCGGGGTGCGCTCCTGCCCGTACTGCCCCACGTGGGCGGGCCCACGCGCGCGCCTGTGTGCCGGTGGGCACGTCGTTCCAGCAGGGGTGGCGGGCTGATCGCCGAGTCCTTCTGAGCCGACCCCGGGCCCCACCGGTGCACGGTCTTTCCGGTGCTGCTCGCACGGCCGACGGCGTCTGGTGCCGGCCGTCGCGTGCTGCCAGCCGCCCCCGCATGCCGTCACCATGCGCCCGCGGCGCCTCCCCACCCTTCGAGCCACCTGCCCAGGGGCCGCCAGGACACGTGACGGGCAAGCCGGGGGCAGGCCCAACAGACTTACGAACGCGAAGGATTGTCGATGAACATGACCGAGTCCGCCGTGCGCGAGCGCCTGTGCACGGTGCTGGCGCAGCGCAGGGACGAGATCGCCGACCGCTGGGTGCAGTTGCAGATGGAGCGGACGTCCCTGAGCGAGGGGCTCGTGCAGGAGGAGCTGCACGAGGAAGCAGACGCTCTGGTCGCCGCGCTGCGCACCGGCATGGGCAGCGACCTCCCGGTCGAGCAAGTGATCTCCACCCGCGGTGAACTGCGCGAGACGGTGATGGACATGTCGATGCGCCGCGCGCGGGCAGGCGCGTCGCCCACGGCGACGTCGCTGTCGGTGCTGGCGCTGAAGGAGGCGCTCTTGGAGACGGTGCAGCAAGAAGCGCTCTCGTCCCAGGAGACGTTGGCAGCCGCGCTGCTGCTCAACCGGCTGCTGGACGCTGCCGGTGCGCTGTCCTTCGACACCTTCGTCGAGGGCCGGGAGGAGATCATCAGGCGGCAGAGCCGTCAGCTCCTCGAAGTCTCCACGCCGGTGGTGCAGCTGTGGCGGCACGTGCTGGCCGTCCCGCTGATCGGCACCCTGGACACCGCCCGCAGCCAGGTGGTGATGGAGGCCCTGCTGGAGGCCATCCAGCAGCACGAGGCCCAGGTGGCCATCATCGACATCACCGGGGTGCCGACGGTGGACACCTCCGTCGCCCAGCATCTGATGCAGACGGTGCAGGCGGTGCGGATGATGGGTGCCGACTGCGTCATCAGCGGCATCCGTCCCGCCATCGCGCAGACCATCGTCCAACTGGGCATCGACCTCTCGGACATCCTCACCCGTGCGAACCTCGCCGACGCACTGGCCACCGCGATGCGGCTCACCGGCCAGGAGACCGAGAAGGGGCACCCCGCCGGTGTGCCGCAGACGGCGCCGGGCGAGCAGGCGGCGCCGCGATGACGGGGTCCGTACCGATCCTGCGACTGGGCGACACCCTGGTCACCGGGCTGCTCAGCGAACTGGACGACACCTCGGCCGTCGCGCTGGCGGAGGAGCTGACGGCGCGCATCGTCTCCGACAGGGCCCGAGGCGTGTTGATCGACATCTCCCGGGTGGAGATCATCGACTCCTTCGTGGCACGGACGTTGATGGAGCTGTCCACGATGGCGCAGCTTCTGGGCGCTCGCGTGATCGTGGCCGGTATGCGGCCGGCTGTGGCGATCACGCTGGTGGAGCTGGGGATCGAGCTGAAGGGCGTGGAGACGGCGTTGAACACGGAGCAGGGGATGGGAGTGCTCGGCTGGCACCAGCTGTCCCCCGAGTCGCAGGAGCCGCCGCAGTGAGGGCATCCGGTGAGAGGCAGGCCGGACTGCCGGTCCCGCAGGGGCGCCCGGAAACACCGGAGGGCGCGCGGGACGGCAGGGGACTGCCGGCGCAGGGTGGAGAGGCGGACGGCGTGACGGCCCACCCGGTGCACACCGAGGAGGACCTGCTGTCCGTGCGGCACGCCGTGCGTGCTGCCACACAGCAGGCCGGTTTCGGTCTGGTGGATCAGACGCGGGTCGTCACCGCCGCCAGTGAACTCGCCCGCAACGCCTACATCCACGGAGGCGGCGGTGTCCTGAGCATCGAACTGCTGCACCGCGCCGGCAGGAGGGGCGTGCGGCTGACGGTGCGCGACGAGGGCCCGGGCATCCAGGATCTGCAGAGCGCCCTCGTGGACGGTTTCACCACCGGGACCGGCCTGGGCCACGGCCTGGGAGGAGCGCGGCGCCTGATGCACGAGTTCGACGTGCGTTCCCGGCCGGGTTCTGGCGCCGTGGTCACCGCGGTGCGCTGGATCGAGCGATGACGCGGCCCGAGCCCGCGCCGCGGGCGACCGCACAGGTGCGCATCGATCACTTCAGTGCCGTCCACCTGGCGGCCGACCTGGCCCGGCGGACCGCACAACGCTGCGGTCTGCGGGGCGCCTTGCCGGACCAGGCCGCCGCTGTGGCCAGCGAACTCGCCAGCAACCTGGACAAGCACGCCACTGACGGCATCGTCTACCTCCAGCCCCTCGCGCTCGGCCAGGGGCTGGAGGTACTCGCCGTCGACCGGGGGCCAGGGATGAGCCATCTGCAGCGCTGTCTGTCCGACGGCTACACCACGACCAACACCCTCGGGACGGGCCTCGGTGCGGTCGACCGGGTCGCCGACGAGTTCGTCATCCGCACGCAGGTCCCGTTCGGCACCGTCGCCTGTGCCCGGCTGCTCGCTCCTCGCGAGCCCACGGCACGGTCGGCCTCCGCGCAGCACACCCCGCCCCCGGCGTTCGGACGGAAGAGCGGCTGGGTGTGCCTGCCGGCGGAGGGCGAGGAGGAGTGCGGGGACGGCGCGGCCGTACGCGTTACCTCCCAAGGGCAGACAGCGGTCGTGGTCGACGGGCTGGGGCACGGGCAGGACGCCGCGCGGGCCACCCGGGTGGCCCTGCGCGCTTTCCACACCGACCCGGAAAGTCCGCTGCCCGCACTCATGCAGGAGCTGCACCGTGCCCTGCGGCACACCCGCGGCGCCGCCGTCGGTCTGATCCGCATCGAGCCGGGCGGGATGCACTTCTGCGGGGTCGGCAACGTGCGCGTGGTCGCCCTCCATCCCCTCCTGCCGACGCGGCGGATCGAGAGCCGCCCGGGGATCGTGGGCCTCAACCTGCCCACCCCGCAGACCCGTACCGCCCCGCTGGAGGCCGGCCAGACCGCCCTGGTGCACTCCGACGGGATCGAGACCCGCTGGTCGCACAACCCTTCCTCGTTCCTGGCACGGCTCCCCGCCCCGCTGCTGCCGGCCGCCCTGGCGCACCGGCACCGCCGCCTGAGAGACGACGCCACCGCGTTGGCGCTGACGGGAATCCACTGATGCGAGAGAGCCGACCACTGACCACCTTGTCCGCCGTACGGCGCGCCGTACGGCGTCTCGCCCGCAGACACGGACTGCCGGCCGGGACGCGCGCCCGGCTGACGCTCTCCGTCACGGCGGTCGCCCGCACGGAGCTGGACAAGGGCCGCAGTGTGCACGTCACGACAGCGCACCGGACCCGCGTGGCCGGCACGGCGGAACGGGACGGGCACCAAGAGGCCGACGGCGTGACCCTCGCGCTGGTCTCGACAGGCGAGTGCGAGACCAGCCGGCAGGATCTCGACCGGCTGGCCCTTCCCGCCACGACCGACGCGGACGGCGCCGCTGTATGGCACCTCCCGTCCGCTCCGGCGCGATCCGCCGCCGGGTACCGCACGGACGGCGAGGCGGCGGAAGAGGAACTGCATGCGGTGGTGGAGCGGCTGGACGCGCTCGACGTCGAGCACCGGCGGCTCCAGGACGAACTGGAGGAGACCAACAGCGGAGTGCTGGCCCTCTACGTGCAGCTCGAAGAGCGCGACGAACAACTGCGGCGCGCGCACGGTCAGATGCTGCGCGAGCTGGAGGACGCGCTGCGGCCGGCGCCCCTGAGCGTCCCGGGCCTGGAACTGGCTGTCCACTACGCGCCCGCCGACACGGACGCCCCCACCGGCGGGGACCTCTACGACTGGTTCCGTCTCCCCGACGGCACCGTGCACATCACCGTGGTGGACGCTCTGGGGCACGGCGTACGCAGCACAGGGGCCGCGCTCAACGTGACCCACACCGTGCGGACCCTCGCGCTGGAGGGGCACCGTCCCCACGACATCGTGGAGCGGGCGAGCGAGATCCTGGCCGGCATCGACCCCCGGCTGATGGCGACGCTCCTCCTGGCGCGCGTCGACCCCGGTACGGGCGAGGTGCTGCTGGCCAACGGCAGCCACCCTCCGGCCCTCGTCGTCAGGGAGGACGGCACCACCACGTATCTGCAAGTGCCGGGCCGTGGTGTGGGCTTCCCGCTGCCCGGCAGCGAGGACGTGCTCCGCACCCGCCTCGATCCCGGCGATCTCCTGATCCTCTACACGGACGGACTGACCGAGAGCCGCCGGGACCCGCTGGAGGGGGAACGCCGCCTGGCCGCTGCCGCCGCCCGGCACGCGGCACGTCCCACGGCCCGGATCCCCGAGGCCATCGCGCAGGAACTGCACACCGTCGTCCTCCACCCGGACGACACGCTCGCCCTCGCCCTGCGCAGGCCTCACCCGTGAGAGGGAAATCCTCCGCGGGCCGGGGGAACGGGCCGCCGCTCCCTCACAGGCCGTGCGTAGGTCGCGCACAGGCGGGCACACGAGAGACGAGTGAGCTAGGGAGGCTTTTCGTGTTGTCAGTGCGGTCAGACGAGGTGTCGGTCGCGGACGCGCGTGACCTCGTGGGGTGTTTCGTCGCGGAACATGCGTCCTCCGTCGACAGGAGCGCGGTGGAAACCGTCGTCAGTGAACTGGTCACCAACGCGGTCCGCCACACCACCGGTTGGTGGTCGTTGACCGTCCGCCTGGGGAACGGGGTGCTGGCGGCCGCCGTCCATGACACCAGCCGCACCGCGCCGACGCTGCGGGACGGTGCGCTGGACGGGTCGGGCGGCTGGGGGATGCACCTCGTCCACCGGCTGGCGGGTCACGTGGAGACGCGCCTGGAAGCCGGCGGCAAGACAGTCACCGCCCGCTGGCCGGCCTTGGCGGCGCAACCGCACTGAAGCACCGGTACCGCCGGATCCGCCGCCCGGTGTGGTACATGTCGCACAGGATTGTTGTCATGCAACAATTGATTCGGGGAAAGAGAAGGATGCGGCCGCGCCCGCGGCCGGTTCGGACAGCGTATGGGGTGAGACGATCGTGATGGTCACCGCCGCGGCAGCAGGCGAGGTCGCCGAAGCCGAGGAGACCGGGCAGAGCTTCGAGGGCTCGCCGCACGTCTCGCCCCAGGACGCACGGGCGCTGACGCGGGACCTGCTCGCACGCCTGGACTCGCTGGAGGAGGGCACCCACGAGTACCAGTACGTGCGCAACACGCTGATCGAGATGAATCTGTCCCTGGTGCGGTATGCCGCCTCCCGCTTCAGCTCCCGCAGCGAGGACAGCGAGGACATGGACGACATCGTCCAGGTCGGCACCATCGGTCTGATCAAGGCCATCGACCGCTTCCAGGTCTCCCGCGAGCTGGCCTTCACCACCTTCGCCGTGCCCTACATCGTCGGAGAGATCAAGCGGTTCTTCCGCGACACCACCTGGGCCGTGCACGTCCCACGCCGCCTGCAGGAGGCACGGGTCCAGCTGGCCCGCGCCGGCGAGGAGCTGCGCTCCCGGCTCGGCCGCGAGCCGACCGTCGCGGAGCTGGCCGCCTTGATGTCCCTCCCCGAGGAGGAGGTCATCGAGGCGAGGAAGGCGTCCAACGGCTACACGACCGCCTCGTTGGACACCGCTTGGTCCGAGGACGACGACTGCACGCTGGCCCACTTCGTCGGCGCCCCCGACCCGGCGCTGGAGCTGGTGGACGACTTCCAGAGCCTCGCGCCGCTGATCTCGGCCCTGGGCGAGCGCGACCGCAAGCTGCTGCACTACCGGTTCGTCGAGGAACTCACCCAGGGCGAGATCGCGGAGGAACTCGGCGTCTCCCAGATGCACGTCTCCCGCCTCCTGAGCCGGCTCCTCGGCCGACTCCGGCTCGGCATGACGCCCTCCGAGGCGGACACGGCCGAAGCGGCGAAGTCCTCGCCGACGACTGCCGGTCCGCGCCTCCCGGCCCCGTCCGCCCGCGCCACCGGTACCGCCGCGTCCACCGGCACCGACCGACACGGCTCTCACCTGCTCGGGCTGCGCGAGGCACTCCAGCACCTGCCGGACATCACGCTGGCGGCGCTGCGCTGGGCCCGCGCCAACGACCCGGCCTTCCCGGCTGCAGCGGGCAAGCGCGGCAACCAGTACCTCTACGACCTCGACGCGGTGCAGCACTGGGCGGCCCGCCGGCCACGTGCCGCGGCCTCCGCCGACCCGCCGGCCGCCCCCGCCCCTCCTCGCGGACAGACACCGGCGCCCGCGCAGCCCGAGCCGGCCAGGACCCCTCCCGTCGACGTGGACGAGGGAACCGCTCCCTCGGAGCCCACGGCCGGGCCGGTTCCGGGCCGGGAGGCGGCGTCCCCCGCGGAGAGCCGCCAGGCGCCGGGCCCACGGAGCCCGGGGCCGGGAGGGACAGGACGACGGAGCGGCCCGGCAGGGGCGGGTGGACGCGTGCGTGCCGGGCCGCCTCGGGAAGAGCGGACGGTGAGGGCGGGTGCCGGCGCGGCTCGCGCCGACGGGCGAGCCCGCGGGCCGCAACCGCGGGCTCCCGGACCCTTCTCGGACAAAGCTGCCGGGCACTCGCTGGAGCCACCGCGAGACCACGGCAGGTGCTGGAGCGGTATCTAGCCGGAGCGGCACCGGCGGGAGATGCGGACCGTGTTCGAAGGCTTCGGCACCAGGCGGATCGACACCGCGGGGGCATCGGTCTTCGTGCGGCACGGCGGGGAGGGACCGCCGCTGGCGCTGCTGCACGGCCATCCCCGGACCTCCGCGACGTGGCACCGCGTGGCCCGGCTCCTGGCCCGGCGCGGCTTCACCGTGGTCTGCCCGGATCTGCGCGGGTACGGTCGCTCCACCGGCCCGGTACCCAGCGGGGACCATGCCGGGTACTCCAAGCGGACCGTCGCCAAAGACCTGGTCGAGGTGATGCGCTCTCTCGGCCACCGTCGCTCCGCACTCGCCGGACACGACCGCGGGGGCGCCGTCGCGCTGCGTCTCGCCCTCGACCACCCCGATGCGGTCTCCCAAGTCGCTTTCCTCGACTGCCTGCCGATCAGCGAGCACCTGGCGCGCATCACTGCCGACTTCGCCACGCAGTGGTGGCACTGGTTCTTCTTCGCGCAGCCGGACATCCCCGAACGGGTCATCAACAGCGCGCCCGACAGCTGGTACCGCGGCGATCCGCACCGCATGGGTCAGGACAGCCACGACGAGTGGCGTGCCGCGATGAGGAACCCCGACGTGGTCAGGGCGATGCTGGAGGATCACCGGGCCGGTCTGACCGTCGACAGGCAGCACGAGGAGGACGACTACGCCGCCGGGGTACGGGTCACCTGCCCGGCGCCGGCCCTGTGGTCGAGCCGGGACGACCTGGAGGACCTGCACGGCGACCCGGTGCGGATCTGGCGGCGCCGGCGGACGTACGCGGTCACGCCATCGACTCCGGACACCACATGGCCGAGGAGGCTCCGGAAGCGCTCGCCTCCTCGCTGGCCGGCTTCTTCGTCTGCCGAGGGAACCGGTCCTGACAAGGAAACCGGGCGGGCTGTGAGCCTGTGAGGTTTACCGGCCGGGGTGCCGGTTACAAGGTGGATCACGTGCTTGGGAGGACAGGCACATCCGCGGGAGGCGACCGTTCACGGTGGCCCCGGGTGTGCAACCCGAGCCGCTTCTCCCGCGGTTGATCCCCGTGTCACGACACCGCAAGGAGACAGTTCTGATGTCTGCCGTCCGGTACCGGTCCCAGCGAGCCCGTCACAGCCACAACGACGCCCCCGACACCACTGCGGACTTCCAGCGCCTGGCCGCCCTCCCCGACGGACCCGAACGGGAGGAACTGTGCGGACGACTGGTCGAGGCGTGGCTGCCCATGGCGCACAGGCTGGCCGCCAAGTACCGCAACCGCGGCGAGAACCTCGAGGACCTGGAGCAGGTGGCCGCCCTCGGCCTGGTCAAGGCCGTCAACCGCTACGACCCCACGCAGGGCACGCCGTTCGTGCCGTACGCGGTGCCCACCGTCACCGGTGAGATCCGCCGTCACTTCCGCGACCGCACCTGGGACGTCCATGTGCCGCGCCGCATCCAGGAGGTCCGCAACAAGGTGCGGGCCGCGGTCCAGGAGCTGACCACCGCGGCCGACGACCGCACCCCGTCCGCCGCCCGGATCGCCGAGCACACCGGCCTCACCGAGGACGAGGTGGCTGCCGGTCTGGAGGCCATGGACAGCTTCCGCAGCCTGTCCCTGGACGCGGCGACAGCGGACGCGGACGACGGCTTCTCCCTCATGGACACTCTCGGCACCGCCGAGGCCGGCTTCGACACGGTCGTGGCCAGGGAAGCCGTCAAGCCGTGCCTGCGCGCCCTGCCCGAGCGGGAACGCAAGGTCCTCTACCTGCGGTTCTTCCGCGACATGACCCAGTCGAACATCGGCAAGGAACTCGGCATCTCCCAGATGCACGTCTCCCGCCTGCTGTCCCGGAGCTGCGACCGCGTCCGCCGCCAGGTCGAGCGCGGACGTCCCACCGCCGCCCACCACCGGGCTGCGTGACACGCGGCAGCGTCACCTGCCGGCGTCGGTCGGCTTGCCCATCCCTTGCACTGCACCAGAAGGAGCGTCCTCCCATGCTGCTGGCCCACCCTGCCGTCCTCCGCGACCTGATCGAACAGTACGAGGCCCTCAGCCTCCTGCGCGCCGAGGACGGTTCACCCGAGGTCCGACAGCGGATGAACGACGTCGTCTACACCCTGTGCGTCTCCACCGGAACCCGGGACATCGACGCGGCCCTGGTCGCCGCCCGCCACCGGCTCCCCGGCGCCCGCCCGCAGGACGACTCCCTCCTCGGCCGGCCGGGCGGGATCGCAGAGGCGGACGGCGCCTCCGCGCAGCCCGCTCCGGTCGCCTCGTGAGGCGCGGCTGGCTGCGCAGGCCCTGGGTGTCCCTCCGGGTGGTCGCCGCGCGCGTGGTCCGCTGACGGACCCGGCCACGCCCGGCAGGCGGAGGGCGATGCGACAACGAGAGCGGGGCGCAGGCGGACCGGTCCGCCTGCGCCCCGCTCTCGTTGTCGCCCTGCGGCCCCTGCGGACGAAGACCCGCCGGCACGCCGCTGCCATTGCCGCATCACCGCGCTCCGGGGATCTCCCCGGTCTGCACGATGGCGCGTGCGATGTCACGGAGCTTGATGTTGCGATCCTGCGAGGTCTTCTTCAACACGGTGAAGGCGTCGTCTTCAGTGACCTTGTAGCGCTCCATGACGATGCCGAGCGCCTCGCCGATCTCGTTGCGCGTCTCCATGGCGGTGTGCAACTGTGCGCTGCTGCGGGCGCTGGAAAAGGCGACTGCGGCGTGGGAGGCCAGAATCCAGCCCACCTGCTCGGAGCGATCGGTGAAAGCACGAGCACGGTCCGAGTACATGTTGAGGGCTCCCAGCGTCCCTTCCTCGGTGAACAACAGAAAACCCATCATGCTGCCGATACCCAGCTCACGAGCTTTAGGGGCATACGTCGGCCACCGGTTCTCGGTATCGTTCATGTCGGCGATACGGTAAACCTGTTCCGTTTCCCGCGCCGCGTCGAAGCACGGCCCCTCACCGGCATTGTCCTGGGCCTGGTCCGAGTGGTGCACCAATGCGCTGCTCGCCGCCAGCGTGCTGACGCGTGAACGGTCGCTGAGTACCAGAACACCGGCGTTGTCGCAGTTGTCCACCAGGCCCACGGCGTGGTGGACGACCTGGTCCAGGGTCTGTTGCACCGTCGTCTGTGCCAGCAGGGTGCGTGACATCTGCGCCAGCTTCGTCGCAAGTTCTTCCCACGGCATCTCCGGCATCTCCGGCATCGTGGCTCCTTCCCCGCTGTCGGCCCCGAAGGGACTGTCCAGTGGCGTGGCGGGTGTCGTGCTGCACCCGCCCCTTCAGGGAAAACAGCCTGCCGTGCGCGTGCCCTGGAGTGATGCGGACGCGCCGGGACCACCGTGGAAAGCGGGCAAGGGAAGTCCTGCGCGGCTGGCCGGAGGCTTCGCGCCCTGGGTGAGGTGGCGGCGTTCCGCCTTTCGGACGCGTCGCCGTTCTCCGTATCCGTTGCGTGCTGCTTCTCAGTGGCGGCCGTGGGCGCTGTCGGAGACGCCTCCGAAGAGCCGGGCCACGGCGCGGAAAGGAAGGGTGACGACGGTGGCGATGGCGCCGCCGATGGCGCGGAGCACGTCTGCGATTGCCTTGAACACGGTTCTTCCCTCTCTCTCGCGGAACTGCGGAATTGCAGTGCCGAGAGCGGGTTCCCGGAGCTGATTACGGCAAACTTCTCTCTTTTCTTCCTGTTCCGAATTCGTATCCGGTATTCATCTGCCGACCGGGGGCTGGATTTCTCTGTGGGGAGGTCGAAGCACGCTGAGACGTTCCCCGATGGGCTCAGGCAGAAGTTGTTACGGGTGACGCCGCAGAAGGGGATCCAATAGTAACTAGCCGAAAAACGCCGTAGTAGCCCCTGGCCTGGGTGTACCTGTTTCTAGGAGATGCGCAGGCCGTTGATTCGGGAGCGGCCGGTGGCGGCTCGACGACTCGCCTGTGCTCCCAGGCGGTGAGCACGAGCTCGCGGCCGTCCCTCTCCTCGATGAGGCAGATGACGGTGTTCTCGTCGCTCCCGTACATGCCGACCCAGTCCCGCCAGGTCCGACGGGCGGTGGCGTCCTCGGCCTGTTCCCCGGTTGCCGCCGGGCCGTTCGCGGAGAAGGGGAGGACGGTGCGGTACGTGGTCACGCGCCCTCCGTCACCGTGGCCATGTCCGTCTGCTGCTCGTCATGCTCGCGCAGCATCCGCATGACGGTGGCGTGCGAGGGGCGCTGGCCGCACACCTTGCCGGTGCGGATGACCAGACGGGAGGCGATCTCGCAGCGACAGCTGTTCGGCGTCGCGCAGGCGTACGGCGGTGGCGAGCATGTCGTCGTCGGAGACCGGCACGCCGCCGTTGGCCTTGCGATCGGCGCGGGCAGTCTCCTGGTCCTCCAAAGTCTTGCCGCGGATGCAGTCGCGTTCGGGCTCCGCCATGGCGGCCAAATTGATCAGCCCTGATCAGTGATCTTCAGTGAGAGTTCTCGCGCCGACTGTTCGTCTCCCTCGGCCTCCAGCCACTGCGCGTACTGGGCGGCCGTGTAGGAGTCTGCTTCGGGCCTGGGCCCGTGCAGCCTGGCCAGCTCGCCTTCGAGGATGTCGAGGTCGTCTGGTGTCCCCTCTTCGTCGAGCATCCGGGCGATGGCTTCGGTCACCCGGTCTTCGACACCGCTGGGCCACCCCCTCACATGCCTCCCGTGCTGCCCGGACGTGGTCGGCCACCGCTTCGTGCACCTCGCTGGCTGCCTCGTCGTCCCCGATCTCGTCGGGCAGCCGGGCCAGCCTGACGAGAGCCGTGCCCTTTGCCCCGGCGCGACCGAGTTCGCGGGCACGCACATAGGCTGCGCGTGCCGCCTCGGTGTCACCGATCTCGTGGAGCAGGTGGCCGAGCTTGAGGACGGCCGCGTCGGCCGCCTCGATGCTGCGGAGCTCGCGGACGGATGTCCAGTACGCCTCGCGGCACCAGGTGTATGGCCGGGTGTTGTAGACCTCGTAGTCGGACGGGTGGAGCGACTCGGTCAGCCTCCTCCCGATGGTGGCGACGGCCTCAAGGGGGTGGGCGGAACCGTTACCAAGGGCGTAGTGCCACGCACCGGCCGCGAATTCGTTCTGGCTTAGCAAGCCCACGACGGCTTCCATCGCCGCATCGTCTCCCTCGCGGGCATACAAGAAGGCCAGGTCGACGGCCACCTCTGCGAGCTGACTTTCTTCGAGGTCGCCGCCGATCCGCTCCGGAGCCGCCTCCGCAGTGCCGAAGTCCCCGACGTACAGGGCAAGGCCGAATTCGACCACGAGGGAGTCGGGTTCGTAGGCCCGCCGCAACTCCGCCGCCGCTGCGACACGGTTGCCTTCCTGCACGAGGCGATAGCCGTGTTCGGCCGGTGTCACCATGCCGGCTCGCTGCCGGGCCTCCGCGAGGAGGGCGGGGCCTCCGGCCCGATGGACGATCAGGTATGCGGCCCGTGCCTCGTCCTGCCTCCCGTCCGAGTGCAGTCGGACGCAGAGTTCCAGGGCGCACTTCCTCACCTCCAGCCCGTGGGATCCGGCGCATGTCCGGGCTCGTCTCGCGTGGCGTATGCAGCCGGTCATCGAGCCGACGGCGCTGCTCGTGGACGACACCGGATTCCTCAAGGACGGGGAGGCGTCGGCGTGTGTGGCCCGGCAGTACACCGGCACTGCGGGCAAGGTCACCGACTGCCAGGCCGGAGTCTCGCTGCATCTGGCACCCCACCGTGCGTCGGCAGCGGTGAACTGGTGTCTGTTTCCTGCCTGAGAGCTGGGATCCCGCTGCCCCGAAGGCCGATGCGGCCAAGGTGAGCCGTCGCAACAGGTGCGCCCGACGGTCTGGGCCATGTCGAGAAGTGGCAGGTGGCCCTCGGCATGGTCGACGAGACGTGGTCCTGGGGCGTCGAGGTACCCCAGGTCATCGCCGACGGCGGCTACGGGGACACCGCCGCCTTCCGGCTCGGTCTGGAAGAACGGGGACTGGAGTATGTGGTGGGCATCTCCACCACGACCACCGCCCAGCCGGAACCGGCCCGGCCGTGCACCCCGCACTACACCGGCCGGGGCCGCCGCCCGCTTCCGGCCTACCCGGAGGCGGCCAGGACCGTGAAAAGCCTGGTCACTGCGGCAGGCAAAGCTTCTGCGCGGCCGGTGCAGTGGCGCGAGGGCTCCCGGCCCGGCACCGGCCGCAGCGGCCACAAGCGCATGTACTCCCGCTTCGTCACCCTGCAGATCAGGCCCGCAGGCCGCGAGATCCGCAGCGCCGCCTCCGGGCCCGAGCTGCCGGTGCGCTGACTGCTGGCCGAATGGCCGGCCGTCCAGGACGAACCCGTGCGGTTCTGGCTGTCCAACCTGCCGGGGAACACCCCGCTGCCTGTCCTGGTCCGCACCGCCAAGCTCCGCTGGCACATCGAGCACGACTACCGCGAGAGGAAACAGACCCTGGGCCCGGCCCACTTCGAGGGCCGCACCTGGCCCGGCTGGCACCGCCACGTCACCCTCGTCTCCGCCGCCCACGCCTTCTGCACCCTGCAACGGCTGACGCACTCCCCAAAAGAGACGGCGTCGGCCTGAGCCTCTACCGAGTCGTCCGCGAACCGCAGGCACTCCTCGCACTCTGGACCGGCGCCTGCCCCACCTGTCACCGCGACATGCCAGACCCCGCACCAACCCGACCAAGCACTACGAGAACCTGCGCCCGGGGCCGCAGGCAGTTACCGCGGTGTATGTGAGAAGGCTGCCCGTGTGGTCGCGGCAAAGAGGAAGCCCGCAGCCACGGGGATCAGTGCCATCCACGGGAGCATTCCGGCCGGGAAGCTGTTCAGCAGCCCGCCGGTCAGGGCTCCTCCTCCGATGCCCAGGTTGAACGCGGAGACGTACCAAGAGGACGCGGCATCGGGTGCGGCGGCTCCCAAACGGAGAACGCTTGTTTGCAGTGTTACCGGCAGCGCGGCGAAGGCAACGCCCCAGAGGGCCACGGCTGCCACGGCAAGTGGCTGCCATCGGATGCTCGCGCCGAGCAGCGCCAGTGAGCCGGCCATCAGGGAGATGGTGCCGAGCAGGGCGGCGTGCGGGCGACGGTCCACCAGGACGCCGCCGAGCCATGTCCCCAGGAAGCCCGCCAGCCCATACTCGGCCAGGAGCATGCTGATGGCTGCCGCACTGAAGGCGGCGGCCTCGTGCAGGAAGGGGTTCACATAGGTATAGACAGTGAAATGTCCAAGGATGAGCAGCGCGGTTGCTGTCACCATGCGGCGTAGGCCGGGCAGGCGTAGCGCGTCGCCGAGCCCTGTCGACTGCGGTGGGGCGGAGCGGTTGGGGATGTGGGGCAGGAGGCGGTGGGCGGCGGCGAGCACGCCCAGGCCGAGGGCCGCCGTGGCGCAGAAGGCGCCACGCCAGCCGACGACGCCTCCGAGGAAGGTACCCAGGGGGACGCCCAGGACCAGGGCCGTCGAGTTTCCGGCGAAGACGGCGGCGGTTGTGCGGCCCGGGCGTCCGGGCCTGGCGAGGGCGGCTGCGTATCCGACGACGATCGACCAGAAGACCCCGTGCGCCATTCCGCACAGAAACCTGCCGGTCGCCAGTATCGGATAGCTGTCCGCGACGGCGGAGAGCACGGTGCCGAGGGAGAAGACCGCACTCACGGTCATGTAGAGGCGCTTGCGCGGCCAGCCGCCGGTCCAGTGGGTGAGCGGTGCTGCCGTCAGGCCGACGGTGAATGCGTACACGGTGACCAGCAGCCCCACCTGTGATCGTGCGACGCCCAGATCGTCGCTGATCGGTGGCAGCAGCCCGACCGGCAGCAGTTCTGTGGTGACGACGACGAAGGTCATGGTGGCGAGCACGAGCAGGCCGGCCCGGCGCCGGGCCGAGGACGTCGTGGGCGGGTCGGCCTGGCCGGTGAGGAGCGGCGCGCTCACGACGGCGTGGCGGGGAGTGCGGCGAGGAACGCGCGTACGTGGCGGAGCCAGGTTGCCCGGTCTGCCGGGTTCAGGATGTGGGCGGCGCCGGGCAGTTCGATCAGCCGGGCGCCGGGGATGCCGGCTGCCAGGCGGTAGGAGCTTTCGGGCAGCACCAGTCGGTCGCCGGTTGGCGCCATCACCAGGGTGGGGGCGGCCACCATCGGCAGGTCGGCCCGGACGTCCACGCGGGAGACCAGGTCGAAGTGGTCCAGCATGCCCGGCGGCATCCCGGTCAGAGTCTGGGCGACCGGTTCCTCGAGGGCTGCCGGTTCGATGTGGGCCAGGTCCGACGGAGACATGCAGGACAGGTGGGCGAGCCGCGCCACGTCCTGCCACTGGCCCGCGGCTGCCAAGGACTTGATCAGTTGAGCGGCGAGCGCCAGGACGGGGTCGGCGGCAGCAAAGCCGGCGGTGAGGACGAGGGCTCGGACACGGTGGGGGTGCCGTGTGGCGATCCGGACGGCCACGGCGCTGCCGAGGGACTCCCCGAGGACGGCGAAGGAGTCCTGGCCGGCCGCGATGGCGGCCGCAACCAGGCGGTCGGCGAGGTCGTCCAGGTCCAGGGGTTCGTCGGGCACGGGAGAGCCGCCCGCCCCGGGGTAGTGCGGGCCGACGAGGGTGTGGTCTTGGGCGAGGTCGTCGAGGACGAGGCCGAAGTTCCCCTCGATGCCGCCGCCAGCGCCGTGCGCGAGCAGAAGTGCGGGGCCGCGCCCCTGCACCAGAACGTCGAGGTGGCAGGTGGGCAGTGTGTGATCAGCGGTCATGGCGCCGACGCTAAACTCCGACATCAGTGTCAGAGTCAAGGTGCGGTGTGCCAGGGCACAGGAAGGAAGCGGGCGGCATGCGCATGAAAGAGATGGTGCGGCGTACAGGGGTGCACGAGCGGCTGCTGCGCTACTACGAACAGCAAGGACTCCTGACCCCCGACAGGCTGCCCAGCGGCTATCGCATCTACGGCGAGTCGGACGTCGAGACGGTGCGCCGCATTCGCTGTCTGCTGGCGGCAGGCCTTCCGACCGCTCTGATCGCCCAGGTCCTGCCGTGTATCCGGGCGGACGCCGAGCGCCTCGTGCCCACTTGCCCGGATCTGCTCGCCGATCTCCGCCGGGAGAGCAAGCGCATCACCCGCACCATCGAAGATCTCCTGGCGTCGCGCGCGATCCTCGACTCCCTCATCACCGCCGCGCCACCAGAAGACGCCGGGAACACCGAGGCCGTCTCCGCCGAGCTTCGACCCGGGCGAAGGCCGAGCAGCCTGACAAGGCCAGCTGACTAAGCCGGAGGTTGGTGCGGTGGCAGGTTCCGGGGTGGGGAGCCTGCCACGGGTCAGAGACATGCTGTGGTTCACACTCGATGTGAGGGACCGCGGTATTGCCCTACCAACAGCGCAATACCGCCGAGTGGTGCATCAACAAGCTCAACCGGTAGCTCGGACCGGCTACCTACTACGAAGAAGTCGCCACCTCTACTTGGCGGAACCACACCTCACGGGCCACTTCATCTGGTCCGCACAGTGAGCTGTTTTCAACCTCGGTTTGAGCGGGTCAGGTGGAGGGTGAGGACGGCCTGGACGGGGTGGGTGATGCGGGTGGTGGAGCATCGCAGCGTGCGCAGGAGTCGCCAGGTCTTGAGGGTGGCCGTGGCCTGCTCGACGCGTGCGCGGATCTTCGCGTAAGAGCGGTTGACGGCTTGCTGACCTGCAAAGAGGTTCTCCCACTGTCCGCGGAAGGGGGCGCGGACGGTGTCGCTGGCGCCCTGGTAGTCCTTGTCGGCCCAGCACTGCACGCCCGCCTTCGTGAGGGCATCGATGATGCCGTGGGTGGGGGCGGCCCTGATGTCGTGGACGGGGCCCGGCAGTGCAGGCGATGCCCACAACAGTCGGCCATGAGGGCCCGCGATGACCTGCACGTTCATGCCGTGCTTCTTGTGCTTGCCGGAGTGGAAGGGCCGGCCGGCGGCGATGCGGTCGATGGGCAGCAGGGTGCCGTCGAGGAGGACGAACGCCTTGGTGGAGGCGGTCTTCCTCGCATCGGCGAGGGTCGGCGCGAGGGTGGCCAGAAGGTCGACTGCCTCGGTGACGTGGCGGTAGGCGGTGGTGGTGCCGATGCCGAACCCGGCGGCGAGCTGGACGTAGCTGTGGCCGCACCGAAGGTGGGCCACAACCAGCAGCGCCTGACGTCCGGCAGTCAGCCCATGCCATCGCGTGCCCTGGCTACGGCGGTGTGCGGCCAGTTCACGAGCGAGGAAGCGCAGGGCCGAGCTGGACAGATCGGCACCGGATGGGTGGACAAGCACGCAGAAGCTCCTGGTGGGCCAGGCGATCTTGGTCGTGAACCCGTCTACCAGGAGCTTCTCCACGCACAGACAACGCCCTCCATCCCAACTACCCACCTGCGGAGCCAGGTTGGAAACAACTCACGGCCTGGTCTTCTGAGTCAGGAGTTCTGTTCAGATATGAGGCGAGGCGTTCGAGGATCTCGTCCGCAGTCTTGGTCCAGATGTAGGACCTGGGGTCGGTGTTCCAGGCTGCGATCCATGTCCGGATGTCCTGCTCCAGGGTCTGGACGGTCTTGTGGACGCCTCGCCGTCTCTGTTTGTTCGTCAACTCGGCGAACCATCGCTCGACGAGGTTGAGCCAGGACGATCCAGTCGGTGTGAAGTGCAGATGGAACCGCGGGTGGACCAGTAGGCAGGTCTTGATGGCCGGGGTCTTGTGGGTGGCGTAGTTGTCCAGCACGAGGTGGATGTCGAGGCCGTCGGGTACTTCCCGGTCGAGTTGGATGAGGAACTTCTCGAACTCCTCGGCGCGGTGGCGGCGGTGCAAGGAACCGATGACCTTGCCTGTGGCGACCTCCAGGGCGGCGAACAGGGTGCCGACGCGGACCTAGTCGTGCGTGACACGTCGCGGCACCCCGGGCATCATCGGCAGCACCGGCTGCGAGCGGTCGAGGGCCCGGATCTGCGATTTCTCGTCCACGCAGAAGACCAGAGCCCGCTCAGGTGGGTCCAGATAGAGGCCGACGACATCGTGGACCCTGTCGACGAAGTACGGGTCCCTCGACAGCGTGAACGTCTGCGACCGGTGCGGCTGCAGACCGAACGCCCGCCAGACCCGCGAGACCGTCGACTGCGACAGGCCCGTCTGCCTCGCCATCGAGCGCGTCGACCAGTGCGTCGCGTTCTTCGAAAGCCGACTCCAGCGTCCTGGTGACCAGCGCGGCCACCTGCTCGTCGGTCACCGTCCGGGGGCCGCCCGAGCGCGGCATGTCTCCCAGACCGGCGATCCGATGCTCGACAAACCTTGCCCGCCAGCGGCCCACCGCATGCGGTGTCGAGCCGAGCCGGGCAGCGACGCCCTTGTTGGACGCACCCTCCGCGCAGGCCAGGATGATCCGCCAGCGTAAGGCCCACGCCTGCGGCGTGGAACGGCGCCGCACCCACCCCTCAAGCGCAGACCATTCCTCGTCCGAGAGAACCAACTCGACCTTCGGCCGTCCAGTACGTGCCACGAACCAAGTCCAAACATTTGAACAGAATTCCTGACTCAGAGGACTAGGGCCCCAAGTGGTTGGTCAGGGTGCCGACCCCGGGCCGCGCTGTAGATCAGTTCGTGCCCGCAGCGGGCGGCACGGTCCTGGGCCTGACGGTGGGCGGCGATGAACTCCTCGGTTCCGGCGTCGGGTTCGCCGCGTGTCCGTCAGTCCGGGGGACGGGTGTTCGGGCCGGTGCGGTTGCCGACCGTCACCTCCACCTCGTCGCCCTCCTGCGTGAACCCCCGTACGAGCCAGACGCGTTCGGCGGTGTGGGTGCCGGCGCGTGTGGTGTGGGCCGAGACGTCGAGCACGGCGCTCCCCGCGTCGTCGACGAGGAGCTCGGCGTCGGTGACCACCCCGTCGGCGAACCCGAGGCCGAGGCCGAGTGGCAGCGGAGCAGAGACGAAGCCCTCGGGGTCCGGCAGCTCCTGGATCCGCAAACGGCCTCCCGGGAACAGATGTGTGTGGGCACACACGGCGGGGAACAGGCGCTCGGGACCGGACGTAGGACGCGACATGTGCGAGCTCCGGTGAGGAGTGGACGTCGGGCGCTGCCAGTCTGACGCGTGGGGACGCCGGGCCGCCGACGAACCGCGAGACCCCGTTGCAGCACCACACGTTCGGGGGTGACGCCCTCCGCGGCGACCGGATCCGCGCAGGGGACGTTGTCGCGGCGGGTCAGGCCGGTGCGTGCTCCGTGGACGTGGTGCGCCGCGGCGGAGGCGGCCCAGGGGCGGGGTTGAAGTGGCGGGAGAGGACGAGCCCGGCCGCTCCCAGCAGCGTGGCGTTGTCCTCCAGCGCGGTGAAGGCCACCTGGGGTGGTCCGCCGGGGTGGGGCGGGATGCGTGCGTGCAGGGCGCGCTCGATGCGACTGCGCAGCGCCTCGCCGCCGGCGACGGTGTCCCCGTGCAGAATGAACAGCCCGGGCGCGAAGATCTGGTGAAGGTTGACCAGCCCCACGGCGAGGTTGTCCGCCCACTCGTCCAGAAGTTCCGCCGCATGCGGTACACCCGCGGCGGCGAGGCGGGAGAGTGCACCGGCTCCGAGCGTGGTGGCCCCGGGCAGTCCCCGGCGTGTTGCCCGGGCGCGGAGCCAGGCGAGGCTGGCAAGCGTCTCCCAACAGCCCCGCTGTCCGCAGTGGCAGCGCGCCCCGTCCACCTGGACGATGCTGTGCCCGATCTCGCCGCCCGCGCCGGCCGGCCCACGGTGCACGTCGCCGCCCACCACGAGGCCGACGCCCAGGGCCTCTCCGGTGTAGACGGATGCGAAATGGCTGCGCCCGCGCCCCTGGCCGAACCACCGGTCGCCCAACGCCTGGGCGCGCGGGTGCATGTCGACGCAGACCATGGGCAGGTCCAGTCGGTCCCGTAGCGTCTGTCCGACCGGCAGGCCGTCGAGCCGGGGCGCGAGGGCGACCTTGACCACCGTGCCCGTGTCCGAGTCGACCATGCCGCCCACCGCGACACCGACGCCCAAGGGCGTGGTCGACGCGGCCTCGACGACCTCCGCCGTCGCCGCCACGAGCGCCTCGACAGTCGGCTGCCCGTCCGGCTCCGACTCGACGAGGCGCTCGGTCCTGGCGAGCACCGTCCCGCCGGCGCTGACCAGAGCCGCCTCCACGCGGCCGGGCAGCAGATGCGCCCCCACCAGCGGGGGCGAGTCGGGTGCGAACCACAGGGGGCGGGCGGGCTTGCCGCCGGCCGGGCTGCTGGGCCGCGCCGCCTCCTCCCGCAGCAGCCCCTGACGGACGAGGTCCTCGACGATGACGGTCAGGGCGCTGCGGGACAGACCGGTGACGCGGGCCAGTTCGGCGCGGGAGAGCGGGCCGAAGTCGTAGAGCGACTGGAGTATCCGGACCCGGTTCACGGTCTGCCTTTCCCGAGGACCGGAACGCGTGCGAAGCGCTCATCCTCTACGTCGGGTTACGACGGCTTGCGTACTAACTGCTCGTGGCCAGCTCGCCTACTGTGCCACAGATGCCCGGTGTGCCGGGAGGCCCGGACGTCCATCTCTCGAAGAGGGCGTGCACGCCCTCGTGGAATTCGTTCTTCCACACCCCTTGACGGTTTCCCAGGTTAGTACGCAAGGTGAACTAACTTGATCGGCCGGGCGCACGGCCACCGACACCTCTCGGAGAGTCGGCCGCGGGCCCACGTTGACGGCGAGGACCCCATGCAGAAGATCGGCATCATCGGCGGCGGCATACGCGGCCACATGTACGCGAAGTCGCTCCAGGGCTTTCCCGGCGCCGACGTCCGCGCGGTCAGCGACCTGTCGGAGGCGACGGCCCGGAAGACGGCCGACACCTTCGGCCTCGCCGCCTACACCGACCACCGGCGGATGCTGGAAGAGACCGACCTGGACGCCGTCGTCGTCGCGACACCCGACTTCGCCCACCGGGGCCCGGCGGTGGACGCGGCCGAGCGGGGCCTCCACCTGCTGATCGAGAAGCCGCTCGCCACCACCGCCGAGGACGCCGCCGCCATCGAGGCTGCCGTCCGGCAGGCGGGGGTGGAGTGCATGGTGGGCTTCGAGAACCGCTGGAACCCGGCCGTCCGCCGGATCCGCGAAGTGGCAGCCGCCGGGGAGCTGGGCCAGGTCCTCACCCAGAACATCCTGCTCAGCAACACCTGGTACGTCCCGACCCGGATGCTCTCCTGGGCTGCACGCTCCTCACCGGCCTGGTTCCTGATGAGCCACACCGTGGACGTGGCGACGTGGGTGAACGGCCGCACGGTCGCCTCGGTGGACGCGCGCGGCTCCCGCGGGCAGCTCGCAGCCCGGGGTGTCGACACCTGGGACGTCGTCCACGCGCTCCTCACCTTCGACGACGGCACCACGGCCAATCTGACGTCCACCTGGGTGCTGCCCGACAGCATGCCCTCCATCGTCGACTTCCAGTTGCAGGCCGTCGGCGACCGCTCCGCCGTCCAGGTCGACCTCCACGAGCAGAGCGTCCGGCACGCGGCGCCCGAGGGCCTGCGCTTCCCCGGACTGCTCGGGGACGAGATCGACGGACGGCTCCAGGGGCCACCCACCTGGATGGTGCAGCACTTCGTCACCTGCCTGAACGAGGGGCGCCCCGTCGGCCCGGGTCCGCGGACGGGACGGGCGGTCACCGACGTCGTCCTGGCGGTGCACGAGTCGCTGGAGACCGGCCGTACCGTGCGGCCGGCCCCGGACCCCGCCTGAACAGCACAGCACCTACGCGGCACAGGGAGAAGCGGACATGGCGGGCACCACAGCGGCGGGCGGCTCCCCGGGGCGGCACGGCCAGAACACCGGCGACGGGCACGAGGGCGAGGAGGAGAGGGCGACGCAACGACCGCGGTCGCCGCGCCTGCCGGAACAGCACGCGTCCGCAGCAGGGGGGCCCGCGCCGGCACCGGCGCGGCGCAGCCTCGGCACCAAGGTCGCCGTCGTCGCCTCGGCCGTCGGCCTCATCTACGGCTACGACACCGGATCCATCTCGGGCGCGCTGGTCTTCCTGGAGAACGACTACCACCTGACGACGCTGTGGACGTCGATCATCACCTCCGTCGTCGTGGTCGGCAGCCTGGTGGGCGCGGCGGTCGGCCCCCGGATCGCCAACGAACTGGGCCGGCGCCGGGCGATGCTCGCCGTGGCCTTCGGCTTCATGGCCTTCGCGGGGTTGAGCGCGGTGCCGCTGGGCGTGTGGTGGCTGACGGTGGTGCGACTGCTGCTCGGTGTCACCGTGGGACTGGCCACCGTGGTGGCGCCCGTCTTCATCTCCGAGTTCGCCTCCGAGGAGAACCGCGGCAAGTTGGGCACCGCCTTCCAGTTCTTCACCTGCGCGGGGGTGATCATCTCCCTGCTCACCGCCTGGATGCTCTCGGGAACGGAGTCCTGGGAGGCGGTACTCGGCCTCGCCGCCGCCCCGGCCGGAGTGGTCTTCCTCGCCCTGCTGCGCTTCCCCGACAGCCCCCGGTGGTACGCCATGCGGGGCATGCGGGAGCGTGCCTTGGAGACGCTGCGGCGGCTCGACCCCGACGCGGACGCCGCGAGCCGGCTCACCGCCATCGAGGCGGACCTGGCGGAGAGCGAACACGGCCGCTACCGGGAGATCTTCACCAGGCGCTACGCGCGCCCCACCTTCTTCGTCATCGCCTTCGGCTTCGCCGTGCAGATCACCGGCAACAACACCATCCTCTACTTCAGCCCGACCATCTTCGCCAAGGCCGGCTTCGGCGATGCCGCGGACAGCATCCTCGCCTCCACGCTGGTGCAGGTCGTCGCCGCCGTAGGTGTGGTGCTCTCGATGGCGGTGGTGGACCGGTGGGGCAGGCGCCCGCCGCTGATCCTGGGGACGGCCGCCATGGTGGTGGGGCACACCGTGATGGCGTTCGTCTTCGGCCAGGACCGCATCTCCACCGGCACCGGGTACGTCGCCACCGCCGCCATCGGCCTGTTCTACCTCGGCTTCTACTTCGGAATCGGCTCCCTGATCTGGGTCTACACAGGTGAGGCGTTCCCGGCCCGCCTGCGCAGCGTCGGAGCCGGCGCGCTCCTGCTGTCCGACTTCGTCGCCAACCTGATCGCCACCTTCGCCTTCCCCAACGTCCTGGACGCCTTCGGCGGGTCGACCGCGTTCGGTGCCTTCGCCGTGCTCTCCGCGGTCGCCCTGTTCTTCCTGTACCGGATGGCGCCGGAGACCAGGGGCCGTTCCCTGGAGGAGATCCGTGGCTACTGGGACAACGAAGGGTCCTGGAGCCGGCGCGTGGGGTGACGCGGGGCGCAGCGGGGAGACGTACGTCACAGGAGGGCGTGTCACGAACGGCCGGGCCGCTCCGTCGTACATGCGCAACCGTCACACCAGCCAGGGAGCGCATCATGGAAGCACGGCTGAACCCCTTCACCAACCCGGTATTGGGCAAGGTCTTCAAGCACATCATCGCGGCGGGCAAGGCGCTGGAGGACTCGACCCTGCCCGCCGCGACGCAGGAACTGGTGAAGCTCCGCGCCAGCCAGATCAACGGCTGCGGTTTCTGCACCGACATGCACTTCAAGGACGCCGTGCACGCCGGCGAGGCCGCGGAGCGCCTCAACCTGGTCGCGGCCTGGCGGGAGGCCACGGTGTTCAGCGAGGCCGAGCGTGCGGCGCTGGAACTGACGGAGGAGGCGACCCGCATCGCCGACGCGGACGGGGGCGTCTCCGACGAGGTGTGGGCGAACGCCGCCCAGCACTACGACGAGGAACAGCTCGGTGCTCTGGTGGGCGTCATCACCGTCATCAACGCCTTCAACCGCGGCAACGTCGCGCTGCGGATGCCGGCCGGTGACTACCAGCCCGGCCAGTTCGGATGAGCAGCCCCGTCGTCTGACCGGTCCCTGAACCGGGCCCCATGGAGCTCGTGCGGTCCTCGCGGTCCTCGCGGTCCTCGCGGTCCTCGCGGTCCTCGCGGTCCTCGCGGGCCGCCCGGGACGGAGCCGCGCCCGCCGAAGCCCTCACGGGGTGGGCGCGGCAGCGCATCCGTACCCGGCGGAAGCCCCCAACTCCTCCTCGATCCGGATGAGTCGGTTGTACTTGGCGGTGCGGTCCGACCGGGACAAGGACCCGGTCTTGATCTGTCCGCACCCCGTGGCCACGACCAGGTCCGCGATGGTCGTGTCCTCCGTCTCGCCGGACCGGTGCGAGACGACCGCCGCCCATCCGGCCCGCCGCGCAGCGCTTACGGTGCCGAGCGCCTCGGTCAGCGTCCCGACCTGGTCGACCTTGACGAGGACCGCGTTCCCCACGCCCGTACGGATGCCTTCCCGTACCAGCGTCTCGCCCGTGCAGAACACGTCGTCCCCGGTCAGCTGGCACCTGTCGCCGACCCGTGCCGTCAACTCGCGCCACCCGTCGTGGTCGTCCTCGGCCATCGGCTCCTCCACCGAGACGACCGGGTACGCGTCGATCAACGCGGCCAGATGGTCGGCCTGTTCGGCGGATGTCCGCCGGACGCCCTCCCCGGCGTACTCGTACACGCCGTCCCGGTGGAACTCCGACGACGCCGGATCCGTGACGAGGCCGATGTCCGCGCCCGGGCGGTACCCGGCGCACTCGATCGCGGCCATGACGAAGCCGAGCGCCTCCTCGGCCGTACGCAGGGCGGGCGCGAAACTGCCCTCGTCGCCGACGCCCGTGGAGTGGCCGACGTGCAGCAGGCCGCGGCGCAGGGTGTGGAAGACCTCCGAGCCCATCCGGACGGCCTCCGCGAAGGACTCGGCGCCCACCGGCGCGATCATGAACTTTTGGAAGTCCAGCGGATTGTCGGCATGAGCCCCGCCGTTGACGATGTTCATCATCGGCACCGGCGGCACGCGCGCGTCGGCCCCGCCGAGGCAGCGGTACAGCGGCTGCCGGTGCGAGAGAGCGGCGGCCTTCGCGGCGGCGAGAGAGACCCCGAGCAGGACGTCGGCGCCGAGCCGCGCCCTGGTGGGAGTCCCGTCGAGGGCGACGGGCGCTGCGTCGAGACCGGCTTGGTCGGCGGCGTCGCACCCCGTGACGGCATCCGCGATCTCACCCGTCACGTGGGCCACCGCCCGGTCGACGCCCTTGCCGTGCCAGCGCTGCGGGTCGCCGTGATCGACGCCCCGGGCCACGGCGACCGTCCGCGCACGGCACACGACAAGGCGGTGAGCGCCCAGCCGCTTCGGGTGCGGGCGGCGGGTGAGCCGGAAGGCCCCGTCGTCGTGCGCTACAACGCCCACCTGGCGGAGCGCCGTGCCCGAGTACCGGGCGACCCTGGACGCCCTCCAGGAGCTTCCCGAGATCGGCAGCGACGGGCCGGTCGGCTTCCGGGGCATCAACATGGGCACCGCGATCGGCGTACGGTTCGCGGCCGTCGAGCCCCGGGTCACGGCGGCCGTCTTCGGCCGGCACTGGCCCGAAGTGCTGGCGGTGAAGGCACAGCAGATCACCGTGCCGATCGAGTACGGCATGCAGTGGCACGACGAGCACATCCCGCGTGGGGCCGGTCTGGCGCTGTTCGACGCCTTCGCCCCGAAGGAGAAGACCCTGCACGCCAACGCGGGCAAGCGCACGGAACTGTCCCGGTTCGAGGCCGACAGCGCGGTCCGCTTCTTCGCCCGGCCGACCACCTCACCGGACTGACACCCACGGTTGCGGCGCCGGTTCCGCCGACCACGCGGTCTTGGCACGCGGCCCCTCCCTCGGCGCGGCAACGATGCCGCCTCCGTGCCACCGGGGTGCACGTCCCGGACGGCTACGGTGACACCTGCCGGGCCGGGCCGAACGTGGGCTCGGTGGCGGACCGGCGGACTCCCGGCCGCCGGGATCGGTCACCCCTGCACCACCGTGGTGGTCACATCGACGGGGACGGACAGCGAGTTGGCGACGTAGCACTCGCGGTGCGCCGCTTCGGCCAGCCCGAGGACCCGCTCCTCGTCGGTGCCCGCCGCGACCCGCACCGTGACGGCCAGGCGAATGGTGCCGAGCCGGGCCGGTGCGGCCGTCAGGTCGAGATGGCTGGTCGCTTCGTCGTCGTAGGCCAGTACGTCGACGCCCGCGCGGGCCGCGGCGCCGAGGAAGGACAGCATCTGGCAGGAGGAGGCGGCCATGACGACGAGCTGCTCAGGGTTGAGCCGCTCGGGGCTGCCCCGGAAGGCCGGATCCGCACTCAGCGGGACCTCCGCGGCAGCGGGGGGCGCGACGGCGAGATGATCGCGGGAGTAGGAACGTGGGCCCGTGGCGGTGGAGCCGTCCCAGTGGAGGCGGGCGGCGTAGGAGTGTGCGCTCATGGGGCGACGGTAGGGCGTGGACGCTTCGGTGCCCACCGAAGCGACGCGCCTTCGCACCCGTCGTGACCGTTCCGCCGATCACGGACGGTGACACGGTGACTGCCTGTCCGGAAACCCTCGACAGCGGAGCCGACATCGTTGTCAAATGGTGCGCAGATAACGATGTCAGTCGCGTGCGTCTTCTGCGCCCGGAGTCCGAGCGTCGACAACACCCACACCGCCGGTGCCGGACAGTCCCGACGCCTGCCCGGGTGACGCTGCGTACCCTCCCTGCCGCGCCGAAGACAACTGACACACAACGAACGACCTGGTCAGGTGACACCCCCATGACCGAGACGGCTACGACTTCGCAGCCCTCCGGCCACCACGGCAAAGCCGTGGGCATATCCATCGCCGCCGCAGTGGGCGGCTTTCTCTTCGGCTTCGACTCCTCGGTGATCAACGGTGCGGTCGACGCGCTGGGATCCCACTTCCAGCTCGGCTCGTTCCTGTCCGGGTTCGTCGTCTCGATCGCTCTGCTGGGCTGTGCGGTCGGCGCCTGGTACGCCGGCCGGCTGGCCGACGGCTGGGGCCGCCGCAACGTGATGCTGCTGGGCTCGGGCATGTTCGTCATCAGCTCCGCGGGCTCGGCCTTCGCCTTCTCCGTCCCGGACCTGCTGCTGTGGCGCGTCATCGGCGGACTGGGCATCGGCATCGCCTCGGTGATCGCACCCGCCTACATCTCCGAGGTCGCCCCCGCCTCCGGCCGCGGCGCCCTCGGCTCCCTCCAGCAACTTGCCATCACCATCGGCCAGCTCGTCGTCCTCAGCTCCAACAAGGGCCTGGCCGGCGCGGCCGGCGGCGCCTCGCAGGACCTGTGGCTGGGTATGCAGGCCTGGCGGTGGATGTTCCTCGTCGGGGTGGTGCCAGCCGTGGTCTACGGGGCGCTGGCGCTGATGATCCCCGAGTCCCCTCGGTACCTCGTGCTCCAGGGGGAGTACGAGCGGGCGGCCGGCGTGCTCGGCCGGGTCACCGGAGAAAGTGACCCGCGGGCGAAGGTCGAGGAGATCAAGAAGACCCTGCGCAAGGAGCACAAGAGCAGCTTCAAGGACATCCGCGGGCCGCGGTTCGGGCTGCACCCCCTGGTGTGGGCGGGCATCATCATGGCCGCCTTCCAGCAACTGGTCGGCATCAACGCGATCTTCTACTACTCGACGACGCTGTGGAAGTCGGTCGGCTTCAGTGAGTCCCAGTCGTTCACGACCTCCGTCATCACCGCGGGCATCAACGTGGTCATGACCGTGGTCGCGATGCTGTTCGTGGACCGCGTCGGCCGCCGCCGGCTGCTGTCGATCGGTTCCATCGGCATGTTCCTGTCCCTGCTGCTGACCGCGGTCGCGTTCTCCCAGCAGAAGGGCAGCGGCACCGACGTCAAGCTGCCCGACCCGTACGGGCCGCTGGCGCTGGTCGGCGCCAACGCCTTCGTGGTTTTCTTCGCCCTGTCCTGGGGCCCGATCCTGTGGATCATGCTGGCGGAGATGTTCCCCAACCGGATGCGGTCCATGGCGCTGGCCATCGGCACCGCCTCCAACTGGATCTTCAACTTCATCGTCACCTTCTCCTTCGAGCCGATGACCCGGAAGGTCGGACTGACCTGGCTGTACGGTGCCTTCGCCCTCTTTGCGCTGCTGTCGTTCTTCTTCGTCCGGGGGCGGCTGCCCGAGACCACGCGCCGGGAGCTGGAGGACATGAGCGAGGAGACGCCACAGGAGGCCGACACCGCGGCTGCCGTGACGCGGTAGGCCCTCGCCGTTCCCGCATCCGCCCGTGCCCGCCCTGTCGCGGGCACGGGCGGATGCGTTCCGAGGGGGAGGGAGAGGAGCGGGACGGCAGCGATGCGCGTGGGGCCCGCGTGTGCGTCGCCGCTGCAGCGGCCGTATGCGCTCACTCGAAGGCCGAGAGGTGTGGCGCGTAGGCCGCTATAGGGCGTTTGCAATTACATGCGCGTGCAATTAGTTTGAGGTCGCCGACTCCGTGTGCGGTACGCAGGCGACCCCGGACTGCAAGTCCTGACGGGGTGGTTGACCGGCCACTGCTGTTCACCGCCGGGGGAGTGCCGCTCCACCGGGAGGGGCGCGTGGTCGGCGCCGCCGGCGTGGGCGGCGGCGCCCCGGAGCAGGACCACTCCTTCGCCCAGGCGGCCGTCCGGGCCTTTCAGGGCTGATTCCGGCACGGCGCGGGCCCGCTGAGGCACCTGTCTCAGCAGGGCATGCAGGGCATGCAGGGCATGCAGGGCAGCACAGGCACATGAGAGGACTGGCGCATCATGCAGATCGATCTTCGGGGCCGTACGGCACTGGTCACCGGCTCCACCCAGGGAATCGGCGCCGCCATCGCCGCGGGACTGGCCCGCTCCGGTGCCCGGGTGGGTGTCAACGGCCGCTCGGTGGGCCGGGTGCAACAGAGCATCGAGGCGCTGCGGGCGCAGGTGCCCGAGGCCGACGTGGTGCCGGTGGCAGCCGACGTGACCACCGAGGAGGGCGCCCGCCAGGCTGTGGAGGCCCTGCCGGAGGTGGACGTCCTCATCAACAACCTCGGCATCTTCGGGGCGCAGGACCCGTTGGAGATCACCGACGACGAATGGCGGCGCTACTTCGAGGTGAACGTACTGGCCGCGGTGCGGCTGACCCGGCTGTTCCTCCCCGGGATGACCGACCGCGGCTGGGGGCGGATCCAGTACATCGCCAGCGACTCCGCGGTCGTGGTGCCCGCCGAGATGATTCACTACGGCATGTCCAAGACAGCGCTGCTCTCGGTGAGCCGGGGATTCGCCAAGCAGGCCGCGGGCAGCGGCGTCACGGTCAACTCGGTCATCGCCGGGCCCACGCACACGGGCGGCGTGGAGGACTTCGTCTACGAACTGGTCGACCGCGACCTGCCCTGGGACGAGGCGCAGCGCCGGTTCATGAAGGAGCACCGGCCGCAGTCACTGCTGCAACGGCTCATCGAGCCGGAGGAGATCGCCAACATGGCCGTCTACCTGAGCTCCGAGCAGGCCGCGGCCACGACCGGCGGAGCGCTGCGTGTCGACGGAGGATACGTGGACTCGATCCTGCCCTGATCCGGCCTGCCTGGCTCCGGCCCGGCCCCCGGCCTGGTGCGGGCCGGGGGTCAGGCGCGGGCCGAGGTGTGTCCTCAGCTCGCGGCGTTGCCGGGGTCGGGGACGGGGGTGCCGGCCGGGCCTGACCGGATGGGCTTCATGGTGACGAGCACCGCGGCCAGCACCGCGCCCAGCACCATCACGGCCACCGCCACCCATGTCGCGGAGGTGAAACCGTGCACCACACCCTCACGGACCACCGTCCGGCGCATCCGCGGATTCTTCAGATGGTCGTGGACGTAGGTGTTGGTGATGCTCGTCGCCACCGTGTTGAGCAGGGCGGTGCCGATGGACCCGCCCACCTGCTGCGCGGTGTTGACAGTCGCCGAGGTGACACCGGAGTCGTGGGCGGCCACTCCCTGGGTGGCCGTCGAGATGACCGGCATGAAGGCGCAACCGAGCCCGAGGCCCAACAGCAACTCCGCCGGGAGCAGGTGACTCACATACGAGGAGTCGGTTCCGAGCTGGGTCAGCACCGCCATGCCGCCCGCCGCCGTCAGCATGCCGGGTGCCATCAGCAGCCGGGGCGGTACCAGCGGCAGCAGGCGCGCAGCGATCTGGGTGGAGCCGAGGATGATGGCGCCGCTGATCGGCAGGTAGGCCAGTCCGGTGCGCAGCGGTGAGTACCCCAGAATGCCCTGCATGTAGTACGTCAGGAACAGGAAGACCCCGAACATGCCGAGAGTGGCCAGCCCCATTGTGAGGAAGCTGCCCGCACGGTTGCGGTCCTTGACGATGTGCAGCGGCAGCAGCGGACCGCCGGCCCGGCGCTGCCACAGCACGAAAAGCGCCAGCAGCGCCACGCTGCCACCCAGCAGTCCCAGTACGAACGAGTCGCTCCAGCCCCGCGGTTCGGCCTCGCTGACCCCGTAGACCAGGGCGATCAGTCCTCCGCAGCCCAGGACCACCCCGGGGATGTCGAGCCGCGCCTCCTCGTGCCCCGGCCTGTCGTGCAGCAGTGTCAGCGCGCCGAGGACGGCGAGGCCCGCGAAGAAGATGTTGACGTACAGGCACCAGCGCCAGTCCAGATACTCGGTGAGAACTCCGCCCAGCAGCAGTCCGATGGCCGCGCCCGCGCCCGCGATGGCGCCGTACACACCGAACGCCTTGCTCCGCTCCTCGGGGACCGTGAACGTCGTCGAGAGCAGGGAGAGCGCGGACGGCGCCAGCAGCGCGGCGAAGGCGCCCTGCAGCGCACGGGCACCGAAGAGCATCCCCGAACTGCCCGCGGCGCCGCCGATGCCGGAGGCGACTGCGAAGCCGATCAGCCCGAGGACGAAGGTGCGTTTGCGCCCCACCAGGTCCGCCACCCGCCCGCCGAGGAGCAGCAGCCCGCCGAAGGCGAGGGTGTAGGCCGTGATGACCCACTGGCGGTTGTTGTCGGACATCCCCAACGCGTGTTGCGCCGAGGGCAGCGCGACGTTCACGATCGTCGCGTCGAGTACCACCATGAGCTGTGCGAGCGCGATGACGACCAGCGCCCACCACCGGTGCGGGTCCGCGACATCGCGCGCCCTGCTGTCACTCGCCTGCACCCGCGGTTCGGACATACGACCCAGAACAGCACGGATCGACCCGCCCCGCATCCGCGCACCGGGCGACCTCCGGTTGCGGGCGGTTCCGCGGTGCGGTACGGGGACTCAGGAGGCAGCTACGTCGCCGGAGCCGAGGTCCCGGGCGGCGATCCGCTCCAGATGCCGGGCGAACACCTCGGGGGCGTCGGGGTTCATCCGGGCGAGCGCGACCATGCCGGTGACGATGACGTCGCAGACCTCGGACTCCACGTCCTGCCAGGTGTGGGAGTGGCCCTTGCGCGGGTTCTGCCCCAGGGCCCCGATCGCTGCTTCGGCCACCTCGCCCGCCTCCTCCTGGATCTTGAGGAGCTGGAGAAGGACGCGTTGCCGGGCAGGGAGAGTGGAGTGGCCCTCCAGGTGCTCGACAAGCCGGCTGACGGTCTGCCATGCGTCGGTCACATCTGTCTCGCTTCCGTGGTGTGAGGCGTGCACCGGTGACCGTCCCTCCCGGCGCGGGGAGGGAGGGTGTCCGGGCGGCGTTCGGCGTCGTCTACCGCGGCGCCGTCGCGATCTGGATCAGGTTGCCGCAGGTGTCGTCGAGGACGGCCGTGGTGACCGGGCCCGTCTCCAGGGGCTCCTGGGTGAAGCGGACGCCGAGGCCGCTCAGCCGCTCGTACTCGGCCTGCACGTCCTCGACGGCGAACTGCGCGAGGGGGATGCCGTCCCCGACGAGCGCGTCGCGGTAGGTCCTGGCGGCGGGATGGCCGAGTGGCTCCAGGAGGAGTTCGGCACCGCCGGGCTCCTCGGGCGAGACGACCGTCAGCCACCGGGCCGTCCCGCCCACCGGCACGTCGTGCTTCGTCACGAAGCCGAGGATCTCCGTGTAGAAGTGCAGAGCCTTCGCCTGGTCGTCGACGAAGACGCTGGTCAGATGGATCCTCATGGTGCGTGCTCCTCTGCTGCGGGAGGTCCGGGCGGTTCGGGTGGGGCGGGTGCGAGCCAGCGCTCGGTGATCTGCCGCAGCGGCGCCGTGTTCAGGTCATGGAATTTGCAGCGGCCCTCGCGCCTGGTCTCCACGAGCCCGGCGGCCTCCAGCACGGCGAGGTGCTGGGAGATCCCCTGGCGTGAGAGGCCGAGCTGGTGCTTCGTGCTCAGCCGTGCACAGATCTCGAACAGCGTCTGTCCGGACTTCTCCGTGAGCTCGTCGATGATGAGGCGGCGGGTGGGGTCGGCGAGGGCTTTGAACAGGTCGTCGGCCACGGCCACACGATAGGCAACTGTCTACTTGCCTTTCAAGTCCGGTGTGGCGGCCTCCGACGCGAGGGCCTGCGCTCCTCCGCGGTCAGCCCGCGAAGCGTCCAGAGCCCGTACAGGGCCAGCAGCGGTTTGTGGACCGTCCCTTCGCCGGGGCGGTAATCGGCTGCGGGGACGAGCTTCGCAGCGAGGTCGGGGCGCTGTCGGCGCAGGTACGCCCGGGCCTTGAGGGCGTGCGCCGGCTGGGAGACGACCTTGATGCGGTCCACATCCTCCAGCAGCGGGATCACGTTGGCGACGTTCTCCCACGTCGTCGTGGACCGGTCCTCGACGAGCACGCGGCCCTCGAAGCCCAGGGCTGTTCGTGCGTAGTCGGCCATCAGCCGGGCCTCCGCGGGGGCGCCGCCGGTCCCACCGCCGCTGAAGATCACGCGGGTGTCGCGCCCGCTGCCGGGGTCGACGGACCGGAGGCCGGCGCGGACGCGCCACCGGTTGACGACGTTGATCGCCGCGTGCGGGTTGCGGTAGCCCGGCACGACCACGGCCTCGAAAGCGCCGCCCCGGTCACCGACGAGCGTGCGCGACCAGCGTCGGTTCATCCACTCGCCCCAGGCCAGGACGGCGGCCCCGCCCACTGCCCACCGCCACGCCGCGCTCATGTGGCGAGCCTAGGGCAACTGGGCGCCGAGGGGCCGTCAAGGCGCCGCCCCCGGATGCGAGGCATCCACGGCCTCGCTCGCGCCGATACGCGACCGCCTGCGGAGCACCGTTTCCGTCCCGGTGGGTACGGGCAGAAGAAGGCACCGGCGCTGACGGTCGTTGTGGTTGAGATCCGGTTTACAGAGTGCGTCAGTGGATACACCGGACATTCCGGCACCGTGTTGGCGCGGTGCCGCTTCTCGAGGCGAAGAAAGGGTAATTCACGTGGGCATCATCGCCTGGATCCTGATCGGACTGCTCGCTGGGGCCATCGCGAAGGCAATCATGCCGGGGAAAGACCCCGGCGGCTGCCTCGTGACCATGCTGATCGGCATCGTGGGCGGGCTGCTGGGCGGCTGGCTCGGCAAGGTGATCTTCGGAGTCGACTCGATCAACGGCTTCTTCCATCTGTCGACCTGGATCGCCGCGATCGTGGGCTCGGTGATCGTGCTGTTGGTCTACCGCCTTCTCACCGGACGACGGGCCCACTGAGCAGCGTGTCAGGGGGCGGGCAGGTGGCGCACACCGCCCGCTCCCGTCCCGTCCCGGCGAGGCCGCACGGTGCGGGCCGCGGTGCCGCCGTGTCCCCAGGGGGCGACGCCTGCCCCGTCCCGACGGGAAGCAACGCTCCGAATGCTGCCCTGCTCAGGCCAGTTTCCGTCGGACAAGCGGCGCGGCGGCAAGCAGCAACAGGCCCGCCAGTACCCCGGCTCCGCCCACCACCGAGAAGTAACCGGCAGCGTGCTCACGGTCGTAGAGCTGGACGACTTGGGCCGAAATGCCCTGCGCGGCGGCGTTGGAGGCCAGCCACAGTCCCACCATCTGGGTGGCGCACGCGGCGGGGGCGATCTGTGTCGTCACCGACATGCCGATGGGGGAGAGCAGGATCTCTCCCACCGTGATCACCGTGAAACTGGCGAGCAGCCACAGTGGATTGCTCTTCGAGGACTGCAGGGCCGGCAGGACAAGAAGCACGTAGGACATGCCGGCCAGCACCAGTCCGAGGCCGAACTTGACCGGCGCCGAAGGGGCTCGCGGTCCCAGCCGGACCCACAGGAGGGCGAAGAGCGGGGTGAGGGCGATGAGGACGAGCGAACCGGTGGACTGGAACCAGGACGACGGTATGCCGACACCGAGAGCGTCGAGGTCGGTGCTGCGGTCGGCGTACTGGGCGAGCACGGTGGCCCCCTGCTCCTGGATCAGCCAGAAGAAGACCGCTCCGACGAACAGGGGTATGTAGCCGCGTACGCGGCGCCTTTCCGCGGGGGTGGTGCGCCTGCCGGCGAGCATCGTCGTGAAGTAGCCGACCGGCAGCGCCACGGCCAGCACGCTGAAAGCATCGACGACCCGCTCGACGGTGAGTGTCCCGGTCACCGCCGCCACGACGATCAGTACGAGAAGGACTGCGAGCGAGCCGGCCGCGACCTGCACGGCACGCGACGTCCGCCCCCCGTCGCGCTTCCGCAGGGGGTGCGGCGGAACCAGGTCGGCCTCGCTGAGGCGCCCTCGGCCACGTACGTAGACGAACAGACCGGCGGCCATTCCCACGGCAGCGAGTGCGAAGCCGAGATGGTAGTTGTACTTCTGGCCGAGTGAACCCACCACGACGGGAGCCAGCACGGCCCCGACGCTGATGCCCATGTAGTAGAGCGAGAAACCGGCATCGCGGCGGGTGTCGCCCGGAGAGTACAGCCTTCCGACGGAGATCGACACGTTCGGCTTGAGCAGCCCGGTTCCGGCGACGATGAGAAGCATCGAGGCGTAGAGCGCCGCCTTCCCCGCAGGCAGCGCGAGGGCCATATGCCCGCACATGATGAGTGCACCGCCCCAGACGGTGGCGCGCCGGGCGCCCAGCAGGCGGTCGCTCAGCCACCCGCCGGCGATGGCCGTCATGTAGATGGCCGCTCCGTACACCGCGAGCAGGGAACTGGCCGTTCCCGCGTCCATCCCGAGGCCGCCCTCCTGCACCTTGTCGTACATGTAGAACAGGAGGATGGCCTTCATGCCGTAATAGGAGAAGCGCTCCCACGCTTCCGTGAAGAAGAGCGTTGCCAGCCCGCGAGGATGGCCGAAGAAACCGCGGTTGCCGACGGGATCCTCGGCCCGAGCCGACGATGTCATGCTGCTGTCCTCCTGCCCTGGTGTTGCCCGACCGCTTCGATCCAGTGTTGGGGCGGCAGTGGGGTGAGCCAAGGGGCGGGAGAGGTGCGAGTGGCCTGAGTGTTCTGCTGCTCCGTCGTGATGCCGACCGGCACGCACCGGTCTGCGGCCTGCGCGCACAAGCAGGCCGCAGACCGTGCGTGCTCAGGTCACGGATACCGACGGAGCCCGATGCCGCTGCCTTCCGCGTCCTCGACGAACCCGGCCTCGCGGTAGGCGTCGCTGCGGGCTTCCCGAAAGCCCGCGGCCGGATCGGCACGGACAGCGGCGGCCGATGTGCGCGCTATACCCGTCGCTTGCCGACGAGGGCGGCCATGCCGAAGACGCCGCCCCCGGCCACGGCGAGACCCAGCAGCGCGAAGCCGCCCTTCAGCACCTTCCACCAGAACTCGGCGGGGGCACCCGGCTCGTGCTCGAACATGGCCTCCAGAAGGTCGCTTCCGCCCGCGTTGAGCAGCACGAGCACGTAGCCGTTGGTCGTGCCCAGGAAGACGGCGAGCATGGCCAGGAGCGCGGGCGCGACGTAGGCGCCGGGGCTGGGCCCGCCCACCTTGCCCGCCACCGAGCCGACGGCCAGCGCGAGCACCAGTGCGAAGACGACGTACATCACCCGCAGGCCGACCTTCGACAGGTCCTCGTAGCTGGCAAGGAGAAGCCCGGCGAACACACTGGCCCCGAAGCCGGAGATGAGCCATCCGAAGAGGAAGGCCTTGGCCCCGCTGCCGCGGCGGACCGGCGGGAAACCCTGTCCGTACGGTGAGTAGCCCGGCGGCTGCATCTGCTGCATCTGCTGCATCGGCTGGAAAGGCTGCATCGGCTGAGGCGGCTGCATGGGCTGCTGCGGCGGCGGCCAGGGCTGAGTCATGTGTGTCCCCCGAGGTGAAACTGCGCGACGAAAAATCAAGGTACCAAGTGCGTCGCGCGTATCCGGTACTCTGCCACTGCTCTGTGACACGTACCAGCGTTCGATACCTCGGACCGGGCGCTTCCTTCGCGGACCGCTGTCCGGGACCATCCCGAACGCAGCTCAGCACAACAACGGGGGATCACATGCATGCACGCCGTGCCATCGGCGCTGCCGTTCTCGTCCTGGCCGTGACCGGCGCTCTCTCGGGGTGTGCCGACGATCCACGGGACAAGGCGTTCGGCGGGCTGGGGGATCTCGACGGCGGGGGCTCGCCGCCCTCCGGGGTTCCGTCCACATCGCCGAGCCTCGACCCGGGTACGTCCGGCGGCGGCTCCGGTGGGAGCCCCTCCCTCCCGTCCTCGCCGACGAGCCCGGCGGCGCCCACGTACAACCCGAGCGCAATCGGTGAGGCAGTGGGGAAGAACTGCCGCTACGACCGCCCCACTTCGCAGATCAAGTTCGACGTGGACGTGCAGAACTCCTCCACCGAGACGTCGTTCAGCTACAGCCTCTCGGTCCAGTTCAAGATCGGCAGCTCGCCCGACTCGTCCGTCGCGACCGATGTCATCGGCTCGGACTTCAAGACGGTGACGGTCGGCCCAGGCAGCGACCGCACCGTCACCCTCCAGGTGACGCACAGCACCAATCAGCGCATGGCCTTCTCCTGCCAGGTGACGACCGCCACCAAGGTGCCGTCCTGAAACGGAGCGGGTCCGGGACGTGTCGACGCCCGGACCCGACGGGGGGTTCGGAGGCCGGGCAGGCCGCTGCCCGGCTACCGTTGCTCGGATGGCAGCCACCGGGACGGACATCTCCGAGGACCTGATCCGGGCCCTGCTGCGCGAGCAGCACCCCGACCTCGCGGATCGGCCTGTGAAGCTGGGAGCGCTCGGCTGGGACAACCAGGTGTGGCGGCTCGGCGACGACCTCGCCGTCCGGCTGCCCTGGGCGACGGAGAGCGCGGATGCGCTGCTGCGCAAGGAGTACGCCTGGCTGCCTCTCCTCGCTCCGCACCTTCCGCTGCGGGTTCCCGTCCCGCAGCGCCTCGGCGAGCCCTCCGAACGGTTCCCGCGCCTCTGGCTCGTGACCACCTGGGTGCCGGGTGAGCCCGCCGATCGCGCTCCCGCCACGCGCCCCGCGGAAGCGGCCGTCACCCTGGCCGGCTTCCTGACCGCCCTGCACCGTCCCGCCCCCGACGGGGCGCCGACGGGCCGGGGCCGCGGCGGCCCGCTGGCCGACACGGCCGAAGGCTTCGCCCAAGGGCTCGCCTCGGCCACCGAACGGGGGCTGGTGCGCGATCCGGACGCCGTCCGCGCGGTCTGGCAGGACGCCGCCGCCGCGCCCGAGTGGGAGGGCGCACGCCTGTGGCTGCACGGCGACCTGCACCCCGCCAACATCCTGACCCGGAACGGCACCTTCTGCGGAGTGGTCGACTTCGGTGATCTCTTCGCCGGCGACCCGGCCTGCGACCTTGCCGCCGCGTGGATCCTGCTGCCGGACGGCGCGCGCGACCGCTTCCACGAGAGCTACCGGCCGAGCCCGGACGCCGCGACTCTGCGCCGCGCCCGCGGCTGGGCAGTGCTGCGCGCCCTTGCCGGTATGCACATCGGAGACGCCGGTGTCCACGGCCGCCCCGGCGGCAAGGCCACCTGGGGACCGCCCGCCCACGCCGCACTGCAACGCCTCGTCGAGTCGGCCTGAACACCGGGCGGTCAGCTGCTGGAAGCCGGTTGCGGACGAGGCCGCCGGACGTCGTCAGTCGAAGGTTTCGATGTACTCCTCGGCCGGCCCGAGGCCGGGCCGGCCGAGGAGGGCGAGGTGGTCGCCGAAGCGTTCGAGCTCCAGCACGGTGAGGGTGTTGGCGCCGGCACGGAGCAGGGGCCGAGGGAGGTAGAGCGTCGTTTGCGGGCCCACCTCCCAGTAGCGTCCGAGCAGTGCGTCGTTGACCCAGACGAAGCCCTTGGCGAAACCCGGCAGCGCGAGGAAGGAGTCCGCGGGCTCGGACAGGGGCAGACGGGCGGTGGCGAAGCCCGCCGTGCCGCCGGGCGCGGCAGACGTGGCGGCGCCGGCGATCTCCTGCGGCGTCCACTCGTCCAGCGGCAGTCGGCGCATGGTCCACCCGTGCACCAGCCGGCGCTCGACGCGTACGCCGCCGAGGATGCCTTTGCCCTGCCCCAGCAGTGGCCCGTAGTTGATCCGCCCCTGGTTCTCCACCAGCAGCTCCAGCCGGACCCGCGTTCCGGTGCCGTGCACCGTGAAGGCGGAGGTCTCCCGGTCGAGCACGCACAGGGGTTCCCCGTCGAGGAAGACCTGGGCACGGTCGTGCAGGCCCGTCACGGTCACCTCCTGCGCGCCGGGCGGCAGCAGGGGCCGGGCCGCGTAGAGCACCAGGCCGGCGGACTGCCCCAGTTCCTCGAAGCTGAGCGGCATCGGTGCTCGCACCGGTGCCGCGGCGGCCCGCAAGGTGTCCAGCAGCGCTCCCTGCCGGGTCACCGGCACGGTGCGCGGCGGCAGCACAGGCGGATCCCCGGGGAGCGGCCGCTGTGCCGGTCCGTCACCGGTCACCGGACTCAAGACCGCGCGCAGCGCGTGGAACTTCGCGGTGAGCGCGCCGTGTTCGGCCACCGGCGCGTCCGAGTCGTAGCTTGTGACGGTCGGCTGGAGCCTGTGCCCGTCGTGGTTGGCGCCGGACCACAGCCCGAAGTTGCTGCCGCCGTGCGCCATGTAGAGGCTGACCGAGCCGCCCGCGTCCAGGATGTCGCGCACGGTGCGGGCAGCGCTGTCGGGAGAGCGGACATGGTGCTTCTCGCCCCAGTGGTCGAACCAGCCGTTCCAGAACTCCGCGCAGAAGAAGGGCTCCCCGGGACGGCGCGAGTGCAGCAGCGCCGCGGCTGCGGCGGGACGTGAGCCGAGGGTCGAGGCGGCCAGCTCGCCGGGCACGGTGCCGCCGTCGAGCATCAGCGGGGTCGGCCCGTCGGCGGTGTAGAGCAGTTCGGTGATGCCCCGCTCGACGAGGGCGTCGCGGACCCAGCGGACATAGGCGTGGTCGTCCCCGTAGCTGCCGTACTCGTTCTCGACCTGTACGGCCACGACCGGGCCGCCGTGCGCGGCCTGGAGCGCGGCCACTTCGGGGACGAGCGTGTCGAACCAGCGGGCGACCGCGTCCAGGAACGGCTGATGCCCGGTGCGCAACCGCATCCCCGGAGTGCCGGTGAGCCACGCGGGCAGTCCGCCGTTGTCCCACTCGGCGCAGATGTAGGGTCCGGGCCGGACGATCACGTCCAGCCCGGCCTGCTGGGCCAGTTGGACGAAGCGGGGCAGGTCGCGCCAGCCGTCGAGGCGGATGTCTCCGGGGCGGCGCTCGTGGAAGTTCCACGGGACGTAGGTGTCCACCGTGTTGAGCCCGAGGGCCGCCACCCGGTCGAGGCGGTCCGCCCACTGCTCGGGGTGGACGCGGAAGTAGTGCAGCGAGCCCGACAGCACACGGTGCGGTCGGCCGTCGCGCAGGAAGGCGCCGTCGGCGTGGGTCAGAGTCGCGGCGGCCCGCCTGCCGGGTGCGGGGTCGGACGTGGTGGTCGGGTGGGTCACTTGAGGGCTCCGGCGGTCATGCCCGCGCGCCAGAACCGCTGGAGCGCGAGGAAGGCGATCACAAGGGGGACGACGGACACCAGCGACCCGATGACCACCAGGGACTGGGGCACTGCGACATGGCTGGCGTTCCAGCCGACCAGGCCGACCGTGACCGGCTGCAGCCGGTCGTCGCCGAGCACCATCGAGGGCAGGAGGTAGTTGTTCCAGATCTCCACGAGCTGGAACAGGAAGATCGTCACGAGCGCGGGCAGCATCATCCGCAGACCGATGCTACGGAAGATACGGAACTCGCCCGCACCGTCCAGCCGCCCTGATTCCAGCACCTCGTCCGGCACGGTCTGCGCGGCGAACACCCGCGCCAGGTAGACCCCGAACGGGCTGACCACGCTGGGCAGCAGCACGGCGAGCGGGTTGTCGATCAGGTGGACGCCCGAGAACATCAGGTACAGCGGCAGCGTGAACAGCACCTTGGGCACCAGCACGGCCGCCAGGATCGTGCCGAACAGCGCGCCGCGTCCGGGGAAGTCGTACTTGGCCAGTGCGTATCCGGTCAGCGCCGACAGCCCGGTTCCCACCAGGGCTCCGACACCGCAGTACAGCACGCTGTTGAGCATCCAGCGCCAGAAGATGCCGTCGTTCTGGCTGCTGAGCCGCGCGAGGTTGTCGAACAGGCCGAATCCGTCGAACCACAGGCCGGTTCCGCTGAACTGCTCGCCGAACGGCTTGGTGACCGACACCAGCAGCCACCACAGCGGAAAGAGGAAGTAGAGGGCGGACAGTCCGAGCAGACCCATGGTGACGCCGCGGCCGGCAAGGGTGCTCTCCCGCCGTGGTGCGATCGGCTTCCGGGTTCCGGTCACCGTGCTCATGCCGTTCCCTTCCGGTCGGTCACCTTGAAGAACACGAGGGACACCACGCCCACCAGCACCGCGAGCAGCACCGACTGGGCTGCCGCGTAGTGCTGGTTGCCCGCCGCGACGGCGCTCTGCGCGGACATCAGGGGAGTGAAGACCGAGGAGATGGAGCCTCCGGAGACCGGTTGCAGCACCGTCGGCTCGTTGAAGAGCTGGGCCGAACCGATGATGGAGAACACGGTGGTGAGCACCAGCGCTCCGCGGACGGCGGGGATCTTGATGTGCCAGGCGATACGGGCGGCCGACGCCCCGTCCATGCGGGCGGCCTCCAGCACCTCGGCCGGGATCGCCTGCAACGAGGAGTAGATGATCAGGGCGTTGTAGCCGGCCCAGCTCCAGGTGACGATGTTGGCCACCGACCACAGGGCCAGGTCGTCGTCGAAGAACGGGACGGCAGCGCCGAGAGGCTCCAGCAGCCGGTTGATGGGGCTCGACTGCGACGCGTACATGAACGACCACACGAGTGCGGCGCTCACCCCGGGGAGGGCGTACGGGAGGAAGCTGGAGAGCCGGAAGAGGCTCTTGCCGCGTGCCGACTTGGCGTCGAACAGCAGAGCCAGCACCAGGGCGAGGCCCAGCATCACCGGCACCTGGACCACTCCGAACAGCGCGACCCGGCCCAGCGAGGAGGTGAACGCGTCGTCTCGAAGGGCCTGCGTGTAGTTGCTCAGTGGATCGAACCTCGCGGTGGGCGCGGTGAGTCCGAGGCCGGTGCGGTGGAGGGCGAACAGGCTGCTGACGGCCGCGTAACCGATGGGCGCGAGGTACATGCCGGCGAACAGCACGAGGAACGGGGCGCAGAACAGCAGCGGTCCGAGGCGGCGCGCACGTGAGACCGAGGGCCGGGCCCGTGCCGTGCGGTTGCGGCCGGGCGGCGGGGCGCTGCCGGTGTGCTGGTGGACGCTGGCCCGGACCGGGTCGGCGAGGTGGGTCACGTCGGCCTTCCTTACCTGGAGGACGCGGGGCTGCCGGCGGCCAAGAACGGGGCGGAGTGCCCGGGAGCCGGCGGGGGAGGGCGACTAGTCCGAGACGGAGAGGCCCTGTTTCTTCATCTCCGTGCGGGTCTTGTCCTGGGCGGTGCGCAGCGCCCCGGCGAGGGTGCCCTTGCCCGCCCACGCCTTGCCGAGACCGTCGTCGAGGTCGGCCGAGGTCTTGGTCATCAGCGGGCCCCACGTCCAGTCCGGGTCGAGGTGCGGGGTCGCGTCGGCGAACACCTGGTAGATGTCCTGACCGCCGAAGTACGGGTCCGCCCGAAGCTGCGGCAGGTCGAGCAGCCCGGGTGCGGCCGGGTACAGCGACGCCTTCTCGACGAGGTCGCCGAACGCCTTCTCGTCTGTGCTCAACCAGTGCGCGAACTCCCACGCCGCCTCGGGATCCGCACAGCCCTTGAGGACGGCGGTTGCGGACCCGCCCGAGTTCCCGGTCCGCTGCTCGCCCTTGGTCCACTGCGGCATCGGTGCCACGGCCCAGTCACCGGACGCCTGCTGCGCCCCGCCCTTGATGGTGCCGGCCTGCCAGACGGCGCCCACGACGGTGGCGATGTCGCCGTTGCCCAGCCCCGTGTACCAGGCCTGGTCGTACATCGGGGCGCTGCTGATCAGGCCGTCGTCGGCGAGGGACTGCCAGTAGTCGGCGACCTTCTTGTTCGCGGCCGAGTCCATGGTCGTCTGCCAGGAGTCGTGCGCGGTGCCGAACCACCGGGCGCCGGCCTGCCAGGCGAGTCCCGCGTAGTCGTAGTCCATGTAGGGGGCGGAGATGTACCGCTTCGGGTCCGAGGCGTGGATCTTCTCGGCCGCGGCTGCGTACGCGGACCAGGTCGTGGGGGCTTCCAGGCCGAGCGAGTCGAAGACCTTCTTGTTGTAGAACAGGGCCATGGGACCGGTGTCGACGGGGGCGCCGTAGACGTTGTCGGCCAACGTCACCGACTTCCAGGCCGCTTCGACATAGTCGCCCTTGTCGGCGGAGGCGTACTCGGCCACGTTCTCCAGGGCGCCCTGCGTCGCGAAGCTGGGTATCGTCTCGTAACCGACCTGGGCCAGACAGGGTGCGTTACCGGCCTTCACGGCGTTCAGCATCTTCTGATACCCGCCCTTGGCGCCCGGCTGCACCGCCTGGTACGCGACCCGGGCGTTCGGATGGCTCTTGTTGTACGTCTTCACGGCGTCCGCGTAGCCGGGTGCCCAGCCCCAGAATGTTATCGATGCCTTACCAGTGCCGGAACCGGAGCATCCGGCGCCGGCGAGTACCAGGGCGAGAGCCCCCGCCAGAACGGCGTATCGGGCAGTGGGCCGCTTCACGGATCCTCCTGGGCGCCAGGGCAGAGCGGAGAAGGAACCTCCGCGGGAAGAACGCTCGACACGAGCGCCGGCCGGGCCCGTGCACGGTCGGCCGCTGCTGGCCGAAACTATGGCAGAGGATGTTATCGATGCCAAGAGGGGGTCGCGGTTAGGGCACCAGGACCGGACGAGTGCGTAAGATGCCGGTGACAGAGCCGTGTTGGCGATATCACGAGTCGGGCACTGCGAGGCGGAGACCATGGCGAGGCAGAGCGAGGGCGGACAGCGGCCGCCGAGCATGACGGACGTGGCCCGGGCCGCCGGAGTCTCCGCGCAGACTGTCTCGCGCGTACTCTCCGAGCACCCCAACGTCCAGGACGGTACGCGTGCCAGGGTGATGGCAGCGGTCACGGAGCTGGGGTACCGGCGCAACAACGCCGCCCGCATGCTCTCTTCGGGGCGCAGCCGCACCCTCGGCGTGGTGACGTTGCAGACCAGCTTCTACTCGCGGGCCGCGGTCACCTCGGGTATCGAGCGCGCTGCCCGGGCCGCCGGCTACGCGGTCAGCACCGCGACCACCGCCTCGCTCGACACCTTCGCCATCGAGGCCGCTCTCTCCCGCCTCACGGATCAGGGCGTCGAAGGCATCATCCTGGCGGTGCCGCTGATCCACAGCAGCCCACGGCTCGAACAGCTGACCAGAGCCACGCCGACCCTCACCATCGACGGTTCGCGCACCGACGCCACCGAGGTCGTCGCCGTCGACCAGTCGCTGGCGGCCCGGCTGGGCACCCAGCATCTGCTGGACCTGGGCCACGAGACGGTCTGGCATGTGGCGGGCCCCGAGGAGTGGCTGGAGGCCGCCAGCCGCCGGGACGGCTGGCGTGCGACGCTCGAAGCGGCGGGACGCTCGGCGCCGCCCCCGCTGGAGGGCGACTGGTCGCCGGCCTCCGGCTACCGCAACGGCCTGGTGGTCGGGCGTGTCCCGGAGGCGACCGCGGTGTTCGTGGCCAGCGACGAGATGGCCTTCGGAGTCGTCAGGGCGCTGCGTGAGCTGGGCCGCCGCGTGCCCGACGACGTCTCCGTGGTCGGGGTGGACGACATCGAGTTGGCGGAGTACTGCTCACCGGCCCTGACCACCGTCGCGCAGCCGTTCGCGCAGACGGGAGAACTCGCCGTCGCCCACCTGCTGCGGTACATGACCGCTCCGGAGGCGGCCCCCGAACCGGCGTTGGTGGAACCGCGTCTCGTCGTCCGCGCCAGCACGGCATCACCTCCGTGACCGACCGTGCGCGGCGCCGGGGACCGGGGCCGGAGCCGGTCTCACCGACGTGCCTGAGCGAGGGAAGCCGTCGCCGCCCGGTGGGCGCCGCGACCGAGGACACACCCCGGCCACCAGCGGGACGTACGAGCGCAACCCGAGCCCTCGGGCACAAGATGCGCTCGTGTCCGCGCCGATGTCGGTGACGCCGCTGCCGTGCACCACCTGGCGGGGTGCGGTGTCCGTGCGCCGCCCGCGAAATCAGGCCGGGACGGGGCCCGGACCCGCATCCCCGGGCGGCGCCGGTGAACGGTGCACCAGGACAGACCGTCCCCGTTCGCGGTGGGACTCCTGCGGGAGCCCTGGGGCAGCCAGGCGACATGGCCCGGAGCGGGGGGCTGCGGGCCCGTGTTCGCGTTCGGTGTGCCGTGACCGGCCACGACGAGGACGTCCAGTCCCGGCTCGACGTGGCTGTCGACACCGATCTGCTGGAACAGGAATCCACCAGCCTTTTCACTCCCGTTCGTCGGGCTGTGAGCGGCGGATGCCGAGGGTCGACCCGGTGGCCCTCCTGCCTCGCCGTCCGGTCAGGGCCACGGCCAGCGGGGTGGCGGTGAACATGGACGAGTAGGTCCCGACGACGATGCCGATGAGCAGGGCAAGTGCGAAGTCGGTCAGGGAGTCGCCGCCCAGAACGGCGAGCGCGGCAAGGATGAACACCGCGCCCAGGCCCGTGTTGACGGTGCGGGGCAGCGTCTGCAGGACCGCTTGGTCGGCCAGGCGGGGGAGAGGGGCCGAACCCCGGTCCCGGCACAGCTCCCGGAGCCGGTCGAAGACCACGATGGAGTCGTTGACGGAGTAGCCGATCACGGTCAGGAGGGCGGCCAGGAAGACGCCGTCCAAGGGCTTGCCGAGCCAGGCGAACACTCCGACGAGGACGAGCACATCGTGCGCCATGGCGACCACTGCCGCCGAACCCAGCAGCCAGCGGAAGCGGACGGCGAGGTAGAGAAGCTGGGCGCCCAGGGCCACCGCCAGGGCGATGACGGCTCCGCGGCGCAGCTCCTCACCGAGACTGGGGCCGATCGTCTCGTCGCGCAGCTTGTCGGCCTCGCCCGCCAGGGACGTCACGGTGTCGGTGACCTCGTTCTCCTCCGCCTCGGTCAGCCGGTCGGTCCGCACGGTGAGGTTGTCGTCCCCGGAGGACTGGACGACGGCGCGGGGGAAGCCCGACTTCGCCAGGGCGGCCCGCGCCCGGTCGGGATCGACGGGGGAGGCGGTGGCGAACTCGATGAGCCTGCCGCCGGTGAACTCCACCCCCATGTCGAGCCCCCGGACGGCGATGCCCGAGGTGGCCAGGACCAGTACGGCGACGGAAGCGGCGATCCAGCGCCACGGGTGGCTCATCAGGCGCGGGGCGCGGCGCAGCAGCCAGGTCCGGAGTGCTCCGGCGGCCCCGATGCCGGTCAGCCGGGGGCGGCGCCGCACCGCGCGCCGGGACGCGGCGAACTCGGCGAGCACCCGCGTGACCACCAGGGCACTGAACATGGAGGCGAGTACGCCGATGCCCAGGGTGACGCCGAAACCGCGGACGGGCCCGGAGGCGAAGAAGAACAGCAGAGCCGCCGCGATCAGGGTGGTGATGTTGGAGTCGGCGATCGCGCTGAAGGCGTTGCGGAAGCCCGCCGCCAAGGAGGCCCGGATGGTGGGACGGCTGCGGGCCGCGTACTCCTCCCGCGCCCGCTCGAAGACCAGGACGTTGGCGTCCACGGCCATGCCGATCGCCAGCACGAACCCTGCCAGCCCCGGGAGTGTCAAGGTGGCTCCCACAGCGGCCAGCGCGGCGTAGGAGACCAGCCCGTAGCAGGCCAGGGCCACCACGGCCAGTGCCCCCGTCAACCGGTAGACCGCTACGAGGAACAGCGCGGTCAGCCCGGTACCGGCCACGGCCGCCCAGGTGCTGGCCTCGATGGCCTCCGCTCCCAGCGTGGGGCCGACGGTCCGCTGCTCGACGGTCTCCACGGGCACGGGCAGTGCCCCGCCGTTGATGAGCAGCGCCAGCTCGCGGGCCTCGGCGTGGCTGAACCGTCCGGTGATCTCGGTGGAGCCGCCCGTGATCCCGGTACGGCAGCCGACCGACGGATCGACCTGCGGCGAGGAGATGACCTTGCCGTCCAGGACGATCGCGACCCGGCGTCCCGGGTCGCCGGGCTGTTCGCAGGCCGCCTTGCCGGACAGCTCCGCCCAGCTCGACCGGCCCGAACCCGTGAAGTCGACGACGACATGCCATCCGCTGCCCTGTTGCTGGTCGACGCGGGCTTCGGCGCTCTTGACGGCCTCCCCGGTCAGGGAAGCGGCGGCCAGCCGCAGGGGGTTCCCGGACTCGTCGCGCAGGGCCTGCGGCCGGAACGGGTCGTGCTTGTCCTGGCTGCGGGAGGGCTTACCGGTCTCCTGGGAGGCGCCGAGCACCTCGTGGAACGTCAACTGGGCGGTGCGGCCCAGTACCTCGGCCGCCTTCCGGGGATCCTGCACTCCGGGCAGCTCGACGACGATCCGGTTGTCCCCGGACCGGGTGAGGCCGGGCTCGCCGACGCCGAGGGCGTCGACGCGCTCGCGCAGCACCTCCATGGTGCGGTCGGTCGCCTCGCTGTCGGCGTCGGTGGTGGGGGTGGAGCGGGTCTCCAGCACGATCTGGGTGCCGCCGCGCAGGTCGAGTCCCAGGCGGACCGGCACGGTCACGGCGATGAACACGGAGAAGGCGAGCACGGCGAGGGCGCACAACGCCCGCACGCGCGTGGAACGGGTCACGGGGGTCTCCATCAGGCATGCCGCGGCCGCAGCAGGGCTGTGCCGCGAAGAGGAAGAAGAAGCAGAGAGTGGAAGGGAGGGAGCGGGAGCGCTCAGTTGCCTGAAGGGAGGGGCGGGCCGCGGCCTCGGGGCACGTCGCCGTCATGGAAGGTCGCGGCGCCGGGAGAGGAGAACGCCTGCGGCGGAGGGGCCGCGACGTGGTGGACCGCGGCGGCGGACGGCAGCGCGGCCGGAGGGTGGGAGGGGGACCCCGGCCGGTCGCGGCCGACGTCGGGGTGCGTCTTCGGCCTGGCGGCGAGGGATCCCGCGCACGTGTCTTCGTACCGGTCGCAGGAGCCGTCACCGAGCGCGGCCGTGGCGGCGGACGACGGAGCGGCAGCGGACGCGGGTTGGGCGAAGTGCGCCTCGCGCCCGTCTTCCCCCGGCGCGGTCCAGGCGGTGAAGACGGCGGCGAGCAGCGCGAGGAGCACCAGCAGCCGCCCCGCCTGCCCGGTCCGCCCGCACCCCGGAGCGGGACGCGGTGTCCGGCTCATCCGCCCCCTCCTTCGCCAGGTGTCGGTTTCCCCGTCGATGCGTATGCCGGGCACGCGTCCGTGCGGCCCGGCGGCAGTGGACGCCGCGCCCTCAGGGCTCGATCAGTCCGGCGCGGATGGCGTACCGGGTGAGCTCCAGCCGGTCGCGCAGGCCGAGCTTGTGCAGCACATTCGCCCGGTGCCGCTGCACCGTCTTGACGCTGATGAACAGCAGGGCAGCGATCTCCTTGGAGGAGTGCCCCTCCGCCACCAGCTTGAGCACCTCCTCCTCGCGGGCGGTGAGCACCTGGTCGGAGGGGTCCTCGCCGCGTCGCGCATGGTCGAGGTAGCTGCGGATGAGGGCTGTCACCGCGCCCGGGTAGACGAACGGCTCGTCGCGCATCGCGGCCCGGCAGGCGGCGACCAGGTCACGATCGGCGACGGACTTGAGCACGTAACCGGAGGCGCCCGCCTTGAGGGCCTGGAAGAAGTACTGCTCGTTGTCGTGCATCGTCAGCATCAGGGTCCGCACCCCGGGCGTGAGCGTGGCGAGTTCGCGCGCCGCCTGGAGGCCGGTCATCCGGGGCATGGCGACGTCCAGCACCGCCAGGTCGAACGCGCAGGTACGTGCCAGGGCCACGGCCTCCGCCCCGTCGCCCGCCTCGGCCACGACCTCCAGGTCCGGTTCACCGTCGAGGATCAACCGCACCCCGCGGCGGACGAGAGTGTGGTCGTCGGCGAGGAGGATCCGGGTGGGGGGCTCAGACATGGGCACGGCGCTCTCCGGTGGTGGGGACGGTCAGCCGGACCCGGGTCCCGGACCACGAGGGCGGGAGCTTCGGCCCTTCCCCTGGGGCCCCCGGGGCCTGCTCCTGCCCGGGAGGCCGGGCGGCGGCTCCCGTCGTACCGGGGCCTGGGGCGGAGGAGATGTCGAGGTCTCCACCGACGAGCAGAGCGCGTTCGCGCATTCCGCGGAGGCCGGCGCCCTCCCGGGCGACGCCCATACCGCGGCCGTTGTCGGTGACGGTCAGCACGACGGCAGCGGTACGGGTGTCGTCGCGCTCCACGCTCACCGTGGCGCGATCGGCTCCGGAGTGGCGGGCCACGTTCGTCAGACTCTCCTGGGCCACGCGGTAGAGCACCAGTTCCGTCTCCTGGCCGAGCGGCGGCAGGTCGTGGGCGAGACGGCGTCGCACATCCAGCCCGGTGTGGGTGGCGAAATCGGTGGTGAGTTCGGTCAGCGCGCTGACGAGCCCGAGGTCCTCCAGGACGCCCGGCCTCAGCCGGTGTGCCAGGCGGCGGACCTCGTCCAGGCTGCTCCGCGTGGTCTCCTGCGCCTGCAGCAGCTCTGTCCGGAGCGGCTCGGGAGCCCGGTCGGCGACCCTTTTGAGTTCCAGCAGGACGGCGGTCATGCTCTGCCCGACCTCGTCGTGCAGCTCCTGGGCGACCCGCTGCCGCTCGCCCTCCTGGGCCACCAGGGCACGGGCGCTGCTGGTCGCCCGCTCGGTCTCCAGCCGTTCCAGCATCGCGTTGAAGGCGCGGACGAGTTCGGCGATCCCCCCGCGTCCGCGCACCGGCAGCCGCTGACCGGGACGCAGCAGGTCGACGGTTGCCATGAGCCGCATCACCCGGTCCAGCGGCGCCAGCCCGACGCGGAGCAGCGCGGCGTTGGCGACCAGCATCACGGCCAGCCCCGCCACGAGGATGACGGCCTCGGTCAGCACCACCGGCACGGAGACGGTCACGGGCGCCCACAGCAGCAACGCCGTCGCGCTGCCGAGCACCACGGCGTCGAGGACGAAGATCCGCCAGAACAGGGACACCGGGCCACACCTCCTTCTTCCGCTCGGCACACCCACTATCCGCCATGGTCACCCGCCCGCTGCGCGCACCCACCCGCGAAGCCGCCCCGGCCGTCCGCCGGAGCGACCCCCTCGACCTGCACCGATGCGGGGCGCCGGGCCGGCGCTGTGGCCCGTGCCCGCTGTGCGCGGGAGCGAGATGGGTGCCCGTCTCCGGCGGATATGGGTGCCGGGACCCATGGGCGTTTCCTCCCGCGTCGCCCAGGCTGGAGTCGAGGCCGAAGGGGAGCTCCGCGCACCGCGGCCGACGAACCCCGCCCACCCGCACCCGAGGAAGCCCATGACGTTCGAGACCGCCCGGCCCGCCGCCCGGCTGACCGCTCAAGAGGCCCGCCGGCGCCTGGAGCACGAACGCGACGCGCGCACGATGCAGCTCCAGGCCGTCGAGGAAGCCGCATCCCAGACGGACCAGCACCTGAGCGCCGTACAGAAGGAGGCGATCGAACGGGTCCTCGACGAGATCGAGGCCGCCTTCAGCCGCGTCCATGACGGCACCTACGGCGTCTGCATGGCCTGCGACCGCACCATCCCGGCGGAGCGGCTCGAAATCCTGCCCTACGTCCGGTTCTGCGTCGGCTGCCAGGGCCGGGCCACCTGACCGCCTCGCGCCCGGCACCGCCCACGTCCGTTTCCTCCGCCCTGTCCAAGGGGTGACCCGGTGTACAACCCGACCCTCGATGCTCGCCAGACCCCGCTGTCGGCGGCGGATCTGGCGGCACTGCGCGAGAACCTCCACGAACAGCGACTCTTCCGGCGCCGGCAGATGCGCGCGCTCGTCGCGCCGCCTGCCGGGGCCTCCGCGACCGCCGGCCCGCAGGTACCGGCACAGACCGAGGTACGCCACCAGTTGATCGCCTGCGCCCGGATGGTCCTGGCCGACGTGGAAGCAGCCCTGCGACGCATGGACGAGGGCGGCTACGGCGACTGCCACCTGTGCGGGCGTGCCATCGCCTGGGAGCACCTCGACGTCGTACCGCAGGCCCGCTACTGCGCCCGCTGCGGGCAGGCACGGGGAGCAGTGCGATGACACACGGGCACCGGCTCACGCAGGCCCACCCGGACACCGCCTGGCCCCTGTGCCCGCGCTGCTCCGGTGTGGCCCTCGACCTGGGCAGCGCCCGCATCCGGGCGCTGCCGGCAGGGGGAGGGCGGGTCCTGGACGTGCCGACCGTCACCTCCGAGGGGCCCGGCACCGGACGCCCCCTCCGGCGCGGCACCTTCGGGGACACGGCCGGGACCGCCCGCCTGCTCGAACGGCTGCTCAGCCGCCGGCTGCCCCGCTCGGGCCGGCCGCTCGTCATCCTGACCGCTCCCGTGCTCGGCGGGGTCTCCTACCGGGCCGACGCGCGCGCCGCGGTCGAGGTGTTGCGGCCCCGCACGGTGCTGACCGTACCCACCGCCCGTGCTGTCGCCCTCACTGCCGGAGCCGACCTGTCACGTCCCGTGCTCGTCGTGGACATCGGCGCCGTCGTCACCGAAGTGGTGCTGCTCGCCGACGGTGCGGTGCTCGACGCCCGCCGCACCGCACTGGGCACCAGCGACCTCGACGGGGCGCCCGGCGCCACCGAACTGATCGACGCCGTGGTGGCCATGGTGACCCGGATGAGGGAAGAGGACACCACCTCGTACGCCGCCGACGCCCTGCGGCGCGGCGTCCTCGTGGCCGGCGGGGGAGCCCTCGTCCCGGGCCTCACCCATCGGCTAGCCGGGCGGCTGGGTGCCCGGGCCACGACGGTTCCCGCGCCGCACACGGCAGCCGTCCGCGGCGCCGCCACGCTGCTGCGCGCGGCCGGCAACCACCCGTCCGTACGCGCGACGGCACCGCCTTCCGTGCCTCCTTGCTGACGGCCCGGCCAGTGCGGGGCGGAGCCTCAGCCGAGGCGCGGCCCCACGGCAAGGGGGACTCCCGTGCGCCTGCTCTGGGCGACGGACGCGGGCGAGTCGCTGCTCTTGGCCGCTTCCAGCGGAATGGTCGGGGGCCCGGGGACGGTGGGCCGGCCGGCCGGAGGCGTGTAGTCGGGCAGACGGAGGGTGCCCCAGGTGTAGGGGTCCGCCTGGGCGCTGCCGAAAGCGGACCAGGCGAGGCGGGACTTGCCCGTGCGGTCCTGGGTGTCGGAGTCGTAGACCATGATGTTGCCGGTCATGGCCGCGGGGTCGGCAGCGGCGGGCAGGTCGGCCAGCGGGATCTTCACCTCGACGCTGTAGCCGGTGTACGGCTTGTGCACGGCGGTCGCCCAGCGCATGCCGGCAGCGGTCTGTGCCGCCGGGCCCTGGTGATGGTCGGCGTCCCGGGCCGCGCACGGTCCGCCGTCGGCGGTGAAGGGCAGCACGGCCGCCTTGAACGTGGTCGCGGTGTCGTCGGAGGTGCCGCGCGGATCCAGGGCGATCTCGACGGAGTCGGTGCGCCAGTGCCGCTTGCAGTCGTCCTGGGACAGGGCCGTGCCCTTGGTGTTGTCCGCGACGTCGACCAGGACGTACAGGTCGTCGCCGTGCCGGGACAGCCGCGCCGTCGCCGAGCAGTCGGCGGACGACGCGCACTTGTCGCCCTGCCAGTGCGCGAGCGGCAGCGCCTGGCCCGGATACTCCCCGGCACCGGCCCTGCCGTCCAGGCGGGGCCCGCGGGACACCGCAGGGACGGAGGTCTCAGGACGCTGCGGGTACCGGGGCTGGGCCTTGTTGGCCAGCCAGGGCATCTGCACGCGGTCGGCCCAGGCGGCGAACTCGGCGTACACCGGCCGCAGTGCGTGCCCTCGGTGCACCGGTGCGGTCAGCGGCCTGCCGTGTGCGGCGAGCACGGAGAACCACTCGCAGCCCATCTTGTCCCGGGGGGTGGTGACGGTGGCGGGGAGGGAGGCGAACCCCTGGGTGCGGTAGACGCGGGAGGCGGTGCGTTCCTGCTGCGCCCACGTGGTCCCGCCGCGCCGTGACCACGCGCCCTCCCACGCCCCGACCTGCGGCAGGCCGGTGGCCGGGTCACGCAGATCCGCCTTCGTGCAGTCGGACCCGGTCGGCCCCTCGAAGGAGGAGTTCTGGGTCAGCAGCCGGGAGGGTCGCCAGGGGCGGTAACCCTCCTGGCTGATCTGGCCGGGGAAGGAGCGCGGATCGCCGGCGAGGCGGAAGGCCTCGATCGCCAGGCGGGCGGCCATCTGGTGGGCACCGTGCTGGTCGAAGGGGCGGGGGTCCATGGTGACCACGGTGCGCGGGGTGGTCGCACGGATGAGGCGTACCAGCCGCTCCAGCGAGTCCGCCTGCTGCGGCGGACCGTCCCAGACCTTCCGGGTCAGCGGCGCCGAGAGCGTGTACCAGGCGTCCGGCTTGTCCAGGTAGTAGACGTTTCTGATCCCGGCCGTGGACACGGCCTTGCGCTCCTCGCCCTCGCGGATCAGCCCGAGCGGGGCACCCTCCTCGGGGCCGACCGCGTTGCCGCCGCCCTCGCCGCGCGTGACGGTCGCGACGCCCATGCTCGTCCTCCGCCGCTCGTGCCACTGCCCGAGCGTGGCCAACGACTGGGACTCGTCGTCCGGGTGCGCCCCGACGAACAGCACGTCGTTGTGCGCCCCGCTTCGGGCGTGCGATGCGGGGCTGCCGGAGGCGGCCGCGGCCTCCGGCAGCGGTGCGACGGCCTGTCCCAGCAGCAGGCAGCCTGCCGCCAGGACGGTTGCCACGCCTCCTCGGGCAACCCGCCGCCGGGCACCGTGCACCCGAGGCGTGAACACCTCACTGATCACTGGCATCCTGTCGAACTCCTCGTCGAAGTGGTCACCACAGCCCGCAGTCTGCCCAGGCCGGTCCCGCCACGCACCCCCTTCGCACGATGAGAGCGCCGCCGCAGTGGTCCCGGCGGCGGCAGCCGGTCGGCAACTATTACGGCGCGGCGACGCCGAGCCCCGCGATGCGCAACCCGGGTCCGGCTCGGCGCGAAGAGCCGCACCCCTCGGTGCCGTTGCTCACGGGAGCAGGCGGTGGCGGGCTGCGGCCGCGACGGCGCCCGCCCGGGTGCGGACGCCCAATTTGGTGTAGATGCGGCCGAGGTGGGTCTTGACCGTGGCCTCACTCAGAAAGAGGGCCCGTGCGATGTCCCGGTTGCCGAGGCCCTGGGTGAGGCGGGCGAGGATGTCGCGCTCGCGCGTGGTGAGAGCGGGCCCGGGGGTGTGCAGACGGGAGACCACCCGGTCCGCGACCGATCCCGACAGCACGGTGCGTCCGGCCGCGGCGTCCCGGATCGCCGCGAACAGCCGTTCAGGCTGCTCGGCCTTGAGTAGATACCCGGTGGCGCCGGCGGCGACGGCCCGGGCGATGTCGGCATCGGTGTCGAACATCGTGAGGACCAGCACCCGCGGGGCCTGGCCGTCCTCCGGGGCGGCTGGTGCGGAGGTCAGCCGGCGGGTGGCGGTCACGCCGTCCATGCCGGCGCCCAGTTGCAGATCCATGAGCACCACGTCGGGACGCAGACCGGCGACCATGGCCAGGGCCTGCTCGCCGCTGTCGGCTTCCCCGACGACATCGATGCCGCCGGTGCTCGCCAACAGGGCGCGCAACCCGGCGCGGACGACGGCGTGGTCGTCGCAGAGCAGCACCCGGACGGCAGGACCGGCGGGGGAGGCGGAGGTCACGGCGTCTCCTGTTCGGCGTCGTCACTGGCCAGGGGGATGGAGATCGTCACCACGGTGCCCTGGCCGGGCGACGACTCGACGGTGAGGGTTCCACCGGCGGCGCGGGCCCGCGTCCGCATGCCCGCCAAGCCGTGGCCGCGGTCGGTGGTTCGGTCGCGGCGCGGGGGTTGTCGAACGTCGAAGCCGCATCCGTCGTCGGCGATGTCGACGGTGACCCGGTCCTCCAGGCAGGTCAGGGTGACGACGGCCCGGGACGCTCCGGAGTGCTCCCGCGCGTTGGCCAGCGCCTGCTGGGTCACGCGCAGCAACGCCGCCTCGACCGCCCCCGGCAGCGGACTGAAGGCACCGGGCGCGGCGTCCAGACGGAACTCGACGGCCGGTCCCGGGGCGCCGTCCCGTCCGGCGAGCCCGCGCAGCGCCTGCACCAGGGAGTTCTCCGCGAGGTCGAGCGGCGCCAGGTCACGGACGAACCGGCGGACCTCGGCCAGCGCGCGGTCCGCGGTCGCGGCGGCGTCCCGCACGTGTTCGTGCGCCGTGTCGGGAGCGGTGTTCCAGTGGCGGTCGGCGGCCAGCAGCAGCATCTGCTGGCTGGACAGGCTCTGGGCGAGGATGTCGTGGATCTCCGCCGACAGCCGCTGGCGCTCGGCAAGGATGCCCGCGTGCCGTTCGCTGGTGGCCAGTTCCCCCCGGGTGCGCACCAAGTCGTCGATCAGCAGGCGCTGTCGGGTGGTCAGCCGCCGGCTGTGGACGAGGACGGCGGTGGCGACGGTGCCGAGGGCGACCGGGGCGATCGCCAGGTTCGGGTTGAACCCGTCGGTGGCGACCCGGACCTCGGAGACGACCACGCAGAGCACGAGGACTGCGGCAAGCGGCACCGCGAGCCGTACCGGCAGCCGGTGCAGCCCGGTGAACAGCAGCGGCATGGTGCACCAGGTGGCGCTCGGTTCGAGGACGAGCAGCAACAGCCACAGGGCGAGCACCGCCCCGAGCCACAGCAGGTGCCGGCGAGTGGGGCGTTCGCCGTGCCGGGGCGCGGGGGCCTTCGACCGTCCCCACAGGTACAGGGCCCCGAAGGCGAGGAACAGCGCGAGAACCCACCCGGTGTGGACACCGTCGACGGGTCCGTGCGTCAGCAGCCTGGCGACCGCCCCGCCCAGCAGCAGCACGAAGGCGGTGTGCAGTGCGGCGCTGAACCAGCGTGCGTCGGGGTCCGGTTGCGTGCTGTCGTGCTCCACCGTGTCCCCATCGGCTCGTCCTGGCCTGTCTCGCCCCGTGTACGGGTCCTCGTGCGCATACGAGGTCTCACCACGTATACGGGTTCGCACCTCGGGCCACATCATCCGATCGGCTGATACCGGCATGGCCCGGACCGGCCCTCCAGGACCGGCCGCTCCTCCGACGTCCGGCGCCGCGGGGCCGATGAGACTGCTGGGACAACGACACCTACGCAGAACGAGAGCCGCCATGTCCAAGAACCTCACCGCCAACCGCGCTTCCTTCGGCCACCGGCTGTCCTACGCGCTGCGCAACCCCGGCCGGGTGCCGCGGCATCTGCGGCGCACGGCCCGTGACGCCTGGCTGCGTCACCGCTCGCCGGACCACGTCGCCTACTACCGCGCGGTCATGGAGTCGGACACGCGCCGCGACCCGGACGCGGCCGTGGGCAGCCACAGCAAGGACCGCTGGCTGGCGCTCGGGGCCATGCAGTTCGACTACCTGCTGAGCCATGGTCTGCGTCCGGAGCACCGGATGCTGGAGATCGGCTGCGGCAACCTGCGGGCCGGCTGGCGCTTCATCGCATACCTGGACCCGGGCCACTACTACGGTGTCGACATCTCCCCGGACATCCTCTTCGCCGCCCAGGACACGCTCCGGGACCAGGGGCTCCAGGACCGGCTGCCCACGCTGACGCCGGTACGCGACCTCACGCTCGGCTTCCTGCCGGAGGAACGCTTCGACGTGATACACGCCCACAGCGTGTTCTCGCACTCGCCGCTGTCGGTGATCGAGGAGTGCTTCGCCCATGTCGGCCGCGTCCTCGCGCCCGGCGGCTGGTTCGACTTCACCTTCGACCGCACCGAGGGCGAGGAGCACCACGTACTGCGGGAGGACTTCTACTACCGCACCGGGACGCTCACCGCCCTGGCCGCGGACCACGGCCTGGCGGCGCGCTTCATGGACGACTGGGAGGTCCTCCCGCACGGCCAGTCCAAGATCCGCGTCACCCACCGGTCGCCCGGATGACCACGGCGCGCCACCGGTGCGTCCGGCGTCAGACGTTGACGCCGAAGTCGGCCGCGATGCCGGCCAGTCCGGACGCGTACCCCTGGCCGACGGCGCGGAACTTCCACTCGGCGCCGTGCCGGTAGAGCTCCCCGAAGACCATGGCCGTCTCCGTCGCGGCGTCCTCGGTCAGGTCGTAGCGGGCCAGCTCCTGGTCGTCAGCCTGGTTCACGACGCGGATGAAGGCGTTCTGCACCTGCCCGAAGTTCTGCCCCCGCGCCTCGGCGTCGTGGATGGAGACGGGGAAGACGATCTTGGCGACTCCGGCGGGCACCGCGGCCAGGTTCACCTTGACCGTCTCGTCGTCGCCCTCCCCCTCGCCCGTGAGGTTGTCGCCCGTGTGCTCGACGGAACCGTCCGGGCTGGTGAGGTTGTTGTAGAAGACGAAGTGCTGATCGGAGACGACGGTGCCCCTCTCGTCGCACAGCAGCGCCGAGGCGTCGAGGTCGTAGTCGGCACCCGTGGTCGTGCGCACGTCCCACCCCAGGCCGACCAGGACCGCGCTCAGTCCCGGTGCCTCCTTGCTGAGCGAGACGTTGCCACCCTTGGCCAGGGAAACTCCCACGTTCTTCTCCTTCCGCGTCAGTGGCCTGGAACCCGCATCGGGCCCCAGGTGAAAACTACATCACTGTAGAATGATGCCGCCCGGTGGACAGCGGTGCGCGTGCGCGACAAGCGCTCCCGGTGCGGCCCGTGCCCGCGGACCGGGCCCCTCGCAGGGGCAGCGCGCGGGCGCCGGGCAGACTTCGGGGTGCAGTCCCACTGACAAGAGGATGAAACGCGCATGATCACGCTCACCAAGGAAGACGGTCCCGCAGACCTGGACGGTGTGACCCATCTGTCCATCGGCGTGTCCTGGGACCCCACCGCCGGCAGCAGCGGCGGGGTCATGGGCAAGTTCCGCCGGAAGGCCGGAACCGACCTGGATCTGATCGCCATCGCGATGCAGGACGGCGACCCGGTCCGCCTGGCAGGCCTCGACTCGCTGGACCCCATGGGGAACGGCTCGTTGCTGCACAGCGGCGACAACCAGACCGGGCACGGCGACGGTGACGACGAGACCGTCACCGTCGAGTTCGCGGGAGTTCCGCGCAACATCACCTCGATCGTGTTCGTGGCCGCTGCCTACAAGAAGGGCAGCAGCTTCCAGAAGGCACGCAACATCAGCTTCAAGGTCTACGACGCGACCGGCGGCAGTACGCAGCAGGTGGCCGACATCTGGCCCAGCATGCTCACCCAGGACAACGGCTGCGCTGTGGCCAAGGCCGTGCGGGCCGGCGCGACATGGAAGCTCGAAGTGATCAACGTGACGGGAAAGATCAAGCAGGGCGACGAGCACGCGCTGATGCGCTTCGCTGTCAGCAAGTAGGGCGCTGCTGACCGGTCGTGTCCGGGGGCCGCCCGCACCGCGTGCCCTGGACGCAGCCGACCGCCCCCGGTGCTGCCGGGGAGTGACGGGAGAGCGGAACCGTACGGCGGGCCCTCGCAGTCCTGCTCAGGGACACGGCTGGTCGGCGCCACTGCGGCGCTGGTCGGCCGTGGGCAGCAAGTCACGGACACGGGGGAGTCGCCGAGGTGGGCCTGGTCGGGATCGGCGCGGGCGGCAGCCGGCGCGAGGCGCGGAGCGCGGAGCGTGCCGCCGGGCGGAGACGAGGCCGGCTGCGGGCGCTGGTCGTCGTCCTTGCGCTGTGGTGGGCTCAAGTCGTCGCAGTGGCCTGGCCCGCCTACGCGTGTGGGTGCGGCGCGATGGTGCCCCGGGACCAGGCGCGGATCGGCGTCGACCAGGAGACCTCGGCCGTGCGCTGGGACGGGCACACCGAACAGATCGTCATGGGCCTGACCGTCCACGGCGACGCCGAGGAAGCGGCCTGGGTCATGCCGGTGCCCCACCGTGCCTCGGTGAAGCTGGGGGACAGCGCGCTCTTCGACGACCTCGCCGGACTCACCGCGCCCCGACCCGAGGAGCGGACGCATTTCCTGCCCCGCTCGGGCGACTGGCCCTTCGAGGGCACCGACGAGGTGGGCGCCCCTCGCGCTGCCGCTCAGGGCGGCGACGGTGTCGACGTCGTCGGCAGCGAACGGCTGGGGCCCTTCGACGTCGCGCGCCTCTCCGCCACCGACCCCGATGCGCTGCGCGCGTGGCTGCACGACAACGGCTTCCGCCTCCCCCGCAGGCTGGCCGGCGAACTGAGGCCCTACGTCGAGCACAAGTGGGAGTACGTCGCCGTACGGCTCGCGCCCCGGCGGGGAACCGGCGACGGCGGGACCCGGGGCGGAACGGGAAGCCGCCTTTCCGGCGCACTCGAACCCCTGCACCTCACCTTCGCCTCGGACCGGCTCGTCTACCCGATGCGCTTGTCCCGCGCCGCGAAGGAGCGCCAGAGCCTCAGCCTGTACGTTCTCGCGCGGCACCGGATGGAACCGCGCGGCCCGATCGGCGGTTCGAGGCCCGAGGTCACTTTCGCCGACCTGCTGAGAAGGGCGGACCAGCCGCCCAGCGTACGGAAGCTCGCGGGGGGCGACGTCCATCTCACCGCTGTCCAGCAGCAGTTCCCCGAACCGGGGAGAATCACCGGTGACCACGTCCTGCGCCCCGCCGCGTCCGACCACTCGTTCCACCGCACGTACGACCACGACGTCCTGCTGCGCTGGGCCGGCGTCCCTGCCTGGATGGTGACGGCGGGCGGCCTGCTGCTGCTCATCCTGAGCGCTGTGACAGCCCTTACCGTGAGCCTGCGCCGCCGACGGTACGGGCCCCGGTGGCCGGTGCTGCCTGCTCCGTAGCGGAGCGAGCCGTCTTCGCCGTCAGGTATTGACGTCGCGTGAGCGGCGTTGTGGGGTGGTGCCTCCCCACAACGCCGCTCACAGGAGGCCTGTTCATGTCCGGCAGCTCCACCGTGCAGGATCCCTCGGCGCACCACACATCGCAGCACACCGAGAGGCCGCTGCGCGCCCGCAGTCGGCGGCTGTGCCTGGTCGCTGCGCTGACCCTCGTCACCGGGCTGACAGGCACCGCCGTGGCGTCGCCCTCCTCCGCCCCGATCGGGGCCGTCGATACCGCTGCCGCGCAGCAGGACTCCACGTCACCCTTCACGGGGCTCCCCGCAGAGCGGAACCCCGTGCTCGCGGTGAAGATCGACAATCACAAGGACGCGCGTCCGCAAACGGCGCTGGAGGACGCGGACATCGTCGGCGTGGAGAAGGTCGAAGGGGGACTGAACCGGCTGTTCGCCGTCTACTCCAGCCACTACCCCGAGACGCTGGGGCCGGTGCGCAGCGCACGTGAGTACAACGTCGAGCAGCTGCGGATGTTCCAGCGTCCCGCCCTGGCCTACTCGGGCGCGCGCGAGGCGGTCGTGGACAAGATCAACAAATCGCCGTTGCACGGCGTCTCGCACGACGACCACCCGGACGCCTACGAGCGCGGAGGCGACAACGAGGCCCCGCACAATCTCTACGGTCATCCGGACAAGCTCCTCGAAAAGGCGCAGGGCGCGAGCGAGGCCGACGACATCGGATTCCGGTTCGGCGCGGAGCCCGGCGGAGGCAAGCCGGCCGACGAGCGCACCGTCGACTACGGTTCCTCCCGCGTCGGCTTCCACTGGTCCGCCGAGGAGGACCGCTGGCTGGCGTCCTTCGACGGCGAGCCGGCGAAGGGGACGTCCGGGAAATCACTCGGCGGCCGAACCGTGATCATCCAGAAGACGGACATGCCGCCGGACTCCAGCGGCGAGACTCCGTACATCGAGACCGTGGGCAGCGGCGAGGCGACCGTGCTGCGCGACGGCAAGGCATACGAGACGAAGTGGCAACGCAAGAGCGCCACGGGGGGCACGACGTACACGCTCCCGAACGGCAAGCGGATGCCCTTCGACCGTGGGCAGGTCTGGCTGGTCTACCAGGAGCGCTGACCCTGCCCCTGCCACCTTGCCCGCCCCCGCGCACCGGCTCCACGCCTGGGGCCGGCCGGGTACGGGAGGCAACGTCTCCGCGGCGCTGCTCCGGCCCGGGAGCGGTGCCGGAGGGGTGGAGGTCTCACGCGGGCGCCTGGCTGCGTGGCCGTCGGACCGTCCGACCCTCCGGCGGCTTGGTCGCCGGGGCCGTCCGGCCGCGTCGCTCCCGGAAGACCGGGACGAGTACGCTGAGGACATGTCATACCAGGCGTCCGACCCCGCGTCCTCGCCGGTGAGCGCGCCCGGTGTCCACCCGGTCCCCGACGCGCTGGCCTTCCTCGCCGGAGGCTGGCAGGTGGAGCGGACGGTGCGGGACTACGCAGGGTCGGTCGGGGGAGAACCACTCGTGGGCCGTTTCTCCGGGACGACCTGGTTCACCCCGTCCCCCGGCCGGAGCCCCGCCGGCGGGACCGACGCGCTCCTCCACCGGGAAGCAGGCGCGTTCACCTGGCGGGGCACCACGAGGCGGGCCGAGCGGGAACTTCTCTTCCGGGCCGGGGAACCGGCAGGCACGGCAGACGTCCACTTCGCCGACGGCCGCTACTTCCACGACCTGGACCTCCGGCACGGCCACCACCGCGCTGTGCACCCGTGCGGACACGATCGCTACGACGGCACGTACGCCGTCCAAGACCACCGCCGATGGCAGCTCCGCTGGCGGGTCACAGGCCCGGCCAAGGACCTGCTGCTGGTCACGGACTACACGCGCCTGGACTGAGCCGTCGCAGGACGCCGGGGATGTCCCGTGCCGGCGGCGGGAAAGCCCATCGGCCTTTGCCTTTGGGGCAAAAAATTTGCCCGTGAGGCAAGGCTCTGGCTCAATCGGAGGATGAGTTCCACTCCGGAGGGCGCCGAGCTCCCCGTCGTCGCCCCGCAACTGCGCGCCATGCGGCGTCGCAGTGGCCAGACTCTTGAGGCCGCAGCGCGGCACTCAGGGCTCTCGCCGGCACACCTCTCCCGCCTGGAGACCGGCCGACGCCAGCCCTCGCTGCCCGTGCTGCTGCTCCTGGCCCGCATCTACGGTACGACGGTCTCCGAGCTGCTCGGTGAGACGTCCGCCCAGCAGGAGCCGATCATCCGGGCCGACCGGATGGAGGCGGCCGAAGCCGAAGGCTGGACGTACTGGCGGGCCGGCGGCTCCGGCCGGGCCATGCAGGCGCTGCGCGTACAGGTGCCGGTCGGCGTGCAGAACGACCTGGTGCGGGTGCACCCCGGCGAGGAGTGGCTGTACGTCCTGGAAGGCAAGCTGCGGCTCACCCTGGGACAGAGCCGGTACGTCCTGGACGTCGGCGACTCCGCACACTTCGACTCGCTCACCCCGCACCGCATCGCCGCCGGCACTCCGCAGGGCGCGCAGCTCCTCTTCGTCCACACACTGCTCCAGAGCGGCGCCGCCGAACTGTGCCTCGGCGGCGGGTCCCGCAGCGCATCCCGCCCCTCCACCGAATGATCCAGCAACCCTGAAAGGCGGCACCATGCCGAAGGACGAACCCGGAGCCGAGCGCGGATACGGGCGCTTCCCGCGCGGGCTGGCCCTGCGCCTCTTCGCCTACGTCGTCGCCGGCCACCTCTTCGCGGGCTTCCTCTACCTGCTCTTCGAGCTCGGAGGCAGCCGCTGACCCGTCGGCATCGGCCCGGCCGGGGCGGTGCCGGCGCCTCAGTGTCCCGTGTGACCGGCGGAGCGCCGGATGGGCATCATCGTTTCCGCCGCGTCCTGTGCGAGGTGGTCGAGGATCAGCCGGTTGACGAAGGCGGGCTTCTCCAGGGGCACCGTGTGGGACGCTCCGGGAACGACGGCGAGCTGCGACGCGGGGATCGCGCGGTACAGGGCGGTGGTGTGCTCCAGCGTCACCATGTCGTCGTCGCCGGCCACCACGAGGGTGGGCGCGTCGATGCGGGCCAACTCTCCGGCGGTCAGCGTCGGCTGGGTGCGCCACATGTCGAGCATCTTCGCCGCCACCGTCGGCCAGTGGTCCGCGCCGTCCGGGGTGACGGCGTCGTACAGCTCACGGAAGAACGCCATGTCCTGGCTGTCGGGCGTCATCGCATCAAGCATCGCCGGGTCGGCGAAACTCTCCCCGGCGGGGCGGAAGTTGGCCCCGATCACGACGGTCTTGCGGACCAGGTCGGGCCTGGAGAGGGCGACGAGCAGCGCGACGACACCGCCGTCGCTCCAGCCGACCAGGTGCGCCGGCCCTCCAGCGACCTTCTCCAGGAAGGCGACCGTGTCGTCGGCCATGTCCTGGTAGGTCAGCGGCCCATCGACGTCAGGCGTGTGCCCGTGCGCGCGCCGCTCGGGGAGAAGGACACGGTAGTGAGCGGCAAGGTCGGCGCGCTGCGCCCCCCACGTCTCGTTGGTGCAGAAGCCGCCGTGCAGGAGGATCAGCGGATCGCCGCTTCCCTCGCTCTCGTACCATGTCCTGACGCCACGAAGGTCCGTGTACTCACCCATCGCTCCAGGCCTTTCCCCGGACTGCCGTCGTCACCGGTCAGTCTCCGCCGTCTCTCGGGCACCCGCAAGGCGGGACAGGCCGTCGCCTGCTTGCCGCGGGCGCCGCATGCCTTCTCGCCGACAGCCTGATCACCGCCCCGAGAGCCCGGGGCCGGGGCGCCGTCACCGCCCGCAGCGTGACCGGCTCGCGGGCGGGAACGCCTGTGAGATGCTCGCTGTCATGACGGCGGCCGTATCCGGTGACTTCGAGCTGACCATGGGCGAGTTGCGCGTCGTGGCGCGCTATGTGGCGCAGACCGCGCACGAAGTCCTCCCGGTGTTCGAGGACGCCGAGCCCGGCGACCTTCGGCCTCGCACAGCCCTCGACGCCGCCTGGGAGTTCGTCGACGGTGCCGGAAGGACCAAGCTGCAGCGTGTCACTTCGTCGGACGCGCACCGAGCGGCGAAGGAAGCTGCCACCGAAGCCGCACGCCTCGCTGCCCGGGCCGCGGGCGATGCCGCATCTGCCGCGTATCTCCACCCCATCGCGAAGGCTCATCAGGTGGGCCACATCCTGCGCGCCGCCGCGTGCGCGGCACGCATCGCCGACATCGCCGCGGGCGACGATCCCGAGGCCGGGGACGCGGTGATCGAGCAGGCCCGGCAACGCGCCACACCAACGCTGATCGACGTCCTCCTCCGCTATCCCCCCGCGCCGACCGGCAACAACCGTGTTGCCCAACTGATGAGCGCATTGGACACCTCCCTGCGCGCGTCTTCCGCCACGCCGTCCGGCTGAGCACCGCCTACAGCCCGGTCGCCGGGCCAAAACGTGTCGGTCTTCAGTCTTCTCAGTGCTGAATGAGCCCGCCCAGCGGGATGGGGGACACGTGGCCGGTGGGTGGTCGGGTTCGGGCGAGGGTGAGTCCGGTGTCGACCAGCGACGACCGGCGCAGGTGAGCGACGCCGGTCAGCGGGGTCCAGACCGACTCGGCGATGTCACCAGTCGGCTCCGGACGGAGCCGGCCGCCGGTGATGCGGACCTGGTAGAAGATGCCGACGTTCTGGTGCTCGGGCAGGCCGGGCGAGGGGCGGTCGGCCGCGGGGATCACTCGGGAGTCCACTCCCAGCAGGCGCTCGACCACCGCGTCGCAGCCCGTCTCCTCGGCGACCTCCCGGATCACCGTGTCGATCGGGTCCTCCGCGTGCTCGACCCCGCCGCCGGGAAGAGTCCAGTTGCTTCCGCCTCTCGGCGACACGTGACGGGCGAGCAGCACCCGTCCGCCCTCACGGCACACCGCGTACGCCGCCAGCCGGAAACTCATTCCCGCATCACCTTCCCAGCCCGCCCATGTCCTGAAGCCGCACAGTGTGTGACACACGCGGCCCGTCGGCAATGTGTCGAGCGGTCACTGGCGGGCGCAACCGGCGACGATCCGCGCGAGCGCCGCACGAGGTTCCGCGCGGCGCACGGCCGTGCCCCTCGTGGAGCAGGGCGCGGGTCGCGCCGTCGGAGGGCTCGGGCAGCCCCGAGTCGTCGGCGCCGCACAGGAGTTGGACGGGACCGTCGACGCCGTGGGCGCGAGCGTGCCGTGCGGGAAGGAACCGCTCGGCTGCTCCCCGGTGCACCCCCGGCCCCAGTTGGTCCAGTTCGGGTCCCAGCAGGGCCGAGCCGGCTGACGTTCCCGCCGCCGCGATGTCCTCGACCCGCAGACCGGCCGGCCCTTGCCCGGTGAAGGCACGCCCGCGGCGGCGATCAGCGCCTTGTGTCCGGCCCCCCTCGCGCTGAGATCGGTGGGGGCCGCGCCGTCCGGGGCCGGCAGGCGCAGCAGTTCGTCCGTCACGGACTTCGCGGTACCGGGCTCGCCGGACGACCCCGACGACGCGGGAGCGGGGGGCGCCCGGACCGGTGCACCGACGCGTGGGCCGGCCCGACGGTCGGCGGGCGCCCGCGCACCGCTGGTCAGTCGGCGATGCCCGTCTGCAAGCTGCCCTGCCTCGGTTGGGCCACCCGGACGGCAACGCTCGCCGTCGCAGGCTCCAGGTGCCTCGTGCCGGACGCCCGCACGCAGCTCCCCCTCAGCGTCGTCAGCCTCCTCGTCATCCTGGTCAACTGCCGCCCTGTCCGGCACCGGTGGGCGAAGGTGCCCGGAGCGCGCATGGCACCGTTGCACACGGACCGGAAGCGTGCCGTGCGGTGCTACCCGGCCGCCAGGTGCTCCCGCAGCCGGGTGACCGCGGCGGGGAGGTCGGTGGCGTCGGTCAGCTCTCTGCCGATGCTCACGGAGAACGCCCCGGCGGCCAGCCAGTCGGCCGCGCTCTCCAGCTTCACCCCGCCGGTCGCCATGATCCGGGCGCCGGGAAGTACCGAGCGCAGGGACCGCAGGTACGGCAGTCCGCCGACGTGGGCGGGGAAGAGCTTGGCGACGCCGCGCTGCGCGGCGGCGCGCAGTTCCGTCGGGGTCAGCCCTCCCTCGACGAAGAGCCGGTCGGCGGCGTCCGCCACCGTGCGTACCTCGGGCACCTGGAACGGGCTGACCAGGAAGGCGGCACCGGCCTCCAGCGCGGACTCGGCGACCGACGCCGAGGCGACGGTGCCCAGCCCCAGGAGAACGTCCGGCTGACGGCGCGCCCACTGGGCGACCAGTTCCTCCCAACCGGGGGTGGTCGCGGTGAACTCGAAGGCGGTGATGCCCGCCTCGTACAGGGCGCCGGCCATCCGGTCGGCGGCCTCCGCGTCGGGCGCCCGCACGGTCGGGACGATCCGTGCCGCTCCCAGCCGGCCGATGACCGAGCGTACGGCGGGGGACAGGTGGTCGGTGGCGCCGAGGTCCGTGGCGGGGTTTCCCGCGTGCGTGCGGGTGGGCGCAGCCGGTTCCGGTGCGGCGCTCATGCGGGGGCCACGATGTGGGCGAGGGCTTCGACGGCGCTGTCGGCGTCGTCTCCGATGGCGCGCAGCACGATCTCGTCGCCGCAGCGGACATTGAGCGTCATCAGCGACAGCACGCTGTGGGCGGGGACCGGGGACGTTCCGGGCCCGGCGTCCCCGCGGGCGACCGTCACTTCTGCTGCGGCTTGGGCTGCCGTCTGGGCGAAGGCGGCTGCGGGGCGGGCGTGCAGCCCGGCTGTCTCGGTGACTGTGAGGCGTCGTTCCACCGTCGTCACGGTTTCGATCTCCTTGTGCTGGTTGTCGCCGCTTGAGGCAGGTGTGTTGTGGGCGGGGAGGGGCGTGGTGCGGGGGGCGCGGTCAGCGCGGTGGGCCGTCGAGCACGCCGATCAGACGGCGCACCACCGTCTCCTCCTCCTCCGGGGTCAGGCAGCGCGGGTCGACGGCCAGACGGCCGGACGCGGCGTGGTGGTCGCGGACGAAGACGGGTGGGCTGCCCGCGGCGAGTTCCGCCGCCAGCCCGGTCGCGTCCCGCCCCGCCTGTGCCGGGTCGACGCGGAGCTCGGCACGGTGGATGTCGCGCCCGGCCTCGTCGCGTACGACGCGGGCGGTGATACCGGGCAGGCCGTCCAGGCGGGCAGCCAGCCGGGCCATCCGGTCGTGGCTGCCGTCGTGGCCGTCGTGTGCGCCGTCGGCGTGTGCGGCGTGGTCGCGTACCGCGCGCACCAGCCCGAGCACGGTCTCCTTGCCGACCTTCATGGGCCGCCCGATGCCGGAGTACTGGGCCCGGCAGGCCGCGATCAGCGACGCGGACCCGCAGACGAATCCGGAGGTCGGGCCGCCGAACGCCTTGCCGCCGCTGAAGACGACCAGGTCGGCCCCCGTCGAGGTCCAGGCGCGCGGGTCCTCTTCCGCCGCCGCGTCGACGATCACGGGTACGCCGTGCTCGCGGCCGAGCGCGACCATCTCCCGGAGGGACAGCATGCCCTTCTGCACCGCGTGGTGGGACTGCACGTACAGCAAGGCGGCCGTGCGCTCGCCGATCGCCGCGGCGACATGCGAGGGCTGCACCTTGTTGGCCGCACCGACCTCGACGGGGGTGCCGCCGCCCAGCGCGATCATCTGCCTGACGGGAGCACCGAAGTGCACCGCGTGGCCTTTGGCGAGGACGACCTCGCTGGGCCGCCCGCCCGGGTCGGGCAACTGCTCGATGCGGGAGAGGTCCTCCCCCGCGACGAGCGCTGCGACGGCCAGCGCGACACCGGAGGCGGCACCGGTGGTGGGGCAGGCGTCCTCGCAGCCGGCGGCGGCAGCCAGATCGCGGCCTGCGGCGACGAGCAGATCGTCCATCACCACGTGGCTTCCGGCGGCCTCGGCCATGGCGGCGACGACATCGTCGCTGAGTCTGCTGCCGCCCAGCGCGGTCATCTTTCCCTTGGCGTTCAGTGCGGGGGGCAGTCCCAGGTCTGCGTACAGGGAGGCGGGGGAGGAGTGGGACATGGTGCCTTTCTCTGCTGTCGTGCGGAGGGGCGCGGACGGAGGAAGGGGCCGGGTTCCGGGTGGAGCCGCGCGGCCCGTTTGCCGCGGGGCGCGGCTCACTTGCCGGTGAGGGGGAAGAACAGCCCGAAGAGCATCGCGCCGAGGATCGCGCCGCCGGTCAGTGGTTTCTTCCACCAGTAGAAGAGCAGGGCCCCCAGGGTGGAGCCGAGTCCGACGGGGATGGAGGCGGTCGCGGCGGCGATGATGACGAGGGGCCCCAGATACCGGCCCGCCGAGTTGCCCGCCCCCATCATCACGTCCGCGCCGAACGTGGAGGTGTTTCCCGAGGAGTTGACGGTCGCACGGCGGATCAGCAGGATGACGCAGCCGATCGCGAAGCCGACCACGGCGCCGGTGGGCAGCGCCAGCCAGAAGTGCTCGAGCGGTGCGGTGATGCCGCCCGCCAGCAGCATCGCGGGGATGCCGATGCCGACGCCGGTCTGCAGCGAGCCGCCGATGTCGAGGATGCCCACCATCGGCCCCTCGATGACCCGGGCGAACAGGAAGCCCGCGCCGAAGGCCGCCGCAGCGCCGTAGCTGCCGTTCTCCATACCGCCCTTGAGGAGCGCGGTGACCGCCACGTCGCTGAAGGTGCCGGTCCGGTAGACGTAGTAGAGGTGCGTTCCGGCGAAGATGCCCGCCGCCAGGGTCGCGACAAAGACCGGGAACGCCCACTCCGAGAGCCAGAAGCTGCCCTCGCCGGGCACCTTGCCGCGCGCCCTGGTGCCGTCCGCGGTGGGGGAGCGCTCGCCCTCGGACGCGGCGGCCGCGCCCGGGCTCGCGCCGGATTCCGCGTGCGCCATGCTGGTTCCTGCCTCTCAGTCCGTCGGGGTGGTGCCGGTCGCCTCGTGGAACCGGCTCAGCCAGTGCGGCACGTCGGCCTTCATCTGCTGGAGCAGTTGGATGTCCACGCCGCGCAGCACCGCGCTGACTGCGAACAGGGACACGACGGCGCCCACCAGGACCCGGGTCACCCGGGTGCGGCCGAGGTCGTCCAGGGCCTTGCCGACGACGATGCCGAGCACGATGCCCGGAACGGCGTTGCCCATCACCACGTGGGCCAGGCCGCCCAGCACGGTGCCCCATCCGCCGGTACGCCGTCCCGCGTCGACGGCCGCCATCCAGAAGACGATGGGCATCACCGGATTGATCAGCCACTCGGAGGCGGGGCCCAGCACATCGGCGGCGACCTTCTGCAGGGAGTGCGGGATGGAGGCCGCGGTGGTGTTGAGCACGGAGACCAGTACGACGCCGACGCCGGCCCCGTAGCAGGCCATACGGCGCGGGTTGTGCAGCGTCTCGGCCAGGTTGCGGTTGCGGGCCATGGACAGGGCCGCCGCCCAGTGCGGCACGATGCGGTGGTCCACGTCCGAGGTCAGCGCGCCGGTGCCGACGGCACTCGCCCAGGCGTTGAAGAAGAAGCCGAACCCGAAGGAGAAGTGTGCCACCGGGTCGTTTTCGCAGGCGTTGAGCTCGCCCAGCGTCCGGAACGCCCCCATGCCTTGCACCTTGGGCGCATGGAACATGCGGGCCACCCCGGCGGAGGCCCCGAAACCGATGAGCGCACCGATGACCATGGACTCCAGCAGGATGGTGAGGGTCTGGTTCACAGCCGTCTCACCTCATGCGCAGTGCGTGCTGGAGCGGGGAGAGCCGTTCCTCGCGGACGGTGAAGTCGACCGCGTCCAGGTCCAGTGCCGCGACGCGCACCTCTATCCGGAGCGTGAGCGCGTAGCGGGACCGGGTACGGGCGAACAGGAGGCCCAGGAAGCGTTCGGTCCAGCGGTGTTCGACGGCCTCGACGACTTCCAGGTCCACCGGCTCCACCCGGAAGCAGACACCGGTGACACGGTCGCCGGCGGCCTGCCGCACCCGTGCCATGGCGTCCGCGAACGCCTTGTCCCGGGTCGGTCCTGTGCCGGTGAGCCGCAGGATGTGGCGGGTGTGCTTCATGCCGATTCCTCCAGCTTCTTCAGCAGTGCCTCGGCAACCGCGTAGCCCAGCTCCTGGCTGTCCAGGAAGCCGAATCCCAGGACGGTGCGGCCTTGTTCGACAGCGGTGACGCCCGCCTGCGCGGAGCGCATGCCGAACTCGATGTCGTGCCCGTACTTGGCTTTCGCCGTCACGGCGCCGGCTCCTCCGCTGCCGCAGAAGGAGATGCCGAGTGCGGCCCCTTCGGCGGCCATGATGTCGCCGACCTTCATGTCGGCTCCGGGGCCGGGGATCAGCACGGGCTCGGCACCTGCGGCCCGTACCCCGTCGGCGACGGCCTGTCCCTTGCCCAGCCGGTGCCCGATAACGATCTTGACGGTCATGTGTGTCTCCTCTTGGCGTTCAGTGGGTCTCGGAGGCGGAGGTGTGAGCCACTTCGAAGTGCAGCGCGAACAGCAGGACCTCGCTGTCGGCCGCTGCGAAGGCGCGGGGCCGGCAGTAGTCGTCCACGAGCTGTCGTGCCGTGGCGAGCCGGGCGGGGGGCACCTCGTCGTAGAGATCACTGTCGAGCGGCTCCAGGGTTTCGCTCTCGCGGACCCGCCTGACGAAGGCCAGGGAGTGCACAGCGAGGGCCAGCAGTCTTTCGTCGTCCAGCCGTACGCCGTCCTCGTGCGCATGGTGCAGGATCAGTGGCAGGAGCTCACCGAGCTCGGCACGGTCCTGGGCGGTGACCGCAACGCTGTCGGCAACGTGGTGCTCAAGTCGCCGCAACACCTCGGCGACCCGGTCGGAGGCTGCGCTCATGCCGCTTCCTCCTCGGGCGTTAGGGGGCGGGGGCGGCCCGCCAGGACGGTGCCGTGCGGGATCAGGTGACGCTCTGCCCGGTGCTGCTCGCCGTGCGCGTCGGTGAGAGCCACCGGCTCCTGGCGCAGTTCCAGGAAAGTCAGGTCGGCGACCGAGCCGGGGCGCAGCGTGCCGAGATCGTCCTCGGCGCCGAGCACCCGCGCGGCCCGTACGGTCGCGCAGGCCAGCACCTCCGTCAGCGGCATGCCCAGTGCGAGCAGCTTGTTCAACGTGTCCGTCAGCGAGCCCACAGGGCCGGCGATGTTGCGGTGGTGCAGGTCGGTACTGACGGTGTACGGCCTGATCCCCGCGGCCAACGCACGCCGGGCGGTGCGGAAGGCGAAGCTGGAACTGCCGTGCCCGACGTCGAGCCGTACGCCGCGTTCGAGCGCCGCCCACACCGCGGGCAGCGGCTCGGGTCCGGTGCCGAAGAGTCCGCCGGGCTTGCCGTGGAAGGCATGGGTCACCACGTCGCCTTCGCCGAGCAGCTCCAGCACGTCGCCGAGGGCGGGTGGTTCGTTGCCGACGTGCACCATGACCGGCACGCCGTGGGCGCTCGCCAGTTCCTTGGCGGCGCGCAGCGGGGCGAGGCCGCTGTCGCCGAGGACGGAGCGGCTCATCCGGATCTTGAGACCGCGCACGGTCTCCGCCTCCGCGCGCAGCAGGGCGTCCGTCGCCGCGAGGTCGAGGTCGTCCTCGCCCCCGGCCAGTTCGGCGTGGCCCTGCACGAGGCCGTGGCGGGAGACGTTGAGCCAGCAGCGCACACGGGTGCGGGCGATGCGGACCACGTGGTCGCGGAAGTGCGCCCAGTCGTCACTGCCGCAACTGCCCGCGTCCACGACGGTGGTGACGCCCCGCTCGACGCCGGCGGAGTCGGCGGGTATGCCGAGAGCCGTGCGGTCCGGGTAGACGTGGGTGTGCAGATCGATCAGTCCGGGGCAGACCAGCAGCCCGCCGACGTCCATGGTCTCCTCGGCGTCGAGCGAGCCGGGGGCACCGGTGCGGGCGATCCTCCCGTCCTGGACAGCGAGGTCCCCGGCTTGGACGGTGCCGCGTACCGGGTCGGCCAACAGGCCACCGGTCAGGAGAAGTTCGTACATGCACGGCCGCCTTTCGCGGGCGTGGTCGAAAAGGGCACGATGCCGTGGTCGGCGGACGCCAATCGTTCCGTAGAGTAGATTGGCGTTCCGTCCAGCGGATCGATGGCTAACTAACCAGATGGCGTACGGAGGGTCAATGGATCGCGAGAAGTCGGCAGCCGCCGGGAACGCCGTCGCCAAGGCGCTGCGGGTGCTCCAGGCGGTCGCGCGGCCCGAACTCCCACACCGTCTGGGAGAGATCGCCGAGTGCGCGGACGTCTCCAAGGCCAGCACCCACCGCATCCTCGCCACGCTGGTGGAAGAGGGGTACGTCGTCGCAGACGGCGAGGGACGCTACGGTGTCGGCTTCCAGCTCCGCGCGCTGGCCGCGCAGGTCTTCTCCGACGACGCGGTCGGCATCGACGCCGTCCTGCGCGCCCTCCAGCAGCGGCTCGGCCAGGCCGTCCACCTCGCCGTGCTCAGCGGCGACCAGGCCACCTACACGCACAAGGTGGACCCCGGCCACGCCTACCGCATCGCGACGGACGTCGGCACCCCGCTGCCGCTGCACGCCAGCGCCGCGGGCAAGGTCCTGCTCGCGCACCTCCCGGAGGCCGAGACCGAAAACCTTCTCGACCGCACGGGGCTCCCCGCCCGTACCCCGCACACCCTCACCGACCGCGACCGGTTGCGCGAAGAACTCGACCTGGTACGGAAGAACGGCTACGCCACCGAGTACGAAGAGGCCGACGAGGCCGTCTGCTCCCTCGCCGCCCCTGTTCTCGACGCGGAGGGCTACCCCCGGGGGGCGGTGTCCGTCTCCTCCCTGGTCTTCCTCGTCACCCGTGAACAGCTCCCGGGCTTCGCCCCCGCGGTCTGCCAGGCCGCCCAGGAGGTCTCCCGGCGGCTGTGACCACCTGCCGGGACGAGGCCGTATCGACGCCCCTTCCCCGTCCCGCCCGCCACGAGCGATGTCCCGCTCACCATGGCCGGGCCGGCCGCCGGGCCTCCCGTCACCAGCCCGGACCGTACTGCGGTGGGACCCTGTCGAGCCTGGCTCGGATGTGCGAGGCCATCGACGGGTCCAGCCGCACGTGCATCTGCGTGTTCCCGCAGGCCGCGCAGACGAAGGCGTCGAACAGGGCCTGCTTCGAACCGAACACGCCCCCACCTGCCTTGCGCAGGCTCCCCTGGACCGCGTACTCGCCCCGGTACACCTCGTTGCCTCCGCACGCGCCGCAGTGCCCGTAGCGCATGTCCCCGTTGGTCATGACGACGAGCCTAGGGCGTGCCCTGGCACCCGAGCGAGCCCGGTAGGGACCTTTCCGGGCAAGGCGGGGCCACCGTGCAGACGCCACGACGTGAGGGAGGGCGTCGAAGACGCCGCTCACGCGCTCGACGACAGAGACCGGGCACCGCCTCTGGCCATCCCCACCGGGTGTGCGCCAAAGTTGGCAAATCGAACAGAAGTCAACGGAATGGAGGGCGCGAGCAGTCATGACCACAAGGAGACGAACATTTCTTGCGGCGGCCACAGCGGCCAGTGGGCTGGTCGTGAGCGGTACGGCCATGGGGGACGCAGCGGCGTCGGGACGCGAGGAGGGCGGTGTGCGGGCACCGGAGAAGGAGCACTTCGGCACGCTTGAGGACGGTACGGCCGTCGAGCGCTGGACGCTGGGGAACGGCGGGTTGCGGCTGCGGGTCCTCTCCTACGGTGGTGTCGTCCAGTCGCTGGAGGTCCCCGACCGGCACGGTCGGCACGCGAACGTCTCCCTCGGCTTCTCCGACCTGAGCTCCTACGTCGCGGACTCTCCCTACTTCGGGGCGCTCATCGGCCGGTACGGCAACCGCATCGCCCGGGGCCGCTTCTCCCTCGACGGGAAGACGTACCATCTGCCGGTCAACGACGGCCCCAACAGCCTGCACGGAGGCACGAAGGGTTTCGACAAACACGTCTGGCACGTGGAGCCCTTCACCCGGCGCGGAGAGTGCGGGCTCTCCCTCACCCGTACCAGCCCGGACGGCGAGCAAGGATATCCGGGCACGCTGGAGGTGCGCGTGGACTACACGCTCACCTCGGACGGGGCCTTCCGGCTCGACTACACGGCTACGGCGGACACCGCGACCGTCGTCAACCTCACCAACCACACCTACTTCAACCTTGCGGGCGAGGGCAGCGGAGACGTCTACGGGCACGAACTGCGACTCGACGCCGCCCGCTACACACCGGTCGACTCCACCCTCATCCCCACCGGAGAACTGGCGCGGGTGGCCGGTACACCTTTCGACTTCCGGCGAGCCAAGGCGATCGGCGAGGATCTGCGCACGCCGCACCAGCAGATCCTCTACGGGCTCGGGTACGACCACAACTTCGTGCTGGACAAGGGCGCCACCCGCCGGCCGGAGCATGCCGCCACGGTGCGTGAACCGCGCAGCGGGCGCGTCATGCGGGTGGCCACGACCCAGCCCGGCGTGCAGTTCTACAGCGGCAACCAGCTCGGCAGCACCTTCGCGGGCACCTCGGGTTCGGTCTACCGGCAAGGGGACGGGTTCGCCATGGAGACCCAGCACTTCCCCGACTCCCCGAACCAGCCCGCTTTTCCTTCCACGGTCCTGCGGCCCGGCCGAACCCACCGCAGCACGACGCTCTACGCCTTCGGCACGGACTGACGGACCGCCGGCCCGCCCCCTGTTGGGCGGTCGAGTTGTCGGGCGGTCGAACCCCAGGTGGAAGCGGCGCCCACCGGTCCGGCCCGCGGGGCGTCCCCGACCACCTGGAGCGGGGCCCCGGCAGCGCGGAGGGGCGGTGCCGGGAGGGGGCGGCCCGGAACAACGCGTAAGAGGGGTCGGTGCGGGCATGGTGGTGGCATGACGACGACGCTCGGTGCCTTTGTCCTCGGCTCTCCCGATCCGCCCGCACTGGCCGACTTCTACCGGGCACTCCTGGGGTGGGAGGAGGTCGACCGCGAGCCGGACTGGGTCCGCCTGCGGGCGCCGGAGCGTGAGCGTCCCGGCCTCAGCTTCCAGCTGGAGACCGAGCACACGCCTCCGGTGTGGCCGCAGGGCCCTGGCACCCAGCAGATGCAGGCGCACCTGGACCTCCAGGTCGATGACCTGGAGGCGGAGACCGAGCGTGCCTGTGCCCTCGGGGCCACGCTGGAGGCGTACCAGCCGCAGGACGACGTACGCGTTCTCCGGGATCCGCACGGACACCCTTTCTGCCTCTTCCTGGAGGGCGCGTGACCGGCCCGGCGAGCCGACTGCGCCCATGCGCGGGCCGCTCGGCCGGCAGGGCCTGAGTCAACTTCCCGTGCACCCGGCCCCCTTGAGGGTGAGGCGGGAATGACGGCCCCTCCCGCGGGCCGGCGGTCGGCGGAACCGAGGTCCTGGCTGGTCCCGGGCGGGGACTTTCCGCAGGTGGAAGCGGAGATGCCGCTGAGGGCCCGGCGGAGGGGAAGCCGAGTCCTGCGGCGTCGGCGCTCCGCCCCGAGGCAGGAGTGGCCGGCGACCGGGGCTCCGTCGGAATACGCCGGACGCCCGTCTTTCCCGCCGTCTACTGTCGGACCGCCGCGCTGCCTGTCGCGGTCACGTGAGGAGGAACTCTGTGACATCGTCCTGTGACCCCCAGCATGCTTCCGCCGGCGACGTGGGCGCGGCGCTCATGATGGTCGACTCGCGGCTCAAGAGTATTCACGAGAGCAACGGCGAGGTCACCCCTGAACAGCAGGCGCTGAGCGACCAACTCGTCGCGTCGATGGGACGCAGGGGCGTCCAGGACGTGCTGGACGGCGTGTGCACGCTCATCTACATGTTCATGCGGTGGCTGCGGGAGGCTCACGAGGACCACGGCAAGGACGTCATCGAGTACGTGGTGCCCAACCTCGTGGCCACGTTGCGCATGATGCCCAAGAGCATCCCCCGCGAGGTCATCCCCACCATGGCCGGTCTCGTCATCGCCGCGGGCACCGGACTGAGCCCCAACCTGTGGCGTATGCAGTACGGGGACTGGACCAAGGAGGAGCTGACTCCCCTGGAGGCCACGGCTTTTCTGCTCGCGGAACACATCAACCGCATCACCGAGGACCCCGACTTCGCCACCCGCATGATCACCGACGCCCTGGCCAGGACGGACGAGGACTGACGGGCCCCGACTACGGTGACTCCCTTGCCGCCCGCCACCACCGGGGAGCAGAGCGGGTGGGCACAGCCCTCGCAGCAGGTCGGCCCATGAGGGGCCGTCACCGTGGCGTGCATCGGCCCGAGGTGGCCGCGGCAGCGAGGGCTCACGCGCCGTGAGCGGTAAGCCGTATAAACATCGGTGCACCTGTCAGAAATGCCACACCGAGCGGTCGGTCTCGCCGCGTGGAACAGTCGCGTGTATGGGGCAGTAGTGTCCCGAGGCAACCATCGCGGGCAGAACGAGGTGCATATGTGCGGAATCACTGGCTGGGTCTCCTACCGGCGTGACCTGACGGCGCATCGGCAAGAGCTCGACGCCATGACCGAGACCATGTCGTGCCGCGGCCCTGACGCCGCAGGCGTGTGGCTCGCGCCCCACGCGGCCCTGGGCCACCGACGGCTCGCCGTCATCGACCTGCCCGGTGGCGCCCAGCCGATGACCGTGGAGACGCCGGACGGCGCGGTCAGCATGGTCTACTCGGGCGAGGCGTACAACTTCACCGAGCTCCGTGCGGAACTGCGCCGCGCAGGACAGCGGTTCGACACCGACTCGGACCCCGAGGTCGTCCTCCGGGGCTACCTCGTCTGGGGCGAGCAGCTCGTGGAGCATCTGAACGGTATGTACTCCTTCGCGATCTGGGACGCCCGCAGCGAGCGGCTCGTCATGATCCGCGACCGCATGGGCATCAAGCCGTTCTACTACTACGAGACCGAGGACGGCGTCATATTCGGCTCGGAGCCCAAGGCGATCCTCGCCAACTCCACCGTCGACCCGGTGGTCGGAGCCGACGGCCTGCGGGAGCTCTTCGCCGGGGTGAAGACACCCGGCGCCGCCGTGTGGGAGGGCATGCGGGAGGTCCGCCCGGGCGAGATCATCCTCCTCGACCGCGGGGGACTGCGCCGCCGCACCTACTGGAAGCTGCGCTCCGAACCCCACACGGACAGCCGCGAGGAGACCGTCGCGCACGTCCGCGAACTCCTGGACGACATCGTCCAGCGGCAGCTCGTGGCGGACGTGCCCCGCTGCACGCTGCTCTCCGGCGGCCTGGACTCCTCGGCGCTCACCGCGCTCTCCCAGATCCACCTCGCGCCCCAGGGCGAGACCGTCCGCAGCTTCGCCGTCGACTTCCCCGACCAGGACAAGTACTTCCAGGCCATCGACGTCGCGCCGACCCAGGACACGCCGTACGTCCACGCCGTCGCCGAACACGTCGCCAGCGATCACCAGGACATCATCCTGGACGGGGCCGCGCTCTCCGCCCCGGAGGTCCGCCGGGCCGCCGTGGGCGCCCGCGACCTGCCGGTGGGCATCGGTGACCGTGACAACTCCCTCTACCTGCTGTTCGCCGCGGTCCGCCGCTATTCGACCGTGGCGCTGTCCGGAGAGTCCGCCGACGAGGTCTTCGGCGGCTACCCGTGGTTCCACGACGAGCGCCAGTGGGCCGAGACCTTTCCCTGGCTGGCGGGGCAGCACGCGCTGACCGATCCCAACGGTTGGGTCGCCGACGATCTCAAACCCGTGCTCGGCGTAGGGGACTTCATTGCGGAGAGCTACCGGTCGGCTGTCGCGGAGACCCCCGCGCTGGACGGCGAGACCGGCCTGGACCAGCGGATGCGGGTGGTCAGCTACCTGCACCTGAGCCGCATGGTGCAGACCCTGCTGGACCGCAAGGACCGGATGAGCATGGCCGTGGGCCTGGAGGTCCGCGTCCCGTTCTGCGACCACCGCCTGGTGCAGTACGTCTTCAACGCCCCCTGGTCCCTCAAGACGTTCGACGGGCGCGAGAAGAGCCTGTTGCGCGCCGCGACCCGTGAGGTCCTTCCGGAGTCGGTGGCCAACCGGAAGAAGAGCGGTTATCCGGGCACCTTCGATCCCAGCTACGTGGCGGCCATCCAGTCCCAGGCGGCCGACCTGCTGCGCACCGGCCACCCGGCGGTCGACCTGGTCAGCCGGGACGGCCTCACCGTGGCCACCACCAGCCCCACCGCCGACCTGTCGCAGCACCAGCGGATGCTGCTGGAACGCGTCCTCGATCTCGGGGCGTGGTTCGACATCCACCACCCCACCGTCAAGCTCTGACACCGTGCGGCTCGGCATCGGGCCCCGATGCCGAGCCGGTGCAGGTCGACGGCACCGGCACCGGCTTCCCCCGGCAGCCGGTGCCGGCTCGCGAACACGCGCCCCGTACGGCCCCCTCACCGCCGGGTATCCGCGTCTTCCCCCGCCGGACGACGGCGCGTGCCCGGCCCCGACTCCGCGGCGACCTGGCCCACCAGCACGTACACCCCGGCGCCCAAGATGTCACCGAGGATGAAGAAGTACAGGAGCGTGGTGGTGAGGGCCTGGCGCAGCGGGCTGGAGCGGTCCGCCGCTGGATCGGGGACGTCTTCCATGGAACACCTGTGCCCCGCTCCGGTCACGGACACCACGCGACGCCCCCACCGGAGTGGCCCGATCCGTTCGGGGGTCCACCGGGCGGTCGGCGCGAACGGGAAGCGCCTTTTCTCACGCGCGGCTTCCGCCGGGGGCGCTCGCCTGCTGCCGGGCGCCTCGTCGACGCCCGCTGCGGTAGCTGCGCGCCGGTGGGCCTTGGCTGCTGCCGCTTCCGCTGCCTAATCTGAAGCGTTGCATCGGGGGGAGGTTCACCATGGACAGCATCATCGTGGTCCCGCCGGGAAGCGCGGAGGGGGAGGAACAGGTCCGGCTCACGCCGGGGCAGCAGATGTACTTCGGGCGGGCACAGCGGCACGCCGACGCCTCAAAGCCCGCTGTGAGGCGACTGGCCCTCGGCGACGAAGCCGTGTCCCGGACGGCCGGGTATGTGACGGCTTGTGCGTCCTTCTGGATGCTCAGCAACCTCAGCGGACACCACACCTACGTCGTCGAGAACCCGGAGGGCGCCGGCGAGCACGTCAAGGTCGCGCCCGGACGGCTGGAGGCGCCGGTGCCTTTCGAGTTCTCCAGGGTGGTGCTGCCCGCGCGGGAGGGGGTGGCCACGTTCGACGTGTGGGCGCCGCGCCACCTCTACCGATCGGGGACGCGCGCGGACGGTGAGGGGCAGACCACGGCGCTCGCCTTCTCGCTGGACCGCAGCAGGCGCTACTTTCTCGTCCTCACCGCGTTGTGCGAACCACGGCTGCGCGGCGCGACGTTGGCGCCCCTGCCCACCACCACGCAGATGATGGAGCGCATGCGGCCGAGCTGGCCAGGGGTCAACCGGGCGTCCGTGCAGTGGAACATCGACTACCTGGCGGTCAAGCTCGGGCTGAAGCCGGCCCGGAGCGACGCGGAGTGCGGTGACCGCCTGCACGGCAAGAAGGAGAAGCTGGCCTCGCTCGCCCTGCGCTTCGACCTGGTGAACGAGACCGACCTCGAACTGCTGAGTACGGCCACGGTGGCGGCCGGGCCTCCGACCCTGCTGCGGTGAACCGTTCGGGACCGCTTTCGGTCGTCGTGCCGTTCGGGTACCGGGTGGGGCGCTGGGAAGTGCTGCACCCGCTCGCCTCCGGCGCGTTCTCCAGCGTCTACGCGGCCAGGGACACGGAGGGGCCCGAAGCGGCGGGAGGCACCGTCCAGGCCGAGCGCACTGCCGGGGCGCAGAGCAGCGTCGAGGCGGAGGGCATCAGGGCCGCCGGTCACACGGTCCCGGCGACCGCTGCTTTGAAGTTCGTGGCCACCGGGACCCACACTCCGCGACAGCTGAGGCACCTTCAGGAGCTCTCGGAGCGCGAGCAGCGCCTGCACAGGAAACTGCGCCACCCCCGCCTCGTGCGGATGTACGAAGCACACACCGTGGACGATGCGGACCGCCCGGAGCTGGACGGCTGCAGCGTCCTGGTGTTCGAGCAGGCCGAGAGCTCACTGGACGCGCTGCTGCACCTGAAGAACCTGGTGAGCCCGGGAGGCGCCCTGCCGGGGGCGGGGCGAATTCTGGCCCATGTCTCCGAGGGGCTGGCGCATCTGCACGCGGCAGGCTGGGTGCACGGCGATCTCAAGCCGGGGAACGTGCTGCTGTTCGACGGCGGTGACGCCCGGCTCGCCGACTTCAACCTTGCCGCCGAGTTGGAAGGCACGCACGCCTACGCGCCGGCCTTCTCGACCCTCGACTACACGCCCCCCGAGCTGTTCTGGCCGGAGACCGGCGCACGCGGCATCCACGTGCGCCAGACCGCCGACGTGTGGGCCTTCGGCGTCCTCGCCTGCCTGCTGCTGACCGGCGCACCCCCCTTCCCCGGCGGTACGCCGAGTCTCCGTCGCGACGCCGTGCTGCGCTACGTCTCGGGGAACGCACCGCTGTCGCTCTCGTCGCGGCTGCCACACGTCTGGCGCGAGCTGATCGCCGACTGCCTCGCCCCGACACACGAGGCACGCGCCCAGCACACCAGCGCCTCGCTGGTGGCCAGGGTGGCCTCGGCTGCCGAGCCGGGTCGAGATGCGGAGGCGCCGAGGGCAGGTCCGGATGACGAGCCGGACAGCAGGAACAGGCCCCCGAAACGGGGGCGGCGCACCACCCTTGTCGGGACCCTGGCGCTGCTGTGCGGGCTCGGGCTGGGCATCGGCTGGAGCCTGCTCCAACCACCTGCGAAGAACAGCGGCTACGGCTACGCCCGCTGTCCTGCAGGCCATGTCTGCTTCTTCAGCGAAGAGAACGGCAACGGCGACATCTGCCGCTACCGGAAGAACGACAGCGACTGGCCGAAGAACGGCCACTGCGCCTGGACCCGTAGCAGACCCATCGCCTCCCTGTTCAACAACGGAGACGAGGACAACCCTTACTACAAGGTCGAGTTCTACTTGCGGCCCCACTACGAACAGCGGGTGGGATGCACCAGCATCAATCAACAGGGCAACCTCGCCGGTACCTACCGGGTGGGCTCTCACCGATGGGTCCGGGACTGCTGAGCACACCTCGACGGTGCAGCTCCCTTCGGATCCGTCCACTGCACCGATGAGACCTTCGAGGCAACCTCACAGGTGCGAGGTGGTCTGCCGGCAGGCGTGTTGCTTGGGTGGAACTCATGGTATTCACTGCGCAACTGCGCACACGGTTCCCGCTGTTGGCCGTTGCCGTGGCGGCTGCCCTCACCCTGCTCGCCTGCGCGCCGCCGCGTCGGGCAACGGGACCGGCCCCGACGACGGGGCTGTCGGCAGCCCGTGCGGAGCGTGCACCCGTGACCGCACTGAAAGTGTTGCAGGTCAACCTCTGCCGGAGCGGCAAAGCCAGGGGCTGCTGGCATGAGGGCGGCGTCGGCGACCCGGGCTCCTCGCTGTACGCGCTGGTCGAGAAGGTGCGCGACCTGCAACAGGAGAAGGATGCCCAGGGGAGGCCCGAGACGCCGGACTTCATCACCATCGACGAAGGGTGCTCGAAAGACATCGGGATCACCTCGGATGTCGGGAACACGGTGCTCCACCAGCTCCAGGAGGAGCTCGGGCTCACCTACCAGCGGGCCTGGCAGGCCTCGGGGTACACGAGGTCGGCGGGCGACCCTCCGGCGAAGTACCAGTGCGTCCGCGGCCCCGACGACCACACCCCCGAGCGTGGCACCTACGGCATCGGCATCCTGTCGCTGACGAAAACCGTCGGCGTCAAGGGCGACGTCACGCGTGGCGTCTACCCGACGAGTGCGCAGCAGAAGGACGTGAGCGAGCGGAACGACGGGAACGGCAAGTATCACGTCTCGGAACTGCGGCCCTACATGTGCGCGGAGTACCCTGCAGCCACCGCCTGCGTCACTCATCTGACCGTGGACCAGGACGAGTACGACGGCGCGGCGGACGTTCCCGCGGTGCAGCAGGAAGCCCGCAGGGCTCAGCAGGCACAGTGCGCCCTGCTCAAGGAGCGGCTTGCAGGTGCGGGCGACGTGCGGGCCACGGTCTTCGGCGGTGACCTCAACCTGTCCTATCCGGACGCCGACCACGACATCGACGCCCAGGACTGCGTGCCGAGCGGCTTCACCCGGAAGGGAGACCGCAGCGTGCAGCACATCATGGCCTCCCCTCGGTTCGACTTCGAGAGCGTGTCGGGCGGTGACCTCGGCGGCACCGACCATCCGGCTCTGCTGGGCCGGATGAGCAGGTAAGCAGCGCGTGCCATGTGGCACACGGGGCATGTGGCGAGCAACGGGGCCTCGGCTGACGACGGTTGAGGTCTCGTCCCCACGCGGCCGTGCGCGGGGGCGCGGGGCCCGGGCAGGGGCCACCGCCTCCACTGGATCCGCCTCCCGCCGCCTCCGGTGGGGCCCGCCCGGCCTCTTGACAGCGGTCGCCCCTCGACGGTCGCCTAGGCCACTGCGGCTCGTGAGCGCGTCAGGCGGTACAAGCGCGAAGGGGCGGCGTCGCGGGACAAACGGGGCACGGGGAGGAAGAAGGCCATGCTGCGGGTGCACTTCACGGCCGAGGATCTGGCACGGGTGCGGGTCTCGGCGGGGCCCGACTATCTGTGGGAGATCAGCAACAGCGTGCAGACACTGCAACGCACCGACGGCACACGGGTGTTCGGCGAATGGCGCCGCTGGGCGCGGCCCCGGCTGCCGGAGAGCTGCGGTCTCCTCTCGCCTCTCCTGCCGCCGCACGGCTGTTCGCCGGACTTTCTCACCCCCGCATGCGGCGACCGCGAGTCGCTCCCGGCGGCCGTCGACGCGCTCGTCCGGACACCTCGCCCGCGGCTGCGCGCCGACCTGCAGCGCGTGGCGGCCTCGCGGCGGCTCCCGGAGTGGACGACTTCGCTGGCCGACGGCGACAGCGGCGCACTGCGGCAGTTGGCGCAGGTGCTGCACGCGTACCACCAGGAGGTGCTGGCTCCCTTCTGGCAGCGGGTGCACGCGCACATCGACGCCGACCGCGCCCTGCGGGTGCACGGCCTCCTCGACGGTGCCGTCGACGGGCTGCTGGCCGGTCTCGGGCCCCGGTTCCGGTGGCGTCCGCCCGTCCTGGAGGCCGACTACCCCGTCGAGCACGAGCTGCGGTTGAACGGCCGGGGGCTTCTCCTCCAGCCCTCGTTCTTCTGCTGGCCCACCCCCGTCACGCTGTCGGACGGCGCGCTTCCACCCGTCCTGGTGTACCCGATCGACCACGAGAGCGGGTGGTCCCGTCCGGGGGCGCCCGGCCGTCCAGGCGGTGGCGCCGCCCTGGGACAGCTCATCGGACACACGCGCGCCGCTGTTCTGAGCGCCGCCGGCACGGGCGCCTCCACGGTGGAGCTGGCCCGCCTGCTGGGGGTCACGCACCCGGCCGTCAGCCAGCACGTGAAGGTGCTGCGCGCTGCGGGCCTGGTCACGACGGCGCGCCGGGCGGGGCGGGCTCTCCATGTCACGACATCCGAGGGCCGGGCTCTGCTGCGCAGCGGTGAGCGCGGTGGGGGAGCGGCGTAAGTCTGGGCTTTCATCCGTTGCCGCTGTCATGCCCATGCGAGGAGTCTGTTCGGGCTGTCGTGCACCTGTCCCCCCACCACGTCGTGTCCCGGCAGCACGCCCCGTCACGCGGCGTCGGCACGCGAGGTAGGTGCGGACGCCCGCGGACGAGGCGAGGACGCGACGACGACCCCATGAAGGAGCTGGCGTTGCGCACCCATCTCACCCGCCCCGCCGTCCTGGCCGCCTCTCTCGTCGCCGCGGGAACCCTGCTCGCCGTACCCGGCGTGGCCCAGGCGTCGTCCACCTCTCCCACGTCCGCGTCCGGCACCGCCGCGTCCGGTTCCGCCGTGGGGAAGAGCGGCCACGGCCTGAAGCAGTTCCAGGAACGGCACGGGCTGGCTCGTACCGGCTCGGTCGACAGAGCCACCGCCAAGGCCCTCGACCGGGCCTCCGACACCGAGCTGCACCAGACCTTCCGGACAGCCGCCGACCTCGGCCCGGAGGAGCTGGCCAACGCCCGTACCGTCATCGGCGTCGGGAAGGGCGCGGGCATCCCCGAGCAGGGGCAGGTCATCGCGTTGATGACGGCCATGCAGGAGTCGAAGTTCGTCAACTACCTGACGCCGGTGGACCACGACTCCCTCGGCATCTTCCAGCAGCGCCCCAGCACCGGATGGGGCACTCCGGAACAGATCACCGATGTGCCTACCTCGTCCAAGTCCTTCTACGGAGTGGCCGACTTCGGCACCAACCCGGGACTGATCCAGATCGCCGGCTGGGAGACCATGCCGCCCGGCGATGTCTGCCAGGCCGTCCAGGGCTCGGCGTACCCCGACCGTTACGCGCAGTGGGAGCAGTTCGCCCGCGACCTGCTCGCGCAGGAGGGCCCGACGGTCCCGCCGATCCCCTGACCGAACAGCCCATGGCCGGGCGGCCCGGGCAGCAGCGGGCCGCTCCGGCAGTCGTCGCCCTGACAGGAGCATGACGCTGCGGGTGCCCGGCGCGTCGACTGCTGCCCGCGGTTGAGCGCCGTCGGGCCGTGCAGACGCAAGCCGTCCCAGGGCCGCAGGCAACGATGCGCCGGTCGTCCTTTCGCTGAATCGCCATTCGCCCGATGCTGGTGGGCGGATGGCGATTCTGTGTTGTCTTGCGCCACGGCGGCACAGCTTCCAGCGGGCCGGGTGCAGTACCCGGGTGGTGCCCGGGGGAGACGGCCGCCCTCATACGTGTATAGGCCAATGATATAAAGGCGGCGTGACTGAGCAACCGCTGCCGCGTCCGTGCCGCACGGCGCGGACCCCCGCGGGCCGGTCATCCGGACGCTCTTCCCCGTGCGTCGCCGCCGGCGCACGAGCGCACCTCGGCTACTGCCACGACCAGTGGGACCCTCTCCCGGATCCCCGCGCCATGACAGCCGTCCGATCTGTTACAGGCGTCGTCGGATGTCGCAGCTCGCGCACACCGATCAGCCCCCCGGCGCTCCGTCCCGGGCACCCTGCATGCGTACCCGGTGACCCCCGAGGCCCACAGGCCGCCGCGGGTTTCGAACGGCGCCGCCGTACCCGGACCGGCCACCGCCCCGCGCCGTGACCGGCGGCTCGCGGGCGCCCCGTCACTGACCCCGCCACTCCTCGCGTGCTCCGCGCCGCGCGGCCACGCCCTCGGCGACCGGGCACCGCCACACGGCCCGGACGCCCGCGCTGTCGCCCGCCGTCGGCAACCTTCGGCGGGCGCAGTTGCGCCGCTGTCCGGACAGAAATGCGGACGCACCGGCCAGATCGGGAGGTATGTACATGAGCAGCACGCCCGCCTACGACCCGGCCTCGTTCCGCGGCGTGTTCGAGCAGCGGTTCACGTACTGGGCCGGGTTCAGCCGCAACACCCACCGCTGTGCCCGCGCTCGCGCGCTCTTCGACCCGGCCACCGGCCGCTCGTGGACGTACGCGGAACTGGGCGAGGAGGTGGAGCGGGTCGCCGCCGGGCTCGTCGCGGCCGGGGTCGGCGCCGGTGACCTGGTCGCCTACCAACTCTTCAACGGCCCGGAGTTCGTCTTGATGTACCTGGCGGCCCAGCGCATGGGTGCGGTCGGCTCGCCGGTCGATTTCCGGCTGGCTCCTGGCGAGACAGCGCACGTGCTGGACACCGGCAGACCGGCCGTCTTCGTGTTCGACACGGCGGTGGCCGAGCGCGCCGGGCAGGCGTTGGCGCTGGCCGCGCACCGCCCGGCGCTGGTCGTCCACGTCGACGCCGGCCAGGAGACCGGCCAGGAGAGGGGCCGGCCGCTGCCCGGCTCGGTGCCTTTCCCTGCGCTGGCTGCCCGCGGCTGCGGGCACCCGCCGCTGCCCGAACCGTCGGGCGGGATCTACGCGGAGACCACCCGCCTCTACACGTCGGGCACCACCGGGCTCCCCAAGGGCGTGCCGCTCAACAACGCCACCGAGGTGCTCTCCGCCCACGACGTGATCATGCACTTCCCGCTGTCGCCCCAGGACCGCACCCTCAACATGTCACCGTGGTTCCACCGAGGAGGGCTCTACTCGGGCGGACCCAACCCGGTCCTGTACGTGGGCGGCGAAGTGGTCCCGCTGCGCCACTTCGACGCCGACAGCGTGCTGGACCTGGTCGAGGAGCAGGGGCTGACCTTCCTCATCGGGGCGCCGGCCAACCTGGAGCGGCTCGCCGACGCGCAGGAGAGCCGCGCCCGCGACCTGTCGACGCTGCGCGGCATCGTCACCATGGGCGCGCCGCTGGACCGCGGGGCCTGCCTGCGCTACCAGTCGACGCTCACCCCGCAGATCTTCAACGGCTACGGCACCACCGAGGCGTTCTGGAACACCTTCCTGCGCCCCGCCGACCTTCCGGAGCACGCCGGAAGCGCCGGCCGGGCCTGCACCGACGACGACGTCGCGGTGGTGAAGGTGTACGAGGACCGCAGGGCCGCGCCCGACGACCTGGCCGCCAAGGACGGGACGGAGGCCGGCGAGGTCATCGTGCGCTCCGTGAAGTCCGCGTGCGCCTACACCGCACGCGCGGACGAGGAGGCGGAGAACTTCCGCGACGGGTGGCTCCACATCGGCGACCTCGCCACCTGGGACGAGGAGGAGTACGTGACGCTGATGGGGCGCCGCGACGACATGATCCTGACCGGCGGGGAGAACGTGCACCCCGTACAGGTGGAAGAGGTGCTGAGCCGGCACCCCGGTGTCGCCGACTGCGCGGTGGTCGGCGCTCCCGACCCCGAGTGGGGCCGGATGGTCACCGCGTATGTCGTACGCCGCGACTGCGAGGTGAGCGCTGCGGACCTGGACAAACACTGTCAGGCGCACCCGATGCTCGCCGCCTGCAAGCGCCCGCGCGCCTACCGCTTCACCGACGTACTGCCGGTGACCGCCACCGGCAAGAAGGTCCCCTACCAGGTCCGCGCCCAGGCGGCCGAGGAGGCGGCAGCCGGTTTGCTGGAGCGGATCCGGCCGAGCAGCGGATGAGGGGGAGGGGCGCCATGGCCCGCCAGGAACGCTGCGCTGCGCTGTGCTGGCGTCGTTGCTGCCATGACCGCCGGTGCAGCCGTCGCAGTCATCCGGCCGACGACGCAGGCAATTGACTGGCGGCGGCGGGCTCCGCTTCGACGTCGGCTGTCGCTTCGTCCAGGACTGCTGGGTACTCCCGCGGCGCTGAAGGTGCCGACCGGGGCCGCACCGTCCCATTCGTCTAACCGCTAAGATTTTCTCGCTGTCACGGACACCGAGGTGAGGGGGCGGTATGGCGGCGGGCAAGGCCGCGGGGCGGCGGGACGCGGTGGCGGGCATCGTCGAGGACTGGGCGCGCGAGCGGCCCGACCTGGACACGGCCCCGCTGGAGGTGCTCGCCCGGTTGCACCGTTCCTTTCTGCATTACAGCGCCCGGATGCAGCGTCCCATCGAGCGGCACGGGCTCTCCGTGGCCGGTTTCGACGTGCTGACGGCGCTGCGCCGGGCGGGCTCCCCCTACCGCCTGACGGCGGGGCAGTTGGCGGACTCCGGTCTGGTCTCCTCGGCAGGTGTGACACTGCGGATCGACCGGCTGGAGAAGGATGGACTGCTGGTGCGTGAGAGGGACGCCGACGACCGGCGGATCGTCTACTCCCGGCTGACGGACGCGGGGCTGGCGAAGGTGGACGAGGTGTTCGCCGAGCATCTGGACAACGAGCGCCGGATGCTCGGCGGTCTCACACCGGCCGAGCGCCGTCAGTTGGCCCGGCTGCTCTCCAAACTGGAACGCTCCCTGCTGGACGACGGCTCTGCCGGGACCGCCGAGGGCACCGGGACCGGCCCGGAGGTCTGAGACCCGGCCCGTGGTGCCGCCTGCTCCCTGGCCTGGCTCTGGTAGAGGCGGCGCAGCCGCACCACGCCCAGGTCGTGCTGGTAGAGATTCTCCCGCTGGTCGGCGTCGTGCGGCATGGCCTCCAGCATGAGCCTGTCCTGTTCCAGCACCTGCCAGTGCCGCTCCTCGATCAGCGTCCGGTACAGGAACCGCCAGGTGTCCCGCTGCCAGCCCGAGACCCGGCGGTAGCGCCAGAAGAAGACCCCGGTGCGTCCCGCGTCGACCGGGCAGGCCATCCCCACGATGCCGAACGGGCCGCCGGGCCCGGCCGAGGGCGGGTACGGGATGGACAGGTCGACCCAGTCGACACCGGTGCGGCACAGCTCGACCCAGTCGAAGTTGACGCCGCGCTGGTCGGTCTTTTCGAAGAAGTAGCCGCGCCCGGTCTCCCTGATGCGGAACTTCGCGGTGGTGTCGCCGTCGTACATGGTGTGCGAGTCGCGGTGCAGGAAGGCGCCGTGCATGGGGTCGAGCAGGTTCTCCATGGCGTACCGCCAGGGCACCTCCCACTCGGCGTAGCACAGGAAGGAGGAGATGTCCGGGTCCGTGAGCGGCTCGGGCAGGGTCAGCTCGCTCGGTTCCGGGTGGTTCTCGTCGCCGAAGTACGCGAGGATCGCGCCGCCGGTCTCCCGTACGGGCAGGGAGGTGACCAGCGTGCGGCCCTCCAGCGCGCAGCCGGGCAGCCCGGGGACGGAGGCGACGGTACCGGCCCCGTCGACCTCGACACCGTGGTACCAGCAGGCGATACGGTCGCCCAGGTGCCGGCCCAGGGAGAGCGGTGCTCCACGGTGCGGGCAGCGGTCGGCGAGCATGGCGAGGGTGCCGTCGGCGCGCCGGAACAACAGCCAGCTCTCGCCCAGGGCCGTCACCTTGCGCAGCCCGCCGGGCCGCACGAAGTGCGAGGGGACGACGGGGTGCCACTGGTTGCGCAGCCCGTTGGCGTAGATGTGTTCCGCGCTGGCGGCGGTGGACAGCGGGGTGTGCGGCATGGTCAGGCTCCCAGGCGGTGCATCTCGGCGGTGAAGGTCTCCTCGGTCCACGGCTGCCCGTCAGGGGTGTGGACCTGGCGGGCGTTGAGCCCGGCGACGACGTCGGCCAGCTCGTGTCCGTCCTGGGTGAAGACCTCCTCCAGAGTGCGGGCGAGTTTCGTCTCGTAGGGGGTGGGTTCGTGGGCGCGGGACTGGTGGACGTCCAAGGCGGGCCAGGGGTGCTCTGCGGTGCTCATGGGTGGTGGTCTCCTGTACGGGGTGGAGGCGGGCCGGGCACGGTTGCTCACAGGTCGAGGACGAGCCGGCCGGAGGCGCACCGCGAGACGCAGATCATCATCGTGGTGCTCGCGGCGCGTTCGGATTCGCTGAGGAGGAAGTCGCGGTGGTCAGGGGTGCCTTCGAGCACCCGCGTCTCGCATGTACCGCAGATGCCGTCGCGGCACGAGCTGGCCACAGGCAGCCCCGCGGCCTCGGCGGCGTCGAGGACGGAGGTGTCCGGCGGGACGTCGAGAGTGACCCCGGAGGCGCGGCACTCGACCTCGAAGGCGTCCTCGTGCTCGTTCCGGGCGTCGGCCGGCCCGCCGGTCCCGGTCGGGGCGGCGAACCGCTCCAGGCGCAGTTGCGCCGCCGGGCAGGCCGCTTCGACGGCGGCCAGCAGCGGCTCGGGACCGCAGCAGTAGACCAGCGTGCCCGCGGACAGGTCCGCGAGGGCGGCCCGCAGATCGATGTGGCCGAGTTCGTCCTGGGGCACCCACTGCACGGTGCCACCCCGCAGGGCGGCCAGTTCCTCGCGGAACGCCATGGACAGCCGGCTGCGGCCACCGTGCACGAGGCGGTACGGCACGCCCAGGCGCTCGGCCTCGCGGGCCATGGGCAGCAGGGGGGTGATGCCTATGCCGCCGGCGAGGAAGACGTACGCCTCGGCCTCTTCCAGCGCGAAGTGGTTGCGCGGACCTGCCACCTCGACCGTCTGGCCAGGACGCAGCGTCGTGTGGATGTAGCGCGAACCGCCCCGGGAGTCGGGCTCGTCGAGGACACCGATCCGGTAGCGGCCGGTGTCGCGGGGGTCCGAGCACAAGGAGTACTGCCTGAGGTGTCCGCCGGCCGACACGTCCAGGTGGGCGCCGGGGGACCAGGGCGGGAGCGGCTTGCCCTCGGGGTGGACGAGTTCGAGGGAGAGGACGCCGTCGGCCTCCCAGGTCGTGCGGTGGACGAGCAGGACGAAGGGGGGAGCGGCGCCGTCCCGGGGCGCACCGGATCCGGGGTGGGTGGTCATGCGGGCTGCCTCCTCACGCGCCTGCGGCGGGGATCTTGACGGGTGGAGTGAAGGGCGTCTTCATGGGGCCGAGCGCCGCCAGGTCGACCTCCACGAGGGTGGGCCCGTGCGCCGCCACGGCCCGGTCGATGACGGGGGCGGCCTCGTCGGCGGCGGCGATCCGCGCGTACGGCAGACCACAGGCGGTGGCGAGCCCGGCGAAGTCGGGGGTGGCCAGGTCGACGCCGCTGCGGCGCTCGGCGTACGCGTCCTGCATGTTGCGCAGCACCCCGTAGCCACCGTCGTTGAACACGATGAGGGTCAGACGCGGGCGTTCCTGCGCCAATGTGAGCAATTCACCCAGATGGACGGCCAGTCCGCCGTCGCCCGCGATGACCACCGTGGGTTCGTCCGGGCGGGCCAGCGCGGCACCGATCCCCATGCCGAGGCCCTGGCCGATGCCGCCGCCGCGCGGAAAGACGTTGTCGCGCGGGTCGTGGACCTCCAGCAGCCGGTTGCCCCAGCTGGAGGAGGGGATGGTGACGTCGCGGGCGACGACGGCACGGCGGGGGAGCGCGGCCCGCAGCGCGTCGCAGACGGCGGCCTGCGGCCCGATGTTCTCGTGCAGCGCGGTACGTACCCGGGCGCGCACCTCGGTGACGCGTCCGGGCCAGCTCTCCTCGGTGCGCGGGGTGCCCGGCAGGGTCGCGGTCAGCGCGTCCAGCACGCGGGCCGCGTCGCCGTGCAGCGGGTGCGTCACCGGGTAGACGCGGCCGAGCGCGGCGGCGTCGGCGTCGATCTGGAGGTGGACGGCCGGCAGGGCCAGGGCGTAGTCGGCGGTCTCGTTGGAGCGGAAGTGGGTGCCGACGGTGAGGAGCAGATCGGCGTCGGCGAGCAGGGCGCGGGCCGCGGGTGCGGTGGCGAAGTTGCCGACCACCCGCGGATGGTCCTCGGGCACGGCACCGCGCCCGGAGTTGGACGTCAGCAGCCCGGCACCGGTCGCCTCCAGCAGGACGCCCAGCGCGTCACCGGCCCGGGTCGCGCCGCCGCCCGCCCACACCAGGGGCCGGCGGGCGGCGGCCAGGGCGTCGGCAGCGGCGTCCAGCGCGCTGTCGCCGGGGTGCGGCAGCGCGGCCGGCCGGGGCGGCCGGCTCCGGTCGGTCTGCGGCGCGTACTGCAGGTCGACGGGCCACTCGACGCTGGCCGGGCCTCCGGGGATGGCCAGCGCCGCGGCGGCTGCGGCGCGCAGTACCGCACCGGACTCGTGGGCGGAGCCGATCGTGGCCGCGTGGGCCGAGACCGCTCTGAGCATGCCGAGTTGGTCCTTGGTCTCGTGGATGAAGCCGCGCCCGCCACCCAGGTGGGCGCTGTCGATCTGCCCGGTGACGTGCAGCACGGCTGTGCCCGCGCTGAGGGACTCGATGAGCGAGCCGGCGGCGTTGCCCGCGCCGGTGCCGGTGGAGGTCAGGGCGCAGCCGATACCGCCGCGCGCACGTCCCCAGGCGTCGGCGGCGTTGACGGCGCTCGCCTCGTGCCGTACGGGAACGAACCGCAGCTCGCGGTCGACGGCCTCGACGAGCGGCAGGTTGTGCACGCTGACGATGCCGAAGACCACCTCGATGCCGAGTTCGCGTAGGACGGCGACGAGCAGGTCGCCTCCGTTGTCGTAACGCATGGGGGCCTCTTCTCGGAGGTCACAGGACGCCGCGGCCGATGCCGCCGCAGACGTCGATGCTGGTGCCGGTGATGTAGGAGGCGCGCGGGGAGAGCAGTGTGACGACGGCGAAGGCGACCTCGTCCGCGCTGCCGAGGCGGCCGAGCGCGATGCCCCGGTCGGCGGCGAGTTCGGCCTGCCATTCCGGGTAGCTCAGAGCGGAGTCCGCCGCGGCGTGCCGTCCGGCCCACTGGCCGGTGTCGATCAGCCCCAGGCACACGGAGTTGACCCGGATGCCTTCGGGGGCCAGTTCGCCCGACAGGGACTTGGAGAGGTTGAGGATGCCGGCGCGGGCGGCGCTGGTGGTGATCAACCGGGGCTCGGGCTGCTTGGCCAGCACGGCGTTGATGTTGACGACGCATCCGGCGTCCGAGTCCCGCAGGTGGCGCCGCGCGGCCCGCAGCGGGTTGAGCACCCCGGCGAACTTCAGCTCCAGCTCGTCCCGCCAGTCCTCGGCGCTCGTCTCGTCCAGTGCCTTCATCCGGGACCGCCCCGCGTTGTTGACGAGACCGTCGAGGCCGCCGAGTGCCTCCGCGGCGCGCTGCACGAAACGGTCGACCGCGTCCGCTTCCCTGACGTCGCACACGTCGGCGAACAGCTTGCCGGGCTCGCCGCCGAGCCGGTCGGTGGCGGCGGCCAGCCGGGCGGCGTCCCGGCCGCAGGTGGCGACCCGGGCACCCTCGGCGAGCAGGGTGCGGACCGTTGCCAGACCGACGCCCGAACTGCCGCCGGTGACCAGGTAGGCGCGATCGGCCAGACCGAGATCCATTGCGCGTGCTCCAGACAGGGTGAAGGGTGAAGGGGGACGGTGGGCGGACGGCGGCGGTCGGGCACCCGTCAGTGCATGGTGAAACCGCCGTTGACGGCGAGAAGTTGGCCCGTGATGTACCGGGACTCCTCGCTCAGCAGGAAGGACAGCAGCCCGGTGAGGTCCTCGGGCTGCTGGGGGCGGGAGATGGCGCGGCCGGCACGGTAGAGGCCGTGCCGCTCCTCGGGCACCGCCTCGGTCGCCTCGCACTCGGTGAGACCGGGGGCCAGCGCGTTGACGGTGATGCCGCGTTCGCCCAGCTCCCGTGCCATGGCCCGGGTGAGGGCGATCACGGCGCCCTTGGAGGCGATGTAGTGGGCCAGCCGGGGGGAGCCGTGCAGGGCGGCGTCGGAAGCGATGTTGACGACGCGTCCCGGCCCGCCGTGCGCCGTCAGCGGCCCGTACAGCGCCTTGGCGACGAGCCAGGGGCCGCGCGCGTTCACGGCGGTGAGCCGGTCCCACTCCGCGAGGTCGATGTCCTGGAACTCCTTGCCGCCCACACCGTTGGCCAAGGCTGCGTTGTTGACAAGGGCGTAGAGCGGGCCGAGGGCGGCGACGCGGTCGGCCATCGCGGTGACGGAGCCGGGGTCGGCGACGTCGCACGGGACGTACCGCGCCTCCAGCCCTTCCCCGCGCAGCCGGGCGGCGGTGGCGTCACCCCGCGCGGCGTCGGACTCGGCGACGACGACGCGGAACCCGTCCCGTGCCGCCCGGCGGGCCATGGCCTCCCCCAGGCCACGGCCCGCGCCGGTCACCACGACCGTGCGGACACGCGAGTGCCGGTCAGTCACGGGTGACGCCGTACAGCGGCGAATACGCGGGATAGGAGGGCACCTGCGGCTTCTGTGTGCCGATGATGACGCAGAACAGGGCGTCGGTGTCGCCCTCGTTCTTGAGGGAGCGGGTCACCCCGGCCGGCACGACGATCATGTCGCGGTACCCGAGGGTGCGGTACTCGGCCTCGTCGGCACCGCGGTGGATGCCGACCCGGACCTGGCCCTCCAGCACGAAGAACGCTTCCTCGACGTCGTGGTGGGTGTGCGCGGGCCCCTCGGCGCCGGGCGGCAGCAGCATGTTGGAGAAGGTGAACCCGCCGGAGGGCAGGATGCGGTTGTCGCCCTCGTGGTTGCCGGTGGCGCCGGAGCCGACGTAGCGGATCTGGGCCCGGCGGAACTGCTCTCCGGCCTTCTCCTGGAAGGCGAGCGTCTTCCAGTCTGGCTCGCGGGAGGCGCGGGTGGCGATGAGCGAGTCGGTGTAGGCGGCGAGGTCGCCGTTGTCGTCGTAGGCGGTGGTGGTCAGCGGCATGGTGCGGGCTTCCTTCCGGTGGACGTCACGCGGTGACGATGTGGAGATGGGAGAGCACCCAGGCGTTGAAGCGCTCGGGCTGCTCCTGGTTGGCCAGGTGACCGGCGTCCTTGACGATCACGTAGGCGGACCGGTGGAGGGCACCGGCCAGGAACTGGGAGGCGTCGGGGCCGGTGACCCGGTCCTGCTCGCCGCACAGGACGAGTGCGGGCGCGGTCACGGCGGGCAGCTCGGCCCGCAGATCGGTGGCGGCCATGGACTCGGCCGCGTACCCGTAACCGGGCAACCGGACGGCCGCGGCCATCGTGCCGGTGACCCGGCGGACCAGGCCCTCGGGCGCGCCGGGCGAGAGCAGGCGCGGGGCACGCTCGGCGGCGAAGGCGCGGGGCCCCTGCTCGCGCAGCCGGGCGGCGCGCTCCCGCAAGGCCTCCGCCGTGCCCGGTTCGCCGCCCGACCCGGGGGTGGAGTCGGCAAGGATCAGCGAGGCGACCAGCCCGGGGTGACGCAGGGCGAGCCGTTGGGCGACGACGCCGCCCCAGGAGACGCCGAGTACATGCGCGCGGGATCCGGGGGCGTCACCGGCGCCGCGCGAGCGCAGCAGTGCGGCGGCGACGTCGGCGAAGTCCTCCAGCCGCATCGGCCCCTCCGGGTCGGCCGAGGCCGCGTACCCGGGCGCGTCCCAGGCGAGCACCCGGGCGTGCGCGCCCAGTTCGGCCAACTGCGGTCCGAAGGCGGCCGAGGAGGAGCCGATGCCGTGCAGGCACAGCAGCAGCGGCCCCTCGCTGCCGGACTCGGCCACATGCAGCCCGTCGAGGGCGTAGGCGGGGGAAGACGGGGCGGCCGTGGCCGGTGCCTTCGGTGCGGCCGTCACAGGATCTGCCCCGCCCGGTGGGCCAGCGCGCCCACGGAGCGCAGCACGGCGTAGGGCACCACCTGACTGGTGGCCGGGTTGCCCGGGTCGGGCAGGTGGTTGGCCTCGAAGCGGTAGGAGCCGTACGGCCCGGCCGCCTCGATGACATGGGAGGTGTGGGCGGCGGCAGGGTCGGCGACGACGCGGACACGCACGGCGTCCAGGTCGCCGACGGCCAGCGCCACCGAGGCGGCCACGTTGGTGGACCGGGGGAAGCGCGCGGGCACGTCCCGGGCCGTGCCTGTCATCACCTCCACCGGTTCCGTGGCCGTGCGCAGGCGCGCCAGCAGGTCCTCGCCCATCCAGGGCTGTTCGAGCGTGGCGGGCAGTTTGGTGGTGGTCAGCCGCACTTCGGTGAGCGGCCCCATGGCACGGGCGGCCTGGAGCAGGTCGAGTCCACCGACCGCGCCGCCGGTGAAGTGGACACGGCCGGGGGCGGCGGCCAGCAGCCGCTTGGTGAGCTCGTCGTCGGTCAGCGCGCCCGTCGAGGCGAGCAGCAGATCGGTACCGGTGGCCAGCACCCGCTCGCCCCACTCGCGGACGAATCCGGGACCGGCGGCCTCCACCAGGAGATCGCAGTGGTCCAGTGTCTCCTCGACGGACGTCTGCGGTGCGGGAGCGGAGCCGCCCAGGGGCCGGTTGTCGACGACGCGGGTCAGTGCGGCGCCGGGCACGTGCCCCGCGGCGAGCGCAGTGCCCACGGTGCGGCCGATGGCGCCCCAGCCGACGAGCCCTACGGCGAGCCGGGTCATGCGAGGGCCTCCTGTGCTGCGGCGGCGGGGGCGGTGGGAGCGGGGCCGCGGGGAGCAGTAGGCGGCGTGACGGGGCTGCCGTCCGCGGTGCCGGCCATGTGGCACCGGATGGTGGGCGACGGCGGGCCCGCGGTGCCCCACAGGTCGGAGAGTTCGGGGGTGCGGCGCCACACCTTGGCGATCCAGCGGTCCTCCTCGACCTGGGCCACCTCGGAGGTGTACTCGCACACCAGCCCTGTGGGGTCGGTGAAGTAGGAGAAGGTGTTGTTGCCGGGCCCGTGCCGGCCGGGGCCCCACTTCGGGACGACGCCGTGGTGCCGCAGCCGGCCGAGGCCGCGCATGAAGTGGTCGACGGACGGCATCTCGTAGGCGACGTGGTTGAGCGATACCCAGTCGGCCTGGTTGAAGGCCACGCAGTGGTGGTCCGCGTTGCAGCGCAGGAAGGCCATCTGGTGCTCGGACCAGTCCGAGACCCGCATCCCCAGCACCTCTCGGTAGAAGGCGACCGAGGCGTCGATGTCGGTGGTGTTGAGGACGGCGTGCGTCACCCCCACAGGTACGGCCTCCTCGCGCCCGCGCGGCGGCACGGCCCAGGTCTCGGCGGACAGTTCGATCTGCCGTCCCTCGTGGTCGCTGAAGCGCAGCCCGTAGCCGCCGCCCACCTGGTCCAGCGGCCCCGGCCCGGCGCCGGGGCGGATGCCGTGTGCCTCCAGCCGGCGCGCGGCCTCGTCCACCTCGGCGGGGGTCCCGACGGCGAAGGAGAGCCTGCCGAGCCCGATGCGGTCGGAGCGGGTGAGCTGCAGGGCGTGGTGCTCCTCGCCGGTGCCCCGCAGCCAGCTCGCGCCCTGCTCGGCCTCGACGACCCGCAGGCCCCACACCTCCTCGTAGAAGCCGGCGGCCTCGGTGAAGGCGGGGGTGAGCAGTTCGACGGAGCGCAGCGCGCGCAGCCGCGCGACGGGTGGTGCGGGGGTGTGGGGTGCAAAGCGCGCGGAGGGGTGGGGCATGCCGGTTCTCCAGACGTGCGGGAAGCGGGGCGTGTCTCAGGCGGCGGACGCGGGCGGCCGCGGCAGGATCCGAGGGGTGGGCAGGGGTGGGCGGCCGGTGCGGGTGCGGTTCAGGAAGCCCAGGGGTGCGGGTCCTCGGACGTTCCCCAGTAGACGGATTTCTGGCGCTGGTAGGCGCGGATGGCGTCGCGGCCCTTCTCGGTGCCCAGGCCGCTGTCCTTCACCCCGCCGAACGGGGTGGAGATGCTGAACTGCTTGTAGGTGTTGATCCAGACGGTTCCGGCCTCCACCCGCCGGGCCAGCCGCCAGGCGGCCAGCGGGTCGCGGGTCCAGATGCCGCAGGCGAGGCCGTAGACGGTGCCGTTGGCCTGCCGCACCAGGTCGTCCTCGTCGTCGTAGGGGAACGCCGTCAGGACGGGGCCGAAGATCTCCTCCTGGCACACCCGCGAGGTGGGTGGCAGCCCGTCGATGACGGTGGGCAGGTAGTAGGCGCCTTTCGCGTAGGGCTCGCCGGTGGGTGCCGCGCCGCCGCACAGGATGCGTCCGCCCTCCTTGCGGGCCAGTTCGACCCAGTCGGCGACGGCGTCCCGGTGCTGGTGATGCACCAGCGGCGCGACCTGGGTGGCCGGGTCCGTGCCGGGACCGACGCGGAGCCCACGCACCCGTTCGACGAGCGCGTCCAGGAACTGCGCGTACAGCTCCCGGGCCACGAACAGCCGTGAACCGGCCACGCAGGACTGGCCGCTGGAGGAGAAGATGCCGAACATCACCCCCGCCAGGGCCGCTTCGATGTCGGCGTCGGCCCGCACGATCGTCGGCGACTTGCCGCCCAGCTCCAGCGAGGCGGGGATCAGTTTCTCCGCGGCGACCCGGGCGAGTTCACGTCCGGTGCGGGTACCGCCGGTGAAGCCGATGCGGCCGACCGACGGGTGCCGCGCCAGGGCTGCTCCGACGGTGCGCCCCGAGCCGGGCAGTACCGACAACAGGCCCGGCGGAAGGCCGTGTTCGGCCAGGGCCGTGCTGACGAGCCGGCCGAGGGCGAGGGAGACCAGCGGCGTCCACTGCGCCGGTTTCAGGAGCACGGCGTTCCCCGCCGCCAGGGCAGGGGCGAGCTTCTGCGCATCGCTGGCGACGGGCGAGTTCCAGGGGTTGACGGCGGCGACGACGCCGAGGGGTTCGTGGACGCTGAGGGTGAGGTAGGGGCCGCGGGAGGGGGTGAGGGCGTCCTCGGCCGTCTCCAGCGCGGCGGCGGTGTAGCGGAAGGTACCGGCCGCGCTCCGGGCCAGTGCACGGGTCTCGGTGAGGGTCTTGCCGGTGTCTGCGGTCTGCAGTGCGGCCAGCTCCCCTGACTCCTGCTCGACGAGGTCCGCGACGCGGTACAGCAGGCGGGCCCGTTCGTGCGGCAGCAGGTCGCGCCAGGCGGGTTCGGCCGCCGCGCGGGCCGCGGCCCGCGCGGCCTCGTCCACCTCCTGCTCGGAGGCCGAGTGGAGGGTGGTGAGAACGCTGCCGTCGGCGGGGTCGATGCTCTCGGTCGACTCACCTGTTCCGCGCCGCCACTGCCCCGCGAGGAGGATCTCGTCCGCTGGGATGCGTGGCATCTGTGGCCTCCGGCAGGTGGCAGTTGGGGGATGTGCACGAGTCGATGTACTCAAGCGCTAGAAATCTAAGGGCTTAATTATTAGCTCGCAAGGGTGGCGCCGGATCGATTTTCGGCTGTCCAACCCCTTGACGCCCGCCGAAGGAAGAGCGGTAGAACTTAAGCGCTAAGAGGCTTGGTGCTTACCGAGCAGCCTGCTGACGGGGTGGCCGGCCTGCCGGGCAAGCTGCTTGCCGGGCCGCCGGCTTCGGGCCCCGCCACCGTTCCGCTTCCGCTCGCCCACCGCAACCGACCGCCGCGCCCCTCCCGCAAGGCCGCGGCGCCGACGCACCCGCCGCAGCCCACGCCCGCGGCCCGATCCGCTCCCCTCGGTCACCACAGACGGCGGCGGAGCCGAAGGACTCCCTCCATGACGCTCGACGCACACGCACACCAGGAGCCCCCGCCTCCGCCGCAACCGCCCCCACCCGGAACCGTCCCCGCCGACGTGGCGGCCCGGTTCGAACGTCTGCCGTTGTCCCGCTGGCACGTCACCGTCCGGCTGATCGTGGGCGTGGTGACCTTCTTCGAGGCCTTCGACCAGCTTCTGATCGCCTATGCGCTGCCCCAACTCCGCGCCGAGTGGCACCTGAGCGCGACGTACTCCACGACGCTGCTGACCGTGGGCTCGGTCGGCATGCTGGTGGGGGCCGTGGTCTCCGGCCGCCTGGCCGACCGGTACGGCCGGGTGCGGGTGATCGCCGCCTGCATCGGTCTTTCCGGCCTGTGCAACCTGCTGCTGACGCTGTGCGCCGCGCCGGAGCCCTTCATGGCGGCCCGCTTCGTCCAGGGCCTGGCCATCGGCGGCGAAGTCCCCGTCGCCGCCACCTTCATCGCGGAGATCACCCGCAGTCACCGCCGCGGTCGCTTCGTCCTGCTGTACGAACTGGTCTTCCCGGCCGGGCTCACGGTGGGTGCCCTGCTCGCCGCCTGGCTGGTGCCGCTGCTGGGGTGGAGGTGGATGTTCGGCATCGCGGCCGTACCCGGGCTGCTGTGCCTCCTGGTACGGCGCCGGGTCCCCGAGTCACCACGCTGGCTGGCGGACCACGGCCGCCCCGAGGAAGCGCTCCGGGTGATGGCCCGGATCGAGGCAGAGGTGGAACGGGTCACCGGCTCCCCGCTGCCGCCGCCCGCCGCCCCGCACCCGGTCGCCGCACCGGCCGCGCCCGACGACCGGGCCAGGGGCGGGCTCCGCGAGCTGCTGTCCCAGGACTACCGGCGCCGCACCCTCGTCATCGGCGTGCTGTGGTTCGCCGGATACTTCGTCAACTACGGCATCACCTCCTGGCTGCCCACCATCTACGAGACCCGCTACCACCTACCGCTCGACGACGCACTGCTCTACTCGACCGTCACCTCGTGCGCGGGCCTGCTGGGCTGCGCGCTGGTCGCCCTCACGGTCGACCTCCTCGGCCGCCGCCGCACCGTCACCGGCTGCCTTGCCCTGTCCGCGGCGGCCCTGCTCGTTCTCGGCCTCTTTGGTGGGGACACGGCGGGAGGCGTCCTGGTGTGGACATCGCTCGCCGCCGTGTTCTTCTTCGGCTCCAACATCTGCCTCTACCTCTACACACCCGAGCTGTTCCCCACCCGCATGCGTGCCCTGGGCAGCAGCGTCGGCGGTGCCCTCAACCGGGTGGGCGTCATCCTGGGTCCGATCGTCGTCGGCGCCGTCTACGCGGGCGGGCGGTTGGCGGTCGTCTTCCTCAGCCTGGCCGCGGTCGCCGCCGTCGGGGCGTTCACCGCGGGCCTCGGCGCCGAGGAGACGGCCGGGCGCCGGCTGGAGGACATCGCGCCGTGAGCGAGGCGCCACCCGCAACTCCCGGCAACCCGGCTCCGTCTGCTCCCGCACGGGCGCCTGCCGTTGTCTCCCCGGCCGCCTCGCCGCTGTCCACCCCCGCCTACGCCACGACCAGCCAGTCGTCCCGTTCCGATGCCTCGGAACGCACCTGGATCGAAAGGTCGTTGTCGACCGTGTAGTACGGCTTCACCCAGTGGGCCGGACCCCCGCGGCCCGGCACCTGCTGCGCGGGATAGGTGAAGATGTTCTTCTTGTCCGGGATGTCGTCGAGTATCCGGGCCAGGCGGACCGGCTTCTCGGTCTCCGAAGGCCTCAGCCACAGGTCCCACACGGTCTGCCCCGCCGGCAGAGCGCCGAGAGGCAGCGCGGCGACGAACCTGCTCTCCGCACCGCGTCCCTCGGCGGCGTCCTCGGCGGAGGCCCGCCGCCTGGTGCGCTCCTCGCCCTCCCCGCGCACCGGCACACGCACGGGAGCCGCCGCGGAGTCGCGGGGACGGGCCTCCAGGCATGCGGTGGCGGTCAGCAGCGCACCGTGGAGCCTGCCGGAGAGGACGAGCGTGCCGTCGGCGAAGAGCAACGATCCCGCCTCCGCGTGCGTACGGCGGTGCCACGCGCGCACGGTCAGGTTGCCGTACTTGGTGGTGTAGGGGATCCGGACAGCGAGCCCCGCGTCCTCGTCGAACGGCACGCCGTCCATGAGGGGGCGCAGATCGCTCACCCCGGGCAGCAATCGCTGCGGCTCCTCGTCACCCAGGGCGAGGAAGACGTCCCAACGCCCCTCCCGGAGCCGCGTGCCAGGTGGGAGCGTGGCGCGCAGTGCACCCCCCGGCGTCGCACGGCTGAGCGGCAGTCGGAGGGAGGCGTCCGGGCCGTGATGACGACGCAGACGCAGGAGCACGGCCGCAGCTCCCAGCGCGTCGAGAACCCCGGGTTCCTTGGCGGCCCCGTCGAAGAGCCGCACGTCGAAGGTGATCCCCCCGGTGCTGTCGGCCGTGCAGTCGGCGCGTGGGCTGCGGGCGGGGCGAGCGGTGGTGGGGCCGTCGCTCGGCCGGATTGCCACCGCTACCTCGCGAGGTGAGGTCCTGAGCGCCTGCTGGGTCATGTCCGTGCTCCTTTCAGGGCGTATCCCACTCCGGCCCGGGCTGTCTCCCGGGCCGCGTACGCGCCGCCGAGCAGGGCGCCGCGTGCTCGGTGCAAGGTGCCGGCCCGCCGGTTCACCAGCGAGGTCAGCAGGTCCTCACAACGGCCGGCCACATGTGCGGGGTCGAACCGGGCCGACGCGGTGAGGGCGGCCCTGCCCATCCGCACGCGAAGGTCCTTGTCGTTGATGAGGCGGAGCAGCGCGCCGGAGATCGCCGGCACATCGCCCGTGGGGACCAGAAGTCCGTCACTGCCGTCGCGGATGATTTCCCCGGGCCCGTGCGGGCAGTCGGTGGCCACGACCGGAAGACCGCACCGCATCGCCTCGACGATGGTCATCCCGAAGGACTCCAGACTCGACGTGACGGCGCACACCGCCCCCTTCACCCACTCCGCCTCGATGGGGTTCGCCGAACCCATCAGGAAGACGTGGTTGTACAGGCCGAGTTCGTCGATGAGGTTCCGCAGCTTGTCGCGCTCACGGCCGTGACCGTAGATGCGCAGACCCCAGTCGGGACGCTCGCGGACCACCTCGGCGAAGGCGCGGATCAGCACGTCGTAACGCTTGGCCGGGGCGAGCCGGCCGGCGGCGACGACCCACTTGCCGCTGCCGTCCGCGGGGGCGACCTGCGGCGCGGGCACGCTGTTGGGGAGCGCCTCGACGCGCACGCCGGGCAGCCGCAGGTTGCTGCGGTAGTCGCGGGCGTCGGCTTCCGTGACGGTGGTGAGCGCGTCCAGCCGGGGATAGGTGCGGCGCAGCAGCCGCTTCAGCCGGGCGGAGTGCGTGGCGAGCGTGAGGTGCTCCTGGCCCAGGCGCACGGGACCGCGGCGCGTCTGGCGGGCCACGTGCACATTGAGTCCGGGGCGCGTGCCGATGACGACGTCCGCCTCGGTGTTCCGCAGGTACTCGCCGATCCGGCGGTCCGTCAGCATGCTGTGCTGGGAGAACTGGCCGTCGGCGGCGGGGAACACCCGGGCCGGCCGGGCGTGTTCCGGATCGCCGCCGTCATAGGACGGCCTGTGCCGACGCATGTCGACCAGTGACGTCAGCCGCACGCCGTTGCCGGGCTCGAAGAAGGGCCGGTCCCGGTAGCGGAAGACCGACACCACCTCGACCTCGTGGTGCTCTGCGAGCGCCTGCGCCAGGTTGAAGGTGGTGCGGACGGTTCCCCCCATCCCGTACGCGCTGAAGATCAGAAAGGAGATGTGCATGGTTCCTCATATCCCTATGTCTGCGGAGAGCGTGACGACGCCGGTGGCGCCGCCTGCGACACGAGATGCCGGGACCCCCCCTCCATCTCCTGCTGCTCGGTGGTCTGCATGAGGTTCGATGACGCTCCCGCCAGGAAAGTTCACGCCCTTCGGGATGTTTTTCCATGACTGGCGATCCCAAGACGGGAATAGCCCTGATGTCAGTGCGTCCGACGCGGAATCCGTACGGCGGGAGAACGCCCGAGACGTGCACCTGGGCACCGTCGGCGCGTCCACCCCATGCGCTAGCCACCTAGCGTGCTAGCATTGACGCCGAGACTCTCGGGCCAGGAGCCCCGGTCGCCCGCGGGGCCCCGGGCTCCCGCCGAGACCGACCGCGACGACGACAGGGGAGACCATGACGCAGGAACAGGCCGAGCCACCGGACAACACCGCGGTGCGGACCGCCCTGTGGCGGGCACTGCATCTGAAGGCCGACCCACCCCCGCATGTGGTCGTGGACGAGATCGGCCTGCAACTGGCGGACCCCGGGGACGACTGGCGCCACCGCGCGGACATGGATCCGCAGGCCACCAGCGGGTTCCGGGCGTCCATGGTGGCCCGCGCCCGGTTCGTCGAGGATCTGGTCGCCGAGCAGGCCGACCGGGGCGTGACCCAGTACGTTGTCCTGGGGGCCGGCCTGGACACCTTCGCCCAGCGCAGGCCGGAGCTCGCCTCCCGCCTGCGGGTCTTCGAGGTCGACCAGCCCGGTACCCAGACCTGGAAGCGCCACCGACTGGTCGAGCTCGGCTACGGCATCCCGGACTGGCTGCACCTGGTGCCGGTCGACTTCGAGGCAGGCGCCTCGTGGCCCGAGGAGCTGTCCGCTGCGGGCTTCGACCCCGGCCGGCCGGCGGTCGTCGTCTCCACCGGCGTCACCATGTACCTCACCAAGGACACCACCGCTGCCACCCTCCGCCGGATCGCCGGGTTCGCCCCAGGGACGACGCTGGCGCTGACCTTCCTGCTGCCGACCGAACTCGTCGATGCTGCCGACCGACCCGGCCTCCGGGCGAGCAGCGACGGCGCTCGCGCGTCCGGAACGCCGTTCCTCAGCTTCTTCACCCCGCAGGAGATGCTGGCGTCGGCTCACACAGCCGGCTTCAAGAGCTGCCGCCACGTCCCGGGCACCCTGCTCGCCGAGCGCTACTTCGCCGACCGCACCGACGGCCTCCGCCCGTCGAGCGGGGAAGACTTCCTGCTGGCCACCACCTGACCCTCTCCCACGCTGTGGGGCAAGCTCGCGGTCGCGGTCGGAATGCTGCTGGTCAGAGGGCGGCTCCCGCACCAGGGACGCTGCATCACCCGCGATGTGCGAGGCGGCGGAGACGGTCGCGCAGGGTGCGGGCGGCGTATCCCGTCAGGGCCTCCGCGCCGGGCTGGAGACTCGCCGGAACGAGTTGGCTGCCGCATAACTTGGGCCGCCAGGGTGTGCAACAGGCGCCGACGGCGTTCGGGGCGGGGCCTGTCGGGGGCACACGCCCGTTCACTGCGCCCGGGACCAGCACGTTCCGGGCCGACCACTGGAGGAACGACCCATGTGGCCTCATCGACCCGACTCACGCGGGGGCCTGAGCCGTCGAGCAGGACTCGCCGTCTGCGCCGCCCTTGCTCTGCTGCCCGCGACGGGATGCGGACAGGGCGCCCCGAAGGGGGACGACGACCGGCCGACCACCACCGCATCCGAGGGGTCGGCCCACCGTGACGCCGCGTTCGCTCGCCTGGAGCGGATCCACTACGCGCATTTGGGCCTCTACGCGGTCGACACCGGCAACGGCAACCAGGTCACCTGGAACGACACACGGCGCTTCTCGTACAACTCGACCGTCAAATCCTTCCTCGCCGCAGCCGTGCTGAAGAAGAACCGCAGCGATGGCGACATGGACCGGGTGCTGCACTACGACCGCTCGGACCTCACCGCCAACTCCCCGGTCAGCGAGAAGCACGTCGGTACAGGTATGAGCCGACGTGCGCTGTGCGACGCCGCTGTCCGCTACAGCGACAACACCGCGGCCAACGTCCTGTTCGAGGACATCGGTGGTCCCGGACGACTGGGTACGTTTCTGAAGACGGAACTGCACGACACGGTGACCCGCACCGACCGCGTCGAGCCCCACTTGAGCCGGTGGAGCCCCGGGGAGCAGCACGACACCTCGACGGCGCGCCAGATGGCATCCGACCTGCGCGAACTCGTACTCGGCCGCACCCTGCGCACCGCCGAGCGACGCCAACTGACCACCTGGCTGCGCACCAACACCACCGGCGACACGACCATCCGCGCCGGCGTCCCGAAGGGATGGAAGGTCGGTGACAAGACCGGCACGGGCTCCTACTACGCGGCGCGCGACGACATCGCGGTCATCTGGCCGCCCGGCCGTAAGCCGCTGGTGATGGCGGTCCTCACCTACCGCGACGGAGCGAAGAACGCCGAGGCCGACGACAAACTGCCGGCCGACGCGGCGAAGGCCGCGATCACCGCGCTCGACACCGGCCGATGACGCTCCGGGAAGTCGGCCTCCCACGCGTCCGGGAACTGGGATGCGCGTCGTCACGCAGCGGGGTCTGAGGGTGTCCGCCATGTCGTGCTTGTCGCCCCGAGGCACCGCCGCACCGTTGCCCGGCGCGGTGGAGTGTGAGGTCGCGGACGGGTGGGCCCGCTCTGCGACGCCGGATGCGCCGTCGCAATGCGTGCGAGTGAGCGCAGCCGGTGGGGCAACCGTGGCCGGAAGGCACCTGGGCAGGTACGGGGTGCTCCGCCGTACGGGATCCGCTCCTCATCCGTGTCGGTCACAGCCCTGCGCGTGCGGTGCGGGCCACGCGTCTGGTATCTGAAGGGATGACCGAAAGCCTGCCTGCCGACGTCGCCGAGGTGCTCGCGACAGTCCTGAACACGGACAGTCCGGTGCATGCTGTGCTCCGCAGGCAGGTCCCGCACCTCAGCGTGCGAGAGCGCTGCACATGCGGGTGCGGCACCGCCTCCTTCGCCCTCGACACCAGCGAGGTGGAGCCCGCACCCACCGGCCCCGGCACGGAGGTGGCGGCCAAGGCGCAGCTCGTCACCGGAACCGGCGCGTGCCCCGGTGAGGTCCTGGTCTTCACCCAAGGCGGCTACCTGTCATGGCTGGAGATCTGCTCCTGGAGCGACGGCATCGAGGTGACACTGACCGCCGCCCAGCACTGGCTGCGGACACGCTCGTGATCCCTGACGAGCGGCAACGTCTCCTCAACAGCCCTTATTTTCGCCCCGGTCCGCGGAGGAAGAGCGGGCCAGGGTGACGATCTACGCTCGCGTAATGACGATCACCTACGAGTGGCGGGGCAGCTTCGACAACGCCGAGGTCGGCGCGCTGCACGCAGAAGGCTGCAACCAACCGGGCCCGGACGTCGATTGGCTGGCCCAGGTGCGACGTCACAGCCTCGGATGGGTCTGTGCGCGGGACGACGGTGACCTCGTCGGCTTTGTCAACGTCGTATGGGACGGCGGTGCCCACGCGTTCATCCTCGACACCGTGGTCGCGGGAGGCCGTCGCCGGTCCGGGATCGGCGCAGGACTCGTCGCCGAGGCCGTCCGGCAGGCCCGCGAAGCGCGGTGCGCATGGCTTCACGTCGACTTCGAGGAGAACCTGACGTCCTTCTACTTCGACGCCTGCGGATTCGAACCGACAACGGCAGGGCTCATCGCACTCTGAGCAGGCCGGGCCCCCCGCAGCCGACGGTGCGATGGGACCGTGCATCTTTCGCCGTGTCTGAGCTGGTGGCGCTCCTTGTAGGAGCGGCCACCTCTCATGTAGGCATCGGGCCGTTCGGACGGACGGCCCTTCCGTGGCCCCTGGAGCAGGGGTCGTGTCGTTTTGACGGCGACTGCGACCCACCAGGAGACCTCGTGAACCCTCGGCACGGACGGCACCAAGATGAGCAAGAGCCGCGGGAACGCCGTCACCCTGGCCGCCGACGCCGACGAGACCGCCCGCCTGATCAAGGGCGCCAGAACGGACTCCGAGCGCCACATCACCTACGATCCGGCCACCCGCCCCGAGGTCTCGCCGCTCCTCCTGCTGGCGGCCCTCTGTCAGGGACGGCCCCCCGAGCAGGTTGCCGCCGACATCGGCTCCGCGGGAGCCGCCGCGCTGAAGAAGACCGTGACCGAGGCGGTCAACGAGCGCCTGGCCCCGATCCGGTCCCGCCGCACCGAGTACGCGAAGGACCGCGCCCACCTCCGCCGCATCCTGCGCGAGGGCAACGAACGAGCCAGGGCCGTGGCTGATGCCACCCTCGCTGAGGTGCGTACCGCGATGAACAGTCGCTACTGACACCCCCGACACCGGTCCGGGGGCTGTCGGTCCGGCCCCTGGGCCCCACCTGGTGAGGCCCTCGGGGTATGTGGGCCCGGCAGACGCTCGCGGTGGCACTGCTGCCGGGCCCGCAGCCGTGCCACCCCGCCGTCTCGGACCCCGCGTCCCGATGCGGAAGTCCGCCGACGCACCCGAACACCCCGTCGACCTCCGGAGACGGCAAGCGACCGTGCCCCGGTGGTCGACGGCGCCTGCCCCATGTCGCTGTCCGCGCCGCCGAGGTGGGGGAGTGGCCGAAGTGCAGGCGCCGTTGTCGTACGACTCCTTGACCTGGTGGTCGCCACCTCCTACGGTGACCACCTACCGGCATACGTATGCACGTCAACGCGAGCGCGGAACGGCCCTCCCCGCTCGAACCACACCGTGAGTCAAACGGGAGGTCCTGTGACCGCGACCGCTGTGCCCGCCGTCGAGGCGGGTGGCAGAACAGAGGCAACACCCGGCGAGGTTCGCAGGGCAGTCCTGGCCGGTGGAATCGGCAACTTCGTCGAGCAGTTCGACTTCGCCGTGTACGGCTACCTGGCACCTTTGATGGCCCCGGCCTTCTTTCCCGAGAGCGACCCGGTGGCCAGCGTGCTGAGCACCTACGCGCTCTTCGCGATCTCCTTTCTCATCCGACCTGTCGGAGGTCTGATATTCGGCAGGTTCGGAGACCGGGTCGGCCGGCGGACGACGCTTTCCTGGGCAATCGTGCTGATGGGCGTTCTCACCGCACTGATCGGCGTACTGCCCTCCTACGCGCAGGTCGGCTTCCTGGCGCCCGCGCTGTTGTTGGTGATCCGGGTGCTCCAGGGTGTCGTGCAGGGAGGCGAGTACGCGGGGGCCATCGCCTTCATCGTCGAATATGCGCCGCAGCGTCGGCGGGGCTTCTACGGTTCGTTCGTCTCCGTCAGCGTCTTTCTCGGCTTGCTGGGCGGCGCGGGACTTTCGTCGTTGCTGACCAGCCTCCTGTCCCACGAGGAGATGAGCGCCTGGGGCTGGAGGCTGCCGTTCCTCATTGCGCTGCCATTGGCCTTCACGGGCCTCTACCTGCGGCTTCGCATCAAGGAGACCCCGGAGTTCGAGGCCGCGACGCGCAGCGGCGACGAGGCCGTCCAAGCGCCGCTGCGGGAGGCCCTGTTGTCGCAGTGGCGTGGCATTCTGGTCTTCTGCGGTTCCTCGGTCACGCTGGCCGTCCTGTCGTACGGCTGGGTCACCTACCTGCCCCAGTATTTGAGCGGCACGCTGAAGCTCTCACAGAGCGAAGCGTTTTTGTCCAACGTCATATCGATCGGGGTACTGGTGCCGCTGCTGCCGGTGGCCGGTGCAGTCTCCGACCGCATCGGCCGCAAGCCCATGCTGGTCATCGGGGCGCTCGCCTGCATCTTCCTGGTCCCTCTTGCCTTCCTGATACTGGAAGGCGGTACGTTCCTGTCCGCGGTGCTCGGCCAGTTGGTCTACATCGTTCCGGAGTTCTTCCTCACCGGCATCGTCACGGTGTGTGCGGCGGAGTTCTTCCCGACGAAGACGCGCTACAGCGCCAGTGCGATCGCGTACAACAGCTCGTTCGCCGTCTTCGCCGGTGCGACACCCTTCCTCGCCACCTTGCTGGTGTCGGAGTTCGGCACGATCTTCGCCCTGTGGGGATTCCTCGCCACGCTCGCGATGCTCTCCCTTTTCGTGGTCCTGCGCTTCATGCGGGAGACCTACCGCAGCGCGCTTTCCGACGACAAATATGCAGCCGACCGCTGAACAGGGAGTGGGTCCGAATCCGCCACAGCCGACTGCGAGGTCCTGGGGGAGAACCACGTCGAGGAGTCGCAGAGCCGGGCCGATGGGGTCCGGGCGGCCCGGCTGCGACGGGGCATACGTATTCTCCTGAGCGGGTCCGAACGTGGCACTCACGCCAGGAAATGCGCCAATCGGCGGCTCAGTTCCGCGGCCGGCTCGACGGGGAGCGAATGGTGGGAGGCGCCGGGCAGCAACGCGACAGTGGCCTCCGGCAGAAGACGCCGGGCTCTGTTCGCCACCCGGCGTACGTCGTGGGCGCGGCTGCGCTCGGCCAGGAGCACCAGAGTGGGCACCGTGCAAGCTCTCAGGTTTTGTGCTTTCGGGCGCCGCATCGCGACGACCTTCGACCGTGCGGCCGTGGCCGTGCTTTCCAGGAAGGCCGCCCATACGGGATCCGTCGGAGCGTGGCCGGTCTCCCAGCGATGGAAAGCCCGTACGCGTCCGGCGGTGGGCCTCAGCAGCATCGGCAGCGCCCGCGTGAGGTAGCGAGGACTCATGCCGGCGAAGCAGTTGATCGGATCGATCAGTGCGAGTCGGCTGAGCCGGTGAGGCGCGTGCAGCCCGTACGCAAGGGCGATCCGGCCGCCGTAGGAGTGGCCGCACATCTGAACCGCCCCGAGCCCCGACGCGTCGAGGACGGCGTCGAGCCATGCCGTCAGGTCACCGGTACCGCGCAGCGGCGCGCCGTCGTGCACGCTGCGACCGATGTCGCCCATCAGGTCCAGGGCGTGGATCCGGTGGGTGCGGGCCAGTTGGCCGACCACCGCGAACCACGCCACGGAGGTCGTTCCGCCGCCGGGCAGCAGCACGAGGGGGGTGCCGTCCTCGGGGCCGCACATGTGGACGCGCGTGCTGCCATAGGGGGTCGGTACGTCAACGCGGTGGACCGGCACGGGCCATTGCCGTAGGACGGCGTCGTACGCCGCGAAGAAGCCGATGTTCCCCTCCGTCGCCCCGTCATTTCCCACGCCTGTGCCCCCGTCTCGGTGATGGCTGGACATCGATGATCCCGGTGAGCGAGGTATCACTGTAGGAGGCGGCATGGATGACGGGGACCCCGCTTTGGGGCTCGTCCCTTTGTTGCGAGCCTTCACGGTGGAACTGGGCCTTCTGGCGGCAGAGTTCGCCGGGCGTAGCAGACTGCACCTCACCGACGTGTGCGCGCTGATCCCCCTGCTGGACGCGGGCCGCGACGGCGTGACGGCCACCGCCGAGTGGCTGGGCGCGCAGTTGGGCGTCGGCTCGGCATCGACCTCGGCCGTCGTCGACCGCTGGAGCGTCAGGGACTCGTCCGCGGGGAGAGAGACACCCGCGGCCGGCGGATCAGTCGAGGAAGAGGCTCATGTACAGCGCCGTCTCCCCCTCCGACTCGGTGGCGCTGTAGAGGGACGTGTCCAGGCCGCAGAAGGTGAACCCCATCCGCTGGTAGGCGCGGATGGCCGGAGCGTTGATGTTCGTCACTTCCAGCCACACGTGCCCGGCACCGCATTCCCGGGCCCAGCCGATGGCGTGGTCCATCAGCGTGCGCCCGATCCCCCGGCCCTGGTACGGCCCGGCCACCTCGATATCGGCAATGATCAGTCGCTGGTTCCAGGGCTCATACCGCGTGTCGACATAGCCGCACACGAGTTCGCCATCCAGCGCGACAAACCGGCGCTCACCCTCCGACATCTCACCGGTTTCGGACTCGTCGTCGGGGAAGACCTTGTGCACCGGCCGGTCCAGCTGGGCGGGCCGAATGGTGAACCCGCCCTCGGAGCCGACGACTTCGAAGATGGTTTCCGAGCTGAACTCGCCCTTGATGACGGCGGACTTATCCCTCTCACTCTCCGCCACGCGATAGGTGATCATCTCCGCCGCCTCATGCTTGGCTGCTCTACGGTCAGGTGAGATCATTTCCTCACTGTATCGGCCCGGTGCACCACGGCGGCCGGGTCCAGCCCGCCCCGGACCACCGGCAACAGACCTGCCTCCGCGGTAAAGACCGCTCCGCCGAGCCAGACAGAGACCGCCGAACCGGCAGGGGAAGTTGCTCACCCATGAGATGCCTAGCCGATTGTGGTGAAGAAGCTTCGGATAAGCCCGTCATCACAGGTCACGAGGTATCTCTTACGTCCCGCCACACATCTCCCGGGCGTCACTTCTCTGGATCGAGACTCAGACGGCAGACCGCCTGTCAGAGCCACGGTGTGGACCGGTGACATGGCCGCACGGGACCGTATCCGGTGAGTTACCGCTGCCGAGGGGCAGGGGCAGGGGCAGGGGCAGGGGCAGGGGCAGGGGCCGGGTGCCTGGCGAGAAGGGGCCCGTGGTCTTCCGCTTCATTGTGGCGGCGATCGCTTTGGCGGCGACCGCTCACTCAGCAGGCAGGTGGCCCGCGGCGAGGAGACCGGCGAGGGCCGAGGCGGCGAACGCGGCGACGACGGTGGTGGTCTGGGCCCGGGGCCACACGACGGAGGTCGACCAGCTCAGGCTCGGGCTGCGTTCCTCGATCGGGCGCCAGACCAGGCCGGCGGGCAGCCCCGCTGCGGGCTCCTCGTTGAGATGGAGACCGCGGCCGGCGAGGACCAGTCCGTGGATGAAGTGCGGGTTGCGCGCGTGCCGGATGGCGCCGGGCAGGAAGCCGTTGTCGCGGCACGCCGTGAGGAGATGGTCGTACAGCTTCGGCGCCATCAGCCGGGGAAAGATCACCAGCGGTGAGCCGTTCAGCCGCCGCAGGCGCACCCGCTCCTGACCGGCCTCGGGATGCTCCACGGGGAGGACGACGCCGAGCGCCCGGTGGACGACGGGGCCGGATTCCAGGCCCACCGTGTCGGTCGGGTGCCGCACCATGCCGACGTCGAGGCGACCGTCGCGCAGATCGGCGAGCTGCTCGTCGGTGGTCATCTCGTTGAGGTCGAGGAGGACGCCGGGCTCCCGCGCGGAGAAGGCGTCGACCAGCGTACGCACGGTGACCGGCACCGTATCGGGCGGCACCCCGGCGCGCAGCACGCCCGCCGCGCCGGGCCGTACCCGGCGCATCGCCTCGCGGGCGGCGTCAGCACTCTCCAGCACGGGCCGTGCGTACTCCAGCAGCAGTGCACCCGCTTCGGTGAGCCGGACCCGGTGCCGGGCACGGTCGAAGAGCCGCACGCCCAACTCCTTCTCCAGGTCGCGAATGCGCTGGGACAGCGGGGGCTGCGCCATGTGGAGCCGGGCGGCGGCCCGGCCGAAGTGCAGTTCCTCGGAGAGGACGACGAAGTAGCGCAGGTGCCTGAATTCCATGCGCGAACCATATCGATGCGATATGGAACCGGGTCCGCATTGGTGTTGGCCAGCTCACCGCACCGGCTGCTTGTATTCCGGACAGCTCGCGAGCGGCCAGCAGTACAACCATGTGGGAAGGCTCAGTACCTGTGAACGCGACCCCCGGCACTTCCGCCACCAGCACCCGGCGCGACGGCAGCGACGACACCGTGCTCCTCGACCGCGAGGGATCCGTCGCCGTGGTGACCCTGAACCGGCCGGAGAAGCTCAACGCCTGGACCGCGGCGATGCGCGCCCGTCTCATCGACATCCTCGGCCAGGTCGCCGAGGACACGGAGGTGAGCGCCGTCGTCCTCACCGGCGCAGGCCGCGCCTTCTGCGCGGGCCAGGACCTGGGTGAGACCAGCGCCATCGATCCGGACGACCACGCCGCCGCGGAGGCCTGGATCGACAGTTTCGACACCCTCTACCGCGCTGTCAGGGACATCGACAAGCCGACGGTCGCCGCGGTGAACGGCGTGGTCGCGGGCTCGGGGTTCCAGTTCGCGCTCCTGGCCGACCTGCGGATCGGTCACGCCGGGGTGCGCATGGGCCAGCCCGAGCTGCTCTCCGGCATCCCGAGCATCACCGGTATCTGGGCGATGTGGGACGTCCTGGGGCGGACGAAGACGACCGAGTTCGCGCTGACGGGGGAGCTGGTCGACGGTACGGAAGCCGCGCGACTCGGCCTGCTGACCCGCCTCGTCGAGGCGGACGACGTGCGGGCTGCCGCCATCGAGCAGGCCCGCACACTGGGCGAGCTGCCGCCGGGTGCCGTGGCCCTGACCAAGGGCCGCATCCGCGAACTGGACGAAGCAGCGCTCGTGGAGGCCGTGGCCGCCGCGAAGCGGGTCCACGCGGCCGCGTACGCCACCGGCGAGCCACAGCGCGAGATGGCCCGTTTCCTCGCCGGCCGCCGCCGCTGACCTCCCGGGAGAACACCACCATGACCAGCATCGATACCGCGAACACTGCCGATACCGCCGCGGGTGCCACCGCCCCCACGGCACACCCCGGGCCCGGCCTGCCCGCCCACGAGGGCTGGGCGGTGCCCGAGCGCTACAACATGGCGGCCGACGTCGCCGACCGGCACCCCCGCGAAAAGCTCGCCCTCATCCACGAGGACCACACCGGCGCCCGCCGCGAGGTCACCTGGGGCGAGATCCAGGACCGCTCCCGCCAGGTGGCCGCGCACCTGAACCGTCTCGGAGTGCGCCCCGGCGACCGGGTCGCCGTCATGCTGCCGCAGCGCCCCGACACACCGGCCACCTACCTGGGCGTCCTGCGCACCGGCGCCGTCCTGGTCACCATGTCGCTGCTGTGGGCCGACGGGCCCATCGCCTACCGTCTCGCCGACTCGGGCACGAGCGTGCTCCTGACAGAGGCGGGTGCGACCGGGCGCGTACCGAATTTCACCGGCACCGTCGTGGACGTCGACGACCCCGCCATCGCCGCCCTGCCGCCCGAGTTCACGACGGCCGACACCCGCGCCGACGACCCGGCGCTGATCTTCTACACCTCGGGCACCACCGGGGCGGCCAAGGGCATCGTGCACGCCCACCGCACCCTGCTGGGACACAACGAGTTCCGGCACTGCCACGACCTGCGCCCCGGCGACGTCTTCTACGGTGCGGGCGACTGGGCCTGGTCGATGGCCAAGCTGATGGGCCCGCTCCGCGCCGGCGCCGTCCACCTCGTCCACCGTCCGGCGGCGGGTTTCGACCCGGCGGGACTGCTGGCCGCCATGTCCCGCAACAAGGTGACAACCGCGCTGGTCAACCCCACCTTCCTGCGCAAGATGCGGGCCGAGGTGCCGGACGCGGGCGACCGCTTCCCCCAGACGCTGCGCGTCGTGTGCTCCTCCAACGAACCACTCACCGAGGACCTCATCGGCTGGTTCCGCGAGCAGTTCTCCCTCACCCTCCTCGACTACTACGGCTCCACCGAGTCCTACCCGCTCGTGGGCAACTTTCCCGGCGTCCCGGTCAAGGACGGCTCCATGGGCCGCCCGCTGCCCGGCTGGGAGGTGACGCTCCTCGACGAGCAGAAGAATCCCGTACCGCAAGGGGAGCCCGGCGAGATCTGCCTGCGCGCACGCTCCAACCCGCAGTTCCCCCTGGGCTACTGGAACCGGCCGCAGGCCTCGCAGGAGACCTTCGGCGGGACCTGGTTCCACACCAAGGACCAGGCCTACGCCGACGAGGACGGGTACTTCTGGTTCCTCGGCCGCACCGACGACGTCATCAAGACCTCCGGCTACCGAGTGGGCCCCTACGAGGTCGAAGAGGCGCTGCGCGCCCACCCCGCCGTGGCCGACGCCGGCGTCGTCGGGGTGCCCGACCCGGTCCGCGGCCAGGCGGTCAAGGCGTTCGTGCAGCTCGCCGCCGGCCACGAGCCCGGTCAGGAGCTGGCCGATGCCATCCGTACGTACGCGAAGGAAGGCCACTCGCGGTTCGCCTACCCCCGGCACATCGAGTTCGTCGACGACCTGCCCAGGTCGGCCACCGGGAAGATCCGCCGCGCCGAGCTGCGCGCCCGCGACACCGGCACCCCACCACCCAGCGCGGACTGACGCCCTACTCATGGAGGCTCCCTTGAAGCAGGACTCCGGCCGGACCGCGGCGGACCGCAGAAAGATCACCCTGGCCACCGCGATCGGCAACTTCGTCGAATGGTTCGACTCGGGCGCCTACGCGGTTATGTCGGCGACCATCGCGGGACTGTTCTTCCCGCAGTACGACTCGACAGCCTCGCTCCTGGCCACCTGGGCGATCTTCGCGGGTGGTTTCCTCGCACGGCCGGTCGGAGCCGCCTTCTTCGGGCACTACGGCGACCGGCTCGGCCGCAACAGGGCCCTCGCGCTCAGCGTGCTGCTGATGAGCGGCGCCACCTTCTTGATGGGGGTGCTGCCGACGTACTCCGCGCTCGGGCTGGCCGCTCCCGTCCTGCTGTTCCTGCTGCGTACGCTCCAGGGCTTCTCGACCGGCGGCGAGTACACCGGAGCCTCCGCGTTCATCGTCGAGTACGCGCCGGACGGCCGGCGGGCCCGCTTCGCGGGAGCCGTACCGATGACGGTCGGCCTGGCCAGCGTGACGGGCTCCATGGTCGGCTTCGCCCTGACCGCCACGCTGAGCGACGCGGCGCTGGAGAGCTGGGGCTGGCGGGTGCCGTTCCTGATCGCGGCGCCCCTCGGCCTGATCGGCCTCTATCTGCGCTCCAAGGTCGAGGACACCCCTGTCTTCCGGGAGTTGGAGGCCCGGGAGGAGGTGGAGGCCACCCCGCTGCGGGACGCCGTCCGGATCTGCGGCCGGCAGATCGCCACCCTCTTCGGCTACAGCATCACCAACGCGGTCGGCTACTACCTCATGAGCAGCTACATGATCGCCTACATGTCGGAGGAACTGGGCTACAGCAGCAGTACAGCGATGCTCACCAGCGTCGTCGCCATGTTCTTCTACTGCCTGGCCTGCCCCGTCGCCGCACGCGCCAGCGACCGGTACGGCCGCAAACCCCTGCTGCTCGTCGCCTGCGGCGGCTTCGCGCTCCTCACCCTGCCGGCGTTCGCGCTGATGGGCACCGGACTGGCGGGGGCCATGGCCGGGACCTCCGTGCTCGGCGTGCTGGTGGCCGTCATCGGCACCTCCAACGTGCCTGCCATGGTGGAGATGTTCCCCGGCTCGCTGCGCGCCAGCGGATCGGCCATCGGTTACACCGCCGCCTACGTGCTCTTCGGCGGTACGGCCCCCTTCGCGGCCACCGGCCTGGTGGCCGCCTCGGGCACCGCACTGGCACCCGGCTTCTACCTGACGGGGCTCGCGGTCGTCTCCGCGCTGGTCGTCGCCTTCGCCTTCCGCGAGACCAAGCGCCTGTCGCTCTCCCGTACGACGCTCCTCGACGAACCGGCGCCCGCGCCGGTATCCAGCCCGGGCGCCCGGCCGCCCGCACCGGCTCCGTAGCCACGGCCGGCAGCCCGTCGGGGCGGGGAAGCACTCGCTTGCCGCCCCGACGGGCTGCCGCGTTCGCAGCGTGCCGCTGAGTAAGCAGCAACTTCACGGCGCCGAGCCGGCGACTTACCGCTGTTGCAGGCAGCTGTGACCGAGGAGCCCGGCGGCGTGTCTGCCGGGACGGTGCGTCAGACCACGGCGAGCCGGTCCACCAGGAGCTCCACCCTCCGCTCCGCGTCACCCGGCGGCAGCCGTCCCGCCCGGGTCAGGGTCGCCAGCCCGTGCAGGGCCGCCCAGAACACCTCGGTGAACAGCCCCGGGTGGACGCCGTCGCCGGCGACCTCGCCGAGGCTCTCCAACAGCGCGGCGAAGCCGTCCTTGAGAGGTTCCGGGGTGTCCTCCTGCGCGAACGCCAGGCCGCCGTCGAGCCGGAACATGGCGTCGTAGACCGCCGGGTTGCGTGCGGCGAAGTCGAGGTAGGCGCGCGCGAGGGCGGTGACCCGGGCGCGCGGGCTGTCCGCGGCAGAGGCCGCCGTCCGCAGCGCCGTGGCCATCTCTGCGGCGCCCACGAGGGCGACGGCGCCGACGATCTCGCGCTTGCCGCGGAAGTGGCTGTAGAGGACGGGTTGGCTGTATTCGATGCGCTCGGCGAGCCGGCGGGTGGTGACTGCGTCCCACCCCTGCTGCTCGGCGAGTTCGCGGGCTGTCCCCACGATGAGGCGTTCGCGGACCGCCCGTTCGCGCTCCTTGCGCTCCTGTACCGACATGCGTCGATGCTAGCACCGCTAGACAATCGAGCGGCAGCAGCGCTAGCGTCGCCTCATCGCCTAGCAATGCTAGATTTCAGGAGGGGTCGCCATGTTCAACGCACTTGAGGTCGTCACGACCGTGGTCGTCGGCGTGATGGTGGGGGTGGAGTTCTCCGTCGCCTTCGTCATCAACCCGATCCTGAACGGCCTCCCCGACGACAGCGTTCTGCGCGGACGTGCCCACGGAGGCCGGATGCTCGGCGCCGTGATGCCGTTCTGGTACGTCGGCTCCCTCGTCCTCGTCGGCATCTGGGCCTTCGCCGGACGGCACCGCCACGGCACCGGCCTGGTCGTCACCGCTGCCGCGTTGCTGATCCTCAGTGTGGTCATGTCGATCCTGCTGCTCGTCCCGATCAACAACCAGGGCAAGGAGTGGACCGTCGACAACCGGCCCGCGGACTGGAAGCAGCAGATGAACCGCTGGGACCGCTTCCACTACGCCCGCGTCGCCGTCATCATCGCCGCCTTCGCCCTGCTGGTCGCCGCCCTCACCTGAGCCTCACGGCCCCCGCGAGCACCCGGGAGGGAGCCCGCTCGTCGAGGGCGACCCCACTCGATCCGCGCCCGCTCCCCGCGCAAGCGGCGGGGAGCGGGAGGTCTCCACTCAGAGCGAGTCGCTCTTCACGCACAGGACGAGATCGTTGGGCTGGCGCGATCGTTCCGCCCCGTCGAGCAGGTTCTGCGTGGACACCGCGGTGACGCCCGCGTACGCCACCAGCAGCCCGGTGATCACCAGCATGGCGAGCGGGCCTCGTGGACGCACGGCCTGGGCGCGCCTTCTCCACCACTGGCGGGCGACGAGGACGAGGGCTGCCAGCGCCGTCGCCAGGCCTCCGTAGGTGAGCACCACACGCGACCACGAGACGTCGATCGGGTGGTTGCCGCACATCGCCCTGCTGTCCTCACCGTTGAGGTGCTGGACGAGGACGACGGTCACGGCCGAGACGGCGGCGAGGAGGAGGGGTGCCCATATCTGCCGTGGACCGTGCGGGCCCCGGTACGGCGGGGCGGGTGGCAGCACGGTGTTCAATCCTCCACGGAACGCGGTGAGTTGGGCGGAAGTTCTATCAGACAGCCCTCATCGGGCCCGAACCGGTGCCGGCCTTGCTGTCGGCGGTGCGATGCATGAGACTGCTCCGCACGCTCGGCGGCATGAGCCACCTGGCCACCTGGGGTCGTGTCAGTGGTGTCGGGCACACTCGACCATGGGACAACGAACGGATCGACGGGGGAAGCCAATGACCATCAGTTACCGACGAAGGGGCGTGAAGGGCGCGCTCGTGGTGGGCACCGGACTCGTACTCACTCTCTCGTCGTTCGCGGCCTGGGGCGCGGTCGACGGCTCGTCGCACCGGGATGCGGCCGGCCGCGAGGAGCAGTATCAGAAGGTCATCAACGATCCCAAGCCCACCGCAGGCGAGGTGGTCGGGATCGCCGGGGCGCCGTCCGACGTGGCCGTGGGCGAGGACGGCGCGATGACGCTCGCGTACAACCCGACCAATGTCGAGGACGACGAGGGCCCGGCGGCTTTCGCCTGGCGGCTGTTCGATCCGGACGGCGAGAAGGTCGCCGAGTACGCCGTGCACACGAACGCAGACACGACACAGGGCCGGTTCCATGCTGTGCGGGGCGGCTTCCTCTTCTTTTCCGGCGGAGAGGACACCGGCGGTACGGACGGCTCCTTCCTCCTCGACGAGCAGGGCAGGAAGCACCAGGTGAAGCGCGCGGAGAAGGCACGTGCCACCCGCGCGGGCGACGTGCTGGTCTCCGCGTCCGAGCCCACGCTCGCCTACCGGCCCGCCACCAAGTCCCTCGCCCCGGTCGCGGGCCTCCCGGACGGTGTCAGCAAGGCGGCCGTGGACGACAAGGGAACGACCTGGGGCATCGACTCGCCGTTGGGTGGTGAGCGGGACGCCGTCGTGTGGGTACGGGAGGGAACGCGGCACCGCAGCGAGCTGCCTGCTGACACCCTGGGCGGCGAGGTCGCCGCGAACGGCGGCACCGCCGTCGTCGCGTTGACCGACGCACCCGGGGGCGGGGACGACGAACCGGTCGTGCAGGCGCTCCGGTTGAGCGGGGACGGCGGCGAGAGCTGGCGCACCGTGCCGAGCTCCTCCGATCTGCCCTTGGACGAACTGACGAAGAACGCCGACGCCCTGCAACTGGACGTGCTCGCCGACGGCCGGATCCTCGTCGGCGAGCAGGGCGGACACGCCTGGCTGGCCGACTCGGGGGAGAACCGCTCCTTCCACGAGCTGAAGCGCCCGGCCCCCTTCCAGCAGATCACCGGCGAGGGCGCCACCCTCTTCGGCATCGCGGACGCCGAGTACCCCTCGTACGACTTCGTCAAGGGTGAGGGACTGTGGCGCTCGAAGGACGGCGGACAGAAGTGGACGCGCTTCGAGCCCGGCGGCGGCGCGGACTGAACGAGCACCAGCCGTCTCGACGCCCCCCCCCCGGATATGGGAGCGCGGCCCGGCGCCGCGGTCCATCCGGGGGCGGGCGGTCGGGCTCGTCGAGCCGGGCCGCCCCACTCCGTTGCACGAGCGCAGCAGTCGGGCGTCTGCGCAACCGTCCGTGACGTCGGCCCCGGAGACCAGCTCTCCGGATCGCGAGATCCTGGTCGAGTCTCGCGGAGTACGATTCCGCGTCCGAGCGGTACCGGGTCAAGGGCGTGACGGGGCCGGACGAATACCACGAGATGTACCCGGACGCTGCCTCCGACCCGGTATCGACGACAACGCCTACACCAACGTGACGGCCTCCTGAGTGCTCACCCGTGCCCCCGAACTGGTGCGAGAACTGCCGCACCCTACCTGTTTGGGCCCGGAGCACTGGCTGACATGCCCAGCGAGACTTCTTCCATGTACCGCCAGGCTTCCGGCCGGCGCTCGCGGGAGAGAAGCCAGCCGTGCAACGTCCTCCGTCTCGGCCCTGCGCCCGCAGGGGAGTTGCGCGCTTACAGCTTCACGATCCGCTTGCGCGAGCCCTGGGGAGTGGCCGTGGACGTCACCAGTGAGACGGTGAGCGTGAGCCTTCCCGCATCGGAGCGGTTCCCGTTGCAGTTCGCTGTCGGGCGTCGACTCGTCACGCCGCAACCGGGGGAGACCCGCACCCTCGAACGGGGAGCGGATGGCCCGTAGAAGCTACGGCGTGTCCTGGACCGATACGCCCCGGGCGCCAAGGCTCGCGGGCCGCGACCTGCTGGCTTGCCGAACCCGGAGGAACTCGCCCACCTCGCTGAGGGCGCGGCCATGGCGTGCTCGCCGAGGCAGCGGATCCTGGCGTGGGTGCTGTTGTGCCGACGTTGCCGCAGCTTGAGACGCAGGCTGCGGAAGGGCACCGGGACGATGCCGTCGCCGCCTTGATGTGCCTTGTCCGCCCAGCGCTTCACCTCCGCGTCGCGGGGGCGTAGTCACCGGCAGTCCCCATGTCGTGGCGAGTGCCGGGAACGGTGGGTGAGGCCCACAGCAGTCGACCTGCCGCATCGGCGGTGACCTGACACTCCGAGCCGGGCTCGTCGGACATGGCGGCGCCGACCCGGCTGAGAGCTGCCGCGGAGCTGCGCACCGGCCGGTGACCGGTCGGTGCGGACCCGGTCTACCGGTTCGCGGCTTCGCGAGAGGCGATCCGGTTCGTGCGACCGACCGCGCGGCCCACCGCGTTGCGCACCGCGAGGCCCGGCCGGGTGCGGGGCACCAGGAGCCTGGAGAGGAGACCGACGCGTCGCTGCCGCGGGCCTACCTCACGGCGGAGACGCGACTCGTAGGCGGCGAAGGCGCGGGCGTGATCACCGGGATGGGCGGCGAGCTCTTCTGCGAGGGCGTAGGCACCCGCCATCGCCATGCTGGACCCGTCACCCAGCAGGGCCGTCGCCGCCGCCGCGTCCCCGAGCAGTACGACCCGTCCGCGGGACCACGAGGGCACCCGGACGGTGGTCAGGGGGTCGAAGAACGGAGCCGGGTGGTCGACGAAGGCTGCCACGAGTTCCGGTGCCCGCCACCGCACGTCGGCGTAGGCGTCGGCCACGGTCTGCTTGTGAAGGGCGATGTTCTTGCGGTCGTGGGGCGCCAGCTGTGCGGCCCGGAAGGTGAAGATCGCGAGCGGGGTGGTCCGGGAGGGGTGGAGGACCAGCATCCGGTTCGGAACGGTCAGCATCGTCATCTCGGTCGGGTCCTCGATGGCGTCGGGTTCCAGCGGGACGGTCGCGCCGTACAGGCCCAGGTCGCTCCCGAACTGCCGCTCGGGCCCGAATATCATGCGCCGTACGGCGGAGTGCATCCCGTCGGCACCGACTACCAAGTCGAAGCGCCGTGGCGCGGACCGCCGGAAGGTGACGTCCACCCCGCCTTCATCCTGGTCGAGAGCGGTGACCGTGTCGTCGAACAAGAACTCGGCCTCGGTCTGCGCCGACCGGTGGAGCACCTCGGACAGGTCGGCCCGGGTCACCTCGACCGTCGGTGCGTTGTCCGAGGTGAGCGGGGATTGCAGGATTCGCCTGCCGCCGGGGTCGAGCAGGGTCAGCGACCGATTGCGGGTGGCGAGCTCGCGGAGCTGCGGGAGGATGCCCATGCGCTCGGCGACCGGGATCGCGGGCCCCTTCACGACGATCGCGCTACCACCGGAGCGCAGCTGCCGGGCGTGTTCGACGACTGTCGGCCGGTATCCATTCCGGGAGAGCCAGTACGCGAGTGCGGGCCCTGCGATTCCGGCACCGACTATCAGCACCTCGGGCTTCTTCATGACGATGACCTCTCCGAGTGTCGATGACCAGGTCTCCGGCGAGTGCCGGGCCGGGTCCAAGGGAACGGCGGCACGGGGCGGTGCAACCGGACCAAGGTACGATCGATTTCGTACCTCAGAGAAGCACGCCCTTCAGGTACGATGCAAGTCGTACTTGAAGGAGGTGCCGCGTGGCCGGGAGGATCCTGGACGGCCCGGAGGCCGATGCGCTCGATCTGGGTGCGGTGTTCCGTGCCCTCGCCGACGAGCACCGTCGTTCGGTGATGACGGAGTTGGCCACCGACCGCAGCGACAGCGAGCGGGGCTGCAACTCGTTCGATCTTCCGATCTCGAAGCAGACCCAGACCCACCACTTCCGGGTCCTGCGCGAGGCAGGTCTCATCGACGAGATCGACTACGGCAACCGCAAGGGCATCCGACTACGACGCGCGGACATCGAGAGAAGACTCCCCGGGCTCCTCGCGCTCCTGGGAGCAGGGCCCCCGACCGATACCGCTCCTCGCTGAGCACAGCTGAGCAAAACGGAGGAGAGTCCGATTCGGCACTGAGCCGCGAGCTCGACCGAATCCAGCTCGTGCCCGGCTCGCAGGCAGCCGGGCACGACGCGGGCGCGAAGGGGGCCGGTGTCGCTTCGACCACCGTCCCGCGCTCGTGATCGGCGTCGAGCACTTCCGCGCGCGCCCCCTGACGCCACCACCTACCGAGGTTTCCTCAACCTGCGTGCGGGGCGGGGCCACCGGGTGAGGGCGGGGTCCGGGCGTGGAGAAGCTCCCGGTAGACGGGTGCGTGTCGAGTCCAAGTCATCCTGCCAGGAGCTTCCGCGTGCTCGTCCACCCAGCCGGGGTCGATCTGCCCACCTCCGCTCTGCGCTTCCTCGTCCGTGAGCTGACCGCACGTCGTCTGGCACAAGGGACACGATGGCGCCGGCTGGCCGCAGGACGGCAGGCGCTGCTCGTGCTGGCTCATCCACGATGCGGCCATACCTACGCCCGGCTCGCGTGCACGACGCCACCGCCGACATCGCGCGGCGTTCCCCCGCTCTCTTCGTGGAAGCCGAGGCGATGGTGGCGCAGAGGGCCGGGTGCCGGGGCCCTTACCGTCGTCGGTCGCCGGCACCGCTCCTCCGGGTTCGGCGCACACGTCGGCCCCGTCGCGCATGCGGTCATGCACCACGTGCGTACGCCGGTCCTGGTGGTACCGCACACCTGAGCCGCCGGCCGACCGGCGCCGGGCGCGTGGGTGCTGAGTACTGCCATGGACGCGTTCTCGGCGTGGTCCCGCACGGCCCAGTTGTACGGGTCCGGGCCAGGTACGGCACGGTGCGTCACCTGGGCGCAGGGGCGTCTGCCGGGAGCCGGCCGACGTCCCGTCTCCCATCGAGCGCCCGGGTGACCCCGTCGGGACAGTTGCGGTACGCGAGCCCCGCGATGCGAGGGCTCGCGGTGCTGCCGCTCCGGTGCGGGCGAGCGAGGAGATGATCCGGTCGTCCGCTACGTCACGCGCCCTACCGGGCGAACCGGATCGCGAAGTCGCTTTGCTTCGCCTCGTGTTGCGGGAAGCCGCCGTAGTCCTCGGGAGTGAGGGAGTAGCCGCCGTGGCCGGCCGGTTTCTTGCCGGTGGTCGGCAGCACGCACGCCGTCCCGGCGTCGCTCTCCCCGGGCGCGCCGACGGCCAGATCGCTGGTGCCGTCGCCGTCCGCGTCGAGCAGGTGTACGGCGTCCCCGAACCGGTCCCCTTCCTTGGGCGCCGCGGCATCCTTGGAGCCCTTCGCGTTCGCGCCCTTGGGACCCTCGGCGTCCTTCGCATCGTCGACTGCGGACCTGTCGACCAACTGCGCTCCGCGACCGGTCAGTCCCTTGGGGCCGCCCCTGAGGAGCGTCACGGCACCCGCGGCCGGCCCGTCCTTCTTGCCCGGACGGGCCTGGTCCGGGGTGCCGACTGCGACATCGGCGTAACCGTCGCCATCCACGTCCCCGGCGGCGAGCGCGTCCCCGAACAGCTCCTCGTCGGCCTTCTTCCCCGGTACGCCGTCGGTGTCCTGGTCGATCTCGGTGTGCCGTCCGTCGTCCGGCTCGGGCCCCTTGTCGGATCCGTAGAAGACCTCGACAGGTCCGTCGACGCCGCTGTCCGGCGCGGCTCCCTCGGGATGCCTGCGTGCTATCAGGTCGGCGTGGCCGTCGTTGTCGACGTCACCGACAGCGGCGTCGGAGGCCAGACCGGGGAGTGCCGACTTGTCGGGCTTCTCGAAGCCGTCCCCGCTCCCGGCGCTGTAGGCGGAGACCTTCCCGCCGCCTCCGGTGTCGTCCTCGTACTCGTGGACGCTCACGAGGTCGTCGACGCCGTCACCGTTGAGGTCTCCGGCCACCGTGTCGGACAGCGACGCGCCGTCCGGCAGCGACGGCCGGGGCACCTCGGCGGTTCCGGCTGCCCGGCCGTCACGGGTGAACGGCCCCTTCAGCAGCCCCTTGTCGTCACCGACCTGCACGACCAGGTCGGCGTGGCCGTCACCGTCGAAGTCGCCGCCGGTGAGCGTGTCCTTGCCGGGCTGGTCCACGCTGAAGTCGTCGGGAACCCCGTCGAGGTACGTGCCGCTGTCGGCCTTCAACCCGTCCTTGGAGCCCCAGACGACCAGGGCGCCGTTGTGCGCCCCGTCCTTCTTTGGGCTGCCGTAGGTCTCCACGTCCGCGACGAGATCGGTGTAGCCGTCGCCGTCCAGGTCGCGCGTCACGACGTGCTCACCGAAGCCGACGCCGTCGCCCCTCTTGGACGGAGTGCCGGTGACCTCCTGACCGATCAGCTGACGCCGGCCGCTTCTGCCCGCGTCGTCGGAGCCGTAGGTCACGGCCAGGACGTCCGCGAAATCGCTGAGGGCCACCAGGTCGGCCTTCCCGTCGTTGTCGAAGTCGGCCGGCGGTGCTGTTCCGGCGGGCCCGGTCGAGGGACTGTGCCCTGCGGCCGGGTCGTCTCCCGGGCCGGCCACGCGGTCCCAGGCCACCGGTGCCGCGGCGACGACGGCCACGGTCGCTGCGACGGCAACGGCGATACGGCCGTTCCGCTTGCGGAGGGGATGTTGGCGGAGGCCAATTCGCTCGGTCACACGTTCTCCAGTAGCGCGCTGGCGGTTGTTGCGGGGAAGCTCCGGACCGGAACCGTACTCCCCACACATTCCTTTCCCGTCTCTGACTGCTCCCCGGCCCCTCGCGGTTGCAGACATGCCACGACTGCTTCCGGGGGCAGGGGTTCCGTTTCAGGAGAGCCCCGGTGCCCGGCCGCGTGTCGGGCCCGGAGACGACGGACGCCGGGCGGCGGACGACGCCTCCTGCTCCTGCTGTGGGCAAAAGACGACAGCGGTGCCCGCAGCGGCCTCGGCCGGTACGAAGACGGCGCCGGATGGCGTCTCCCGCACGGGAAGTCCGTTGTGGCGCAGCAGGTCGCGGGTGCGGGCGAGGTCGCGGACGGCGACGGTGCAGCTGACGAGGGCCGGGAGGGCGGCGGGCCGTTCGCCCGGCAGAAGCGTCGCCAGAGCTGAGCTCGGCACGAGTGCCAGGGCGGCGCCGTCGAGGTCGAAGATCTGCGTGCGCCCTGCCTGCCGCGCCGACCGCCCCAGGTAGGTCTCGTAACGGCGCCGGAGTGCGGGTAGGTCCGGGTCGGCGACGCAGAGCATCGCCTCGACCAGTTCGGTGGCACCGTTGGGGTGTTCGAGGTGGCGGGCGCCCTGGATGTCCGGATCCAGGGCCGCGACAACACCCACGCGCCCCTCCGCGGTCGTGCCCGGCCGGTTACCGGGCTCGTCACCGTCGATCTCCAGGTAACGAACCGTCTCCGTCGGGACGTTCGCGCCCCGGGGAGCGGCCCGCCGCACCGTGTTGACCCCGCCGTGTCGAACGCCGTCGCCGGTCAGTCGAGCGGCTGCCTTCTCGATGGCGGGTGAGGAGAACATGAGGATGTGCAGACCTTGGAAGCGGGCCAGACACGCGGCCAGGTTCGAGCTGGTCTCACCGATGCGTTCGACGAGCAGGGGAAGGGCTTCGGCCGGTGCTTCCAGAGGAACGAGATGCGTGCCGACGGGCAGACTCCCGGCGTCACCCTCGTCCACCCGGGCGGCGAGTTCGAGGAAGGAACCCGGGAAATCCGCATGGGTGTTGGCGGCACCGAAGGGCACGGGATCCGCCCCTTCGCCTCGGGGCAGCGCCGGACAACTGGGTGGTGGCACGACGAACCCCAGCCGCTCGTACACGCTGACTGCCTGGGCCATGTCCTCGACGACATGACCGACGTGGTGGATCCCCGTGATGTCGTGTCCCATGGCCGTCATCGTAGGGAGCGCCGGTCAGGCACTCGGCGTACGGCCGGATGTACGGCGGGCTGAGTCCGTGACGTCCGGCTCGAAACCCGGGACAGGTGACCGGGGACACCATCGGGAGATGCGACCGGAGGCGGTCATCGACCGGTTCCCGCAGTGCGGGTTCACCCGTCGGTGCATCGTTGTGCTCACCTCCGCCCTACCGGCGCTGCGCCGCACCCCCGCTGCGGCGCAGCGGGAACATGAGGAAGGAGGAGGTGCTGAGTGGATGGCTGAGCACGACATGAGCATGGAACGGCTGCTGGCGGCGGTGGAGCAGGCGCCACCGGTCGACTCCGTACCGGTGGTGGCCGCCTTGGTGGCCGAGCAGCTCCAGGCTCGGGACGTGTGTTTCCTGATCACCGATATCGGCGGAGACACGGTGTGGCGGCTTCCGGCTGTACCGGGCGACTGGACGGGCAGACAGGATCCGGAGCCGCTGGCCGGCACGGTCTACGACGAGGTGGTGCGCTCTCAGCAACTCCGGGTGACCGGGGCCGTCGCCCACGGCGGAGACGCGGTCGGTGCGTCCCGGGTGATCGCCCCGGTGACCAGCCGGGGGGACGCGATCGGCGTGCTGGAGCTGTTCATGCCCGACCCGCCGAGCGCGGTGGAGAAGAAGTACATCGCGCAGGCGGCGCACGCGTTGGCCTATGTCGTGACGGCCAACCGCCGCTTCACCGACCTGTACGAGTGGTGCCGCCGCAGCGAAACCCCGACCCTCGCCGCAGAGATCCAGCAGAACCTGCTGCCGAACGCCCTGACGGTGGAGGCCGGGCAGGCCACCGTCGCCGGCGCGCTGGAACCGGCCACTCAGGTCGCCGGCGACACCTTCGATTTCAGCCTGGACGAGAACACTCTGCACGTCTCCGTCAGCGACGCCATGGGTCACAGCGAGGACGCCGCCTTGCTGGCCACGCTCCTCATCGGCGCCTTGCGCCAGACCCGTCGTGCACGCGCCACCCTGGCCGACCAGGCCCACGCAGCCCATCTGGCTCTGGTCGAGCACGGCCGGGACGCAACCGCCACCGGTGTGCTGCTACGCGTCGACCTGACCACCGGCCGCGCCCAGATGGTCAACGCCGGCCACCCCTGGCCGCTACGGCTGCGCCACGGCCGGGTTCATGAGGTCGAACCCGAGGTCGACCTGCCCTTCGGCGCTCCCTGGAGCGGCGACTACCAGGTGCAGGAGCTGGACCTGGAGCCAGGGGACCGGCTGCTGCTCTACACCGACGGCATGACCGAACGCAACACCCCCACCCTCGATCTGTCCACCCTGCTGGAGCGGGACACCCACCTGCACCCCCGCGAGGTGGTCCGCTTCCTCACCCGCGCCCTGCGGGAGGCCACAGGCGGGCACATCATCGACGACGCCTCCGTCGTCTGCGTGGACTGGCACGGCCCGGGCTCCAGCCGGCGCACCAGCCGATCAGGGGCCGACACCCGCAGCGGCCGGTAGCAACCGGCGCGCCCTGGCCACCGTGCCGACGAGACGGGCTTCATCCATCGCGATGCCGGAGTGCGCGGTGATCAGGGCGGGTGCGTCGTCGGCGCCGTCGCCGGCCACCCGTGAGCCGACCTCGGCAGGGGGTGCGTGAGACGATGCGGCGGTGGTGGTCGCCCGAGGCGTCCATGGGGGCGCAGAGATCGGCGCATCGAGCCGTTGGCGCCGGGCCTCCGGGCGCTCCTCGGGCCGTCCTCCCCGCGACCTTGACGAGCACACGAAAGGCTGTAACTGATGGCTAAGGCTACCGCGCGTCACATTCTGGTTCCGTCCGAGGACAAGGCGAACGCGCTGAAGTCGGAGATCGAAGGCGGAGCCGACTTCGCCGAGCTCGCCAAGGCGAACTCCACGTGTCCTTCCGGTCGCCAGGGTGGCGACCTGGGCTCGTTCGGGCCCGGACAGATGGTCCCCGAGTTCGACAGCGTCGTCTTCTCGGGCCCCGTCAACGTCGTCCAGGGGCCGGTGAAGACCCAGTTCGGGTACCACCTCATCGAGGTGACCGATCTCCAGAACTGACGCGGCGCCACCTTCGCGGGGGGCCGGCTCGGCCCCCCGCGCGGTGCTGCCTCACCCCGGACGGCTCGGCCCCGGGACCGTCGATGTCCCCGGCGCCCGCGTCGCCGCCCAGCCTTCATGCCCCGGCCGAACCGCAGACGCGTACGACACGCTCGGGCACATCCGGGCCTTCTCGTCGGGTGCACGCTACGGCGCAGGCAGGTGCGAGTGAGCGCCCCGCGGCCCCTCTTGTGCCCCGGGGCATCGGCATCTCCTGCGCGGCCGGACGTCGGCACGTGGCGTGGGGATGCGGACGGCGCGGGGCGGAGTGTCGCTAGGTGAACGAACGGGCGGGGACGACCGTGGGCAGCCGGTCATGCGGATCGTCGAAGACGTGGGCGCGCAGGCCGAAGCTCTCCTTGAGCATCGATGAAGTAACGACCTCGGCCGGGGTGCCTTCGGCCGTGATCGCACCGTCCTTCATGACCACCAGGTGGTCGCTGTAGCGGGCCGCCAGGCTCAGGTCGTGCAGCACCATGACGATGGTGCGTCCGGTCTCCCGGCACAGACGGACGACGAGTTCGAGGACCTCCACCGCGTGGGCGATGTCCAGATGGTTGGTGGGCTCGTCCAGCAGCAGCAGATCGGTCTGCTGGGCCAGCGCCATCGCTATCCAGGCCCGCTGCCGCTGGCCACCCGACAGCTCCTCCAGCGGGATCTCCGCGTAGCCGTTGACGCCTGTCGCGGCCATCGCCTCGGCGGCGAGCCTGTCGTCCTCCTCGCTCCAGCGCCGGTACCACGGCTGGTGCGGCTGCCGCCCGCGGGCCGCCAACTCACCCACGGTCATGCCCTCGGGGGCCACCGGAGACTGCGGGAGCATCGTCAGCCGGCGGGCCAGGGTGCGGGGCCGCAGGCTCTTGATCGGCTCACCCTCCAGCAGGACGTGCCCGGCGGTGGGGGTCAGCAGTCGGGCCAGGACGCGGAGCAGAGTCGACTTTCCGCAGCCGTTGGCGCCGATCACCGTGGTCACCCGGCCCCGCGGGATGTCGACCGAGAGCTGCTCGATCACCGTGTGACGACCGTAACCCGCAGTGATCTCGTGTGCGCTCATCGGGCTTGCGGCCTCTGGCGCGTTCCCGCTCGTTCGATGTGGCTCAGACACTGGTTCTCCGACGCTGTTGGTGCAAGAGGAACAGCAGGCAGGGCGCGCCGATGACCGCGGTCGGGACGCCCACGGGCAGCTCGGACGGCAACCGCTGGGAGACCGTGTCGGCGCCCAGCACGAGCAGCGCACCGCTCACGCCGCCCGCCAGCGGTGGCGGTCCCGCTGTCCCGAACACCCGCATCGCCACCTGCGGGGCGACCAGGGCGACGAAGGCGATGGGGCCCGCCACCGCCGTGGCGCCCGAGACCAGGACGACGGCGACGACCAGCGCCCAGGCCTCGGTGCGGCCCGGCCGGGTGCCCAGCGTCGGCGCCACCTCACGGCCCAGGCGCAGTGCGCCGAGGTCCTTCGCCAGTACAAGGCAGATCACGAGCCCGGCCAGTGTCAGCGGCGCCAGCAGCGTCACGTCCGGCATCCGCACCCCGGCCAGCGAGCCCGTCAGCCAGCGGGTCGCCACCTGTGCTTCCTCGATCTCGGCCCGCGTCAGCAACCACGAGACGCCCGACATGGCCAGGGCGTTGATGCCCAGCCCGACCAGCACCACCCGCAGACCGTCGAACCCGCCCCGCCACGCCAGCGCGAGGATGCACGCTGCGGTGAGGAGGCCCCCTCCGATGGCAGCCGGTACCAGCAACCCGGCAGCGCTGCCGTCCTCCGTGCGGGAGGCGATCTCCGGTCGTGTCACCAGCAGGACGGCGAAGAAGCTCGCGCCACCCGTCACCCCCAGGATGTCGGGGCTGGCCAGCGGGTTGCGGGTGACCGACTGGGTCAGGGCACCGGCGCACCCCAGCGCGCCGCCGACCAGTACGGCAGCCAGCGCGCGGGAGAGCCGGTGCTCCACGACGACGAGATGCTCCAGGCGGGTCCCCGTTCCGGTGAGTGCGGCCAGCGCGCGGTCCACCGGCAGGTCGACGGTGCCGGTGAGGACGGCCAGCGCTGTGAGGGCCAGCACCGCGGCTGTTGCGACGACGCCGGCGAGCAGGGCTCTGGTGTGCAGCACCCACCCGACCGGGCCCAGCCGCAGTCCGCGACCGGGTCGCAGCACGATGCGGGCGCGGGCAGCAGCGCGCTCGGGGGTTCTCGTGCCGTGGGACCGTCCCGCCGGCCTCCCGTTCGCGGTGTCGGGCCGCAGGCGGGTTGCCTGTTCGGACGTGGCGCGTGCTCGGGTGCGCGGTTCCGGGGTCACAGCGCCACCAGTTTCCGGCGCCGGGTGAGGAGCAGCAGCACGGGGGTTCCGATGACGGCCATCACGATCCCGGCCTGCAACTCACCCGGCCTGGCGCTGACGCGGCCCACGGTGTCGGCGGCCAGCAGCACGATTGCTCCGGTGAGGCCGGACAGCGGAACGAGCCAACGCTGGTCGTGCCCGGCCAGGGTGCGGGCCGCGTGCGGTGCGACCAGGCCGAGGAAGGCGATGGGTCCGCAGACGGCGGTGGCGGGCCCGGCGAGCAGGGTGATGGTGACGATGCCGGTGAGGCGGCTGCGGCGTACCCGGGTGCCGAGGGCACGGGCCACGTCCTGTCCGAGCCCGAGGGCGTTGAGGGAGAACGCGTTGGTGAGCGCGAGAACTGTTCCGGCGGCAAGCAAGGGGGCGACGGCGGCGGCCATTCCGTAGTCGCGGTCGGAGAGCGCGCCGACCTGCCAGAACCGCAGGACGTCGAGCGTGTGCTGGTCCAGCAGGACCAGGGCGGTGGTGAGCGCGGTGAGCAGGGCGCTCACCGCTGTCCCGGCGACGGCGAGCATGACGAGCGCTCCCCGGTTGAGGGAGCGCAGGCCGTAGAGGGCGACCAGGCAGGCGACGGTGGCAGCACCGATCAGGGCGGCGAGGACGACGGCCGGCGGCGAGGAGACCCCGAAGCCGTAGGTGAGGCAGGCGACCGCGAACGCCGCCCCCGCGTTGACGCCGAACAGGCCGGGGTCCGCGAGCGGGTTGCGGGTGTGCCCCTGCATCAGGGCTCCGGCCATGCCCAGCGCGGCGCCGACCGCGAGGCCGAGAAGGGTGCGGGGCAGCCGCTGGGTGGTGATGACGGTGGCGTCGTCCGAGTCGACATGGGTGAAGACGGCCTCGACCACGTCCCGGAAGGGGATGGTGTTGCTGCCGAACGCGAGGCTGAGCAGCGTGGCGGCGGCCACTCCGAGGGTCAGCAGCCCCGCGGCGAGGGGCATGCGCAGCCCCGGAGGACTTTTCTTCACGAGCACGTAGGTTAGCCTAACCTAAACGCGAACGGGCTTTCGGGGGCGGCTCCCTGCCGCAGCGTTGCCGAGCCCGCGCAGCACCACCGAGGAGAGAACGTTGACAACGAGGAGACGCGGGAGGTGGGCGGTGCTCGCCGCCGTCACCGCCGGTGCCCTGGCCCTGGCCGGCTGCGGCGCGGACACCGGAGACGACGCGAAGTCGGGCAGCGGGTCCCCGAAGGGCGGAAGCGATACGCGCACCATCAAGAACACCATGAACGGTGACGTCTCGGGAGTGCCCGCGCACCCCAAGCGCGTCGTGGCCCTGTGGCGTACCGGATCCGAGCTCACGGACATGGGCGTCAAGCCGGTCGCCGCGCTGGAGGGGGAGTTCCTCAAGCAGGAGCTCGACGCCAAGACCTTCGCCAGGATGAACAAGGTGCCCACGGTCGGCACCTGGGAGGGCGTCGACGTCGAGAAGGTGCTGAAGGCCGAGCCCGACCTGATCGTCGGCATGGACAACGGCGGACTCGACATCGACTACAAGGAGTTGTCCGACATCGCCCCCACGGTCATCTTCAAGATCGCGGAGCCGCCGGACGTCTGGAAGAACTACCCGAAACTCGCCGACACGGTCGGGAAGTCCACCGACTTCGCGCAGCGGAACACCGCGCTGGACAAGAGCCTGGCAGCCGTACGGAAGCGGTACGGCGACCGGGTGCGGAACGCCAAGGCCGTCGCCCTGTCCACCGAGCAGGGCTCCACCTGGGTCTCCACATCCAAGTCGCTCGCCTACGAACGCATCCGGGCGGCCGGCTTCGGCTACCTGGACCGCTACACCCACAAGCCCAAGCGGTATGTCGAGGAACTGTCCACCGAGAACATCCCGGACCTCAAGAAGGCCGACGTGATCTTCTATTCGGTGGACCTGCACGGCAGGCCCACACCGGACATGCGCAAACTCCTCGACACCGCGTCCTTCAAACGGCTCCCGGCCGCCAAGGCGGGCCACGTCCGCCCGCTCGCCTCGGGTGTCATCTACACCTTCCCCGCGGGGGACCAGCAGGTGAAGGATCTGAGGAAGGCGGCCGGCAAGTACCGGTCCGCCGGGAAGAAGAGCTCCTGATGGCCACCCGAGAGCACAAGCCCTACCCGATCGTGGTGCGGGAGCTGGAGGTCGCCGACGTCTTCGACGTCACCCCGCTGATGCGCCGCGTGGTGCTGACCGGCGAGCAGCTCGGAGCCTTCCGCAGCAACGGCTACGACATCGGCCCCTTCCGCACGGAGAACGCGGACGACCACGTGAAGATCGTCATCCTCGACGACGCGCCGCAGGTGGAGCCGCCGACGCAGGACGACGGCCACCTCGACTGGACCCCCGAGGCGATCGGCCGCGCCAGGGACTACACACCCCGTCGCTACGACCCGGAACAGCGCCGCCTGGAGCTGGACTTCGTGCGGCACGAGGGCGGGCTCGCCGCCGCGTGGGCCGAACGGGCCCGCACAGGCGACAGGTTGCACGTCGCCGGACCACGAGGCACCACCGTGCTGCCCGAGGGGATCGACTGGTACTTCCTCGCGGGGGACGAGACGGCGCTGCCCGCGATCGCGCGACGGATCGAGGAACTGCCGCCCGGCACGCCGGTCACCGCCGTCGTCGTGGTGCCCTCGGCCTCCGAGGAGCAGACCTTCGACCACAGTGCGGACCTCCACCTGACCTGGGTGCACCGTGACGCGACGGGCGGCGACGCCTCGGACGCCTTCCTGGACGCCGTGCGGGGCGCGCCCTGGCGGGAGGGGCAGGTCTACGCGTGGGCCGCTGGCGAGGCCGGCGCGCTGCGTCCCCTGCGGCGCTGGCTCAAACACGAGCAGAAGGTCGCCCCGCGCTACACGGACGTCTCCGGGTACTGGCGTGCAGGGCAGTCGCAACGGGAGAAGGGCGAGCAACTGCGTGCCCTGAAACAACGGGCCGACCTCGTCGTGCCGTACGCGCTGCGTGCCGCCGTCACCCTGGACCTGGCCGAACACGTCGCCGACGGCCGTACCACCGTTTCCTCGCTGGCCGAGGCGGCCGGTGCCACCCCGGGCGGGGTGCGCCGACTGCTGCGGGTGCTCGCGTGGGAGAAGCTCTTCACCGTGGGCGCCGACGACACGGTCGCGCTCACACCGGCGGGCACCCTCCTTCTGGAGGACTCGGCACACGACGGCCTGGACCACCGCAACGGCTACCCCCGCCTCGACGACGTGTGGCCGGGCCTGCTGCACACGCTGCGTACCGGCGAGAGCGGATTCGTCCACATCAAGGGGCACGACTTCTGGGCCGAACTGGCCTCCGATCCACGCCTCGGGTCCACCTTCGACGAGGTGCTGGGTCAGTGGGTGGCCCACTGGGCGCCGGCAGCCGTCTCCCAACTCGCGCTCACCGACGAGCACGTCGTCGATGTGGGCGGCGGCAACGGGGCTCTGCTCGGCCGGGTGCTGAAAACGTACCCGCACGCCCGGGGCACGCTCGTCGACCTGCCCAGCACCGCGGAGCGGGCGCGGACCGAGCTGGCCGAGGTGGCCGACCGGCTGAAGATCGCCGGGCAGAGCTTCTTCGAGGAACTGCCGGGCGACGGCGACGTCTATCTGATCGCCCAGGTCCTGCACGACTGGCCGGATGCCGAGGCGGCGGCCATCCTCACCCGCGTCGCCGAGGCGGCACGGGGCCGCCGTGTCGTTCTCATCGAGCGGCTGGCGGGCGTGGACGAGGAGGAGGACCACGACACCGGGTTCGACCTCCAGATGTACGCGCTTTTCGGCAGCGGTGAGCGCACCGAGGCGGACTGGACCGCACTGGCCTCCCGCGCCGGCCTGCGCACCCTGGGCACCGTGCGGCTGCACGACAACCTGTACCTGATCGAGCTGGGATCCGCCGACTGACAGGGCGTCACCGCACTCCTGCACCGCCGGATCGCCGGGGCGGGTGACCCGAGAGCCCGACAAGCGCCGAGCGCCTGATCGGGCATCAGGTCACCCGCCCCGGCCTCCTGCGCACTTCACCCTCCTGTGCCGGGCACTCGCCGCCTTGAAGCGGGAGGCCGGCACCACCGGCTGCACATGCCACCGGCAGCACACGAGATCTGACGAAATGAAACGTGTGGGCGGCAACGTGCATCGATTGCGCCAAGTTGCACGAACAGTGGGCTGGAACCGGCGATTTTACCGGTCATGTCTGGACGAGGAATGTCCCGGCGCCGTCTGCTTGTCAGAGCAGGCAGCAGCACGCCTCAGTCATCGACTCACTGCTTGAGATCGCTCAGCACCCCGCTCACGTTCAGCACTTCATGGCAACCGGAAGCCCGCTTCCCGGTAGCCGGTGTGCCGGGCTTCGCGCAGGTCACATCAGCGGTGACGGTGGCATCTTCAGGGATGCGGATGGGGGTGACCCAGTGATAGTCCTGGTTGCGGAAGGTCTCCAGCGCGATGGTGGTGATCTTCCGCTCGCCGAACTTGATCGTCACCACGCCTTCGTCGCCCTGGTAGTTGGCGACCACCATGTCGGTGAGACCGAGCACCTTCCCCTTCGGAACCTCGTACGACCCCACCTTCTGGGAGCCGCCGCCGGACTGCACATCGATGGTGGCGGAACTCTGCCGACCAGTCCCCGGGACGATGTCCGGACCGGTGATCGTCCCGCTCCCGCCTCCGCCGCCGGAGCCGTTCTGGCCCGAGCCCTCACCCTCGGCCCCACCGCCGGGCTGCTGGCCTTTCTCACCGGTGCCCGCACCGGGCGCGCCGCCGCCCTCTCCCTGCTCCCCGCCGCCCTTCGCGGCAGCGTGCTCCGTGGCCGCGTCCTTCGCGGCCTGCTTGGCCGTGCTGCGTACCGCCGGGCGGACGAGCGCGAACCAGGCGAGCAGCAGGGCGAGAAGGGCGGCAAGCAGGATCAGCAGCCACTTGGGGAGGACCGAAAGCTGGACGAACTCGCCCTCCAGCGCCTCACCTCGGCCCTGCCCCTCCTGTTCCACGGCACTCCTGGCCCCGTCGGCCTCGGCGGCCTCGGTCCCTGCGGCGCCGGTCTCGGCGGCGTCGACTCCGAAGGCCCAAGGGACCGGTCGCCCGAACCAGATGAGCTTCCGGGCCCGGACCCGCAGCCCCGACTCGGCCGACTCACCCGGCTCAAGGCGCGGCTGCCCGTTCTGGACGGCGAACCGCAGTTCCTCACCGTCCTGCGTCCCGGCCACGGCGACGGTGACCGGAACATTTCCCCGGTTCCGTACCGCCACCCGGTACCGCGCACCCAGCCAGCCGCGTCGGCGGCGGGGCTCCAGTTGTGCGCGCAGCTCGTGGAACGGCGTGATGCGTACGGTGGTCTCCGGAACCGTGACCAGGTCCGGCTGCTCGGCCGGCAGCACCCGCACCCCCAGGGGCACCTCTCCGGCACGCACCTCGGGGGAGCGCGGGGGAGCGAGCCGTACGGTGACCGTCTCCGACGTACCCGGGTACAGCGAGACCCGCTCCGGCTCGACGGTGCTCCATGCGGCACAGTCGCCCACGACCGTGAGGGCGTAGGCCTCGACGATGTCGGTGTCGTTGCGGACGGTCAGGCTGGTCGTCGCGGTGTCGCCCGGCGACACCGTCACGGCCGGCATGGCGAGTTCTGCGGATGTGGTCACGCAGCGAACGTAGGACGCCCGGTCCGCCGTAGGGGAGGGGCGGCGGGGGCAACGAGCGGGCAGGCCCGCTGCCCCCCTGGCACATCGGTGCGGTGTCCTCCGGCCGCCGCCGAACTCCCGTGTCGCGCCACAGCGGCGGGGCGCCGGCTTGCCTCCCGCATACCGGACCCGCTGGACCCACAGCACTTACCGACGATCCGCAAGAGAGCGGGTACACAGCGATGACTTCCACCGATCAGCACGGCCCCGGCACCGTGGCGGCTGCGCACCGAGCGTACCGAGGCGCCGCCTCCTGGCCCACGGCCCCGACCACCGGGACGGCTGTCCACGCGCACAAGGCCCGGATCCCGGTCGCCCTGTACGCCGAAGACGCCATCCTGCACGCCGGAGTCGTCCACCAGCTCCGCCAGCAACCGGCCGTGCAGTTACTCCCGGACGCCGAGGCGGACCAGGCCAAGGTGTCGCTCGTGGTGGTGGACACCCTGGGCGACTCCACCGTCCGGCTGCTGCGCCGGTTGCAGCGCAACACGGCGACCCGCACCGGTCTGGTCGTCGGCTCCTTCGAGGCCGGAGCCCTCCAGACGATGATCGAGTTCGGGGTGGCCGCCGTGCTGCGCCGTGCGGAGGCCGACCAGGACCGGCTGCTGCATCTGATCGCCGCGATGGCCAACGGTGAGGGGGTGCTCCCGGGAGACCTCCTGGGCAAGCTCCTCGAACACGTCAGCAGCCTGCAGCGCACGGTGCTCGACCCCCGCGGGCTGACACTGTCGACCCTGACGACCCGGGAGGCGGACATGCTCCGGCTGGTGTCGGAAGGCTTCGACACCGTGGAGATCGCGCAGAAGACGTCGTACTCGGAGCGGACGGTCAAGAACGTGCTGCACGAAGTGACGAACCGTCTGCAACTGCGCAACCGTGCGCACGCCGTGGGTTATGCCATGCGTCACGGCCTGATCTGAGCTGCGGGGCCTCGGCGGAGGCTGTGGGCCCCGGCGAGAGAAGCGTCCGGAGCCCGGAAGCCGCCGCATTGCCCGAAAGAGCACCGTGGGCTTCCCCCGGACCGGGTACTCCGGGCCTGTTCCCGCCCGCCCCGCCGGGTGAGGCTCGTCGCCTGAGACTCTCTCCCGGACTGCGAGGTGGGCCGTGACCGGCATTCTCGGCCCGGCGGGGCGCTCCCGGCGGGGCAGACTGGCGGCGGTCCTGGTGCTGTTGCTGCCCCTGCTCGTGGTCGCAGCCGCGCCGGGAGCAGGGGCAGCCTCCGCAGCTCCGGACGCACCCGCGAAGGCGGACGCGGGGCGGGTCGCCTACGCGGGGACGGAGCACCGCAGCATGGGGCGGGTGACCGGCACGGCGACGAGCGAGCCGCTCTTCGGCCCGGGACCCGCACACTTCGACCAGCAGTCCTCCGCGCGCGGCGACCTGCTGGTCTTCACCAGCCTGCGGGACAGCACCGAGCCCCAGGTCTACCTGCGCACGTCCGACGGCGCCGTGCGCAAGCTGACGACCGGCCGCGACGCCGCGAACCCCGCGCTGTCCCCGGACGGCCGTACCGTGGTGTTCGACTCGGCGGAACCGACCGCGAGCGGCACCCAGCGCGACCTGTGGCAGGTGGGCGTCGACGGCACCAGAACCCGCCGGCTCACCGACACCCCCGAGGACGAGACCCATCCGACGTTCTCCCCCGACGGCACGAGGATCGCCTACTCCTGCGATGCCGACGCCCTCCGCGGCAAGCAGATCTACACCCGCGCGGTCTCGGGAGGGGAGCCGACCCGCATCAGCGACGGGCCGGCCGGGGACGCCACCGAACCGGCGTGGAACCCTGTCGACGACCCGGCCCACCGCGACCAGGTCGCCTACACCCTCGACACGGGCGGGGACGCCGGCCCCCGGCTGAGGGTGACCAGCGGTACCGGCGCGGACGAACCGCTCCTGGCCGGTGGCCAGGCCGACTGGAAGACGCGGTCGGCGGCCTGGCTCCCGGACGGTGACCAGGTGCTGTTCCTCAGCCCGAACGAGGCCTGCGTCTGCGGCACCATCGACTACGTCTACCGGACACGGGCCGGCTCGGGTGACGCACAGGCGGTGCTGAAGGAGGACCGCGCGGTGGACTCCCCGACCTGGCTGGGCTCCGAGGGCGACGGTCAGGTCGTCGTCACCCGCACGAGTGCCTCCGCCCGCAACGTGGCGACCCTCCAGGATGCGCGGGAGGACGGATCCGACCCCCGCGACCTGGGACTCTCCCTCCTGGAGGAGGACCCGGCCGCGGACACCAACACCGACCCCGCCCTCGACCCGCTCTTCGACCCGGCAGACGGCTACGACCCCTGGACGGAACGGCAGAACTACACACCGGACGGCAGGCGGATCGTCGTCACCCGCTTCGAGAACTCCGACGCCGGGCGCATCGAACGCATCTGGCTGGCCGACGCCGACGGCTCCGACGCGCGGCCGATGCCGCTGGCGGGGCGTGCCGCCACCGACTGGGACACCGACCCCACCTTCTCGCCCGACGGCAAGCTCCTCGCCTTCACCCGGACGTCGCCCGGCGGCGCGGGAGGGGACGCGGGACCGGGCCGCATCCTCGTGGCCGACGTCGCCACCGGAAAGATCGTCGAACGGATCACCCCGCCCGCCGGGCAGGCCGACGGCGGCGACGCGCAGCCGGCCTGGTCCTCGGACGGCACCACGCTCGCGTTCACCCGCAACCAGGTGATCGACGGGGAAGGAGGCAACAAGCACATCTGGACGGCTCCCGTGAACGCGCTCGACCGGCAGCGGGACCTGAGCGCGACGATCTGTCCGGGCAACTGCCAGGTCATCGACGACAGCCCGGCCTTCTCCCCGGACGGCGAGACCGTCGCCTTCAACCGCAAGGACGGCGGTGGGCGCCTCAACGAGCGCAACGGCGTCCTCCTCACCCCGGTCGACGGGAACGGGTGCCGGGTGCTGCTGCCCGCCGGAGCCGGCGGCGACGAGGGCGCGTGCGGCCGGGAGCTGCCGGACACCACGGCAAGCGGACCCTTCCAGCCGCGCGACGTGGCGTGGTCGCCGGACGGCAGCCGGCTCATCCTCAGCTCCCGCCGGGCCGTGGCCGCCAACTCACCGGAGGGCCTCTCCGTCCTGGACCTGACGACCGGCCGCCTCGCCCCGTTCGACCACCGCCTGCCCGGCCGCCAGAAGGAGCCCAGCTACCAGCAGTCCGTCGATCTGGCGGTGAACGCCCCGGGCACGGTCCCAGCGGTGAAGGTCGGCGACAGCAGCGCGGTGACGGTCACCGTCGTCAACCACGGCCCGTCGCCCTCACCGGGCACGAGGCTCACGGTGGCGGTGCCTGTCGGGGTGCGTCTGGAGAAGCTGACGACGCCCGCGGGGGAGTGCTCCGAAGACGGCCCCGAGTGCACCCTGGGCACCCTCGCGCCCGACGAGGAAGTGCGGGTCACCGCGCGGCTGACCGGAGTCACAGCGGGGGACCGGTCGGTCGGTTGGTCCGTCTCCGGAGCGGTCGTCGACCCCAGCCCCGGTGACAACGCGGCAGACACCGTCGTCCCCGTGGAATCACGCTCACAGCCGCCCTCCACACCGACACCGACACCGACGCCGCCGCAGACCACGCCGCACCCACCGCCACCGCCCGCCCCCAAGACGCCCTCGGCAGGTCCGGGCGTCACGGTCCGGGCCCAGCCCGACCCCGGCTACGTGGGCGGCCGGGTCGTGGTGACCTACACCGTGCGCAACGGGCGGAACGCCCTGGCCACCGGGCTGCGTCTGAGGCTGGGGCTGCCCCGCCGGATCCCCGCGGGACCACTTCCTGCCGGATGCGGCGGCGGGGAGTGCGCGGTGGGTGACCTGGCACCGGGCACCTCCACCGTCGTACGCGTCGTGCTGGCACCCGACAAGGCGCTGCGGGCCACGATCACCGCTAACCTGTCGACCAGCGGCACCGACGCCGACCTTGGCGACAACCACGCCACGGAGCGGCTGCGCATCCTGCAACCCCGGATCAAGGCCGTCCCGGACATCGGCAAACCCGGCTTCGTCACCTCCGTGCGCGGCAAGGACTTCCCGCCCGGCACGCGGGTGCGGCTCAAGTGGCAGCCGGGGATCACCGCGACGGCGGCGCCGACCGTACCCGGCGCCAAGGGCACGTTCATCGCGCAGCTCCTCATCCTGTCCAAGGACCAGACGGGGCCGCGCAAGATCACTGCGAAGGGAGCCGGTTTCCGCTCCGTCTCCACGAAGTTCCTCGTGGTCAGCGGCAGCGTCGCACCCCCTGACGAGGTGGCTCGCCGGTGATCCACGAAGTCGACGAGGCGCTGCGGCTGCTGCTGACAGAGGCCGGTCTGCCGGACAGCGGCGTCGAGCTGGTCTTCGACGCGCCCACCAGCGACTGGGCCGCTCGCCGCACGGCGCCCACCATCAGCGTCTTCCTCTACGACATCCGGGAGGACGTCTCCCGCCGGAAGAGCGGCGAGAGCCAGGAGTACGACGACGACGGCGCCTTCCTCGGACGGCGTGCGATGCCGCGCTGGTTCGAGCTGACCTACCTGGTCACCGCGTGGACGAGCCGGCCGCAGGACGAGCACCGCCTTCTCTCCCAGGCGCTGCGGTGCCTCACCGGCGTCGACGTGCTGCCTCCCGAGCTGTGTACGGGCACCCTCGCCGAACTCGGGCTGGCCGTCGGGATCGAAGCGGCGGGCCGCAGCCGGCAGGGCCCCTCTGCCTCGGACGTGTGGACCGCGCTGGGCGGCGAGCTCAAGGCCTCCATCGACGTTCGGGTCTGTGCCCCCATGACCGGCGACCGGACGCCTGCGGGACCACTCGTCACCGAGGGACTCCTCCTGCGGTCGGACCCGGACCCTGGTCCGGCGGCCGAGGCCGGACAACCTGCCGGTCCCGGGCGGCGACTGCGCTATCAGGGTGCCTCGGACCCGGGTGCGGAGGGCTTCTCCTCCTCCCGCGAGCGCCGGCTGCCGACGGGCCGTCGCCGATACCGGGGGCCTCTCCGATGAGCACCGGCCTGGGGGCGCGGAACGGCAGCTCCCCCGAAACCCCTGATGCGGGCGCCGGAGACCGCACCGGTACCGAAAGCCGCGGCCCTTCCGCGGCCGTCGCCGGAAACCGGGCGGCCGTCAACGGAGCCCAGCAGGACGATCTGTGGGCCCGTCTCGCCCGCGTCGAGCAGCGCGTCCGGTCGGCGGTGGCGGCCCGCCGTGCCGACGACCCGGAGCCGGACGACCCCTACCGGGGCCAGTACCTCACACCGCAGGCCGCCGCACGGATCGTGGACTCCCCGCCCGACGCGCTGGCCGCCACGGTCCCGACGGTCGGACCGACACCTCCTGCGGCCGGGTCGAGGCTCGGTCACCTGGCCGGCGCTTTCGGACTGACACCGCTCGACACCGAGCTGCTGCTCGTGGCCATGGCACCCGACCTCGACACCCGGTTCGAATGGCTCTACGGCTACCTCAACGACGATCTGACCCGGCGCAGGCCCACCGTCGGCCTGGCGTTGGAGCTGTGCGGCCTGCCCACGGCCGGGCCCGGACGCTTCCGGCTCTCCCCGGCCGCACCGCTCGTCTCCCACGGACTCGTCGAACTCACCGAGCCCGAGCGCCCGTTGCTCACACGGGTCCTCCGGGTGCCCGACAGGCTGACGGCCCACCTGCTGGGCGACGACGAGGCCGACGGCAGGCTTCGGGGCATCGTGCGGGTGGGCGAGTCGGACGGCACCGGCGAGCCGCAGCTGATCCGCCGGGTGACGGATGCGGCCACGACCGGCAGCCGGCTGGTGTACCTGCGCGAGAGGGGCGGCGACGCGGCCGGGGCCGGGATCGACGCACTCCGGGCAGCCGGACGGCGCCCCCTCGTCCTCGACCTCGCCGGCCTCTTTGCGGACCCGTCGCCGGAACGGCTGCCGCGCACCGTGGCCTTCGAGGCGGGACTGGGGGAGAGCGGGATCGTGGCCGGGCCGATCGAGGCTCTCGAACCTCAGCGGCCCGAGCGCGCACGCCTGCTGCACGACCTCTGCGAGGCAGCCGCAGGAACGCCGCTGCTCGTGTACGGCGGCACCGGCTGGGACCCGCTGTGGTCGAGGGAGAGCCCGGTGTCGTTCGTCGTGGGGCCGCCCAGCGCCGAGCGCCGCGTCGCAGCGTGGAAGCGGGCGCTGGCCGCGGCGTCCCGCGTCACCGGTCCGGAACAGGGCGCCGATGCCGCCGCCCCCGAGGATCTCGCCGGTACCGTCACCTCCTACCGGCTGGGCGGGGAGCAGATCCGCAAGGCCGCGGCCGTCGCCGTCCGCACGGCGGCAGTGGAACGACGGCCGGTGTCCGGGCACGACGTTCGACGTGCCGTCCGCGCGCAGAACGGTGCTCGTCTCGACCAGCTCGCGCGCCGCATCGAGCCCGCTGTCGGATGGGACGACCTGGTGCTGCCGAACGAGACGCACGCCCGTATGCAGGAGCTCGTCCAGCGTGCCCGCCACCGCGAACAGGTTCTGGGTGAGTGGGGGATGCGTCCCGGCGGCGGGCGCGGGCGCGGGGTGATCGCACTCTTCGCCGGGGAGTCCGGCACGGGCAAGACCATGGCGTCGGAGGTCCTCGCGGCCGAACTCGGCATGGACCTGTACGTCGTCGACCTGTCCACCGTCGTCGACAAGTACATAGGGGAGACGGAGAAGAACCTCGAACGGATCTTCGTCGAGGCGTCGGAGGTCAACGGCGTTCTGCTCTTCGACGAGGCCGACGCCATCTTCGGCAAGCGCTCGCAGGTCAAGGACGCGCACGACCGTCACGCGAACATCGAGTCCGCCTATCTGCTCCAGCGCATGGAGTCCTTCGACGGGATCGCCGTGCTCACCACCAATCTGCGCTCCCACCTGGACGAGGCGTTCACCCGGCGTCTGGACGTCGTCGCCGAGTTCCCCATGCCCGACGTCTCGCAGCGGCTCGCGCTGTGGGAGCGCTGCCTGGGACCGCGGATCCCCCGCGAGGACGAACTCGACCTGGAGTTGTGCGCCGAGCGCTTCGAGCTGGCGGGCGGCTCCATCCGCGCGTGCGCCGTGACCGCCGCGTACGCGGTGGCGGAGTCGGGGCAGCCGCTGACCACGGCCCATCTCGTCTCGGCGGTCCTCCAGGAGTACCGCAAACTCGGCCGGCTGGTGCTGGAGAGCGAGTTCGGCCCCTGGCTGGACGGCAGCTCTCCGTCCGCCCGCGTAGGGCAGCCCGCTGCACGCACCGCTGCCCCATGTGCCCCGGAAGGCAGCAGTGTCTGCCCCGCGGCCAGGACTTTGGGGCCTACTGCGGGGCCCGCCGGCGGATGAGACTCGGCAGCGACCGAGTGGCCGGCCGAAGGAGCGAGCATGCCGTCGTACCTCACCCCAGGCGTCTACGTGGAGGAGGTGCAGTCCGGAGCTCGGCCGATCGAGGGGGTGGGCACCGCGGTCGCAGCCTTCGTCGGGTTCGCGGAGTCCGGGCCGTTCCACCAGCCCACGCTGGTCACCAACTGGGACCAGTACGTGCAGACGTTCGGCGCCTTCGCGGAAGGCACCTACCTCGCGCACGCCGTGTACGGATACTTCGCCAACGGCGGCGGTACCGCGTACGTGGTCCGGATCGGCGGACCGGCCGAGAACGCCCCGGGCGGCAGCGAGAGCGGCAGGACGGCACCCGCCGTCACCGGCGCCCCGGCACCGACGGCGATCGGCGGCTTCCTGGTCTCGGCCAGGCCCGGCGCAGAGGGGGACATCTCGGTCGAGGTGACCGACCCGGAGGGAGAGAACCCTCCGGAGGACCGTTTCCGCCTGGTGGTGCGCCAGAACAACAAGGTAGCCGAGACCTACGACGCCTCCACCCGCAAGAACGTCAAGAGCTACCTGGTGACCCAGGCGCGCGAGTCCAAGCTGATCGAGGTCGCCGAGCAGCCGGGCGCCCCGCAGTCCCGCCCCGAGAAACAGAACTTCACCCTCGTCGCCGCACCGGCCCCCGTGCCCCCGCCCGGCAAGGCAGGCAGCGGGGCGGTCCGGCTGGATCCGCACGAGTACGTCGGTGATGCGGCGGCGCGCACCGGCTTCGCGGGCCTGGAGGCCGTCGACGAGATCACCATGGTGGCGGTGCCGGACCTGATGAGCGCGCACCAGCGCGGTGACATCGACGCCGAGGGCGTCAAGACGGTGCAGCTCGCGGTCGTCTCGCACTGCGAACAGATGGGCGACCGGGTCGCCGTCCTCGACACCCCTCCGCAGCTGAGCGCCCAGCGGGTTCGCGCCTGGCGCAACGACGACGCGGGGTACGACTCGCGCTACGCCGCCCTGTACTACCCCTGGATCAAGGTGTTCGACCCGGCGACAGGGCGCAACACGCTGGTGCCGCCCAGCGGCCACATCGCCGGCGTCTGGGCGCGCAGCGACGGTGAACGCGGCGTCCACAAGGCCCCGGCCAACGAGGTCGTCCGGGGAGCCGTGGACCTGGAGCTGCGCCTGAGCAAGGGCGAGCAGGACCTGCTCAACCCCATCGGCGTGAACTGCGTGCGGGCCTTCCCCGGCCGCGGCATCCGCGTCTGGGGCGCCCGGACGCTCTCCTCGGACCCGGCCTGGCGCTACCTCAACGTCCGCCGCCTCTTCAACTACCTGGAGGAGTCCATCCTGCTGGGCACCCAGTGGGTGGTCTTCGAACCGAACGACGACCGCCTCTGGTCGAGCATCCGGCGCAACATCACCGCTTTTCTCACCGAGGAGTGGCGCCGCGGCGCCCTGTTCGGACGCACGGCGGAGGAAGCCTTCTACGTGCGGTGCGACCGCGAGAACAACCCGCCGGAGTCCATCGACCTGGGCCAGGTGGTGTGCGAGATCGGAGTGGCCCCCGTGAAGCCGGCAGAGTTCGTGGTCTTCCGGCTGTCCCAGTTCTCCGACAGCACCAGTCTCGTCAACGAATGACCCCACAGGACCGCGAACCGGAAGGTGACCAGCAGACATGGCTGAGGGCGACGCTCTTTCCACCCACGTGTTCGGCGTGCAGTTGGGCGGGTATCTCGTCGAATCCATCCAGGAGGTCAGCGGCCTGACCGTGGAGGAGGAGGTCGTCGAGGTCCGCCAGGTGTCCTCGGACGGCAAACAGATCATCCGTAAGCAGCCCGGTGCCCGGCAGTCCGGAGAGGTCACCATCACCCGGGGCCTCGACCAGAGCAGCGAGTTCACCAGTTGGATCAAGGAGACGCTCAACAACGGCGCGGTGGACACCGCCCGGCAGAACCTGACCATCGAGATCAAGGACTCCACGGGGGAGACGGTGCGGCGTATCCAGCTGATGCAGGGCTGGGCCAGCAAGTGGGAGGGTCCCTCGCTCAAGGCGGGCGAGTCCACCGCCGCCACCGAGACGGTGACGATCACCTTCGAGGAAATCGTGGTCGAATGAAGCGACGGAAGGTCTCCACCGCCAACCTTGAGGAGTTCCTCGAGGCGACGGCACCCGCCCCTCGCACGCCGGAGGATTCCGGGCCCCCGCCCTCGTCATCACTTCCGGCCTCCTCGGCGCCGGTGTCCGAACAAGCCGCCTCCCTGCAGACCGAGTTCGCATTCGAACTGCCACGGGGTTACGTCGAGGACGACGGCACGGTGCACCGCACCGGCACGATGCGACTGGCGACCGCACGGGACGAGCTGCGCCCGCAGATCGACCTGCGGGTGAAGGAGAACCCGGCGTACCTCGGCGTGGTGCTGCTCAGCCAGGTCATCACCCGGCTGGGCACTCTCACCGACGTGCACGCCGGGGTGGTCGAGCGGATGTACGCCACGGATGTCGCGTTCCTCCAGGACTTCTACCGCCGGATCAACAGCGAGGGACACACCCACGCCGCGGTGACCTGTCCGCTGTGCCACGGCTCGTTCGAGGTCGACCTCTCCGGAGGGCGCCTGGGGGAATCGTGACGTACGCCCTCCCCCGTCTGCGGGAGGAGATCGCGTACGTCGCCTACCACTTCCATTGGCAGCGAGAGGACATTCTCGATCTCAGTCACGCGGAACGTCAGCAGTGGGTGAGGGAGATCGCACGCATCAACACCCGCGTGAACGAAGGCGGTTGATCAGGTGGCACTCTGGAACAGGAAGCGACGGCAGCGGGCCGGCCCGGCCGCCCCGACCGGCGTCGCGTCGGCCGACGACGCCCGGGAGCACGGCATCGCGCCCGCCACGACTCCGTCCGGAACGGCTCTTCGCGGGGACTGGGACGGTGGATGGCGCCGCGTCGCCCCGCCGGTCACGACGATCTCCCGGGACGCCCTCGGGCTCAGCGACGGCCTCCGTTTCCGGTCCGGCCTGGCGGCATGGCAGAACCCGGCCTTCGGCACGGGACTCGGCCACGCCCTGTTGCCCTCCGCCCCGCCGGGCCTGATCCACGGCGTGGCCCGCCCCCCGGCCCCGCGTACAGCTTCTCCCGCAACCCCGCTGCTGCTTCGTGCGGCCCCCCGTACTCCGGACCCGCAGACGGAACCGGGCCAGGAGCCGGAGTCCGGGAACGCCAGGCCGCGCGCTGCGCACCCGCCGGGCCCTGCCGCGCCGGGGAAGCCGGGAACGCCGTCCGGCACGTCCGTGGCCCGTCCGGCCGCCGTGCGACCTGTCGCGCCGCGCCCCTCACTGATCGTGGCCCGGCGTCCGGCAGCTCCCGTGCGGAGACTTGCCGTCGTTCCGCCTACGGAGCCGCCGCCACAGACAGGCCGCCCGTCGCACCCCGCACCGGCGGTGGGTGGTCCATCCCGTTCGGCACCGACCCCCACTGCGGGCGACCCCACCGGCACGAAGGCATCCGCGGTCGGCGCCACCGCCCCGCACGGCGGTTCCCCCCTCCTCCCGGCCCAGGAGCAGCCGACGCCGCCTGTCCAGCGCCGGGCGCGGAGCGGCGCCGATCACCCTGGACCGCAGCGGCCCGGGCCGCCCGACGTGGAGAGCGCCGGCGAACGGCACCCCGTACGGCCGGGCCTCGGCGCGCCGCTGGGCGCCCTCCCGGCCGACGCCCTCCCGTCGCCACCCTCCGCGGTCGGTCCGGACATCCAGCGCGCTCCCTCCGCGCCGATGCCCGTGGTGCGGCCCCCGGTGGAGCGGTCCGAGCCGATGACGTCGGAGGCGCCGTCGGCCGGTTCGACGCCACCGGCGCGGCCGGCCGACGGCGCACCGCCCCCAAGTGCACCGCCCGGCGACGAACCCTCCGGCCCGCGCAGGCCCACGAGGGTGCAGCGCGCGGGCGCGGACGCGCCGCGTGCCACCGGGCCGACCGGCCCACGGCGCAGCACGGGCCTCGGCGCGCCCCTTCCCGCGCTGCCGCCCACCGCCACCACGGGGGACACGGCAGCGCTCCGCGGCGACCCCACCCGCAACAGCGGCACCGGCCCCTCCCGGACACACGTGCCGGACCGGCGGGACCACAGCGCACCAGCGGACGCCGAGCGACGCGCTGTACCCAGTGCAGACCCCGCCGCCTCAGCGGTCCGGGCCGCAAGCCGGTCCGGCCTCCATGGGGGACCGGCCGGACCGAGGGAGGCCGCAGCATCGGGTACCGAGCCGGTGGTGCGGCTGTCGGCGGCGGCCCCGACCGCGGCCCCTCCCGTCCAGCGGGCGGCGGCGCTGCTCGGCGAGCGGCCCTTGGGCATCACCACTCCCCAGCCGGACGCCCTGCCGGCCTCTCTCCCCGCCTCTGCGCACGCTCCGCTGCCCGTGGTGCCCGTCACCTGGCGGCGCCAGCACGCGGCGGTGGGGACCGAGGCCCCGGTGGACACGGCGACGGCACCGACCGGAACGGCTGCGCCGCAAGTACAGCGGCGGATCGGGCGCAGCGCCCCGGCGCCCGGCACCCCGGTGTCCGGCACCCCGGCACCTGATGCCCCTCCGCGGGGCGCCTCGACGCGCGGTGCTCCGTCGCCCGGTGCCTCGGCATCCGGCCCGTCGGGGCCCGCCGCCCACCGGGCCGTTCCCATGCCGCGCGGGCAGGGGAACCGCCCGCCGGACACGCCGGTCGGCGAGCTCCGTACCGTCTCCCTCCCGGCCCCGTCATCCGGCGGCTTTCCGTCCCCGCACGGCTCCGACGTCAACGGTGGGCACGGGCCGCCCGTCGTCGGACGGAGCACTTCGGCGACCCCGCTCGGCCCGGGGCCCGGTGACAAGCCCGCCCCGGCGCCGGACACGCCGGTGCTGCCGCACGTGCCCACGGATCTGTCGACGGCGGTACCCCGTCCTCCATGTCCTCCATTGCACACTCCGCCGCGCCCCTCCGGCGCGCCCCCCGCCTCCGGCGTCTCCCGTACGGAGCCGGACGCGCCCGCGGCCCTTGCACTCCAGCGGGCACCGCACGCCGGCGGATCTTCCCCTCCGACGGGCCGCCCCGCTCCCTCGTCCCGGGCGATCCCGGTCGTACGCCCCGCACCGCCGAAGGCGGCCGGATCCGCCCTCGGGGCCGCGCTCCCGTCTGCCGCGGGCCCGGTTCCGAGGGAGGGGAGCGGCCCCGACCCCGTTCCCGGCGTGGCGGCTGCGGCCGGGCAAGTCCCTCCGGCCGCAACGGAGCCGGCACGTGCGCACAGCGCTCGTTCCGCCCGCGCCGTCCAGCGCGCGCCCGCAAGCGGTGGCGACACAGCCCTTCCGGTTGTCCATCGGCCCGGCCGTGCCGCGGAGCGCGGGGTCCCTCCGGAACACCTACGCCGCCCGGGGCCCGGCGGCCGTCCGCAGGCCGGCGTCCGTCCCGCCTCGGGCGGTGCCGCCCGAGCCGTGGCCCTGCAACGGATGGAAGAAGCCGGCCTGACGGGGGTTCCCGTGACCCCGGTGGTCCGGTCCGCGGCGTCGGCGGACGCGTCCGACGCAGAGCCGAGCAATACGGAGCGGAAGAACACGCGGGGAGCCCAGGGACAGGAGGGCATCGCGGGCATCGACGTCGAGGAGCTCGCCCGACGGCTGCTCGACCCGGTCAGCCGGCTGCTCCGCGCCGACCTGCGCCGCGACCGGGAGCGCGCCGGGCGGCTGTACGACAGACGGCGCTGACCCGCGGCGGCGGGCACAGCGAGGGGAGACGGACCGGCGATGGAGAGAACGAGATGACGGACAGCATCTTTGCGACGAGCGTGTTCTTCAGGCTCGCCATCGGCGGTGACGACCTCGGGGCCTTCCACACCTGCTCGGGGCTCGGCGCCGAGGTGGAGGTGGAAAGCTACGCGGAGGGCGGCAACAACGGCTTCGCCTGGCAGCTTCCCGGACGTATCACCTGGACCAACATCACGCTGACCCGGCCCGTCACCGAGGACACCATGAAGATCGCGCGATGGCTCGACGAGATCCTCACCGGTGCGGAACCGAAAGACGGGGAGATCGTCGCCCTCAAGCCCGATCTGTCTCCCATCGTGAGCTGGCAGGTGCTCGGCATCGTCCCGGTGCGCTGGCAGGGCCCCTCGTTCGACCCGGCCAGCTCGCAGGCGGCGGTCGAGACGCTGGAGATCGCGCACGGCGGACTGAGGCCCGCCTGACCGGCACCAGCAGCACCGCGCACGCCGGCACCGGACTTCAGGAAGGAGGATCGCCGTGTCACTCGCGTTCCGTACGAGCCGTACCCGCGCGCATCTGCTTCTCATGGAACCGCCCGCGAAGGTCGGCGCCCGGCCCGGCGGTACGCTCGCCCGGGTCTCGCTCCAGTTCAACCCGGCGGCGCTGTCCTTGAGCAAGCGCACCGAGTGGCGGCGCACCCCGTCCCGGATGGCGGGTCAGTCCGCACTGCCCGAATTCGTCGGAAGCGGGCCGCGGTCTCTGTCCATGGAGGTCTTTCTCGACGCGACGGCCGACCACGACGACTCCGTCGAGAAGACGGTGCAGACGCTGATGAAGGCGTGCGTGCCCACGCCCGGCAGCCTGGCGCGCAAGAAGCCGGCCAGCCCCTGGGTCCGGTTCGAATGGGGCACGTCGCAGACGACGTCGTTCGACGGTGTGCTGTGCGACCTCTCCGTCTCCTACACGTTGTTCGACGTCGACGGGACCCCGCTGCGCGCCACCTGTTCGCTGTCCATCGAGGAGGCGAGCGTCGATCCCCCGGGCCAGAACCCGACCTCGGGTGCGCGCGAGGCACGCAGCACCCACCGGGTGGTGGCTGGTGACAGTCTGCCGTTGCTGGCCTGGCGGGAGTACGGCGACCCGACGGCGTGGCGCACGATCGCGGAGGCGAACGACATCGACGACCCGATGGTGCTCGCGCCCGGCAGGGAACTGATCATCCCCGGTACGACGGATCCGGTGCGGGAGGACGACGCGTGACCACTCCAGCAGCCCGCGGGGGCAGGGCGTTCGCTGCCGACCCGATCGTGGAGGCGCCCGGCGAGCTCCCACCGCACTGGGTGACCCAGTTGGTGAGCTGCGAGGTCGACCAGAACGTCGGTCTGCCCGACGCCGCCGTCCTGACGTACCGCGACCCGGACCACGAACTGCTCACCACGACGCACATCACCATCGGAACCGTGCTGCGGATCCTCGTGGTGACCGTGCAGGGCAACGCCCGGGAGCTGCTGTTCGCCGGCGAGGTGACGGCCGTCGAGCTGGACAGCGACACCACCGGCTCCTTCACCGTCGTCAGGGCGCTGTCCAAGGCGCACCGGTTGCAGCGCGGCCGGAAGGTGGTGGCCTACCGCAACATGACGACCGCTGCCATCGTCCGCAAGGTCGCCGCGGGGGCGGGACTGCCCTGCGGCCGGATCCAGGCCCCGCGGATCACGCACAAGCAGATGTCCCAGGCGAACGTCTCGGACTGGGACTTCCTCCAGTACCTGGCGGGGGAGAGCGGCGCACAGGTACGCGTGACCGACAAGGGGGTGCTGGAGTTCGTCCGCCCCAAGCCCGCCGCCTCCGCACCCGCACCCTCCACCTCGGCAACCAGCAACCCGTTCGTGCTGCAGTACGGCCGCAATCTGCTGGCTCTGCGCGCGGTGCTGACCGGTGCCGAAGGCGCCGGCAGCGTCGAGGTGCGCGGGTGGAACGTGGACACCAAGCAGCCGCTGGTGGCCCGGCAGCCGTCCGTGCTGAGCGGGACGGTGACCCCCGGGATGCCCCCGTCGAAGGCCGAGCAGGCGTTCGGTGCGTCCGCCCGGATGGCCGTGGTCGACACTCCGTACCGCACCCAGGCCGCTACCAGGGCCGTGGCCTCCGCCCTTGCCCAGGAGGTGAGTTCCGCTTTCGGCGAGGTCGAGGCCGTCGCGGAGGGCGACCCGCGGCTGCGGGCCGGACGGCCCGTGGCCCTGGGAACCGTGGGCGAGGACTTCTCGGGGCGCTACACGGCCACCGCCGCGCGGCACGTCCTCGAACCGCACGGCGGTTACCGCACCACCGTCCTGGTCAGTGCCTCCCCGGACCGGTCGCTGGCGGCTCTGGCCTCCGCCCGCGGCACCCCCGCGGGCGGGCCACGGATGCCGGGCCTCGCCGTCGCCGTGGTCACCGACATCCGGGAGACCGGCGGCGCCCAACGAGGCTGGGTCCGGCTGAAGTTCCCCTGGCTCGACGAGACGTACGTGTCCGACTGGGTGCGTACCGTCCAGTGGGGCGGTCAAGGCGGTGGCGGTGTCTTCAGTCCCGAGGTCAACGACGAGGTGCTCGTCGGCTTCGAGCAGGGCCAGCTCGACAGCCCGTACGTGCTCGGCGGCCTCTACAACGGGGTGGACAAGCCGTCCCCGCACGACGTGCCGCTCGTCGACCGGACGAGCGGAAAGATCAACAGGCGTTCGTTGGTGTCACGTTCGGGCCACCGGCTGGAGCTGCTCGACACCGCCCGCGGGATCTTCGGTGTCCGGCTGTCCAGCGGCAACAAGAGACTGCGGGTCACCCTCGACGAGCGGCGCAACGAGATCGGCCTGCGGGTGTCGGGCCCGGGCGGCAGGCGCACTCTCAGCTCCGTGACGCTCTCCCCCTCGGGCATCACCCTCGACGCCGGTACCGGCGAGGTCAACGTGAAGGGGAGCGCGGTCAACATCAAGGGCACCTCGCGGGTCTCGGTCAACGGCGGACTGCTGGCGGTGCTGAAGGCCAAGCTGATCCGCATCAACTGAAAGCAGCCTCCCGGCATGCGACCAAGCATCCCCTCCACGCGGCAAGGAGTCCTCACCATGCCCCCCGCAGCCCGTACCGGCGATCCCACGGCACACGGCGGAGTCGTCGGACCGCCGCCACCGGCCGCCGCGCCCCGCGTGGCCACCGTCCTGATCGGCGGCAGGCCCGCGGCTGTCGTCGGCAGCGAGCACGCCTGTGTGATCCCGCCGCACGCGGCACTGTCCGCGGGCAACTTCATCCTGCCGAACCCGGCCACCGCGCTGAGCGGACAGGTGCTGATCGGCGGACTGCCCGCCGCCCGGATGCGGGACTCCACCACCTGCGGAGCGACCATCGTGGCGGGCGACCCCACCGTGCTGATCGGAGGGGTGGTGTGAGCGAGCGGTTCATCGGCCGGGGCTGGGGCTTCCCCCTCCGGGTGGGTCCCACCGGGGGCATCGGCATGGTCGAGCGTGACCGGGAGATCGAGGAGGCGATCCGGCTGGTCCTCGGCACCGCTCCGGGAGAACGCCCGATGCGCCCGGAGTTCGGCTGCGGCATACACGACTACGTCTTCGCCCCCACGGACGGCGCCACCGCGGGCCGTATCGCCCACGAGGTCCGCGTCGCGCTGGAGCGCTGGGAGCCGCGTATCGAGGTCGACGACGTGGCGATCGCCTTCGACGCGGTCGAGGAGGGCACCCTCTACATCGACGTGCGGTACACCGTGCGCTCCACCAACGACCGGCGCAACCTGGTCTTCCCCTTCTACGCCATCCCTTCCGCCGAGGGTGCGCAGGACGGGGGCGGGCGCTGATGGCCCTGCCCTCACCCGACCTGGACGACCGGCGGTTCCAGCAGTTGGTCGACGAGGCCAAACGCTATGTCCAGCAGCGCGCTCCGGAGTGGACGGACCACAACGTCTCCGACCCGGGCATCACCCTCATCGAGACGTTCGCCTACATGGTCGACCAGCTGCTCTACCGGCTGAACCGGGTGCCGGAGAAGAACTACGCGGCGTTCCTCGACCTGCTGGGTCTGCGGCTCTTCCCGCCCACCGCGGCCCGCGCGGAGGTCGACTTCTGGCTGTCGGCGCCACAGCCCGATCCGGTGCTGCTGCCCGCGGGGACGGAGGTCGCCACCGTGGGCGGCGAGTCGGAGGACGTGGTCGTCTTCTCCACCGACGACGAGCTGCCGATCCTGCCGAGTGAACTGGTCCGGCTGGTGACCGCTCCGGTCTCGGGAGAGCAGAACGACCGGACCGCGGTGCTCGCCGAGGGTGCGGACATCCCGTGCTTCCAGGCGCAGCCGGCGGCAGGTGACGCCATGCTGCTGGGGCTCCCGACCGCCGTCCCCCGGTGCATCGTCGCCGTGCGGCTCGACAGCCGGGTGGAGGGCGTCGGCGTCGACCCCCGCAACCCGCCGCTGGCGTGGGAGGCGTGGGACGGTGGCCGCTGGGTCGTCTGCGAGACCCGGTCCGACACGACCGGCGGCCTCAACCGGCCCGGCGAGGTGCTCGTGTTCGTCCCCGCGGGGCACGCCGCCTCGGTCGTCTCGGGCACCCGCGCCGGCTGGTTGCGCTGCCGGGTCACCGCCCCGGAGCGCGGGCAGGCGTTCTACTCCGAGTCCCCGACGGTCCGGGAGGCGGAGGTCTTCACCGTCGGGGGCACCGCAACCGTCCAGCACGCGGAGGCCGTGCACGAGGTCCCCCTGGGGGTGTCCGAGGGAGTGGCCGGACAGCGGTTCACCCTCAGCAGACCTCCCGTACTGCTCGACGGCGACCCTCCGGTGGTCGAGGTGTCGACGGCCGAGGGCTGGCAGACCTGGACCGTGGTCGAACACTTCGGCGCCTCCGCGCCCGGCGACCGGCATGTGGTGCTCGACGCGACGAGCGGCGAGTTCGCCTTTCCGCCCGCGGTGCGGGAAGCGGACGGAACGCTACGTACCTATGGGGCGGTGCCCGCCAAGGGGGCGCAGTTGCGGGTGCCCCGTTACCGGACGGGGGGCGGGGCTGCCGGAAACGTCGCCCGCGGTGCGATCTCGGTGCTGCGCAGTTCGGTGCCGTACGTCGCCCAGGTGGACAACCGTGAGGCGGCCGGCGGCGGCGTCGACGGGGAGACCGTGTCCAACGCCGAGCTGCGAGCGCCCCACATGCTGCGGATGCAGGAGAGGGCGGTCACGGCCGAGGACTACGAGCGCGTCGCTCGGGAGGCCGCTCCCTCGGTGCGCCGGGTCCGCTGCCTCCCGGCCGTCGAGGGGGAAGCCGGGGCCGTGCGTGTCCTGGTGGTGCCGGACGCGGTCGCCGACGAGGGGGACCGGCTGCGGTTCGAGCAGATGATCCCCTCCGAGCAGGTACTCGCCGCCATCACCGCCCGGCTCGACGAACGGCGTCTGGTCGGAACCCGCCTCGTCGTCGAACCGCCCGCCTACCAGGGCGTCACGGTCGTCGCCCGGCTGCTTGCCGCACCCCCCGACGTGGACCGGGTGCGGGAAGAGGCGACCGCTGCCCTCTTCCGCCACCTCCATCCGCTGCACGGGGGCTCCGAGGGGACGGGTTGGGCGTTCGGCCGTCCGGTGCAGTACGGGGACGTCTTCGCCGTCCTCCAGTCGGTCACAGGTACCGCCCTGGTGGAAGAGGTGCTGCTGTTCCCCGCGGACCCGATCACCGGCCGCCGCGGCTCGCCGGCGGAGCGGATCGACGTGGCCCCCAACGCCCTGGTGTTCTCCTACCAGCACCAGGTCGTCGTCGGCGCGGCCCCCGCACCCGGGCTCCCCCGATGACGCGGGCGGCGATACCCGGCCTGCCCAGCCGGCACCCCCTCGCCAGTCTGCTGCCCGCTCTGTACGCGGACGACGACCTGGCCCAGCGGTTCACCGCCGGGCTCGACACGGTCCTCGCCCCCGTCCTGTCCACGCTGGACAACCTGCCCGCCTACCTCGATCCCCGTCTGACACCCGGCGACTTCCTTTTCTGGCTGGCCTCGTGGATCGGCGCCGAAATCGACCCGGACAGCCCCGAGGAGCTGCGGCGGGCGATCGTCGTGCGGGCGATGGAACTGCACCGGTGGCGCGGCACCGCGCGCGGTCTTCGCGAGCGGCTCCGGCTGTGCCTCGGCGTGCACGCCGAGGTGGTCGACGGGGGCGGAGCGGCCTGGTCCACCACCCCCGGTGCGGAGCTGCCACCGGCCCCGTCGGGGGAACTGCTGGTCCGGGTACGGTCCGTGGACGGCCGGGAGGTGACCGAGACCCAGGTTCTGGAACTCGTCGCCGCCTCCTGCCCCGTCCACCTCAGATGCCGCGTCGAGATCCTGACGGGCCCGCCCGCTCACGGAGGGAACTGAGCTCATGCGCTCTTGTCCGGCATGCGGAGCGGCCAACGGGGAGACCGACGACTTCTGCGGCAACTGCGGCGCGTACCTCGGCTGGTCGCGCCAGGAGGCGCCGCCGGCCCAGGGCGCGGCGCGGGCCGGTTCGGGTTCCGCCGCGTCCACGACCGGCGGGGAAGGCGCTGCGCCGACTGCCTCAGCCCGGGAGAACCCCCAGGAGGAACCGCCACCCCTCTCGGCGCCGACCGCTCCCGCCGCCACGACGTCCCGCACGCCACCGCAGGACCAGGTGCCGGATGAGGCGGCCCCTGTGACGGCGGTCCAGCCGGCCAAGCCGGCCACCCGCCGCCCGGCCACGCGCACCCCGGTGGTGAGGCAGCAGCAGGAAGGCCCGCCCTGCCCGAAGTGCGGTGTCCCCAACCAGCCGGGGCGGCGGTTCTGCCGCCGGTGCGCGGAGCCACTCGTCCCCACCCCGCAGGCGCCCGTACTGCCCTGGTGGCGCAAGGTGTGGCCGCTCCGGCGCCGCGTCCGGGGCGGTTCGGGCCGGCTGCTGCGCGGCCTCGTCGTCCTCGCGGTGGTGCTCGCCCTGGCGGTCGGCGGTCTCCTGCTCCTGCCCGCGGGCCGCGGCGCGGTGGAGGACATCCGCGACAAGCTCGGAAAGGCCACCGAGGTCGGTCCGGCCCAGGTGTCCGCCGACGCGCAGGTGCCCCGGCACCCCGCCTCCGCGGCCACGGACGGACTCACCAACACCTACTGGGGAGCTCCTGCGGTGGGCGCTTCGGTCTCGTGCCGATTCACCACGCCCTTCCGGCTGGTGGGCGTCGTGGTGCACAGCGGAGCCTCGAAGAGCCCGGAGGAGTTCCGGGGGCAGGCCCGTCCGGTCCGGGTGGATCTCGTGGTCACCAGCAAGGACGGCACCAGCCGCACCGAGAAGTTCACCCTCAACGACAAGCCCGGCCCGCAGACGGCCCGCATGGGCATCTCGGACGTCGTCGAGGTCCGACTCGTGGTGCGTGCCGCAGCCGGGGCGGTGGAGGGGCGCGCCATCGCCCTGGGCGAAGTGGAGTTCTTCAAGCGGAGCTGACGCCCGGCCGCCGCTCGTGCTCCGGTGCAGCGTGTGCGGCGCCCCGGTCCACGGGTGCGCCGCAGCGCGGGATGGCCGGAAGTCACGGGCGCCGGAGCGTCGATGTCTGCGCTATGTCCCGTTGTCGGCGTCGTTGCCGCCCACGTTGGTGAGGTCCACGGTCCAGGTGCGGTCACCGGCCGCGTGGTGGACCACCGGGGTGGCGGTTCCGGGATCCTCGGGATCGAACTCGGAGGTGAACGTGTGCGTGACGACGGGGCTGGTCCAGGCCGGGTCGTTGGTGTTCCAGGTCCCGTTCGCGCGCGCCACCTTCCAGCGGAAGCTGACGCTGTAGGACTTCACGAAGTACCCGGCCGCCAGGCGTTGGTCCGTGCTGAAGCCCGGATTGTCGTTGAAGGTGATGAAGGTCGGCTCGTCGTTGATGACCTCGCTGGTGTACGGCGGCCGATACCTGCTGTCCTGCCCCCAGGGCCGCTGCACCTGCTGGTCGTGCAGACCGTCCGCGGCGACGATCTGCACGCTGCGGTCGGTGACCTGCTGCCAGAAGTGGTAGTTCGTGGAGACGCGCTGTGGTGCGTTCGCCGGATTGTGCAAAGTGGCGGCCTGCCCGAATCCGATGCTCTGGTCGGCGTCGAGCCGCTGGGTGCCGGGGCCCTCGTACCACGATCTGAACTCCAGCCTCGGGTGGTCGAGGTCGACGGGGCCGCGTGCACTGGACCGCGTGGCCCGGCGCGGGGGCGGGCTGTTCCCCTTGATGCCTGCCTCGTCCTTCTTGCGTTTGGAGGACGCGGTCTGCCGCGACGACGAAGGAGCCCGCTGCACGGCACCGCCGGGAGCCGCCTGTCCCTGCCGATGCTGAGGGGCCCGCTCCCCGAGGGGTGCGGACAGCGCGCGGGTGGCATTGGCCTCGGCCTCGCGCTCGAACCGGTCCGCGGGGTCGGAGATCCTGAGCCCGTCGCCGTTGTCACTGCCCGCGACCCTGCCCTGGCGCTGCTGGATGACGTGGGTGAGTTCATGGGCGAGCGTGTGCCGGTCGCCACCGCCCGCACCGATCACGACGTGGCTGCCCGACGTGTAGGCACGCGCTCCGATCTCCGCTGCCGACGCACGGGCCGAACCTCCGGTGTGCACCCGCACGTCGGAGAAGTCCGCCCCCAGCCGCGCCTCCATCTCGGCACGGACTGCGCCCTTCAGCGGCTGCCCCGCGGCACGCAGGACCTGGTGCACCGGCGAAGGCTGTGCCGGGGAACGCTGCACCGAAGGAGCCGCACTTCCCTGACGTTCCTGCTCCTGCTCCACCATGCGTGTCACTGCGGCGTTGCCCACAGCGCGCTGCAAGGCGGTCAACGCGGAGACGGGCCGGGCGCTGGAGGGTGCACAGGGCGCGTGCCCCGGCCCCCGCATGTCCGGTTGTCCGGCACGGGGGGTGGTGCGCCGGCGTTCGCTGTCGGGGACACCCTCGTGAGCGTGCACAGGTGGCTTCCCTCCCGCTGTTCCGTCGTCGAGGTGAGGCTATCCGGGGCGCCGTGTGCCGTCAGCAGGCTGCGAGGGCAGCTTCGATGTCCAGGAGGGCCGACTGCCCTGCCCTCGCGCCCCTGCTGTGCGAACAGGCAGAGGCGGTGCCCCTGGTGCTGTCCTCCTCGCCCTTCCGTCTCGTCCCCGTGGAACAGAGCCTGGGCGCGCGGCAGGCGACGACGCGCGAAGCAGCGAAGGGCGGCGGATGGATGCGGGCGTACCGGCACGACAGCGAGAGGGGCGAGGCCCCCGCGTCCGCACGGCGCCTGCCCGCCGCCTCGGACACGACCTCGTCGCAGCAGTTGCGTGAGCTGGCCGGTCACGACGTGGACGCTCCGCCGCTGTTGACACGGCCCGCCGTCACCCGGATCCAGAGCACCGCAGGAAACCGCGCCGCCCTGACGGCTGTGCGAAGAGCCGCGGAGAACCGGGCGACGCCGGTCGCGGTGCAACGTACGCGCGGACCGGACACGGCAACGCCCCGGACGGCCCCCGAAACCGACGAGTCCGGCCAGCAAGAGCCGGGCGCGGCGGTCATCGCGCGACTGAGCCGCTCCATCGAGGGGCACGTCGTGCTGGAGAAGATGAAGAAGAACGTCTGGCGGCCCGGTTCGTGGTGGCCGGAGGACTGGATGCCGCAGGGGCCGATGCGTCTGCGCCGCACTCTGGAACGGCGGGTCGTCCGCGGCGAGCTGCTCCGCGACGCGGACCTGGCGGACATCAGGACGCTCGCGACGGTGAACCCCCAGTGGCTGAAGGAGGTGGGCCTGGGAACCGTCGAGGAAGCCGAGGCCTACGCCGCGAAGGGCGACTACAAGCAGTGGCTGCAACTCGCGCCGGGCAGGCGTCTTCTGTCCGCGACGCTCGCCTACCGTCAGAGCGCGCCGGGCGCACGTACGCAGGGTGAGGACGCCCCCATCAGCCCGGACTACACGCTCGGCCGCTTCATGTTCACCCAGGCCGCCTCGGAGCCGGACGACGGGGAGAGTCCGAAGGCGCCGCTCTACACGGAGCGCGACGAGCAGATACGCCACACTGCCGTGGACACGCTCCACCCGGCAGGGCTGTCCCCGGACCGCGTGCACAGTGGCGAGCAGCAGCAGAAGCAGGTCGCCGAGCATGCGCGCAGGGACGAGAAGGCCCGCGAAGTGCTCACGGCAATCCTGCTCGTCCTGCAGCACGGACTCAAGACGTACGTGCCGCAGCAAAAGGCCCACCTCGACTACACCGAAGGCGACGTGATCCGGGCCCTCGCCCACGGTGGCCGCGTCAACATCCGCGTCCCGGCGCTGCGCGACGGCGAATCGGCGTGGTCGGCCACCGAGTTCCTGGGTGCCACGGATGCGAACGGGCAGCGCGCGGAGTTCGTCGACGAGCGGGAGTTCGCCACGCACCGCACGTCGATCGGACGCAACACGCCGAAGGGGCGCGGCACGTTCGAGGAGAAGGGCGGGATCGGCGCTTCCCTCACGAACATGCTGTCACCGAGCTCCCCGGACGTCGGGCCGGCCCGCCCGCAGATGATGGGCGTGAACATCTCCGGCGGGGGGATCGGTTCGCGGGACTGGAACGGCGACGTGGTCCTGCCGAACGGCTCGTACGGTCACATGCTGCTGGTCTTCACCCCTCCCACCACGAAGTCCGACGGTTCGCTGCTCGTCGGCATCGAGACCATCGCACCGCACGCCTACAGCCCTGTCGGCTACGAGCACAACTTCCGCTCCACAGAGGCCACAGCCAACCCCGAGTCAGTCCTGCACGGGCACAAGAGGGACAAGATCGGCTCAGGTGGCCTCAAGCACAACGAACGCCTCGTCGACCTTCAGGAGCTGGGCCGGGCCGAGGGCAGCGGAGACTGGCGGGCTTTCCTGGAGCGCGTCAAACGCGACTGGTACGCGGAACTGCGGGAGACCGAGGACGGTTCCGCACAGCGGCGGGCGCTCTACGAGCAGCTGGCAGGACGGCGCCAGCACCTGTACGGCAACGCCTGACAGGGTGCGCCGGGGACCGACAGGACGTGCAGGGGAGGGGGAGCCGACCGCTGTCTCGTCGGTGGCAGCGGCGAAGGCGCCTGCCGGCGTGCAGCGCCGGGTCAGAGTCCGATCCGTGCTGCGAGGCTGCGGGGAGCTTGCAGCCTGTAGGCCTCGGAGACCAGTTCGCCGACTTCTTCCCAGTCCACGGCCCGCAGGTCCAGACGCAGGCCGATCCAGCCCTTGGCTCCGAGGTAGGCGGGTATGTAGTAGCGCTCCGGGTCGGCCTGTTCCAGGGCCTCCTGCTCGCCCGGTGCGGCCTTCAGCGCGACGCCGACGATTCCGTCTCCGTGGTGGTCGTTCATGTAGTACCCGAACGTCTTGCCCCGCACGGCCAGCTTCAGATGCTGCTCACCCTGACAGGTCGCTTCGGGCAACCGGGCAACGACGGCTCGGAGGCGTTCTTCCCGCTCCCGCCGGATCCGCTCACTCATCGTGTCCTCACGTCCCGCTGCTCGGACTGACCGGTGGTCGAGCCTACAAGGTGCCGCCCGCGCCCGCAGGCTGTCACAGGCCCTGCCCGCTGTCGGTCTGGCGCAGGCTCTCGGTGTGGTGGGTGAGGGCGTCCACACGGGCGGCCAGGTCACCATGAGCGGCCGCGAGGTGGGCGCGTGTGCCGGTCGGTGGGCGGCTGAGCGCGGCGACATCCGCGCCACCCAGCGCCCGGACCAGGGGGCGGCGCGCTTCGTCGGGTACTGCGCAGGGCGATGATCGCCCCGGCGAGCTGACGCAGATCGGCTGCATTGCCGCGCGCCCAGGCGGTGACGTTGCGGTCTGCGGCACGGCGCTCCCGGGCGGCCTGCACCCGCTGCTCACCGGTGGTGCCGGGAACCCCCGGGCGCAGCCGCAGGTAGCGGCGTTCGGCAGCCTGTCTGCTGGCGACGCCGAGGGGACGGGCGAGCTGGGACCAGCTCGCGCCCGCCGCACGTGCTGTCTCGGCCAGGCCCGTCTCCCAGTCGGCGAGCTGGTCACGCACCTGGCGCAGCAGCAGCAGTGTGGCCAGCGCCTGTTCCGAGGTCGACGGTGGCCCCGGCCGGTGGCCGGGCTGTGGTCTCCGAGCGGTGCGGACCGCGTCCTCGATCGTCTCCAGCGCTTCCTTGGCGGCGAGGAAGGACGCGGGTGTGCCGGTCGGTCTCCGGGTACGTGCGGTCTTGAGTCACCTCCGCTCAACGGTGTCGCCCCATGGACGACAGCCCTACTTGTCATCGAATCGATGACGTGCTACAAAAGAAGCACGAAACGGCGCATGGGCATGCAGAGCCCGAACCGGAACCATGGAGGTGTTTCCACGATGCTGATGCGCACCGACCCCTTCCGTGAGCTGGACCGGATCACCCAGCAGTTCTTCGCCACCAACACGGGGACCGGCACCTGGTCGCGGCCCTCGGCGATGCCGATGGACGCCTACCGCGAAGGCGACGAGTACGTGCTCGCTCTCGACCTTCCCGGTGTCGACCCCGAGGCGATCGACATCGACGTCGAGCGGAACATGCTGACCGTCAAGGCGGAACGCCGTCCGCTGGCCAAGAGCGACGAGGCACAGGTGGAGCTGTCCGAGCGTCCTCTCGGCGTCTTCTCACGGCAGGTGATGCTGGCCGACACCCTGGACACCGAGCACATCAACGCCGACTACGACGCCGGCGTGCTCACCGTCCGCATCCCGATCGCCGAACGCGCCAAGCCGCGCAAGATCTCCATCGCCGCCGGCTCGGGCCGCAAGGAGATCCGCAGCTGAGAAGGGCGCGCGGCTGAAACGCGGAACCCACGCCCCCTCGGCAGCAGCAGCGGAGGACGAGGGCCTTGCTCTTCCCCTCCCTCGTCCTCCGCTTACGCGTGATCGACGGACCGACGAGTGGAAGGGAGAGCGCAGTGGTCATGCAGCGGGAAGCCTTCCTCGACCACGTGCAGGACCGCGGCGAGTACCCGACCCGCACAGAAGCCGACCGGGCAGCGCGCACCGTGCTGGCCCTGCTGGGCGCCCACCTGGTCGGCGACGTACGCGCGGAACTGGCCGCCCGGCTCCCCGAGGCCTTCGCCCTGATCCTGCTCAACCCGCTGCAGGCCGCCGAACCGCTGTCACCTCAGCGGTTCGTCCGCGCCGCCGCGGCGTGGATCGAGGGAGCCACCGACGCCACTGCCGCCTGGGACGTCGGCGCCGTCCTCAGCGTCGCCGCCGACGCGGCAGGCGAAGAGCTGACCCGACGGGTCCTGCTCCAGCTCCCACCCGGCTACGACATGCTCTTCGGCCGTCCCCAGGACACCAACCTCGGTCACGTTCCGCAGCAGCAGTGAGTCCCGTGTCGACCACTGCCGGACAGGGACCGGACAACCCCATAGCGAGAAAGGCACCCACCGACCGATGCAGTCCACGCGACAAGCGGTGACACTCACCACCCCTCCGGCGATGACCTACCCCCAGATGCTGGAGCGTGTCCGCTACGACGGCGCCTACCCCACCCGCGAGCGGGCCGAAGCCGTCACCTCGGCCGTGCTGGCCGCCCTCGGGCGACGCCTTACCGGGGAGGAACGTGTCGAGCTCGCTGCCCGTCTTCCCCGTGAGGCCGCGCGGATCCTCACCGCCCAGGTGCCGGAGACCGATGCGTTGACCGGTTGGTCCTTCGTCAAGGACCTCGCCACCCGCACCGGTGGCACACTGGCCACCACACGCTGGGACGTCGGCTCCGTCCTCGGCGCGGTCGCCCAGCTTGCCGGCCCGGACCTGACCGACCGCATTCTCGCCCAGCTCCCTGCCGGCTACGCGATCCTCTTCGGCCGCGCCGAACTCATCCAGGCAGCCTGACGCACGCCCCGGCCTGTTCAGGAGCCGATCGGTGTCGTCGCTGCGGCGGCTGCTGACACCGTCCCGCTCAGCCTCCCCCTCGACCGGCTCGCCGGGACGTGTGACCACCGCGGACCCGGTGTCTTGCACCGGCAGCGCTCGCTGCGCTGCCGGTCACGGCTGCCGGGTGAGAGGAGGACCGTTTCACGAGTACTTGGCCTTGAGGCGGCGTTCCAGGTCCTCCAGGGACTCGCGGCGGGTTTCCGGCAGTACCCACCGTGTGAAGGCGAAGCCGAGGAGGCTGAGGACCACGAAGCACCCGAAAGCCGCCTGCGGGCCGTACCGGTCGATGACGTTGGGGAAGGCCAGCGACACGATGAGGTTCGCCGTCCACTGGAAGAACACGGACAGGCCCATCGCGAAGCCACGCACGCGCATCGGGAACAGCTCCGACAACGTCAGCCACGTCACTGTCGAGATGAAGCACTGCTGGAAGAAGATGAAGACCACCATCGCTCCCAGCACAGACACGCTCATCACCGTGCCACCCAGCACGGTGAGGAGGACGACGATCAGCAGATGGGCGGCGGCGGCCCCGATCTGCCCGGTCATCAGCATCGGTCTGCGGTCGACACGGCTGACCAGATACATGCCGACCAGGGTCGCGACGACGCCCATTCCGCCGACAGCGATCTCGCTGGTGACCGAGGCGTTGGCGCTCAGCCCTGTGCTGGAGAGCAGGGTCGGGGCGTAGTAGACGACCGCGTTGACACCCGCCAGCTGCTGGCACAGGCTCACACCGATCCCGACGACCACCAGGTACCTGACCCAGCGGATGGTCAGATACTGGCGGGGCTTCAGCTTGGCATCGTGCCGATGGGAGCGGGAGACGTCCAGGATGTGGCCGTACTCCTCCTCCGCGGCCTGCGGATCGCGCAGTTGGTGCAGAACCCGGTCCGCCTCGTCGCCCCGCTGGTGGCTGATCAACCAGCGGGGCGACTCCGGGAGGAAGCGGCTGCCGACGAACAGTCCGACGGCCGGGACGAGCGCCACACCCAGCATCCAGCGCCAGACCTGATCACCTTCGCTCACTCCGGCGATGACAGCGTTGACCACGCTGGCTGCGAGCTGTCCGGTGACAAGCATGATCTCGTTCTGGTTCACCAGCCGGCCCCGTCGGGACAGCGGGGCGATCTCGCCGATGTACAGCGGCACCACGGCCGACACCGCGCCGACGCCGAGGCCGAGCACCACTCGCGCGGCGACCATGGTCTCCATGTCGGGCGCCAGCGCGCTGCCCGTCGTGCCGATGATGAACAGCACCGCAGCCCAGTTGATCACCCTGCGCCGGCCGACCGTGTCGGAGATGCGCCCGGCGAAGGTGCCACCGAACGCGGCCCCCAGCAGCAAGCAGCTGACCACCACCGATTGTTCGGTCGCGGAGAGGTGCAGATCCGAGGAGATGTAGATGAGTGCCCCGGAGATCACACCGGTGTCGTAGCCGAACAGGAACCCGCCGATGGTGGCGATCGCCGCCACCCGGTTCTGTCGGCGTACGGTTCCGGGATCACCGTGCGACGGGGCGCGGCCAGTGGGCTCCCTCACGCACTCCTCCCACTTCGTCGGCCCGGCGTCAGTGCCTACGGCGCAGGAGGACTGCTCCGCGGCCGTGCAAAAACTCCTTCCGCCCCATCGTGTCGGCCGGCCGCCGGTCCGGCATCATCTGGTCGGGCATCCGGGTGTCCGCCGCAACGAGAGCGCCTCGGTCAGCACCATGAGAGGTACGCCCACGGCGGCACCTCCTGCTGCCGCTGGGCGAGCTGCATGCACGACCGGCGGCACCGCCTACCGGGGAGTACCGCGTCGCCATGGCGAGCGGGTCATCCGCACCTCCAGGACGTCCGGCGTCCACCGCGCTCGCGGTTCCCCTTCATCGCGAGGGTGAGACGTCCGGAAGCCCACCACGACAGCACGTATGCGGCGGGGAGGTGCAGGCTCAGCATGGCGAAGGTCAGGCGGACGAAGCCCCAGTCGACCGCGGAGGAGTCCCCGTCCGCGGCAGCGGTCGCGACGGCGACGACGAGCATGACCACGGTGTAGAGAGGCGCATCGAAGGTGGTCACCTTCCATCGCGGCATGCTGGGAAGCACTTTCCGTGCCGTCGTCAGGTCGGTCACCTCGGCGACGAGGAGTACGGCGTCGTCCCAGGTGACCGGTGGCATCGTCGACGAGCCGTCACCGGAAGCGCTCACCAGGCAGCAGGCGGCGGTGACCGTCAGCCCGACGAGCCAGGCGCCGAGGGCGACCGTTGCGGCGTAGGCGGCGACACTGCGGAGGGGAGTGAACATGAACCCGTCTCCCTCGACATGGCACGGTCGCGTACACATACCGGGCGGGACCGCTCCGCGCACGGGCCCCGACCGCCTGTACGGATCGTAGACGCGCGCCCGTGGTCGGCCCCGGCGAGGGTGCGACTCATGTGCACAGGAAAGGCTCCACCGCTGACCGTCCCGGCCGGGAGGACAGGGGCTGCAGGCGGTCGTCCCGTCCGGGGCGACCGGTGTGCCCGGTGGTCCGGGGCGGCCGCAGGCGCCAAGGGGCAACCCGTCGGAAGCCGTCGTCACCTGGTGGGCCACAATGAGCCCACGAGGCGACGGGGACCAGGAAGCCGGTGCGAGTCCGGCGCGGTCCCGCCACTGTGACCGGGGAGCGGTCCTCCCGCATGCCACCGTCCGCGCACGCGGAACGGGAAGGCGGAGGCGAGCGACGATCCGGGAGCCAGGAGACTGACCCGTCGCCGGTCCGACAGCAGGGGCGAGGACACCCCGGAGAGGATCGACTGTGACGACGCATGCCCGTACCGGGTCGACGTACCGGCCAGAACCCGGCAGACGGGGGGTGCTGGCCGCGGGAGGCGGCCTGGCGCTGGCCGCGTCCGGCCTGCTGGCCGGCTGTGGCGGCGACGGGACGGACGGGGGAGGCGGTGACCGCTTCCGCGCCGCGTTCACCGCCGGCGGCTCGCAGGAGACACTCGACCCCCACGTCGCTCCGAACTTCGTCGACCAGGCGCGCGCCAAGGCTTTGTACGACACACTCGGCACCTACGCGGACGACATGTCCGTCCGCGCCCGCCTCGCCGAGTCCTGGGAGAGCGACCGCTCCGGCACCCGGTGGCGGGTGCGTCTGCGCAAGGCCGAGTTCCACGACGGGAAGCCGGTCACCGCGAAGGACGTCCTCTACAGCTACCGGCGCGCAGCCGATCCGAAGACCGGGTCCCCCTCGCAGGAACTGCTGGCCGCGATCGACTTCGAGGCGGGGAAGAAGGACGGGGAGCGGTCCGTCGTCTTCGTGCTGAAGGCGCCGAACTTCGAGTTCCCGACCGTGTTCGCCGGGCCCGGTACCGAGATCGTTCCCGACGGGACGACGGACTTCCGCAAGCCGGTCGGCTCCGGCCCCTTCACCTACGTGTCCTTCACGCCCGGCGGCACCGCCCGCTACCGGCGCTGGGCGGACCACTGGGACGGTGCCCCGCACATCGCGGAGCTGGAGATCGTCCCCGCGAACGAGGAATCGGCGCGGCTCAACGCCCTGTTGTCGGGTCAGGTCCACTACGCGGCCGACATGGCCGGGGCCTCCGTCGAACGCTTGAAGAAGGAGGGTTCGACACGGCTGCTAACCGCGAAGCGGGCCACGGCCCAGCAGTTGCTGCTGCGCACCGGCCGCAAGCCGTTCGACGAACCGCGGCTGGTCCGGGCCCTGCAACTGGGCCTCGACCGGAAGGAATTGGTCCGCATCGCGCTGGCCGGACACGGCGAGGTGGGCAACGACCTGTTCGGTATGGGTCTGCGGGGCTATCCCGACGACCTGACGCCGCGCGAACGCGACGTCGAGGAGGCGCGGAAGCTCGTCAAGGAAGCCGGTGCGGACGGGCTGGAGATCACCGTGGAGACCAGCTCCGTCGACGCAGCCTGGGAGCCCGCGGCGGACCTGATGGCGCGCCAACTCCGCGAGGTGGGCCTGAAACTGTCCGCCCGCACCCGCGCTTCCAGCACCTACTTCAGCGAGATAGAGAACAAGGGCGTCGCCGCCTTCAACACCACCTCCACGCTGCCCGTCTCCGACTTCCTCCAGCAGCGGGTCCGCGGCGGTGCCGCCCGCAACCAGACGCAGTACGCGTCGAAGAAGTTCGACGCGCTGCTGGCCCGTGCCCGCACCACGCGCGACGAACACGACCGGCTGGCCCTGCTCGCCCGCGCCCAGAAGGCCGCCCGCGACGAGTCCGGCCTGCTGGTGTGGGCGTTCTCCGACGCCACCGACGCCATCGGCCCCTCGGTGCACGGCCTGCGCGCCGCACCGCCCAACTCGCACGACTGGGCCCGGTTCGACCGGGTGCGGCTGAGCTGAGATGCGCGGTTACCTCCTGCGGCGCTGCCTCCTGGCGCTGTTGCAGTGCCTGGTCGTCCTCGTCGCGGTGTTCTCCATCAGCTCACTGCTGCCCGGTGATGCGGCCGATGTGCTCCGTGGCGAACTCGGCACCCCGGAGCAGGTGGAAGCGCTGCGCGTTCGACTGGGCCTGGACGAGCCCGCCTGGGTGCGGTTCTGGCACTGGTTCGGCGGCCTGCTCACCGGCGACCTGGGGCGCTCCCTGACGACCGGGCTCCCGGTGAGTGGGGACCTCGGCCGCCGTACCGGGGTGACACTGCTGCTGGGCGTGCCGGCGCTGTTGCTGGTCACGGTACTGGCGCCGCTGCTCGGCACGGTCTGCGGACTGCGGGAAGGCAGCCGCCTCGACCGCGTGCTGAACTCCGCTGCCGTGGTGCTGCACGCCGTACCGGAGTTCGTGCTCGGGCTGCTGCTGGTTGCTTCGCTGTCGCTGGCGGCGGGGCTGCTGCCGGCCACCGCGGTGGGCATGGACACGGCCACGCTGTCGGCACAGCCCGCCGTGCTGGTGCTCCCCGTCACCGTGCTGACCGCCCGGCATCTGTGCGACCTGGCACGGCAGATCCGCGTGGGTGTGGTGGCGCAACGGCACAGTGCCGTTGCCGCACACCTGCGGCTGCTGGGGATGCGGGAGCGGACGGTGGTGCTGCGCCACGTGCTGCCCGGCGCCCTGGGCCCCGCCGCGCAGCAGTTCGCCCGGTGCGTGGAGGGGCTGCTGAGCGGTGCCGTGCTGGTGGAGGCGGTGTTCGGTTTCCGCGGGCTCGGCAGCGGCTTCGTCGAGGCGGTGCAGAACCGGGACCTGCCGCAGGTGCAGACGTACGCGTTGCTGTTCGCCGGTATCGCAGTGCTGGTGAACCTCGCCGCCGACCTGGCCGCCCACCGCCTCGCACCCCGGCGGGAGGTGACGGCGTGACGGGGCACGGGCCCGCGGGGGCCGGCACCGGCCGGGACCGCCGTCCGTGGACGGCTCTGGTGCTGCTCGGCGTACCGGTGCTCGTAGCCGTGCTGGGGCCCTGCCTGTGGCCGGGCGCAGAGACACCCTCTGCCGGGAGCGCGCTTCCCTCGCAGCCGCCCGGCGCGGGGCACCCGCTGGGCACGGACCTGCTGGGCCGCGACGTGCTGTGGCTCGTGCTGCACGGCGGTGCCTCGGTTCTGGGCAGCGCACTGGGAGCGCTGCTGGTCGGGGCGGCCGTGGGCGTGCCACTGGGACTGCTGGCCGCGGGTCCGCGGCGCGGCCTCGACGAAACGGTGATGCGCGGGCTGGACGTACTGCTCGCCTTCCCGGGACTGCTCGTGCTCATGACCTTGGCCGCGACCGGACACCGCGACTGGTACTGGCTGGTGACGGTCGCCGGAGTGCTCCAGGTCCCGGCCGTCGCGCGCCTGGTCCGCGGCGCCGTGCTCGCACCGGGCACGCGGACGGTTGTCGAGGCCCTGCGGATGCAGGGGCACGGCTGGACCTACATCCATCTGCGCCACCTGGCACGCGAGCTGGCCGCCCCGCTGGCCACCGACGCCGGCGGGCGGTTCGCCGTCGTGCTGTACCTTCTGGCATCCGCGAACTTTCTCGGCCTCGGACTGCCGGCGTCCTCACCGGACTGGGCCGTGCTCATCGAACGCAACAGCGACGCCCTGTTCACCCAGCCCGCCGCCGTGGTGGTGCCTGCCGGGCTGCTCACCGCGCTGTGCGTCGGCGGCAACCTCCTCGTGGACCACTCCCTGGCACGTGAGAGGAGGCTCCGGTGAGCGGGTCCGCACCCCTGCCGCTGCTGGACGTCCCGCAGATGTCCGCGCACGCCCACGGGGTCGGGCGTCCGCTCCTCGACCGGGTCGCACTGACGGTCCGGCCGGGGGCCGTCACCGCCGTCGTCGGGCCGTCGGGCAGTGGCAAGACGACGCTCGGACTGGCGGCGCTCGGTGCCTCGCGCGACGGCGTCACCCTGACGGGACGCGCGCTGCTGTCGGGTACGGACCTGCTGCGCATGGCACCGGCCCGGCGCAGCGCGGCCCGGGCGGGCCGGGCAGCGCATCTGCCGCAGCATCCGGAGACGGTGCTCGATCCGATCCGCCGGGTCGGTGGCGCGCTGACGGAGCTGGCCGCCCTCGGGGTTCCTGAACGCGCCGCACGGAGGGCCGCCGCCCGCCGGGCCACGGCTCGTGCCGGGCTGGAATGGGAGACCGTGCGTCGCCGCTTCCCGCACCAGCTCTCCGGCGGCCAGCAGCAACGGCTGGCACTCGCCTCCGCTCTGGTGACGGGCGCCCGGTTGCTGATACTGGACGAGCCGACAAGCGGCCTCGACCCGGCGCTCGCGCACGCCCTCGGCCGAACGGTGCGCCAGCTCGCCGACCAGGGAGCCGGCGTACTGCTGCTCAGCCACGACCTGCCGCTGGTCCGGCAGACGGCCGACCAGGTCGTCGTCCTGGAGCACGGCAGGGCGGTGGACGCCGGGCCGGTGGCCGAGGTTCTCGGCACCCGCCTCCCCGCACCCGGCGTGGAACCTGCCCCCGCGCAGCGTCCCACCCTCCGGCACCGGGCCACCCGGGAGTTGCTGGCTGCCGAACACCGCACCGGTGCTGGCAGCAACGGGGCGGACCGGAGCCCGGCCGGTCAGGACGTGGAAGGGCGCCGGGTGGTCGCCGCCACGGAGATCTCCGTACGCCGCCGGACCGGGGATCCTCTCCCGGGCCCGGTGTCCATGACGTTCCGGCCCGGCCGGACGACCGCGCTGCTGGGCCCGTCCGGCTCGGGGAAGACGACCTTCGCCCGAGTGCTGGCCGGCCTGGCCACGCCGTCCCGGGGCGAGGTCCGGTTCGACGGCCGGGCCCTACCCCGCCGGATAGACCGGCGCACGGCCGCACAGCGCCGCGCTGTCCAGTACGTGCACCAGAACAGCGCCGACTCCTTCGAGGGACACCGGCCGGTCGGCGGGCAGCTCGCGGACACCGCACGGCTGTTGCGCGGCCTGCCCCGCGAGGTGGCGGTGGCCGAAGCGGTCGAGACCGCCGATGCACTCGGACTCGACGAGGACCTGCTGCATCGCACCCCCGACCGGCTCTCGGGCGGCCAGCTCCAGCGCTGTGCTCTGGTGCGAGCCCTGACCGCCCGCCCGGCGCTGCTGGTCTGCGACGAGGTGACGTCGGCGCTGGACACGGTGTCCCGGGAGCGGCTCCTCGGCGCGCTGCCCCGCCTGCTCGCCCCTGCCGCGACCGCTCTCCTGTTCATCAGCCACGACCTGCCCGCAGTGCGGATGCTGGCCCACGAGGCCGTGCTGTTCGAGGCCGGCCGCTGTGTGCGGAGCGGACCGGTCGAGGACGTCGTACCGGCCGCCTGGCCCCGGGCACCCGGCCCCGCTCGTGACGCCGGTCCGCCGGCGCGGCAGTGACCGCGGGCGTCGCGGACGGGGACAGCCAAGCACGGCCGCGCGGGGACTGCCGGTTCCGGACCGCCAGTATGACCAGGCCGTTCGTGGCGACCGTCGTACTCCACCTGGTGGCCGGGCGCCGCACGGATCTCGACGCGCCGGTGGAGCGCTGCCTGCCCGGCCTCCTCCGCGGCCACGGCAACCACGGGCGGAGGAGCACAGCCCGTCAGCCCTCCCGTCCGAGCGGTTCGATGCACGTGGCCGGCACCGGCTTCCACCACTTCCCTGCCCGGCCACCGCACGACAGGCGCCGCCACGGTCGACGGCAGGCAGGCTGCGGACATGGTGAACCTTCCCCGGCTCCACCGATGCCTGGAGCAACGACATGACGGCCGCCGTCCGGACGGCACCGAGTGAGGACCGCTTCCCGAGCACGCGGTGGCGGCGGCACGGCGCGAGCACGACGTCGCTCGGTGTACTACCGGCCCAGCTCGGTACGGACCGTGGTCGAAGAAGGGCAGGCCACGCGGGGGCGTGCTCTGGGGGCCTCGTGCACAGAAGGCCGAGTCGCGGGAAGTGGGGCAGGGGCCGAGGATGGATGTCGCGTGGGAGGCCCCGGTGCTTCCGTCCGGCTCCAGCGAACCTCGGAGAGGCCATGTCGCGTCCTCGTCAGCAGCAGTCCCCGCCGGGCGTCACCTCCGCACTGGCGCCCGCACCCGACCACGGTGAGGAGAGCTACCGGGGATCGGGACGGCTGGCCGGCAAGGCAGCGGTGATCACGGGCGGGGACAGCGGTATCGGTCGTGCGGTGGCGCTGGCCTACGCCCGGGAAGGCGCAGACGTCCTGGTCTCGTACCTCGACGAGCACGAGGACGCGGAGGAGACACGGCGCTGGGTGGAGGATGCGGGGCGCACGTGCGTGCTGGTGCCCGGTGACGTGGCTGATCCGGCCCACTGCCGGTCGATCGTGGCGGCGGCCGTGCGGGAGTTCGGCCGCATCGACGTGCTCGTCAACAACGCCGCGTTCCAGATGACCCACGACTCCATCGAGGACATCCCGGACGAGGAGTGGGACCGCACTCTGGCGATCAACATCAGCGCCTTCTTCCACCTGGTCAAAGCCGCCGTCCCGCACATGAGTGCCGGTTCGGCGATCATCGGGAGCACCTCGGTCAATTCCGACAGCCCGCCGCCGCAGCTGCTGGCGTACAACGTCACCAAGGCCGGTATCGCCAACATGGTCGGGACTCTCTCCCAGATGCTGGGGCCGAGGGGGATCCGCGCCAACAGTGTCGCCCCGGGGCCGATCTGGACGCCGCTCATTCCGGCGACCATGCCGCCGGAGCAGGTGGAGAGCTTCGGGTCCCAGGTTCCGCTGGGGCGGCCGGGGCAGCCGGCCGAGCTGGCGGGGGTCTACGTGCTGCTGGCCTCGGACGAGGCCGGTTACGTCTCAGGGGCCCGGGTCGCGGTCACCGGTGGGCAGCCGATCCTGTGAGTGCCCCGAGCGGCCTGTACCCGTTGCGGCTGACGGTGATCTCCAAGCCGCTGGTCTTCGGCGGCCACGCGATCGCCCGCCGCCTGGGTAAGACCGGCATCCCCGACTGGAGCGTCGCGGAGACGTGGGAGTGCAGCGACGTCACAGGCAGCGGCAGCGCGGTGACCAACGGCCCCCTGGCGGGCCGGACCCTGCGCCAGGTGATCGCCGACCATCCCGAGGAGCTGATGGGGGAGGGCTGGACAGGCGAGCACTTCCCGGTGCTGACGAAGTTCATCGACGCGGCCGGCTCCCTGCCCGTGCATCTGCATGCCGACGACGAGGCCGCCCAACGCCTGGAGGGGCAGCCCAACGGCAAGACCGAGGCATGGCACATCCTTGACGCCGCGCCGGGCGCGACCGCCCTGTGCGGCGTCAAGGACGGCGTGACGAGTGACCGGCTGCGTGCCGCACTGGAGGCGCAGGACTTCGACGCCGTCCTGCGTCGCTTGCCGGTGCGGTCCGGGGAGACCGTGTACGTGCCCGGTGGCACCCTGCACACGTTCGGCCCCGACACGCTGGTCTACGAGATCGAACAGACCTCCGACATCCAGCAGCACGCGATGCGCTGGAGGATGGAGGACGGCTCCGCGGTGGGCGACGCGGAGTTCGGCTCCCATCTCGACATGCTGATGCGGCAGGTCGATCCGGGGGCGCGGCCGGACTTCACGCCCGGGCTCGGAATCGCCGTCGGTGACGGCGTGGAACGGGTCTTCCTGTGCGCGGGCCCCTGCTTCGCCCTCGAACGCTGGCGTGCAGGGACCGAGGAGCCTGTGCGCCACCTCTTCGCCACCGCACAGATCCTGTCCAATGTCGGACGCCCTGTGCGGGTGCGGACAGGGGAGTGGTGTGCGGAACTGGGCCGGGCGGAGACGCTGCTGCTCCCCGCGGCCTGCGGGAGCGTCGAGATCACCGGGCCGGCTGACGTCCTGTTCGGCTACCTGCCCGACCTCGACCGGGATGTCCGCGCCCCGCTGCTCGAAGCCGGCTACCCACTCCGGACCATCGACGCCCTCGGTGCGCCCGCGGGCTCCCGCGCAGCCGCGCACACGCCGGGCTCCTGACGGACGCCTGCACCGGTGGAGCAACGGGCCGGGCAGGGTCCCGGTGGATACGCGAAGCCACCACCACCGACCCGCCCCCGCCCCGCTCACGCGAGGTTTACCTTCCGGGCGGTCCTGGAAGTGGTGGCCCCGAGCCGCAGCGAGCTGGAGGTTCCGCACGGACGCGGCGACAGCACGTCGAGCGACCGCATCGCCGTAGGAGAGACACGTGGTGCAGGGGATCCGCAGGCAACCGGACCCGCGACCGTGTGGAGGCCCTCCCCGCAGAGGGATCGTGCAGGGCGCGGCGAGGGCCGCGAGGGCGCGTCGCTCGGGCCGGCGGAGGACGGGAACGCGGTGAACTCCGACGAGAGCCGCGAGCCCGCCGCGGCCCCCCGTCCGCCGCCCACGGGTGAGCGGCGCCGGTGACCGCGCGGGGCGGCACGGTGCTGCGTTGGGCGGGCTCGGCCGTCGGCGGGGTGGTCAGCGGCGCCTGGCGGCGGATCACCACAGGCCTGTGGCCGGTGCTCCAGCAGACAGCCGCAGCGACCCTGTCCTGGTGGATCGCTCGCCACGTCGTCGAGCACCATCAGCCCATCTTCGCTCCGATCACCACTCTCGTCGCTCTCAACGCCGCTCGCGGCGAGCGCGGCACCAACGCCCTGCGGTTCGTCCTCGGCGTTCTCGCGGGTGTCCTGGTCGCCCAGGTCACGATCGCGGTCCTGGGCCAGGGCTACGGCACGCTGGCCGCAGCCACGCTCGTGTCGATGCTCGTCGCCCTCGCCGTCGGCGGCGAACGGGTCACCCTCGCGCAGGCGGCCGTCAGCGCCATCCTGGCCATCGCCGTGGGAGGCCCGCAGAACGGGCCGGCGCGCGCCTACGACGCTCTTCTCGGCGGGGGCGTGGCTCTGGTCGTCAGCCAGGCGCTGTTCCCGAGCGAGCCGATCGGTCTGCTGCGGCGCGCCGAGTCGGCGGCGCTGTGCGACCTCGTCCAGGCGCTGCGCCTCACGGCCGGGGCGTCGTCTTCCGGGGGCGCGGTGTTCAGCGACTGGACGCGGGAACAGTTGCGCGTCGCCTACTCCGATCTCGCGAAGCTGAGCGCCACCCGTACACGTACCGGCACGGCTGCCCGTTGGTCGCCCGTGTGGTGGGGCCGGGGGAAGCGCGTCGGCCGGGAGAGGGCGAACGCCGCCCGGCTCGACCTGCTCGGCAACAGCTGTCTGACTCTGACCCGCACGATGCGCGCCCTCGATGAGGGGCACCGCTCCGCGCTGGTGCCTCTCGTCGGTGCGCTGGCCGACACGCTGGAGCGCCTGGCAGCCGCACCCGGCGACGGCGGCGTGCGGCAGCGGGAGGCCGAGCGTGTCGTCACCTTGGCCGGCCGGATCCCCGCCTCCGGTGACCTGCGGGAACCGGCCCTCGCCGTGTCCCGCGCGATGGTGCGGGCGGTGGCCTACGACGTACTGCTCTTCACCGGCGTCGGGGACGAGGAGGCCACCCGCGCCGTCCGTGAGGGCACCGGACGGGTGCGGGCGAGCACACCGGCGGCTCTGCGCCGGACGCCGTTCCGCAGGCACAGGCGGCACGAGCCGTGACCGGCGGCCCGTTGGGCGTCCCGATCGGCCGGGTGCGACGTCCGCGCCCTCGGCCTCGGTCAGCGGGACCGGACCAGCAGCATCCAGCAGAGCAGCACCGGGAGGACGAGAGCCGCGGCCGCGGCGTTGAGTCCGCCGAAACCGATGCTGTGCATCAGGGGACCCGCCAGTCCGGCACCGACGGCTGCGACGAGGTTCATCGCGGTGTCCGTGGTGCCTTGCAGACCTGGCCGGAGAGCGGTGGGCGTGGCTTCGGTGAGCATCGCGGAGCCGGCGACCAGGCTGAAGGACCATGAAGCTGCGAGTCGGCGTCGGCCGAAGTGGGCCGTCGATCAAGTGGTGTCACCGGAGCCGGTGCCCGACCCGATCTCCGTGATCTCGTAGACGGTGGCGGAGCTCGACGCCGGCCCGCGACAGGTCAACCGGTGCGGCGATGTGCGGCGGGCCTGCACGGTGACGTCGGAAACGGACGGATGGGGCGGGCGGCCGGCGATCCGGATCCGCCAGCGGTCGTCGTCGCGGAAGGTCTCGGTGACCACGTAGTCGTGCCGGCCTGCCGGGCCGAACCGGCTGAGCATCGCCGCGACAGCGGCCTGCTGGGGCGGCGGGAGATCCGTGTATCCGCGCAGGTGTTCCGCGTGGATACGGCCGGCCAGGTGTTGTTCGACCACCGGAAGGCAGGAGTCGGCGTCGAGGCCGCCGTAATAGACACCGTCGGGCGCGACCACCACGGTGGCGGCGAACCTGTCGCCGCCCACATGCGTGCATTCCCACACCAGATCCGGCCAGCGCTCGTGCAGGGCACGTGCCACGGGCCGTCCGCGGACCGCGCAGCAGGTGTCGTGCCGACCGTGGGTGCACACGAGGACGACGGGCGGGCAGCCGAGCTCCCCTGGTGCGTCGAGGGCCCCCGCGATTTGTGCCAAGTCCTCGTCACGCCTCCAGGTGCCCCAATGCTGGCGGTAGCCGCCCGAGTTGTCATGACGCAGGACCGCCCAGCGGCTGAGACCCTCGGCCCGGCGCCGCCCGTGCCGTCTGATCAGGAGCACTCGTGCACGCACCGCCTGGGCGGAGGAGTACACGAGTGCCTTGGTGCCGGGGTCGAGATCGAGACCGTCGAAGCCGTTGGCGGGCCAGCCGTCGCGGTATTCGACGAGGATCCACGCCACGCCGCGCGGCGCTGTGCCGGCCATCGGGTCGCCACGTCTTCGAGCGGCGTCGGCGCAGAAGAACCGGTCGGTTGCAGCCATTGCAGCGGCGTCACTGTTCGGCGGGGACGAGTACGCCCGCGCGCAGAAGTCTCTCGGCGAGGGCGAGGCCGAGGTCGCCGGCGGTGCGGACCTCACCGCCGAGCAGGCGGGCGACAGCCGGCAGATCGCTATACGGAAAGTCCAGCCAGCCCACCCGAGTGGTGAGGCGTGGGCCCACCAGCCGGGCCTCCAGCGCATCCCGAAGCCGCACCGGTGATGCGGGTCCGAGAGCGTCGAGAGCAGCGAGTTGAGCCAGCGGGCCCAGCGGCGCAGGGCGGCCCTGGCCTCGTCGGGCGCGGTGGAACGAGGGGCCCGGGTCGGCCTCTGCCACGGCGTCCAGGAGACGTTCCCGGACGAGGCCGATGTCACAGGACGCATCCTGTGCGCCCAGGGGGAGGGACGTACGCATCCCGGGGTCCTCGCGCAACATCGCCAGCGCTGCCTGGGTCAGATGCTCTGCCAGTGCGTACCGCGTCCAGCAGTGGATGCCGAACGTCAGGTGGATGGACACCTCGCCCTGAGCCCGCGCCGCGTGCAACCAGCCCCGCGGGAGGTAGAGGGTGTCGCCGGGCACCAGGACGGTGTCGAGGTACGCCGTTTCCTTCGCAGCTTCGGTGACGGCGGAGCGGTGATCCGTCCAGGGCTGGTCCCGTAGCGGGTCCGGATGCACAGGCTCGTGGATGAGCCAGCGTTTGGTGCCCTCGACCTGGACGATGAAGACGTCATGGACGTCGTAGTGGTCGTCGAAACCGCGGCTCTGCGGCGGTGTGACGTAGGCGTTGGCCTGCACCGGGTGCCCCAGCTCCGTACTCAGCCCGGAGCTGAGGTCCGCGACCGGTTCCCAGGTGCGCTGCAAGGCTTGGAGGACGAGCGTGGCGCCGTCGGCGAACCCGCGCCACACGGCAGTGTCGTCGAGTTGGTCGGAGATGGTGGCGCCGGCACCGGCCGACGAGGTGAACGACGACTCGGGAAGTGTGGAGCCGTCCTTGGCGACGCGAAGAAAGGGGGTGCGCAACCCGCGACGCGAGATCAGCTCGTCCGCGGCGTCGGCGGAGAACAGGTCGGAGAAGTCGCTCGCGCAACGCGTGAGCAGCGGAGTCCGCGCCCACACGTCGCGGGCGAACTCCTCCCGGCTCAGACGGGTCAGGCGCTTGTCCAGGACCCCGGCGCCTGATACGGCGCCGACGTCCTGAAGCTCGGCCTTGGGCGGTGAGGTCAAGAGCGGTTGCCGGACTCGTCCGCGCTGCCGTCGGCGCCGCCGTCGTGGACGCCGGGTGTGCCCCCGGCTCCGCCGTCTGCGGGTCCTTCGGCGCCGTCGTCGGCGCCGCCGTCGTGGACGCCGGGTGTGCCTCCCGCTCCAGCGTCCGCGGGACCCTCGGCGCTGCCGTCGGCGCCGCCGTCGTGGACGCCGGGTGTGCCCCCGGCTCCGCCGTCTGCGGGTCCTTCGGCGCCGTCGTCGGCGCCGCCGTCGTGGACCCCCGGCGTGCCTCCCGCTCCGGCGTCTGCGGGTCCTTCTTCCTCGCGGTCCTTCTTGGGATCGGTCATAGGCTCTCCAGAATCGGATGACTGGGACCAGGCCCCGCTCGGCGGCTGAGCGCCTCATGGGGACGAGTCTGCACAAACGGTCTCAATATCACCGTATCGCCACATGCCGGAGGTATCGATTCGAACCGGGGCGGCGGACGTGTCGACCGAGCGCTGTCGCGTGGACGGGCGCGAGCCGCATCGACGGCAGGGTGCGTGAGGCATGGCCGGGAGACATGCTGATCCGTCAGCCGAGAGAGCGCGGTCGAGGATTATTGAAAATGAATACCACCAGCGTGTAGCCTCGCTGAGAACCGTGCGAAGGAGGGCCGCGACCGCAGTGCGCGGAGGTGATCGCCTTCGCGCAGTCGGTCTCGTGGCTGGGGGCACGGGCCGACCGCATCGGCGCGGCACCGACCCGCCTCGGCCCGGAGGCCGGTTTCGAGCCCTCCAGGATGACGGGACCGGAACCTCTCATGTCCTTCGAGCGGCAGAGTGCACAGAACGCCGGTCCGGGCGACGAATGGGGCCAGGAGTCGCCCGGACCGGTACGCCTCCCGCCGTCACCGGAGGCCCCCTTTCCTCCGGCCCCGGAATCGGAGACGGCCATGACCATGCATACGGTGCGCACCGGAACGGTCCAGGAGACCCTGCTCATTCCCCTGTACGGGCGGGCGGTGGAGACACGCAAGGACGAACCCGCGCTCCGTGACCCCCGCGCTGAGGAGATCGTCGCCGCGATCGACTACGACTTCGCCCGCTTCGACGCTCTGCCGAGCCTGCTCGGCTCCACACTGCGGACCTGCCTGTTCGACCACTGGACCCGTACGTTCCTCGACCAGCACCCTGACGGCACGGTGGTGGAGCTGGGTGCGGGCCTCAACACCCGCTTCGAGCGCGTGGACAACGGGCGGGTCCGGTGGGTGGATCTGGACCTCCCCGATGTCGCCGCGCTGCGGCGCGAGTTCTTCTCCGAGACCGACCGGCGGCGTCTGGTGGCCGCCTCGGTCACCGACCACACCTGGGCCGACGAGATCGCGGAATTCGGCCAAGCGCCCTACCTGTTCTGCGCCGAGGCCGTCCTGCCGTATCTGGACGAGAAGGAGGTGCGTGCGGTGCACGACCTGATCGTCGAGAGGTTCCCCGGCTCACGCCTCGCCCTGGACACCGCGAGCCCCCGCGTCGTCGCCGCCCAGGACACGCATGACGCGTTGAGCAAGGTCGCTGCCCGGATGCGGTGGGGCTGCACTGACCCTCGCCGGCTCGCGGACTGGGCCCCCGGGTCCGAACTGTCGGCCTCACACACGCTGACGACGCTGCCCGCCCCTGTACACGACGCGCTGCCGGCACCGTACCAAGAGATGATGCGTGAACTCGCTCAGCAACGCCTGCCCGGAGTGGAGGAGTACACGTTGAATCTGGTGCAGCTGCCCTGACCGGAGCCGCTGCACAACGAGCTCTGCTGAAGGCTCTGTTGACGGTTGTGATGAAGGGCCCGTAGTGCCTGGCCGCCGTCTCGACGGCGGCCAGGCCGGGCTCCGCGGTCACTGCGGATCAGCGCTGAAGAGCGGGTCGTGAACCGCGCCCCAGCCCTCCGGACCCCACGACAGCTCCTCGTCGCTGAGCAGCGTCGCGTCGAGAGTCTCGTTCAGGTGCGAGGTGTCGAGATCGATGCCGGTGAAGGTGATCTCGTTGCGGCGCTCGCCGTAATAGGGGTCCCAGTACCAGGAGGCGAGCGTGCGCCGCTGCGGGGAGACCGCCCGCCAGGCGGCGTGGGCTGTGGTGTCCTCCAGCCAGTGCCCGGCCTCCCGCAGTTCCAGATGGGCCCCGGCCGACCGCCACGTGATGACGGAGGCGGGCCGGCTCGACAGCCATAGATGCCCGTGCCCTCGCACGACGCCGGGCAAAACGGCCCCGAGCGTGTCGGCCAACCGTTCGGGATGCACGGGACGCCGAGCACGCCACAGTACCGATGTGACCCCTCCGCCGGTTCCGGAGGGCGTGTGTGGCACGCCCACGGCATCCAGCCGGGTGAGCCAGTCGTCCGGCCCGCACCGGACACCAGGCTCGAAGAGGGCGGAAGGCAGCCCCGAGACGGCCTCTGCCGCAGGGGCGGAGGGGAGAACCAGGCATGCCGCCGTTCGGTTGAGGTGACCCAGCAGAGCAGCGACCCCGTCCGTGAGTGCGCCGCGGGTGTCGTGTGGCGCAGTCACCACGAGTGCGTTCGCCGTCTCCACCTGGCGGGCGGCAGCTTCCGCGCGAGTGATGGGCCGCCCGCGATCCCAGCCGGACCACTTCCGCACGGCGCTGTGGACACACCCGACGTCCGCCAGGAGCACGGTCGGTTCGATTCCGGTCAGTACAGGTCCCGGTGTGTAGTGGTCGTCCAAGGCGCTGTCGCTCAGGCTCTTACGCCACAGCTCGGCGAGGAAGGGCAGTGTGTCCACCTCGTCCGACAGGGTCAGGACGAGGTGCGGGTGCCGGGAGGCGCGCGCGAGGGACAGCAGGTCCTGCCGGACGATCACGGCGGGTGCGCCTGTCGCACCACGGACGGTCGTCTCCGAGAGGTGGTGCCCGGTTCCCGTCAGGAAGCGCTGGACAACGGGATAGCCCTCCTCTTCGCCGTGAAGTGAGACGGACAGCACGACGGAGTCGGGCAGGGTACGCAGTACGTGGTCGACCAACTCGCCTCGTGACTGCGGCGTGTTGCCTGTCACCACGCTCAACAGGGTCTTGGACACGCGCTCTCCGCTCAGTTCGGATGGGCCGTTCGCAGAGGCGAGCGCCGCGCCAGCAGACGCGCCGGGAGTGTTCCGTCGTTCGGCATGCCGGCGAGGAGCCAGACGGACACCGCCTCGACGTCCTCCATGGCCAGGATCGGCCCGAGCCGGACGGGCGGGCCACTGGGCTCGCGGTCCCTCGTGCAGGGCTGGACGACGGTGACGAGTCCCGCTGCCCGGCGAGGACACCTCACGAGAGGTGCCAGACACCCGCTGGTGACCATGACCCCGTGCGGACAGCCACGTACGGCCACACGCAGGCGTTCGAGAGGCCCGTCCAGCTTGTGCGGTCGGATGCTCCCTGATGCATGGATGCACCGGATGGCCCGAGTCGCGGGCCAGGACCTACCGCGAACGCGGCTACTGGGAGGGCCGCACCCTGGGCAGCGTGCTGCGCGAAGCGGCACGCACCACGCCGGACTCCGTCGCTCTGGTGGACGGCGCCCGCCGGTGGTCGTACGGGGAGCTGGACCTGGCCGCCGACCACCTGGCCACCGGCCTGCGCCGCCTGGGCCTGAGCGCCGGGGACCGGGTGCTGGTGCAGCTGCCCAACTCGGCGGAGTTCGTCGTCCTGTCCTTCGCGCTCTTCCGGCTCGGCGCCGTCCCCGTGATGGCGCTGCCCGCCCACCGGGAGGCGGACCTGCTGCACCTGGCCGACCTCTCGCAGGCCGTCGCCTACGTCATCGCCGACACCCATGCCGGTTACGACTACCGCCCCCTGGCCCGCACACTGCTCGACCGCGCGCCCGGCCTCCGGCACGTCCTCGTGCACGGCGACGCGGCGGAGTTCACGAACTTGGCCGGCGTCTACACCGATCCCGAGCCCCTGGCGGGGCCCGAGGCGAGTGACGTGGCACTCCTTCTGCTGTCCGGAGGCACCACGGGCGCCCCCAAACTGATCCCGCGCACGCACGACGACTACCTGTACAACGCGACCGCCAGCGCCCGCGTCGCTGGAATCGGCGCCCACACCCGGTACCTCGCGGCGCTGCCCGCCGCGCACAACTTCCCCCTCGCCTGCCCCGGCATCCTGGGAACGCTCTTTCGCGGCGGCACCGTCGTGCTGTGCCCCAACCCGAGCCCCGACGCGGCGTTTCCGCTCATCGCACGGGAAGGGGTGACGGTGACGGCCCTCGTCCCCTCGCTCGTGCTGCTCTGGCTGGAGGCCGCGCAGTGGAGCGACGACGACCTCGACTCCCTCCAGCTGCTCCAGGTCGGCGGGTCCAAGCTCAAGCCGGAGGTGGCCGCCCGTGTCGGCGCCGGCCTGGGCTGCCGCCTCCAGCAGGTCTTCGGCATGGCGGAGGGGCTGCTGAACTACACCCGTCTCGACGACCCCGAGGAACTCGTCCTCCATACGCAGGGCCGCCCGCTGTCGCCCCACGACGAGGTGCGGATCGTGGGACCGGACGGTGCCGAGGTGGCGGCCGGCGAGGTCGGTGAGCTCCAGGTGCGCGGCCCCTACACGCTGTGCGGCTACTACCGCGCCGCTGAGCACAACGCGACGGCCTTCACCGAGGACGGCTTCTTCCGCAGTGGAGACCTCGTGCGCAGACTTCCGAGCGGCCACCTGGTCGTGGAGGGGAGAGTCAAGGAAGTCATCAACCGGGGCGGGGAGAAGATTCCGGTCGAAGAGGTCGAGAACCACCTGCTGAGCCACCCGGGCGTCCATGATGTGGCTCTCCTGCCACTGCCCGACCCCTCGCTGGGCGAGCGTAGCTGTGCCTGCCTCGTCGCGCGGGGAGAAGCCCCCACGTACGCACAGGTGTCGGCGCATCTCCGGGAGAGGGGCGTGGCACAGTTCAAGATCCCGGACGAGGTGCGGGTGCTGCGGTCACTGCCGCGCACCCCGCTCGGCAAGATCGACAAGAACGCGGTGCTGCGACAGCTCAGGGGCGGCGGCTGAAAGGCGGGGTCGCCCGGCCGGGGTGACCCCGCCCCGGCATCACGGTCACGGCCGTGAAGGGTGGCGCACCTGCGCCGCTGCGGCGGAAGCAAGGGCTCAAGACCCTTCCGGGCACCATCGCCCCTTGTCGAGGGCGCGGCGGAGGCGGGGGAGGGCGTCCAGGAGAGCGGCGATCGCGGGGCGCGTCGCGTTGGCCGCCAGGTACACGAAGCGCAGCTCCACACTCCAGTGGGGGAGGTGCACGGGGAGCAGGCGTACGGCGCCGTCGTGCAGGGATCCGTGCGCCGCGAACTGCGGTACCACAGCGAGGCGGTCGGTGTCGCAGGCCAGTCTGATCGCCGTCTCCGGTGACCCCGTGGTGTGCACCGGCCGGTCGCGTCGTCGACCCGGATGGTCGAAGACCTGCGCGAGAGGCCCGCCCTCCGCGTCCCACTGGTAGACGACGAGCGCATGGTCGACCAGATCGTCCGGCTGCAACGGGCCGCGCCCGCACAGGGGGTGGCCGGGCCGGCACACGGCGATCATCGGCGAGGCCGTCAGCCGTTCCGAGCGCAGCACTCCGGTCGCGACCTGGGTCAGCAGGAAGCCTCCGTGCGCGCTGCCGTCCCGTACCTGCTCCACGACCTCACGGCCGTGCGCTACGCGGCCGTGCACCGCGACCGGCAAGCCGTCCAGTGCGCGGAATGCCAGCGGGAAGACGGTCGAGGCGAAGCTGTTCGGCGCGGCGAGGACGAGCCGTTCGGGTGTGCCGGTGTCCAGCCCGTGCACGGCTTCGTCCAGCAGATCGAGGCATCTGCGTGCGTATCCCGCAAGCCGCTGCCCGGCGGGAGTGAGGGTGCTGCCGCGCGCGCCACGCACGAACAGCGTCTCGCCCAGCCTGCGTTCCAAGCCGGAGACCCGCGCGCTCACCGACGGAGCAGCGAGGCGCAGTTCGGTGGCGGCGGCGCTGAAGCTGCCGAGCCGCGCGATGGCTGCCAGCACCACGAGGTCCATCGTCTCCAGCTTCGCCCCGGACATAGGGAGAGCCTAACGCCAGGCATAGCACGATTCGGCCTACCGGAACTCTCCGCAGGGGCCGAACCTGAAGTGGTGACGAACGGCCTTCGGCCGTGCAGCCATTCGGAAAGGACAACGCCGGTCGAACTCACACGTCCCGAGTGAGAGGTGTCGTGGATCGATGCGGACTTCACTTCGAGGAAAACTCATCCGTAAGGCGTTGCTGCCCGGCGCCGTCAGTCTCGCTCTCCTGGCAGCTTGCGCCAATCCCGATGACGGCTCCGAGGGCAGGCTGGGTGAACGCTCCCGGAACGCCGTGAACGACGTGACGCGCAAGCCTGCCGTTGCCGCCATGGTGCCCTCCGACATCGCGCGGCGAGGGTATCTGACCGCCGCGGTCAATCCCTCCTCTCCGCCGGTCAAGTTCATCGACGCGGACGGGCGGATCACCGGTCTGACTCCGCAACTGGTCACGGCCGCGGCCAAGATCATGGGGATCGAGGTCCGCATGCAGCAGACCTCTTTCGACGCGCTGATCCCTGGGCTGGAATCCCGCCGGTTCGATGTGATCCTGTCCATCAACGATCTGGCGGAACGCCGCAGCAGCACGGACTTCATCGACTACATGAAGACGGGGACCGCCATTCTCGCCAAGCCCACCCTGGGACGCGAAAGGGTGACGCCCCGCAGCCTTTGCGGACTGTCCGTCGGCTATGTCCGCGGCAACGTACAGCAAAGCCTGGTCGGCAAGGCCTCCCGCCGGTGCCACGAGGCCGGGAAACCTCAGGTGTCCGGGTCCGGATTCCAGGACCTGAACGCCGCGATGCTGGCGGTGCAGAGCGGGCAGGTGGACGTGGCCTGGGGAGATGCTCCGGCCGTCTCCTACAACGCCAGAAGAAACCCGGAACTCTACAAGGAGGTGTACCGGGAGGTCTCCGGCCCTTACGGGGTGGGTGTCAATGTGCATCAGCCGGAACTCCGCAAAGCATTGCATGCCGCACTGCGAGCATGCGTGGCGAGCGGGATGTACGAGAAGCTCCTCGCCGACTACGGACTGAGTGACTACGCACTGCCGGACATGCCGATCAATGCGGGGCCTTCCGATGACAGTGAATGAAACACTCGACCAGGACCGCGTCACCGACCTCCACGACAAGCCGATCCGCAGCCCCAAGCGCCTGGCTCACTGGCTGACCTACGCCCTCGGCGTGCTTGTGCTCGTCCTGGCCATCCGGTTCTTCGCTTTCAACCCGCGTTGGGAGTGGCCGACCATATGGTCCTGGCTGTTCAGCGCCCGGGTTCTGTCGGGCCTGGCACACACCATCCTGATCACCGTGTGTTCGACTGTGGCGGGCCTGCTGCTCGGACTGGTCGTCGCCGCGGCCCGGCTGTCGGAGTTCGCCGTCCTGCGGACCGTGGCCGCGGCTTATGTGTGGGTCATCCGCGCCACACCGGGGCTCGTGCTGATCCTGTTCATCTACTTCTTCGCGGCGCTCGTGCCCACGTTGGGTCTGGGGCTCCCCGGCTTCGGACCGATCGTGGAGGTTCCGACCAATGAAGTCGTCTCGCAGTTCTCCGCCGCGGTCATCGGCCTCTCCGCATACCTCGGCGCCTACTCGTCGGAAATCTTCCGGGGAGGCGTTCTGTCGATCCCCTCCGGACAGTTCGAAGCATGCCATTCGCTGGGACTGTCGGCGTGGAAGACCTACACCAAGGTGATCGGGCCGCAGATCGTCCGGGTCATCACCCCGCCGCTGGCGAACGAAGTCGTCACGATGTTCAAGAACACCTCGCTGGTCTCCGTCATCGGGTACGTGGAGCTTCTCACCACCGTGCAGTTGGTGTACTCGCAGAATTTCAAGACCGTCCCGCTGCTGACGGTCGCAGTCATCTGGTACCTCGCGCTGACCAGCCTGGCGATGCTCGGGCAGTCCCAGCTCGAAAAGCGCTTCGGGCGAGGGTTCGCGCGCCGCACCGTCAAAACCACCGGGGAATCGGGGAGTGTGCCGTCATGAGCGAACAGCCGTTGCTCCGCATACGAGCGGTGGAGAAGTACTTCGGTGACTTCGCGGCCCTCAAGTCGGTCAGTCTGACGATCGAGGCGGGCACCGTCACCTGTCTGGTAGGCCCCTCGGGATCGGGGAAGAGCACGCTGTTGCGCACGATGAATCTCCTGGAGACCATCGACCGCGGTGGCATCTATCTGCGAGGGGAGATGCTGGGCTTCACCGTCAAGGGTGATCACAGGCGTCCAGCAGGGAAGAAGAAGGCCCGCCGGCAGGCCGCCCATTTCGGCATGGTGTTCCAGAACTTCAACCTCATTCCCCAACTTACGGCCACCGGCAACGTCATGCTCGGCCCCGTCGAGGTACTCGGCACCGACCGGGCAACGGCGCGGCACCGAGCCCACGAGCTGCTCAGGCGCGTAGGGCTGGAGGGCCGCTTCGGGCACTACCCGGCTGAGCTGTCCGGAGGACAGCAGCAACGCGTCGCGATCGCCCGAGCGCTGGCGATGAAACCCAGCGTCCTGCTCTTCGACGAACCGACCAGCGCACTCGACGCCGAACTGGTCGCCGAGGTGCTCGAAGTCATCAAGGAACTCGCCCAGGAGGGCTTCACCATGCTCATCGTCACCCACGAGTTGGCGTTCGCCCGGGACATCGCCGATCACGTCGTCATGATGGACCAGGGCGAGATCATCGAAAGCGGCCCGCCGGACAGCGTCCTGCACCACCCCCGCACCGAGCGGGCCAGGAAGTTCTTCGCGAGCGTGAACCGCTGATGGGGACGCCCGACACGGATCTGCTGGACCGCCGCCGGCTGTCGTCGGTCACGGCGCAGGACCTGGCACGCCAGGGAAGCGCGAAGTGGAACCGCGTGCCAGGTGCGCTCGGTGCTTCCGTGGCAGAGATGGACCTTCCCCCCGACCGGCGCATCGTCGACACCTTGGTGGCCTCGGCCAGAAGGGGACAGTTCGGCTACTTCCCACCCGCGCTGGCCGACCGGCTGGCGGAGGCGTGTGCCTGGTTCCAGCGCACCCACTACGGATGGCAGGTCGACGCACACCGGGTACGGGCGGTGGGCGATGTCATGGTGGCGCTGGAGACCACCATCGAGTGGTTCACCCCCCGGGGGTCGCCCATCGTGGTGCTGACACCTGCCTACATGCCATTCCTCACGGCCCCGGCGCGGATCGGACGACAGGTCGTCCAGGTCGCCATGAGGGAGACCACCCACACCTGGGAGATGGACCTCGCGGCGATCGACGCCGCACTGCGGGACGGTGCGGGCCTGGTCGTGCTGTGCAACCCGCACAACCCGATCGGCAAGGTCTACCAGGAAGCCGAACTGCGAGCCCTGAGTGAGGTCGTCGAGCGGCACGGTGCCCGGGTCTTCGCCGACGAGATCCATGCCCCGCTGGTCCACCCGGGCGCCCGCCACCGGTGCTATGCCTCGCTCGACGAAGCCACCGCCAGGCACACGATCACTGCCACGTCGGCCTCGAAGGCGTGGAACATGCCCGGCCTGAAGTGCGCCCAGGTCGTGCTGGGCAGCCAGGACGCACACGTGTGGGACGCGATCCGGCACTCGTCCTCACGCGGGGCGTCGAACCCCGGTGCCGAAGCAACCATCACCGCCTACTACGAAGGCGGTCCGTGGCTCGCTGAGGTTCTCCGTTACCTGGAGACGAACCGGCAGGTACTGGCCGACCTGGTGGCCCGGCACCTGCCCCGTGCGCGCCTGAACCAGCCGGAGGCCACCTACCTCGGCTGGCTCGACTGCCGCGGACTCCGCCTCGGACCCCGCCCCGGCGCGTACTTCCTGGACCACGCCTCCGTGTCGGTGACAGAGGGAGCCATGTGCGGCGTCGCCGGAGAGGGCCGCATACGACTCAACTTCGCCACACCGACCCACATCCTCGAACAGATCGTCACCGCGATGGGCAGGTCGCTGCCCTCCGCCACCCCGCCCGCAGACGCGTATGAACGAGAAAGCGAGAACACACCATGAGCCGACCGTCGATCGCCGTCATCGGCGCGGGAATCATCGGGCTGTCCCTCGCCCGTTGCCTGGCCAAGGAGGGCGCCGACGTCACCGTCTTCGAGCGCTCCCGCATCGGTGCGGGCACCAGCTCGGCGACCTTCGCGTGGATCAACTCGAACGGTAAGTCACCTGATTCCTACTACGAGTTGAACCTGGCAGGAATGCGGGAGCACGAAGAACTGCAACGTGACACCACCACTGAAGCGCAGTGGTACATGCAGACCGGGACGTACGAGTGGACGACCGGCTCGGCATCCGAGGAACGTCTCACTGCCCGTGTCCAGCGACTCGTGGATCTCGGCTATCCGGTGCGCAAGGTCACCGCGGACCAGTTGCGGGGCAGGATCCCGGAGCTCGGTCTTTCCCCTCGGGCGTCGGAGATCGTGCACTTCCCGACGGAGGGGTACGTCACGCCGGGCGTTCTGATGGCCTGGCTGTGGTCGCAAGCCCGCGGTGACGGCGCCAGGTTGCGAGCCCCGGTCGACGTGGTGGACATCGCAGAGAAGCCCGGTGGAGTCTCGCTCCACCTCAGCACAGGCGAGACCTGGCAGGGGGACTACGTGGTCAGTGCGGCTGGACGGTGGAGCGCATCGATCATGTCGCTGCTCGGCATGAAGTTCGCCATGATCGACGCGGACCAGCCCAACAAATTCGCCTGCGGATTCCTCGGGTACACCGATCCGCAGCCCGTACAGCTCAGCTCCAACCTCATCACGCCGGAGATGAACGTACGCCCTGACGGCGGCGGTCGCCTCCTGCTGCAGACACCTGACCTCGATCACCGGGCCGATCCTGCCTATCAGGCCGACCCGCAGGCGCTCATCGGCACGGAGATGTTGCGCCGATTGAACCGGCTGTTCGAGAACACCTCTCACGCACGCATCGTGAAGCTCGCAGTCGGTCAGCGCTCCCGTCCGGCCGACGGTCTGCCGGCCGTGGGTTTTGTGACAGAGGCCGCACGTGTCTACCTGGTGGCCACGCACAGCGGGATCACTCTGGCACCTCTGCTCGGCAGGCTCGTCAGCTCCGAAATCCTCACGGGCGACCGTTCGGCGTTGCTCGCCGACTACTCACCGGACCGTCTCATCGGCAAGACCGTTTCGGATTTCCCCAAGTTCGCCACTCTTCATTTTCCCGCCGCCCAGTAGCTCGCGACATCGGTACGAGAAGGTGCCGTGCCCGCCCGCAGGGCCGTCGGAACAGGCGGGCACGGCGATGAGAGCCGGTTGGTCAGCTCTCAGTCCGGATGGCCCGGGTCCCCGCTCGGCGGCGCGTCGCCCATGCGGCGGCGCCGCCGAGGGCGACCAGCGCGGCGGCCGCGCCGGTCAGCCCGGAGGCGGGAAGGTGCGTACCCGTGGTGGCGAGGGAGCCGGATCCGGCATCCCCCGGGCCGCCCACGTTCTCGGCACCTCCCGTGGCGGCCGCCTCCGTGCCGCCCGAGGCACCCTCCGAGCCGGAGCCCGCGCCCGAACCGGCCCCCGGCAGCGAGGCGTTCTCGCTCAGGGAGACGGCTGCGGTGACGGGGTCGAGGGCGTCGCCCGCCTGGTAGAAGCCGCCGAAGGCCTTGGCGCCTGTCTTGGTGAGAGTGGCGGGCGCCTTCTTCACCGTGACGACGTCCTTGTGCGCGGTGAGCGCACCGCTGTCCAGCTTCAGTGTCGCGACGGTGACGTTCTTGTCGGTCGAGACCTTGCCGCTCGTCCGGTCCTTGGCCCGGATGTCGGCGACGAGACTGCCCTTGGTGCCTTCGGCCTCGACGCCGAGGTGGGAGAAGGTGAGGTCGAGGCTGTACGAACCGCCCTCCTTGTGGCCGAGGAAGCGCACCCCGCCCGTGAAGGAGGCGTTCAGACTGCCCGTCTCGAAGTCGCCGGAGCCCTTGGTGAACCGGTAGCCGCCGCTGGTGGACTCGGCGCCGTCGAGGGTCTCCACCTTGCCGTGGGCGATGGGACCTGTGACATAGGAGCGGAAGGACGCCTTCACGCCCCAGTCGAGGTTGCCGTCGACGACGGCGCCGGAGGCGGGCTGCTGTGATCCGCCGCTCCCGGAGGCGGCGGACCCGCTGCCGCCGGAGCCCGAGTCGCCGCCTGCCGTGCTCGTGGATCCGCCCGAGGTGGACGCGGCTCCTCCGGCGGACGCTCCGCCGCTCCGGGAACCACCGTCCGTGCTCCCGCCGCTTCCGGAGGCCGAGCCGTCGCCGCCCGAGGAGCCGTCGGTGCTCCCGGTGTCGGGGGTGACGCTCAGGGACACCGGATCGAGCTTTTCGCCCTTCTGGTAGTAGCCCTCGAAGGCCTTGGACCCGCCCTCGGTGAGCGTGGCGGGGACGTCGGAGTACGTGAGCGCACCGTCCTGGCCCGAGCCGGGCTCGATCCCGGACAGGTCGAGGTCGGCGAGTGCCACGTCCTCCTGGACCTCCTCGGGCTCCCCGCTGCCGTCCTCTCCCGTTCCGTTGGCGACGTCGGCGGTGAGCGTGCCGGTGTTGCCCTTCGTCTCCATCGAGAACCCGGACAGCTTGATGTCCAGCGCACCGTCGTGCCCGTACAGATGGACGCTGCCGTGGAAGGCGGAGGACACGGCGTGGGAGTCCGCGTCGTAGCTTCCGGAGCCGTCGGTGAAGCGGAACGTGCCGTCGGCATTGGTGCGTGCGCCGTCGGCGGTGGTGATCTTTCCGTGGGCTATCGGGCCGGTGAGGTAGTCGCGGAACGACTTCTTGACGCCCCAGTCCAGCGTGCCGTCCGTGAGCGGAACGGAGGCGGGGGCGGCCACCGGCACACCGGTGCGGGCGGGGCCCGGTGCCGCGAGGGCGGGGAGCGCGGAGGCGGTGACGCCCAGGACGGTCGCCGTGGCCGCGGCCAGCGCGAGGGCGCCGCCGCGAGGCCGGAGTCGTCGCGGTCGTCCGGCGGTGTCGGTCCGGGCGTTGACGGTCATGGTCGCTGTCTCCTCGAAGGTGGGGTGGGCGGGACGGGGACTGTCATCTCGTGGGGGAGCGGGGGCGACAGAGCCTGGGCAGAAGGGCTCAGCCGTCGGCGGACGGCCGGGCGCGGGCCCTTCGCCGACGGACGGTGACATACACGGCCCCGGCTGCAAGGAGCACCGCGGCTGACGTGCCGCCCACGATCAGGGGGATGGGCGCGGAGGACGAGGAGTCTGCTGCCCGGGCGGTCCGCCTCTCCTTCGCGCCCTCGCGGCCGGCGCTGCCGTGGGCCGTGTCGACGCCGGTGCCCAGGTCCGGTAGCGACGGGAGGCGCGTCTTCTCGTCGAGGGCCACGGCGAGGGACACCGGGTCCATGCGGGTTCCCTTGGCGTACATCCCGTCGAAGGCGTCGGCGCCCTCAGCCGTGAGCTCGGCCGGCGCCTCGGTGAGTTCCACCAGCCCGTCCTTCGGCTTCAAGGCGGCTTTCCGGGCGGTGAAGCCGACGAGTTGCCGGCGCTTCTTCGTGCCGGCCCCGCCCCGGGTCACGTCGGCGCTGAGGGTGCCCTTGCCGTCCTCGACCTGGACGCGGACGTGGTCGAGTGTGAGGTCCACGCGCTTCCCGGTGAAGCGGACGGCCCCGTCGAAGGCGGCGTCGAGCGAGCCCTTCTCCTGGTGGTAGTCGCCGTGGCCCGCCGGGAAGCGGAAGACGGCGCCGCCGTCCCGCGCCCCGCCGGACAGCTTCCAGCGGCCCTTGGTGAGGGAGCCGGTGACGTACTCGCGGAAGGTGCGGCGCACGCCCCAGTCCACGGCCGCGTCAAAGAACCGCACGCTGCCCTTCGGCTGATCCTTCTTGTCGTCCTTGTCGTCGTGCCGCTCCGGCTTTCCGCCGCCCCTGTCCCCGTCGTGCCGGCTCTTCCCGGCGGCCCCTGAAACGAGGTCGGTGGAGAGGGTGACGGGGTCGAGGGACGTGCCCGCCTTGTAGTAGCCGGCGAAGGCACTGGCGCCCTGCGCGCTCAGTTTCGCCGGGACGTCGGTGAGAGCGAGGGGGCTCTTGCCGCCCCGCATGGAGACGTTGCCGAGATCGAGGGAGGCCAGGGGGACACCGTCGGAGACGGTGACCTTGCCGGTGCTCTTGGCCTTGCTGCGGATGTCGGCGTACAGCGTGGCCCTGCCCTCGGCGGTGACGCGGACGGCGGGTCGGCTGATGGTCAGGTCGAGTTGGTTGCCGCCGCCGGGCTTGCGGTGGCCGGTGAACCGCACCGCACCGGAGAAGGAGGCGTCGAAGGTGCCGCGGGCCGGATCGTAGGTGCCCCGTGCGGAGTGGAAGCGGAACCGGCTCTGCCCGGTGGTGGTGGAGCCGTCCGACAGCGACCAACTCCCGTGGGCGATGGGACCGGTGACGTAGCTCTGGAACGAGGCCTTGATGCCCCAGTCCAGTCGGCCGCCCGACACGGTCCGCCCGGCCTTCGGTGCCGTGGGTGCCGCTCGCGACGTGGCGCCGTGAGCCGCCGGGCCCAGGGCCGGGGTCGCGGCGGCGACGGCCGGAGCGGTGAGGACTGTCGCGGTCAGCACGGCAGCGAGCAGGACGGGTATGTGGCGCGCTCCGGGACGGTGCCGGGTTCGCGAACGCATCGGTACGACTCCAGGGGCGGCCGGAGGAATCGGGGCAGCGTGCGGCGCCCGATGCCCGGGCAACTGCCCGGGGCTAGCGGTTAAGGTAAGGCTAACCTAAGCTACGTTGGGCACTTCCGGAAGCCCCGGCCCAACGGTCGTCCACGGGCAAGCGCGCCCCTCGCGCCACCCCGCAGACCCCGGCCGGTGCCCGGCCCGAGGCGGACCCCGGCCGCGACACACATGGCGCCCCATGCACCACGGCCCGCACGAACAAGGCATGACCGAAGGCCTGTCGGCCCACGACGCGCGAAAGGCACAGACGTGCATCGACGACTCCGAGCGCGGGGTGTGTTCACCGCTTCGGCCACCGCTCTCGCGCTGGCGTTCACGCTCACGCTCACCGGATGCGGTGGCGAGGCGGGAGGACAGGGCGCAGGTCACGGCAAGCACGGTGCGGTGGGCTCCACACGCGCCGACCGCCTCGAACCGCTCCCGGGCCCGGCCCCGGTGCCCCGCCTGCCCGCGCGGGTGGACTCCGCCGACGGGCGCACCGTGACCGTCAGCAGCGCCAAGCGGATCGTGCCGCTCACCGGCTCCCTCTCCGAGATCGTCCACACGCTCGGACTCGGCAAACAGGTGGTGGCCCGCGACATCACCGCGACCTTCGCCCAGGCCGAGCACCTGCCCGTCGTCACCCGCGCCCACGACGTGTCGGCCGAAAGCGTCCTGTCCCTCAAGCCGACCGTGGTGCTCGCCGAGACCACCACGGGGCCCGCAGAGGCCGTCGACCAGATACGCAAGGCGGGCGTGCCGCTCGTCGTCCTCGGGCCGGCACGCAAGCTGGGCGATGTGGACACCCGTATCGCCGACGTCGCCCGCGCGCTCGGCGTGCGCGCGGCGGGGGACAGGCTGCGCAAGCGCACGGACGCCCGCATCGACGCGGTACGGGACGGACTACCCGGCACCTCGCCGGGCTCCGGCAAGGGCGGCGGCCACCGTGAGCAGCCCGCCGACCGGCCACGTGTTGCCTTTCTGTACCTGCGTGGCTCCGCGTCCGTCTACCTGCTGGGCGGTGCGCGCTCCGGCGCCTCCTCGCTCATCGAGGCAGCCGGTGGCGTGGACGCGGGCAAGGAGTCCGGGCTGAAGAAGGACTTCACGGCGATCACCAGCGAGGCGCTCGCCAAGGCGGCGCCCGACGTCATCCTGGTGATGACCAAGGGGCTGGAGTCCGTGGGCGGGGTGGACGGCCTGCTGAAGATCCCCGGCGTCGCCGAGACACCCGCGGGAGCAGACCGCCGTGTTGCTGCCGTCGACGACGGTGTGCTGCTCAACTACGGCCCCAGGACCGACCAGGTGCTGAAGGATCTGGCCGACCGGATCCACGCGAAGGGCGGGGCCGGATGACGGTTCAGGTGACCGGCCGTGAACCCGTGCGGGGCACCGGGGCAGCGCCACCTCCAGCAGAAGCAGCCCCCCGAAGAGCACCGGCCCGGCGTGGGGTGGCCCTGGTGCTGACCGTCGCGCTCACCGCCGCACTGGTGGCGCTGGCGCTGCTCTCGGCGGGCATCGGCGCGTACGACATACCGGTCGGCGACGTGCTCGGCTCGCTGCTGCACCGGGCCGGGCTGGGCGGTCGGCAGCCGGACCGCGTCGCCGAGAGCGTGCTGTGGAACGTCCGGCTGCCCCGGGTGGTCCTCGCCGTGCTCGTCGGCGCCGCGCTGGGCTGCGCCGGCGCCCTGATGCAGGGGGTGTTCGGCAACCCGCTCGCCGAACCCGGCGTCATCGGCATCTCCTCGGGAGCCGCCGTCGGCGCGGTCGCCTCCATCGCACTGGGGCTGTCGTTCCTCGGCAACTGGACGGTGACCGCCTGCGCGTTCGTCGCGGGACTGGCGACGGTGCTGCTGGTGTACGTGCTGGCCCGGGCCGGTGGCCGCACGGAGGTCGTCACCCTGATCCTCACCGGCATCGCCGTCAACGCGTTCGCGGGCGCGCTTATCGGCCTGTGCGTGTTCCTCGCCGACAACGCCCAGATCAGCCAGATCACCTTCTGGCAACTCGGCTCCCTCGCCCAGGCGACCTGGCCCAAGGTGCTGGCCGTGCTGCCCTGCGCACTCGCCGGGCTGCTCGTCGCGCCGCTCCACTCGCGTCGCCTGGACCTGCTGGCACTGGGCGAGCGGCCCGCCCGGCATCTGGGCGTGGACGTCGAACGGCTGCGCCTCGTACTGATCCTGCTGGTCGCACTGCTGACCGCCGCAGCGGTGGCGGTCGCCGGGATCATCACCTTCGTCGGCCTGGTCGTTCCCCACCTGCTGCGGATGGCCGCCGGCCCCGGGCACCGCTTCCTCGTCCCCGGCAGCGCCCTGGGTGGTGCCGTCGTCCTGGTCGGCGCCGACCTGGCGGCTCGTACCGTGGCCCAGCCCGCCGAGCTGCCCCTCGGGGTTCTCACCGCGCTGCTCGGCAGCCCCTTCTTCTTCTGGCTGCTGCGCAGGACCCGGCGGCGACAGGGCGGATGGGCCTGAGCCGCGGCTGGCGCCGCCCTTCGCCCGCTGTTCCCGCCCCACTTCCCCCTCCCGTTCCCCGGCCACGACGCCCCTGACGACCGCTGCCCACAGCCCGCTCCCGACCGGAGGAAGTCCATGCCGAGAACGGCACTGTCCCGCCGACGCCGCCAGGACCTGACCCGGCTGCGCCCCACCGCCGGTGAGTGCCTCGCCGAGGCACGCGCGGCCGACGTGCGGCTGGGCGGCCGCCAGGTACTCGGCGGAGTGGACCTGAGCCTCTCGGCAGGTGAGCTCCTCGCCCTCGTCGGCCCCAACGGCGCCGGCAAGTCCACCCTGTTGGCCGCGCTCGCCGGGGACCTCCCGCCGACGGGCGGCACGCTGCACCTCGCCGGGCGTCCCGTGGACCGGTGGACGCCCCGCGAACTGGCTGTCCGCCGCGCCGTCCTGCCGCAGGCCGCGACCTTGGCGTTCCCGTTCACCGCCGAGGAGGTCGTGCGCATGGGCCGCGCCCCGTGGGCGGGCACCCCCGAGGAGGACGAGGACGACGAGGCCGTCGCCGCGGCCATGGCCGAGACGGAGGTCGGCGGGTTCGCGGCCCGTCCGTTCTCGGGCCTCTCCGGAGGTGAACGCGCCCGCGTCGCCCTGGCCCGGGTGCTCGCGCAGCGCACCCCGCTCATGCTGCTGGACGAGCCGACGGCCGCCTTGGACCTCCGCCACCAGGAACTGGTACTCGCCCTGTGCCGTGCCCGGGCCGCCCGCGGAGACGCTGTCGCGATCGTGCTGCACGACCTGAACCTTGCCGCCGCCTACGCACACCGGGTCGCTCTCCTCGACGCAGGGCACCTGGTCACCACCGGCCCGCCCGGAACCGTCCTGACCCCCGAGCTGCTCACCCGGGTCTACCGGTACCCGGTCGAGGTGCGTCCGCACCCGGCCACGGCTGTGCCACTGGTGCTCCCGGTACGTGAAGGCGGCCCCTGACACATGGGGGCCGGCTCCCGACCGTGTCCGCCGGGCCGAGGGAGCCCGCGCGGCGGGGCGCGAGTCGGTGGGGCGAAGACGGGGGTCAGGCGCCGTGCGAGTGCCGATGAGGGTCCGGGAAGGTGAGGTAGCCCGGCGGGACGGCCTCCGTGAGCCACACACCGTTCGCGCTGCGCCGGAACGTGTGGCCTCTTTCGTGCATCAACCCGGCGGCGACGGTCAGCACGGCGGCCCTGCCGCGGCGGGCGCCCACACGGGTCGCGGTCTCCGGGTCGGGCGACAGATGCACGGCGTGGCGGGCCATCGGCAGCAGCCCCTCGTCGCGGATCGCTGCCAGGAAGCGCGGTGTCGTGCCGTGGAAGAGCACAGGCGGAGGCGGCAGCGCGGGCAGGTCCAGCTCGACCGCCACGGTGTGGCCCTGGTTCGCGCGGATACGGCTGCCGTCGCAGGACAACGCGTAGCGCTGCTTGTCGTTTCCGGCGACCACGGCCTCCAGCTCGCCCCGGGTGAAGGGGAAACCGTCCGCCGCGGCCGCTGCGAGCAGCGCCTCGGTGCCGGCCCAGCCAGCGGCGTCCAGCACGAGCCCGATGCGCTGCGGGTCGTGACGCAGGTGGCGGGCGAGGTACTTGGAGATGCGCACGTGGCGGGCACGCTGCTGAGCATCTTGCGGATTGCCGCTCATAGGCGCTCAGGGTGCCGGACACCCCTTTGCGGACGCACCTGGTTATCCGCTGTCTTGGCAGTGGACGGGCCTCGTGGCGCGCGCCGGCGCTCTGCAGTCCACCCGCCGGGACCGTGGCGTACCGCCGGCCCCTCGAAGCTGCGCAGCGCGGTGGACCGGTACAACGAGCGTTCGGTTAACCTGGCGGTACCGGGTCGTTCTGGTGGGACGTCGTTCTGGAACACGGTGCCCGGATGTTGATACATGGAGGCCAGGTTCGTGACTCTCGCGGGATCGCCGTGGCGGAAGTCGCGGGACCGGGTGGTGCGGCCGGGGAGAGCGGACCACGGCCCGGCACCGGGGGCGAGGCGCCGTGGATAGGATCGCGCTCACGGCTGCTGGCCTCTACGCCATCGTTCTTCTGCGAGCCGGCGGCACGTTCGCTCTCGGACGGCTCGCCGCTGCCGGCACCAGGCGCAGCAGGCTCGCCGGGCGGATGTCCTCGCCCACGTTCCGGCGCGCCGAACGAGCCGTCCACCGGTGGGGCGCGCCGGTGGTGGCCGTCTCCTTCCTGACCGTGGGATTCCAGACCGCCGCCAACTTCCTCGCGGGCACCATGCGCATGCCCTTGTCGCGCTATCTGCCCGCGCTGTTCATCGGCGGAGCGGGATGGGCGCTGCTGTACGCGACCGCTGGAGTCGGCGCGCTCGAAGTGCTGGCACGACTGTTCGCCGAGCGGACCGCCTACGGTGTGGCCGCGGTCGCCGCTCTTCTTTTCGTGGCGTGCGGCGTGGTGGTTTTCCGGCGCAGACGAGCCACGGCGACGCCCCGCGAGGCCGTCGCGGAAGAACCGTGACAAGGCCAGGCAGGCCAGGCGGAGACGTCGCCGGAGCGTGCGGGGTCAGTGTGCGGCGGTCACCCCTGCGAGCTCGTTCGGCTTCTTGGGGAAGGTGCCGGTGGCCTTCTTCTTCCCGGACTTGAGGTCCACCGCGTAGATCTTCTTGTTCTCGGGGTCGGTGACGAACGCCGTCCCGCCGCGTACGAGGATCTCGGGGCGGGCCTGCTGCCAGTCCATGGGCTCGCTCCACCTCCCCAGCACGGGGACGGTCCTGGTCACCTTTCCGGCCTCGGGGTCGATGACATGGATCTTCCCGTCCGTACCCAGTACGAGGGCCTCGCTGTGCGGGCCGCGCGCCAGTGACTTGGAGCTGTAGCTGGTCCCCAGGTCCACGAGCTTCATCTTGCCCGTCCTCGTGTCGATCAAAGAGACCTTCTCGGGACGTTCGAGCTCGGCTTCGGGGTCCTGCTTGTAGTCGCCGAGGACGACGGCGGAGTCCTCGTGCCCCTTCTGGTGACCGATCCGGCCGTAGTCGGTGGGGCTGTCGACCTTGCTGATCTTCCCGTCCTTGTAGACCAGGACGCCGTCCTCGCAGCCGACGACCACCGTCTCGTCCTTCGCGGTCGCCTCCCCGTGGACCTCCGGGCACTTGTCGTTCCGGGCGATCTCCTTGCCGTTCTTGTCGGTGACGACGATGCTCTTGCGCTCCTTCTCGGTGCCGAGGGTGGAGACGAGCTCCCCGTTCTTCAGCTTGATCGCGACACCATGGTGCGGGGAGGGCGAGGTGTGGGTCTCGGCCTCGGGCTTCTTCTTACCGAGGTCGGCCGGATCGAGTACCGTCGCCTTTCCCGTGCCGTCGGTGAACAGGACCGTGTGTCCGGCGTGCAGTACCACGTGCCCGGGCTCCGCGCCCTTGAACAGCGTGCCGGTCATCTTCTGGCGGCTCGCGTCGAGAACCCGGAAACCCTGGGAGGTCGACACCATGATGTGCTCCTCGTCCCCGGCCGGGTTCACCCGGTTGTAGCCAGGAAGCGGCACGTCCCCAGCTATCTTCAGGGACTGGCCGTCCAGTACGTATATCCCGCCGTCGTGGGTGGCGACCAGGGGCTGTTCGACAGCTGCGGCAGCGGGCTTCTCACGAGCTTTCGAGGACGACTTGTCCGTGTCCTCCGAGCCGCACGCCGTGACAACGGCTGAGGTGGCGAACAGAGCGGTTACGGCTGCTGCGGCTCTCTTCGTACGTGACCTGACGGCCATGGAAATTCCCTTCTTCGTCCGCGGATGCGGTAGGTGGAGCGGTGCTGCGTCGGACCGCTGTCAGGACTTCGTGAGTCCTCGTTCGATGGCCTTGGTGTTGGAGCGCATCATCTGGAGATAGGTGGCGGCGCCCTTGCCCTTCTCCGTCAGCGATTCGGAGAAGAGGGGGATCACCGCGACATCGACATGGCTCTCCCGCTTGAGGACGCGTGCCAGGCGGTCCGGCTGCGAGGAATCGACGAAGATCGCCTTGACGCCCGCCTTGTCGATCGTCGTGGCCAGAGACTTCATGTCAGCGGCGCTGGGCGAGGCCAAGGTGGTGCCGCTCGGGATCACCGCGCCCACGACCTGGAAACGGAACCGCTGGGCCAGGTATCCGAAGACATGGTGGTTGGTCACCAGCTTGCGGCGCTCTTCCGGTATGGCCGCGAAGCTCTCCTTCATCTGCCCGCTCAGGCGCCGGATCCTGTCCCCGTAGTCGCTGGTCTGCGAGGCGATGGCCTTCTTGTCGACGCCGTCGACCTCCTCGGCCACCTTCTCCCCGATGAGGCGGACCGCTTTGCGCACCCTGTACGGGTCGGTCCAGAAATGCGGGTCGGGCCGGCCCGCTGTCTCGTCGGCCTGGTAGGTGAGCGGGTCGACCGCCTTGCCGACACCGAGCGTGGGAACGCCCGACTCCTTGGCGGCCGAGACGTGCCGCAACACGTTCTCCTCCAGGCCCAGTCCGTTGTACACAACCAGGTCCGCGCTCTCGACCTCGGCGGCTTCGGCAGCCGAGACGCCGAAGGAATGGGGGTCCGCGTTCGGCTTCATGAGCACCTTCACCTCGGCCTCGTCACCGACGATCTGGCGCGTGATGTCGCCCAGGATGTTGGTGGTGACCACGACGGTGGGCCGCCCGCCCGTCGATCCGGAGCATCCCGTCACGCAGGCGAGCACAGCGCAGACGAGCAGGGCGGCACCGGGCAGTGCGCCGCGGAGCCGAGGTGGCGCAGAGTTTGTGGCGGCGCTCACCGCCCCGTCTCCACCATGACGGAGGGGACGGAGTCCTGGGAGAACGAACGGGCCTTGCGCAGGTCGTCGTTGTAGTCGATCTCGTAGATCTTTTTCGCCGACGCGTCGTTGACGTAGGCGCGGTTCGCGTCGACCTCGATCACCGGCTGCGGAGCGTTGCCGACGGATTTCCGGGACAGGAGCTTCTTGCCGGCGATCCGCTTTCCACTGGATGTCTCGTAGGACGTGAGCGTGCCGGAGCCGTCCAGAGTCAGGAGTGGTGTTCCCTCTCCGGCGCTGTTCACCGCTGTCACCGGACCGGTTTCGACCAGCTTCCACTCACGGTGGGGCACATCGAGGACCCACACGCCCCTCTTGCCCGCCTTTGCCGTCAGTGTGGAACCCAGAGATCTGTGCTGGAAGGAGGCGGGACGTTCCTTGTCGGGGACCTTCCGGCCGAAGGGGATCTTCTCGCCGTGAGGCCGTCCCTTCTTCTCGGAGACGAACAGCGCACCGTCAGCGCACCCGAAGACGGCACCGGTCCGTGTCACCGCCGCACCGCGGAGGTCCGGGCACTTCTCGGGCAAGGTCGTCTTCTTCCTGCCATGCCGGTCACGTACTTCCACCACGGTCTTCCCGCCGGGCCCGGCGGCCGGGACGAGCGCCTCGTCCTTGAGGGGCACGACGGGTCCCGCGGCGGCCCTGTCGAGCGTCGCGGTCGTCTTGATGAGGCCTTTCTCCAGCTGAGCGTGGTCCAGCAGGCGCGTCTTGCCGTCGGCGAAGGTGAGCGCCGTGAGCGAGGGGCTGCTGTGGACGTGCTCCGGCTTCTTCCCCCGGACGGTGCCGACCTCGCGCATCTTGGCGCGGTAGTAGTGCACGTGGTCACCGTGGTCGACCATCCAGGCGCCGCTGTCGAAGACCTTCGCACCGCCGCCGGAGGCGGCGTAGGCGAACCGGCCGTCGGTGAGCAGTCGGGCCCCCTTGGGCATGCGGCCCAGCGGCTTGGTCTTCTCCTGGATGAGGTCGAGCGCCTGAGTGGTGCCGCTCGCGCTGTCACCGAGGACGAGACGGGACTGCTGCTCCGCGGCCTCCTGTGCTCCCGCGATGTAGCCGTGCGGCTTGGAGGAGGACGTGGACTTCCCCTCGCCCTTCCCTTCCGCCCCTTGCTCGCTGTCGGTGCAGCCCAGGAGCAGGAGCCCCAGAGCCAGGGTGGCCGCGGAGGCGGTCGCGGACTTCTTGTGGTTCCAGGTCATGACCGGTGTTCGTGTTCCCTTCACGTTTCGAGTGCTGCGAGAGGCCGTGCGACCTTCGCCCAGCGGCGCCGCAGGCCGGCGGCGGAGGCGGAGAGGAAGAAGAGCAGTACGGCGACGGCGGCGATCGTCGCTCCGGCCGCCGTCCGCAGATGCCAGGACAGGAGCAGCCCCACGAAGGTCGCGCTGACGCCGAAGAGTGCGGCACCGCACATGACCGCCGGCACCCGGCGCGCCCACGGCAGCGCTGCCGCCGGCGGAGCGATCAGCAGCCCGAACACCAGCAGCGTGCCCACCACATGGAAGGACGTGACGATGGCGAGGGTGACCAGCCCCAGCAGTGCCCCGTGGGCCAGGCGGGGACGCAGCCCGAGGGTGTGGGCCTTGCGTTCGTCGAAGACAAGGGCCAGGAAGGACCGGTAGCCCAGGACGGAGACGAGCGTGGCCGCGCCCAGCGCGACGGTGAGGTTCACCAGGTCCTGTTCGCGCACCGCCAGTACGTCACCGAAGAGGAACCCGGTGAGGTCCACGGCGAACGACTGGGACCGCGAAACGATGATCACGCCGAGCGACAGCATCCCTACGAACAGCAAGCCGATGCCCGTGTCCTGGGAGATCCGGCGCGAACGTCCCAATACGGTCACTCCGCCCGCCATCACAGCGGCGCTGACGGCGGCGCCGGCCAACAGGTTGCCGCCGTACAACGAGGCGAGAGCCACCCCCGGCAGCATCCCGTGCGACATGGCGTCGCCGAGGAAGGTCATGCCGCGCAGCACGACCCAGGTGCCCGTAGTGGCGCAGATCAAGGAGACCAGGATCCCGCTCCACAGAGCCCGCTGGACAAAGGCCACTTCGAACGGGCCGGTCAACCACTCCATGTCCCGCAGACTATAATGAAAACGATTTTCATAGCAACTTCTGCGAAGGGCATGCTTCCGTGACCACCTGCGAGGTCTCGCTCCGCAACATCGCCGCCGGGTACGCCCGCCGACCGGCCCTGCACCAACTCACCGCCGCCGTACCGCAGTCGGCGATCACGGCCGTCGTCGGGCCGAACGGCTCGGGGAAGTCGACTCTGCTGAGCGTGCTGGCCGGCGTGCACCCGCCCACCTCCGGCACCATCGAGCGAAGCCGCTCGTTCCGTCCGTGTTTCGTCGTGCAGCGCAGCGCCGTATCCGACGCGCTGCCGCTCACCGTCCGCGAGACGGTGGCGATGGGCCGCTGGGCCCACCGGGGTCCCTGGCGACGGCTCACCGCCGAGGACCGGCGTGCCGTCGACGACAGCATGGAGCGCCTCGGCATCCGTGAGCTGGCCTCCCGGCAGCTCGGCGAACTGTCGGGAGGCCAGCGGCAACGGGTTCTCGTGGCCCAGGGGCTGGCGCAGGAGGCTGGCCTCATCCTGCTGGACGAGCCCACCACGGGGCTGGACGTGGCCGCCCGGGAGAGCATCGCGACCGTGATGCGCGACGTCGCCGCAGAGGGCACGACAGTGGTCCACGCCACGCATGACCTTGCCGCGGCCAGGGAGTCCGATCACTGCGTCCTGCTGCTGGACGGCAGGGCGATCGGGGAAGGAGAGCCCCAGGACGTGCTCACCGAGAGCGCACTGCGGGAATTCTGGGGGCTGCGCTGACGCTCCGCTCCCAGCCGGGCTGGAGCGCCCTCATGGCGGCTGCGCATGACTACCCATGGCTGCCGCGCTCGTGGGAGCCACGTCGGCAGACCAAGCCGAACGCTAGCCCTCCCTGTGCGTCCAGGCCCCCGCGAGCAGGGTCGCGTGCACGGGAAGGTGGCGGAGCGTGGCGTCGTCGGCCGTCAGGGGATCGGCGTCCAGGACCGCCAGGTCGGCAGGGGCGCCTGCCGATATCCCTGACTGCGCGCCGGTGGAGGCCGCCAGCGCCTGAGCCGGGGTGAGTCGCTGCTCGGGGTGCCAGGGCGGGCGCCGGTCATCGGTGCGGGCGACCGCGTTGGCGATGCTCAGCCACGGGTCGAGGGGAGCAACCGGCGCGTCCGAGCCCAGCTCCAGACGGGCTCCCGCGGCGAGCAGCGCGGCGTAGGCGAAGGCGCGCGCCGTGTGGCCCGCCCAGTGCTGGTCGGCCACGTCGCGGTCGTCGACCGCGTGCGAGGGCTGCACGCCGACCGTGAGGCCCAGTTCGGCGAACCGGCCGAAGTCCTCGGTGCGCACGAGCTGGCCGTGCTCGATGCGGCCGCGGCAGCCCACTGCGGCGAAGGCGTCCAGCGCGAGCTGGTTGGCGCGGTCACCGATGGCGTGGACGGCCGGCTCCAGACCGTGCCTGGACGCGGTCCGCAGCGCGGTGACGAGGTCGTCACCGACCGTCCTGGCCAGCCCGTACGCCTCGGGGGCCGCCGGATCCAGGCCCGGATAGGGAGCGTGGCACAGCGCGGTACGCGTGTTGAGCGAGCCGTCCGTGAACAACTTCAGGGGGCCCGTCTCCACCAGCGGGGCCAGCGGACTGCCGGTGCGCAGGCCGCGGGCCACGGCCGCCTCCAGGTGTTCCGGGTAGACCGCCGAGACGACCCGCAGCAGCGGCGGGGCGCCGGCCGCGCGGCGCTCCCAGTCGGTGACGTTGTCGGCGACTTCGAAGTCCACGACACCGGTCACCCCGCGCCGCGCGGCGGCGGCGCAGGCGTCCGCCACCCAGCCGTCCAGCGTCCCGGCGGGCACGCTGGACAGCTGCGCGACGGCACGCATGGCGGCGCCCTCGCGCAGCACCCCGGTCGGGTGGCCGCCTTGTCCGAGAAGGGCGAGCCCGGCCGAGTTGAGCCACGCGGTGTGCAGGTCAGCGCTGATCAGCAGGGCGGGCCGGGCCTCGGGCAGCGCGTCGAGCAGACGCTTGTGCGGGGCGTCGGGCCACAGGCCGTCCCGGAAGCCGTAGCCGGTGACCAGTTCGCCGGGCGGCAGCGCGGCGGCGCCCTCACGGACGGCGCGCACGGTCTCCTGGGCCGAGGCGGTGCCGGAGACGTCCAGCCGGCGCCTGGCCGTCGCCCACTGTCCGAGGTGCACATGGGCGTCCCACAGCCCCGGGATCAGTACCCTGCCGTCGAGGTCGGGGGCGTGCTCCTCGCCGGACGTGGGCACAGCACCCGGGTCGTGCGGACGGACCCCGGCGACCCTGCCCCGGCCGAGTGCCACGTCGTACAGACCCGCACCACCGGGGAACCGGACCCGGCGCAGCAGGCGCGGAGCGGGACCGTGCGCGCAGGCGCGGGTGTCCGGGGCGGTGCTGTGCGGTTGTGCGTGCTCGTGCGGGTCGGTCACGACGGCCTCCGAAGGGCGTTGCGCATGGCGCGGGCGAGTGCGGGGTTGGACCAGGGCTGGTCGGGCCTCTCCAGTGCGTCGGCCACCCGGGCCGCCACCTCGGCGCTCTCGTCCTGGCTCAGCTTCGCCTTGGCCACGACGCGGTCGGCGACCAGCCGGAACCCGGTGACGCCGGGCGCGATCCGCTGCGCGTATGCACCGGCCTGGGACAGTTTCCAGGGCTGCGGAAAGCGCGACTCGAAATGGTCCACGGTCTCCGTCAGCACCTGGTAGGTCTCCTCGGGCCCGAGCACCTGGGGGCGGCCGTACAGGTGGGCGACGACGAAGTTCCATGTCGGCACGTGCGGCGTCTCCTCGTACCAGACAGGCGAGACGTAGCCGTGCGGCCCCTGCACGAGGAGCACCACCGGGAGACTGCCGAGCCGGTGCACGTCGGCGTCGGTACGCGCCAGGTGCCCGGTGACGACGATGCGGCCGGCGTCCAGAGCGCGCTCCGCGCCGGCGTCCTGCGGCGCGGGCCCGGCCGTCTCCTGCGGCTCCACGAGCACCGGCAGATGGGAGACGACGGGGTCGCTGTCGTCCGGGTGGCTGACGAGTGTGGCCCAGGAATGGGCGGCGATCATCCCGCGGACGGCGGCGGGGTCCTCCACCTCGAAGATCTTCTGTTGCAGCATGGGGGCTCCTGGCGGCAGTTCACCGACGGGCGTGGCAGTCGGCGGATGCGGGGTTCTCGGGTGCGGGGAGGGGCGCGGTCCGGGCTGTGCGGGCCGGTCCGTCAGCCCCTCGGGGGCTCACGTCTCGGGGAAGTGGCAGGCCGCGACCGAGCGGTGTGCACCGGTGCGGGGCTCGGGAGGAGGGATCTCGGTGCGGCACCGGTCCTGCGTCTTCCAGCAGCGGGTGTGGAACGGACAGCCGCCCGGCGGGTTGCTGGGACTGGGCGGGTCGCCCGCCAGTACGAGGCGGGAGCTGTGGCCCCGCCTGCGCGGGTCGGGGTCGGGCACGGAGGACAGCAGCGCCCGGGTGTAGGGGTGCGCGGGATGCCCGAAGACGGTGTCGCGTGCGGCGCGTTCGACGATCCTGCCGAGATACATCACCGCGACCTCGTCGGCCATCTGACGTACCACCGCCAGATCGTGCGCGATGAAGACGAGTGCGAGACCGAACTCCTGCTGCAGGTCCCGCAGAAGGTTGACGACCTGGGCCTGGACCGAGACGTCCAGTGCGGAGACCGGCTCGTCGCACACCAGCACCCGGGGCCGTAGCACCAGCGCTCGTGCGATGCCGAGCCGTTGCCGCTGGCCACCGGAGAACTGGTGCGGGCGGCGCCCGGCGTGCGCGGGGTCGAGCCCCACCAGCTCCATCGCCTCCAGCGCCTGGCGCGAGCGGGCCCGCGCGTCGGCCGGATCGCGGTGGATGTCCAAAGGCTCGCGTACCAGTTCTTCGGCGGTCATCCGGGGGTCGAGGCTGCCGTACGGGTCCTGCATCACCATCTGGATGCCGCGCCTGCGGCGGCGCCGTTCGGCGGCCGGCAGCGCGAGAAGTTCCTCACCGTCGAGCAGCACCTGGCCCGAGGTGGGCCGCTCCAGCGCCATCAGGAGCCGCACCAGCGTCGACTTGCCGCAGCCCGACTCGCCCACCAGGCCGAGCGTGGACCGTTCGGCGAGCACGAGGTCGACGCCGTCCACGGCTCGCACGGCGGGGGAGCGGCGGCCGACCCGGAAGCCGCGAGCCGGATAGTGCTTGACGAGGTTGCGGGCCTCCAGGAGCGGCACCCCGGCGTTCCGTGAGGTGCCCGGGGCCTTGGAAGGGGCCGTCGTGGCGTCCGGGGGAGGGGCGACACCGTCGGTCGTCTCAGGCACGGGGCGCCTCCTGCGGGCCGTAGGGATTCTTCGGGAGGTACGGGCGCTGCGGGCCCGGCGGGTCGAGGGGGTTCAGGGGGTAGTGGCAGGCGGCCGTGCGGCCGTCGGAGCCGGCCTCCAGCTCGGGCCGCTGCGTGGCACAGCGGTCACGCGCCGACGGACAGCGCGGGTGGAAGACGCAGCCGCCGGGGAAGGCACCCGGCGCCGGCGGGGCGCCCGGCACCGGAACCAGCCCGCCGACAGGCGCGTCGAGCGAGGGCACGGCGTTCAGCAGGCCGCGGGTGTACGGGTGCGCCGGGCGCTCGTACAGCGGCACGGCCGGGGCCTGTTCGACGATGCGGCCCGCGTACATCAGGGCCACCCGGTCCGCCGTGCCGGCAGCGAGCCCCAGGTCGTGGGTGATGAGCAGCAGGGCCGACCGGTGCTCCTCGCGCAGCTCTGCCAGCAGCTCCATGATCTGCGCCTGCACGGTGACGTCGAGGGCGGTGGTCGGCTCGTCCGCGATGAGTACATCGGGACCGAGCGCGACGGCCATCGCGATCATGGCGCGCTGCCGCATGCCGCCGGAGAACTGATGGGGGTGGTCGCCGTAGCGCCGCGCGGGGTCCGGAATGCGCACCCGGTCGAGCAGTTCGACGGCGGCGGCGCGCGCGGCGCGGCGGTTGAGGCCGCGGTGCACGCGGAGCACCTCGGCGATCTGGAAACCGACGGTGAGGGTCGGATTGAGCGCGGAGAGCGAGTCCTGGAACACGGTGGCCACATGCTTGCCGCGCAGGGCGCGGAGCCCGGCCTCGGGCAGCGTCAGCAGGTCGGTGCCCCGGTAGCGGGCGCTTCCACTCGCGCGTACGTTGCCGGGCAGCAGCCCGAGCACGGCCATCGCGGTGAGGCTCTTTCCCGACCCCGACTCGCCTATCAGGGCCAGGGTTTCGCCCTCGTACAGCGTGAACGACACCCGCTCCACGGCCAGGTGCGGTGTGCCGCCGGGGCGCAGCAGCTCGACGTTCAGGTCCTCGACCTCCAGCACGGGCACGCGTACGCCGCCGTGGGGCTGCGGGTCGTGCCCGACCTCACGTGTGCTGCCGCTCTCGCCGTCAGCCATGGTCACCGGGTCCTCGGGTTGAGGGCGTCGCGGACCGAGTCGCCGAAGGCGATGAGCGCGAACACCGTGACGGACAGGAACAGTCCTGGGAACAGCAGCAGGTGGGGGTGGGCCTCGAAGCTGTTCTGCGCCGTGGCCAGTTGCAGCCCCCAGGAGATGGCGGGCGCCTGCATCCCCACACCGAGGAAAGTCAGTCCGGCCTCGGCGACCACCACGCTGCCCACGGTGATGGAAGCCAGCACGAGCACGGGCGTGAGGATGTGCGGGAGGACGTGCCGCCGGACCACCCATCCGGTGCCCGCGCCCATGCTGCGGGCCATCAGCACGTGGTCGGCCTCCCTCGCCGAGCGGACGGAGGCACGCACCACCCGGGTCATCGGCGGCCAGCCGAACAGTGCGAGCACCCCGGCGACGGTCGGAATGTTGCGCGTGGTCACGCTGCTGAGCACCACGATCGCGCCGAGCAGGAAAGGGAAGCCCAGAAAGACATCCGTGAGCCGCGCGATCACGCTGTCCACCACCCGGCCCGCCATTCCGGACAGGCAGCCGAGCAGCAGCGCGAGCGCGAGGCTGCACCCGGTCGCGAGCAGTCCGACGCCCATCGAGGTACCCGCGCCGTGCACGACGTTGGCGTACAGATCGCAGCCCTGCGTGTCGAAGCCGAGGGGGTGCCCGGCAACGGGGCCCTGGGCGCTGTGGTCCAGGTCGCAGGAGCGGGGGTCGCCGTGTCCGAACCAGCCGGCGAACAGGCCGGGCCACACGGCCATCACGAGCAGCACCACCGTCGCGCCGCCGGAGACGAGGAAGACGGTGCTGCGGCGCAGCAGTTGCCAGACCGACCGGTCGGCGAAGGGCACCGCGGACACGCCGCCGGGGGAGCCTTTCCGCTCGTCGGCCGCGGGGCCGCCGGGCGGCACGGCGGTGGGGGAAGCCGCGCCGCCGCTGCTCGTTGCCCTCATCGGTTCAGTCACGGCGGATCCTCGGGTCCAGGAGGCTGTTGAGCAGGTCCACCAGCACGCTCACGGCGAGGAAGACCAGGATCAGGGCGGTGGCCACGCCGACCACGGTGGGCCCGGTGTGCGCCTGGACCGCCTGGAACAGGAGCTGGCCCACGCCGGGGAGGTTGAAGACGCCCTCCACGATGACCGTGCCGCCGAGCAGCAGCCCGAGGTCGACGGCCAGGTACGTGACGGCGGGCAGCAGCGAGTTGCGCAGCACGTGCACCAGCAGCGTGCGGCGCCGCGACAGGCCCTTGGCCGCCGCCGTCCGCACATAGTCGGCGCTCAGGTTGTCGATGACCTCGGCGCGCACCAGCCGGGAGACGGACGCCAGCCCGAACACGGCGACGACCAGCGCGGGCAGTACGTACGCCGAGGGCCACCCCGCGCTGTCGCCCGCGACGGGGAACCAGCCAAGCCGCACCCCGAGGAGCACCTGCGCGGTGTAGCCGAGCACGAACACCGGTACGGAGACGGCCGCGGTCGTGAAGGCCAGCACCGCACGGTCCGTCCACGTGCCGCGCCGCAGCGCGGCCAGCACGCCGAGCGCGATCCCGACGACGGCCTCGACCCCCCAGGCGGTCAGCGCGAGGCGTACGGTCACCGGCCAGCGGTCCGCCATCTGCTCGGCCACCGGGACCCCCGAGAAGTCGGCACCCAGGTCGCCGTGGAAGAGCCCGGCCAGGTAGTGCCCGTACTGCGCGAGCACGGGTTCGTCCAGGTGGTGCTGTTCGCGCAGCGCCGCGACGACGCTCGGGGTGAGCGGGCGGTCGCCGGCCAGCGCACTGACGGGGTCGCCCGGCAGCGTGTACACCATGACGTAGATGACGAGGGTGACGCCGAAGAAGACGAGCACGGCCTCCAGCAGGCGGCGCAGCAGCAGCGAGGTCATTGCGGTTCCCGCCTCTGCGAGGGGTGCTGCTCGGTGCGGGCGTGGTCGGCGGCGGCGAGCAGCGCCGCGTACTGCACCCCGGACAGGGTCGCGATCGGCAGGGAGGTGCCCATCACGGGTGCGGCCTCCGCGGCCCAGGCGTCGTACCGCTCCAGCAGCGCGCGCCGGAGGGCGTGCACCTCGCGGGGTGCGGTGCCCGCCCCGGTCTCGGCCTCCAGCGCGCGCAGCAGCATCCCGCCGAAGCGCATCCGGAGGCTGTGCGCCGACTGGAGGCAGGAGTAGCGCTCGGCGACCGTGGCGGGGCGCTCGGGGAGGCCGTCGGCGCGGCGGGTCTCGGTCTCGCTGAGCCGGCGCAGTCCGGGGACGAAGGAGCGGGAGGCGCGCAGGAACGGCGAGGCGATCGTCAGGTGCGGTTCGGCCGTCTTCAGGATCTCTTCCAGGAACGCCCCCGCCTCACCCAGCGCGTCGGCGCGCAGCCGCAGCACCTCGCGGTAGCTCTCCGGGACGGGAGAGTCGTCCTCGGCGTCGGGGTGGGACCACTGCGGGACCTCGGCGACGAAGTAGAAGGTGCCGTACGGCTCCGCGTAGGCGGCGCTGGACGCTCCCGCGAGGGTGGCCGCCGGGTCGCCGCCGTGACTGGCCAGGTAGTCGTAGGCGGCGCGCATGTCGATGGCGCCGTGGATGCCGGGGGCGTAGAGCGGGGTGTGTGCGGCCTCCGGCTCGCCGGTGGCCAGTGGAATCCCGGCGGCTGCGGGGATCGCCGTGAGCTGCGCGTACAGGGCGGGTGCCGGGCGGTTGAGGTAGTAGTAGGCGCCGCCTGCCTCGCAGTTGTGCAGAGTGGTGAGAAAACGCGGCTTGGTGGCGTCCAGCAGCCGCATCAGCGCCAGGGTCTCGGGCAGCACCCGGTCGAAGTAGGCGTCCCGGTACGCGAACGGGAAGGTCCACTCGATCTGCTCGTCGCCGCGTGGCCGGTAGAAGTGCCGCCCGTACAGGTACTTGTTCTCGGGGTCACCGAACCAGCCCTCGTTCAGCCGGGCGCCGTCCGGGTCGATACAGGGCACCAGATGCCAGGCGGCCCCGAACCGGGCGCGCAGCTCCGCGTCCTCGCACAGCCGGGTGGCCAGGTGCAGCACGGTGACGCCGCCCACCGGCTCGTTGGGATGCACCCCGCCGACGACGACGTAGTCCTCACCGCCGGTGGCCGAGCGCGCGGACTCGGGCGGGCCGCTGTCGTGTTCCGAGACGGTGAAGCAGAACAGCGGTTCGCCCAGGCGCGAGGTGCCGATGCGGCGTTCGGCCACCAGGTCCGGGTAGCTCGCGGCCAGGGACCGGAAGCCGGCCAACAGGCTGTCGACGTCCGGATAGTGGTCCGTCGCGGGTACCGATCGGGTCGCTTCGACCCAGGAGCGCGGCCCGTCCGCTTCCGGCGGGGCGGTACGGGGAGTGACGGTCGCCATGGCGGTGGGCTCTCGCTTTCTCGACGGAAGGACGGGGATCTGCGGCAAGGGAGAGAAGGGGGCAGGAGGGGTGTCGTGGTCAGGAGTGCGTCCCGACGCGTTCCAGTCGCAGGCCGAACGGGCCGATGGCCACCCCGGAGAGCCGTTCCGTCGCGGCGTAGACGTAGCTGCCGTAGAACAGCGGGATGGTCGGGAAGTCCGTGAGGATCCTGCGCTGTGTCGCGTTGTAGAGGGAGGCGGCACGGCGGGGTGAAGTGCTGGAGTCGGCGCGGGCCAGCAGCTTGTCGACGTCCGGGTGGCTGTAGAAGCTGCACGTCCAGCAGTCGCCCGACTTGGTGAAGATGCCGCGCAGGGTGTTCTGCATGCTCGGGTAGAGCGCGCCCCAGTGACCGTAGAAGGGGCCCGAGAGCTTCTTGCCGTAGACCTTGTCGGAGAACTCCGCCCAGTCGGCGGTCGCCTGCGCGCGGGCGCCGTCGATGCCGAGGTTCTGCCGCAGCTGGTTGGCCAGCGCCCGGTACAGCTCGTCCAGGCCGAGGCCGCCCGGGTAGGTGAGGACGAGCGGTCCGTGCCAGCCGCCCGCCTGCCGCAGCAGCTCGCGGGCGCGCCGGGGGGCGTAGCGGCAGTCGTCGCACACGCCCGTGTCGGCACCGACCTCTGCGGGTGGGACGAGGGAGGTGGCGGGCGTGTTCAGGCCGCCGTACATCGCCTTGTTGACGGCCTTCCTGTTGATGGCCAGGGACAGCGCCCGGCGCAGGCGCACGTCACGGAACCGCTTGTCGTACAGGGGCAGACTGAGCAGTTCCATGGAGGGGGCCTCGTAGCGGTGGACCCGGCCGGGGAAGTCGCGGCGCACCTGGCCGAACTTGTCGGGAGGCACGGCGAGTACATCGGTGTTCCCGGCCAGCGCATCGGTGTAGGCGGTGCTCATGTCGGTGTAGCTCTTGAACGTGAGACCGTCGGCTGCGGGCTCGGGCCCTTTGTAGCCCCGGTACGCGGTGAGGGTGGCGCCCCGGTTCCGCTTCCAGGCGGCCGTCATCCGGAACGGTCCGTTGCCCGCAGGCCGGCGGTCGTAGGCGCGCGGATCGGTGAAGGCGGCTTCGGGCAGCGGGAAGAATGCGCCCTGGTTGTCGGTGAGCTGGTACGGGAATTGGCTGTCCGGCGCGCGGAGCGTGACCTTCAGCGTGTAGCGGCCCGCGACGCGCAGGCCGGACAGTGTGTGCCGTGCCGGCTTCTTCTTGCCCTGGGGATTGAGCGCCGCGTAGCCCTCGATCCCGGAGAGCTGGCCGTTGGTCGACCAGGCGTTGGGTCCGTAGGCGGCGTGGTTCCAGGCGTCGGCGTAGCTGCGCGCGGTCACCGGCTCGCCGTTGTGGAAGGTCCAGCCGGGGCGGAGCCGGATGGTCCAGTGCCGCGAGTCGCGGGAGGTGACGGAGCGGGCCTGGACGTACGCGAGTTTCCCCGAGTCGCGGACCGTGACCAGCGGGGCGAACAGGGCGTGGATCGGGTCCATCGAGGTCACCGTACGGCCCGGCGTGAGATGGTCCGGCTCGGTGGTGGCGACGGAGTAGCCGCCTTCGGGCGTGCTGATGCGGCTGCCCTGGCCCGCGCATCCGGCGGCGCCGAGTACCGCGGCGAGAGCCGCCGCCGCACCAGTCGTGAGCAGGCTGTATCGACGCAAGACGGCTCCAGGGGAGAATGCGGTCGAGCCCCGAAGCAGGCTGCGGGGGCTCCATGTCGGTGGTGCCGGTGACGCGTACCAGGGATACTGAGCCTCGCGCGAAGAGCCTGTCAATGAAAAACGTCTAGAACTTTTAATCTGAGATGAAAGCTCAGGTGCGAGGGTCGGAGAGCGGAGGACCGCATGGGGCGGAGCGGCGAGGTCGAACACGGCTGGGGGCGCGCGTCGTTCGTGGAGGAGATGGGGCTGCTGTGGGAGGCGGTCGGCAGCGCCCGGATGGACGGCCGGATCATCGGCTATCTCATCGTGACGGACGCGCCGTACGTCTCGTCCGCACAGCTGGCCGAGGCGCTGAAGGTCAGCGCGGGCTCCATCTCGCTGGCCACCCGCCGGCTGGTCGAGGCGGGCTTCGTCAAGCGGCACGCGGTTCCGGGCGAACGCAGCCGGTACTTCCGGATGGAGGACGACGTCTGGGGCAGCTTCCTCGCGGGCGAGCGCCGCTTCCTGGAGGAGCAGCGGCAGTTGGGCGAGAAGGCCCTCGAACTGATCGGTGCCGAGGAGGAGGGCCCCCGCCGCCGGCTCCAGAACATGATCGACTACATGCGCTGGATCCAGGGCGCCCACCGCGAGCTGCTCGCGAACTGGAAGGCGTACCGCCGCGCGCACCACCCGGACGTGCCCTCGGCGCAGGAGCCGCCCGCCCGGTTCCGGCCCGGCCCCGACGAGTCGGCGGCGCCGGCTGCCGCTGCTTCCGGATCGGAGGCTCCCGACGCGTCGGGACTCGCCTCCGAGCAGCGACGCTCGATCGCACTCGGTCAGGCGCTCGCCCAGCGGCTGGTGCCGGACACGTTGTGGCAGGCCGCCGCACCGCTGCTGCCGTCGTCAGGAGAGGGCGAGCGCGCCGTGCTCACCGGCGTGGTGCACGTGCTGACCGCGGGCTGCGGCTGGCAGCAGCTCCCCGGTCACTTCGGTGTCTCTCCCGCCACCGCGCACCGCCGCTTCACCGCATGGAGCGACGCGGACGTCTGGGAGCGCCTACCGGCCGCAGCCGCGCCCGAGGACCGCGCCTGGTGTACGGAGATCGCCGCCGCCGCCCGCAAGCGGCGCGGCCGCCGCGACGCATGAGCGTTCCCGGCAGAACCCCGGCCCGCACCGGACACCGGCTGCCCCGGTCGACAGCGTGAACTGCGGCTGTGCGGTGCAGGAAACGGGATTCTGCGCAGCGCTTGTTGTGACGCTGTCCTGGAAACCGTGTCCTCGTTCACGGGCACCGGGCCGGGCCCGAGCGCGACTCGCCTCCGACGGGACGGTGTGGCCGGGCTTGCGGACTCGCAGGGAAGCGCCGGCGCGACCAGGCCGTCCCCGGCCCCCGCCGACATCGCGCCGCGCCGTCGCCCGCACGCCCCCTGCCTCCTCACCCGCTGCCGACGCCGGTCACCGTGTCAGCCGTTCCCGCAGCACCAGCCACTCTCAGGGCTCTTCAGGCTCCAGCTCGAACGTGAAGTAGATGCTCAGCATGCAGGGCTCGTCCTCGTCGTGCAGGAAAGTCCATGACACGTCCACGAGGAAGACCTCGTGTTCCTTCACCCAGTCATGCGCCTTCTGGAAGGCTTCGGCCGCAGATGTGGCGAGGAACAGCTTCCTGGCCATGGGATGAACCTGCGTCTCGGCCTCCGTGTCGTCGAAGCCGTCCGGCACGTCCAGGCAGAGGTCGGGGTCGAGCTCCATGCGGTACACCCTTTTCGGTCGGTTACCGGTACGAGTCCTCAGAGGCCGGTCCTTCGAGGACGACGCCCGACAAGACCACCGGAGATCCGGAGGGGTTGCTTGTGGTGACCACGCGGCGAGGGGCCGTGTCGGGTGCCACGGCCAAAGGTCACGGTTTCCTGGCCAGTCCGCCGTAGAAGCTGACGTCGCTGCCCGTGGGCGGCCCGAAGGGTGTTGTTTCCGGGTGCCAGTCGGTGATGAGGACGAGACCGGGGTCGAGCAGGTGCAGCCCGTCGAAGAAGGGCAGGATCTCGCTGTAGGACCGTACTTGGGCCTCGATGCCTCCGGCGTGGTAGGCGGCGACGGCGTTGTTGATCTCCTCGGGGCTGAAGTCCGGTGTCGCGTGGGACAGCAGCAGGTGGCTTCCGGACGGCAGAGCGTCCATGAGTGAGGCGACGGTGCCGAACGGGTCGTGATGGTCGGGTACGAAGTGCACGGTCGCGATGAGGGTCAGCGCGACCGGCTCGGAAAGGTCCAGGGTCGCGGCGAGTTGCGGGTTGTCCAACAGCGTGCCGGGCTCGCGCAGATCGGCGTCGAGATAGGCGGTGCGGCCCTGGGGGCTGCCGCGCAGCAGGGCGCGGGCGTGGGTGAGGACGATCGGGTCGTTGTCGGCGTAGGCGACGCGGGCGCTCGGGTCCTGCGACTGGGCCACCTCGTGGAGATTGGGGCTGGTGGGGATGCCCGTTCCGATGTCGAGGAACTGCCGCACACCGGCCTCGCTCACCAGGTGCCGGATCGCGCGGTGTAAGAAGGCCCGGTTCGCCCGTGCGGCCGTCGGCAGGCCCGGCCAGCCCTCGGTCGCCTTGACGGCGGCCTCCCGGTCGGCGGGGTAGTGGGTCTTGCCCCCCAGGAGGTAGTCGTACATCCGGGCGCTGTGCGGCTTGTCCACCCGCAGGTCGACTGTCTGACGAACACGCCCCATGAGCCCTCCGGAGAACAACTGGACGAACAGTACCTGTCACCGTCAGTATTCCGGTTGTGGAGAAGCCTGGGGAGGGATTCGGCGAAACGCGCGGAGGAAGATCCCCACGTCCGCCTGCCCCGGGCTGCTCCGCGAGCTTCCCGAGAGCGTGTCCGGCGGGGGCGTCTCAGCCGTCGGTTCCCCAGTGTGTGCCGTAGCGCCGGGCGAGGGCTGTGGCCTGCCCCTCGTCCAGCAGCCGCGGTTCCTGGTGGCCGAGCAGCAGCAGGAGCGCGGCCGTCTCCTCCAGTTCGACTGCGGCGTCCACCGCCGCGCCGAGGCTCGTTCCGGCGGTGACCGGTCCGTGGTTCTGGAGCAGCACCGCCCGGAAACCGAACGCGAGGTGTTCCAGACGGCCCGCTTGGGAGGGGTCGCCGGGTTCGGCGTAGGGGATGAGCGGGGTACGGCCGACGCGCATCACGAAGTACGGGGTCAGAGGGGGTATCGCACTCCGCTCCGACCATGGGGGCAGACAGCTGAGCGCGCTGGCCTGCCGGGAGTGCAGATGGACGACGGCGCGCGTTTCCGGGGCCCGTCGGTAGAAGGCCGTGTGGAGCGGGAACTCCTTCGAGGGCCGCGGGCCTGCCAGGTGTCGTCCGTCGGTGTCGAGTTCGCTCAGGTCCATGGGGTCGAGGGCGGCCAGGTCGGCGCCGGTCGGGGTGATGAGGACACGGTCGTCCTCGCGGACGCTGAGGTTGCCGGAGGCTCCGGGGCTCAGGCCGAGCCCTGCCAGATGGGCGCCGGCGGCGGCGAGTTCCTCCCTCGGCCCACTCACGAGAGTTCCTTCCAGGCGGCGGTGAACAGGTCGGTGGAGCCGAAGTTGCCTGATTTGAGGGCCAGATCGAGCAGGACTCCGGGCCCGGTTTCCGTCTCGGGGCGGGCCTTCGCCGTGGCCCAGGAAACCCCCGGGTCCAGCGGTGCTCCGATCCGGAGCGTGTGGACACCGAGCGCGGTGACCACCGCGCCGGAGGTCTCGCCTCCGGCGACCAGCAGGCGGCGCGCGCCCGCCCGCACCAGATCGCGTGCGCACCGCGCGAGGGCGGCCTCGATCAGTTCGCCCGCCGGGGGTCCGTCGGCGGGTGCCGCGGCGGCGTCCTCCACGTCGTCGTTCTCCCCGACGGCGTAGAGCAGCGGCGCCGGACCGGGCGACTGCTCCCAGGAGCGGGTGACGAAGCCGGTGAGTTCCGCGACAGCGGACTCGAAGTCGTCCCGCAGCCTGCGCAGGTCGAGCTTGCGGTGCGGCAGGTGGGCCGTGCCGTGCGCGACCTGGGCGCGGGTCGCCGCCGAGGCGCTGCCCGACAGGACGACGCTCTTGGCGTGGGGGGAGGGCGCCGCGGCGGCGGCCCGTGCCTCGGCGGCTCCCGCGCGTGGCCCGCTCAGGCCGAGCGCGAGCCCCGCTGCTCCGGTGACCAGGGGCAGGTCCTGGGTGGCCGCGGCCAGCGCGCGGAGGTCCTCGTCGGTGGTGGCGTCGGCGACGATCAGTCCGTCACCGAGCGCGGGCTCGGCGAGCGCGCCGCGGACGGCGGCCGCTCCCTGCCGCACCGTCTCGTGTGGCAGAAAACGCACGGGGTGGCCGGTCTGCGGGGCGAGCAGCCGGCCCAGGTGGGCGTCGCGCATCGGGGTGAGGGGGTGGTGGCGCATCGGGCTCTCGTCGAGCAGTTCGTCGTGGACGAACAGACGAGCGCGATAGACGGTGCGGCCCGTGGCAGGGAAGGAGGGGACCACGACCGTGCGCCGCTGGCCGAGTGCGGCGAGCAGCGCGTCGGTGACGGGGCCGATGTTGCCGCGCTCGGTGGAGTCGAACGTCGAGCAGTACTTGAAGTAGAAGCGGGTGCAGCCGGCACCGCGCAGGGCGTCGAGCGCGGCGACGGATTCCCGTACCGCCTGGTCCACGGGCGCGGTGCGGGACTTGAGGGCCACCACGACCGCATCGGCCGCGCCCTGTCCCTCCCCGGCCGTTGGTTCGGGTGGCCCGACCACGACTTCGGTCCGGAAACCCCTGGCGACCAGCATGGTCGCCAGGTCGGTCGCTCCGGTGAAGTCGTCGGCGATGGCACCGAGCGTCGGCATCGGCCCTCCTGGGTGACGTCCGGGCAGCGCGGCGGGTGCGGGCGCACGACGCTGTTGCCGTCCGGAGGTGGCGCATGGTTGCGAGGTGTGAAGAAATGTTACCAGGGTTGACGCTGGTGTTACATGGTGCGTAGGTTCTGTTAAACCGAAGTGACTTCTTCCGCTCCGGTCGTCCGTCAAGGAGCCCCATGAACGTGCACCACCTCTTCGCCGACAGCGAGGGACGGCCTGTCCGCTATGCGCTGTCCGGAGCAGGGGGCGGCTTTGCCCGCACCCTCCTCGCCCAGACCCTGCGCATCCCCACACTCGTCCCCGCCGTCCTGTGCGACGTCGACGTCGATCGCCTGTACGCGCTGTGCCGGGAAGTCGGCTACCGCGAGGACGCCCTGAGCGTCTGCACCGACGCCGCCGCGGTCGCGGCCGCGGCAGGCGAGGAGAGGGTGGCGCTCGTCGGTGACGCCGCGCTGATGGGCGCCGGCGAGTGGGACATCCTGGTCGAGGCCACCGGCAGCCCGGTGCACGGCTGGACGATGGCACGCGACGCGATCGCCGCCGGCCGGCACGTGGCGATGGTGAGCAAGGAGGTCGACTCGGTGGCCGGACTCCACCTCGCCGGTCTCGCACGCGAGCGCGGAGTCGTCTACACCACCGCCGACGGCGATCAGCCCGCCAACCTGATCGGCCTGGTCACCTGGGCGGAAACCCTCGGCCTCGACATCGTGGCGGTGGGCAAGTCCACCGAGTACGACCTCGTTCTCGACCCGCGTGCACAGACGGTCACGCAGCTCGACACCACCGTGCCCGCACCCGGCCTGACCGGACTGCTGGAACTCGGCGACGACGTGCGCGCCACCCTCGCGGCCCGCGCCGAGGCCGTCTCCGCGCTGCCCTCGGGCGCCACCGCCGACTACTGCGAGATGGCGGTCGTCGCGAACAACACGGGCTTCGCACCGGACACCGAGCGGCTGCACTATCCGGTCGCGCGGATCGCCGAACTCGCCGACGTGTACGCGCTGCGCGAGGACGGCGGGGTACTGCACCGCCCGCACGCCGTCGACGTCTTCACCGCGCTGCGGCTGCCCGAAGAGGCCTCCTTCGCCGGGGGCGTGTTCGTCGTCGTACGCACCCACGACCCGGTCACCTGGCAGACCCTGGCGCAAAAGGGCCACGTGGTCGCCAGGAACGGCAAGTACGCAGCCGTCTACCTGCCCTACCACCTCATGGGCGTCGAGACCCCCCTGACGCTGCTCTCCGCCGTCCTGCACCACCGGCCCTCCGGCGGCCTGGCGCCGCGCCGCGTCGCCGTCCTCGCCGGCCGGACACGCCACGCAGTCCCCGCCGGCACGCGGCTGGAGATGGGCGGCCACCACCACGACGTGACCGGTGTGGACGCGGTACTGCTGCGCGGCGAGGACGCCCCCGCCCGCGTCGCACCGCTCTACCTCGCCGCGGACACCACGCTGGGCCGGGACGTACCCGCCGGAGCACTGCTGGGCCTGGACGACCTGACAGCGCCCGACACCGGACTGCTCGCCGCCTGGCAGGACGGCCGGCACACCGACGACACGGAGCCGGCCGCATGAGCGCCGACATCCAGCACCTGCTGCTCGCCGCCGCGGCGATCGTCCTGCTCGTGCTGCTGATCACCAAGGCGAAGCTGCATCCCTTCCTCGCTCTCACCGTGAGTGCCCTGGCCCTCGGCGTGGCCAACGGCATCTCACCGGCCAAGGCGGTGGAGCACTACGAGACCGGCTTCGGCGACGCCCTCAGCGGCACCGGTCCCGTCATCGGACTGGGCACACTGCTCGGCGGCATCCTGCTCGGCTCCGGCGGAGCCGACCGCATCGCCACCGCCTTCATCGGCTCGCGTCCCGTCCAGTGGATCCCCGCGGCCATCACCGGCGCCGCACTGCTGATCGGCATGCCGCACCTGTTCGACGTCAGCTTCGTCATGCTGGTGCCGCTGGTCTACGCCGTCGCCCAGCGCACCGGCTCGCACCTGCTGTTCGTCGGCCTCCCGATGGCAGCGGGCCTGTACGTCTCGCACGGTCTGCTGCCCCCGCACCCCTCGCCCACCGTCGCCGTGCAGGCCTACGACGCCAGCACCGGCCTGACGCTGCTGTACGGCCTGATCATCGCGATCCCCCTCGCGGTCGTCTCCGGCCCGCTGCTGACCAAGGTGGCCGCCCGCTGGTTCGGCCCGGCTCCCGACCTGACCCAGGGGCCGGTACCGGACACCGGCCCGGCTCCGGAGGGGAGCAGGCGACCGGTCTCGCTGACCCTGTCACTCGTCACGGTGCTGCTCCCCGCGGCCCTGATGCTCATGGGGACACTGGGCACCGCCGTCACCGACAAGGGCACCTGGGCCCACACCCTGTTCGAGACCTGCGACACGCCGGTCATCTCGCTGATCGCCGCCGTCGTCTTCGCCTTCTTCGCACTCGGCGTCCGCTCCGGATTCGGCCTGGGCCAGCTGCAGAAGATGGCAGCCAAGGGACTCGGACCGGTCGGTGCCATCGTCCTCATCCTGGGTGCCGGCGGCGCCCTCAAGGAGATGCTGTCCGCGACCGGGGTCGACGACATCATCTCGCACTACGCCATCGACTGGTCCATACCTCCGCTGCTCCTGGCCTGGGGCACCGCCGCCCTGCTGCGTATCTGCCTGGGCTCGGCCACCGTCGCGACCGCCGCGGCGACCGGCATCGTGGCACCGCTGGTCGGCGCCTACCCGGGGCTCTCGCCGGAACTGCTGGTGCTGGCGACCGCCTCCGGCGCGGTGATGCTCTCGCACGTGAACGACTCGGGCTTCTGGTTGTTCAAGGAGTACTTCCAGCTCAGCGTCGCGCAGACGTTCCGGACCTGGACGCTGATGCTGTCCTTGCAGTCCGTGCTGAGCCTGGGCGGCATCCTGCTGCTCAGCACCGTGATCGGCTGACCCGGCCGGGTGCCGGACAGCGGGTTCGGGCAAGATGAACGCACCGGCTGCACGGCACCCCCGGCCCACCCCTTTCGACCAGCAGGACGGAGACGGACGCCATGAGTTCCGCGGACGAGCCGCCGCTGATTCCGGACCAGCGGCGTGAGCTCCTCCTCAAGCACCTGCGGCGCGAGGGGGTGCTGAGCGTGCAGCAGATCACTCAGCTGTTCGGTGTCTCGCACATGACGGTCCGCCGGGACATCGCCGATTTGGAGAGCCAGGGCCTGGTGTTCTCCGTGCCCGGCGGTGTGCGGCTTGCGAACCGGCTGCGTTCGGAGCCGAGCTTCGACGACAAGTCGCTGGTGGAGCAGCCGCAGAAGCAGGCGATGGCCGCTGAAGCGGCCGCCATGGTGCGCGACGGTATGACCGTCTACCTGGACGCCGGCACCACCCTGCTGGCCATGGTCCCGCACCTGGTGGAACGCACCGATGTGACGGTGGTGACCAACGACTTCGGGGCCGTCTCGGCGCTCTTCGCCGCCCGGCACCTCACCGTCATCCATGTCGGCGGCCAGGTGGAACCGGACAACCACTCCTCCGTGGGCCGGCTGGCCGCCGCGACCATCGGTCAACTCGCCTTCGACATCGCCTTTGTCAGCACCAGCTCCTGGGACCTGGTCCGCGGCGTCACCACACCCTCGGCCCCCAAGGTGGAGGTCAAGCAGGCGGCGATGGCCGCGGCGCAGCGCTCGGTGCTGGTCGCCGGATCGGCGAAGTACGGCACCTTCGGCATGTACAGGATCGCCTCGCTGGACGCCTTCGACACGATCGTCGCCGACTCCGTGCTGACCGAGGCCGCCGCGCAGGGGATCCGGGCGTGCGGCACCGACCTACGCCTGGTCTCCACCCGGACGCCGGACTGACGAGACCGGGACGACGTACCGCCCCGGGCGACCGGGGCGGTACGTCTCGGGGCGACTGGGGCGGCCGTCTCGGGAGAGGCCCGGCACTCTTGCGAGCCCGCTGCCTGCCGGGCGCGGAATACCGCTGCTTCGGTGCGGCCGTGGCATGCCGCCGAGAGGCGTAGCCGCCGTGCCGTGCGGACACGGTTCGTGACCTGGACGGAGTGCAATTCCACCCGTCCGTAACCGTCCGTCCGCACGAACGGCAGGGCCGCAGGGATCACCTCCCGGCGATGGCCGCCGCTCGGCTCCACGTACGTCCTGCCGCAGGCCCCGGCGGCGTACGCGACGACTTGCTCACCGGCCCTGGGGGAACCCTGCCGACGGGCGGCGCCGGCGCCCGTCGGCCTGAGACCACGGCTGCCGCCCCCAGCTTATGGCCGGGCGGCGTGGGATCAGTCGGAGAGCGGCTCGGGGTGCTTGAGCTTCTCCGAGAAGAGGGGTGTGACCGTCTTCAGCGCGTCCTGCACAGAGAGGACCGAATCGGTGGCGAACGCCTGGCTCACCCGCGGATCGTCCAGCATGACGGAGCGACCGGCCTTGACGGAGGGCACCTGCCGGTACAGCTTGTCGTCGGTGATCTTCTTGGCGGAGATGCCGATGGGTGCCATGACGGTCAGGTCGGCGTCGAGCATACGCAGGTTCTCGCGGGAGACCGTCACCGAGAACCCGCTGCCGGCCTTGGCGTCGACCTTGGGATTGTTCTTGAAGCCGAGGCGCTCGACGAAGTCGGTGCGGCCCGTCCCGTGGACGTAGGCGCCGTAGCCCGCGCTGGTACGGGACCCGAGCGTGATCGTCTTGCCCTTGAACTCGGGGTACTTGGCCGCCGTCGCCTTGAACTGCTTGTTCACCCGGGAGATCAGCCGGTTGCCCTTGGACTTCTCACCGAGCGCCGCGGCGACCATCTTGGTCTGCTGTTCCCAGGAGGTCATGTACTGGTCGCCGCCCTTGGGCACCCCGACGGTCGGGGCTATCTTGCGCAGCGTGTCGTAGCGCTTCTTGTCGCCGCTGGACTTGGTGTCGAGGATCAGATCGGGCTTGAGGGCGGCGACCTTCTCGTACTCGGGCTCCAGCGTGCCGATCTTCTTCGGCTTCTTGCTGTAACGGCCCTTGGCCCAGGGGCCGACCCCGTTGCCGCCGAAGGCCAGCCAGTCGCTCTGGCCGACGGGCTCGACACCGAGAGCCAGCGCGGTCTCGGCGTCACCCCAGCCGAGGGCGACCACGCGCTGCGGCTTCTCGGGGACGGTGATCTCACCGAACTTGGTGGCGACCTTCTCCTTGGCGGAGGAGCCGCCCCCTGCGCCGCCGTCGGAGGACGAGCAACCGGTGAGGAGAAGCGCGAGTGCCGCGGGCAGCGCCACGAGGGCTGCCCGGGAACGGCGGACGGGACGGCGTGCGGGACGACGGTACGACATGATGGCGGGGCCTAACTGCTCGTGCCGCTGCGGGCGGCTCTGTGCTTGCCGATCGGAACGATCAGCGGGGTGTGGGAGGCGGGGTCGGGGATCACGAGGCACTCCATGCCGAAGACCTCCGTGATCAGGTCCTCGCTGACGATGCCGGCGGGCGCGCCCTCCGCGACGACGCGGCCGTCCTTCATCGCTATCAGGTGGTCCGCGTAGCGGGCGGCCAGGTTGAGGTCGTGGAGCACGGCGACGACTGTGGCGCCGCGTTCCCGGTTGAGGTCGGTGAGCAGGTCGAGCACGTCCAGTTGGTGGCTCACGTCGAGGAACGTGGTCGGCTCGTCCAGCAGCAGGACGTCGGTGCGCTGCGCGAGTGCCATGGCGATCCATACCCGCTGCCGCTGGCCACCCGAGAGCGCGTCGACCGGCCGCCCGGCCAGCTCCAGTACGTCGGTGGCGGACAGCGCGTCCGCGACCGCGGCGTCGTCCTCGCTCGTCCAGTGGCGGAACCAGCCCTGGTGCGGGTAGCGGCCCCGGCCCACCAGGTCGCTCACGGTGATGCCCTCGGGGGCCACCGGGTTCTGCGGCAGCAGACCGAGTGTGGTGGCGACTTCCTTGGTGGGCATGGCGTGGATGCTCCGGCCGTCCAGCAGCACCTGGCCGGAGCGGGGCGTCAGAAGCCTGGCCATCGAGCGCAGCAGGGTGGACTTCCCGCAGGCGTTCGGTCCGACGATCATCGTGATCCGGCCGGGAGGTATCTCCACGCTCAGTTCGTGGACGATGTCCCGCCGGTCGTAGCCGAGTCGGACCTGCTCCGTGCGTAGGGAGTGCTCGGCGCTCATGGCAGCCGCCTTCCGTGCGTCGTTGGATCCGCTTCACGCCGTCGCGTCTTTGCGGGAGCGGCCGTCGTGCGGGCGAGTCCCTGCGCCGTACCGCATGGTGTGCCGTGCATCCGCTGGGTGCCGCTCATCCGCCCCGGCCCTCACGGTTGGCCCGCGCCAGCAGCCACAGCAGGTAGGGGCCGCCGATGAGGCTGGTGACCACGCCGACGGGGAACTGGGTGGACCACAGCAGATGCTGCGCGGTGAAGTCGGCCGCCAGCACCAGCACTCCGCCCACCAGCGCCGAGGGCACGAGCGCCGCGCCGGACCCCGGGGCGAGACGGCGGGCCAGCGGGGCGCTGACGAAGGCCACGAAGGCGACGGGACCCGCGGCGGCGGTCGCCACACCGGCCAGCGCCGCGGCGCAGGCCAGCAGCCCGAACCGGGCCCGCTCGACGCGGACGCCGACGCTCGCGGCGGTCTCGTCGCCCAACTGGAGCGCACCCATCGGCCGTGCCAGCACCCAGGTGAGCGGGGACAGCGCGGCCAGCCCCACCAGGCACGGCCACATCTGGCCCAGCGAGCTGCCGTTGAGGCTGCCGGTCAGCCAGACCAGCGCGTTCTGCGCCTCGGTGACCTTCGAGCTGGTCAGGACGAAGGAGATGACGCTCAGCAGGGCGGCGCCGACGCCGATGCCGACGAGCACGAAACGGTAACCGGACGTGCCCTTGGTCCTGCCCAGGACGTAGATGAGAGCGGCGGTGGCCAACGACCCGGCGAGCGCCGCAGCCGACAGCCCCAGGCCGCTGACGCCGAAGAGGACCGAGGCGACCACTCCGGCCGCACTGGCACCGTGGCTGATGCCGATCACGTCGGGACTGGCCAGCGGGTTGCGCAGCAGCGCCTGGAAGAGCGCTCCGGACAGGCCGAACCCGACCCCCACCAGGAGGCCCGTCAAAGCGCGGGGCAGGCGCAGTTCGACGACGATGAAGTGGGCCCCCGCATCCCCGCCTCCGGCGAGCGCGCCGAGGACGTCGGGAAGCGGCACGACGATGTCCCCGTAGGCCAGCGCGAGACAGAACGCGACGGCCAGGGCAACGAGCAGGAGGGTGCTGACCACGACGCCGCGCCGCCGCTGGGCGGCCCGCGCGGAGACGACCTGCCGTACGGCGTCCTCTCGCCCGGTTGCTGTCCCGGGTATGTGCGCGGACGCGGATCCCTTCGGCGGCCGGGGGACGGCCTCGGGTCCCTTGACGTTCATCCGGGCGTTGCTCCTCACAGTCCGGCCACGTTGCGGCGGCGGACCAGGATGACGAACGGCGCGGCCCCGACCAGGGCGGTCAGGACGCCTACCTGTACTTCGCCGGGACGGGCGACCAGGCGTCCCACGATGTCCGAGGCGAGTACGAGCAGGGGCGCCAGTACAGCGCTGTACAGGAGGGTCCAGCGATAGTCGGGGCCGGTCACCAGCCGGGCGGCGTGCGGTACGACGAGCCCGACGAAGGCGATGGGACCGGCGACGACGGTGGCGGCTCCGCACAGCAGCACCACGACGCCGCCGCACAGCAGCCGGGTCCGGCCCACGCGCTGGCCCAGCGAGCGGGCCAGGTCGTCACCGAGTGACAGGACGTTGAGCACAGGGCCGAGGCAGAGCGCGAGCAGGGCACCGACGGCGATGAACGGCGTGGCCTGCCACAGCACGGACGGCTCCCGTTCGGCCAGGGAGCCGACCTGCCAGAACCGGTACTGGTCGAAGGTCCGGCTGTCGGTGAGCAGCTGCGCCGTCGTGACGGCCAGCAGCAACGCGCTGGTGGCCGCGCCGGCGAGCGCCAGCTTGACGGGCGTGGCGCCCTCACGGCCGAGCGAGCCCACTCCGTAGACCAGCATCGTGGCCAGCAGTGCCCCGAGGAAACCGAACCAGATGTACTGCTCGGGCGCGGTCAGCCCCAGTACCCCGATGGCGAAGACCACGGCGGCCGAGGCCCCGGAGTTGAGGCCGAGCAGCCCCGGGTCGGCCAGCGGGTTGCGGGTCAGGCCCTGGATGAGGGCGCCGGCGAGTCCGAGCGCGACACCGGCCAGCAGCCCGGCCGCGGTGCGGGGGACGCGCACCTCCCGGATGAGGAGTTGTGCCTTGTCCGCCGGGTCCGCGTCGAAAGCGGTCCGCCAGGCATCGCCGGCGCCGGCCGGTCCCGACCCCACCGCGAGGCTCAGCCAGACCACGGTGACCAGTACGGCGACGAGCGCCACCAGGCCGGTCGTCAACGCGGTGCCGGTGTGCCGGGAGGCCTTCTGCTTACCTGGCTCCGCCGCATCCCCGGCGGCGGCGTCGACGGGGGCCGTGTGCGACTCGTGCGTCGCACCACCGCTGGTGGCCACTACCGGCCCTCCCTCTTCCTTCCACTCCACGCACTTCGGCTTGCGCCGTCCGGCGCGCGGTCCGGGGCGTCTCACGCGCCGGAAGTCCGATGCCACGGCCGTGGCGCACCGGCACTCTGCAAGTTAGGTGACCCTAACATCGCTGTGGTGAGGTGACCCTAACACCCATCTCGTTGAACTTTGCATCATGTGCCGGGTGCGAGGCCGTGACCTGGGTGTCGTCGCCCGGCACGCCCCCGGTGACGGTCGCACGGAGAAGGCCGGTCGGTGCCGGGTGCCGCTCCCCGCGTCCCCGCGTCCTTCGATCAGCGTTTCTTCGGGCCCCACAGCTGGGAGCGGTTGAGCGACTGCGGGCAGTGCAGGTAGATCTCGTCGGTCTCGATCAGCAGCGCCAGCCGGGGGCGCCGGCCCTTGAACGCCATGGCGTCGAAGAACGGGGCGTCCTTGAGAACGCGGGCCCGGCCGTTGATCCGCAGCACCTCGGTGGAGCCGGGGACGAGGAAGACCAGACCCACGTGCGGGTTGTCCAGGACATTGTGGAAGCTGTCGCCCCTGCGGTTGCCGGGCAGGTCCGGCAGCGCCAGCGTGCTCCGGTCCAGGACGTGGGCGAACCCCGCCTCGCCGCCGCGGGGCGAGGCGTCGCAGTTGCCGGCCGCGTCGGAGGTGGCGAGCATCCCGAACGGTGACCGCGCCAGGATGTCCAGGTCCGCGTCGGTCAGCCGCTGGTGCACCTTGTCCACCACCACCGGGTGCGGCTGCCCGAGGAGTGCGCGCAGCTCGCCGGGGGAGTCCACCGGTACGTAGCCGCTCCGGTCCGCGGTCCCCGGCGGCGGTGCGCCGGTGACCGGGTCGCCCGTGGTGCCGTTCGCACGGCTGATGTCGGTGGTGCCGCGGGTGTCGGCGGCCGGTATGAGGTCGGGCACGTGCGGGCTCCTGGGGTGGGCCTGGTGGCGGGCGACACGGGGGCCGCCCTGGCAAGGTGGGGAACAGGTGGTGAGGTTCACCTTACTTGGAGGCGTTCCGCGGCTCTCCGGGCCTCCGGCGCTCCGCCTCAGCTCAGCGGGCCGGACACGGCGGGGGCCGCAGGTCGCACAACCGCTGCGCCGCACTGCTCCGGGCCTCGCCCCGGCGTGCTGACCGGCCCGCTGTGCTGTTCACCTCCGGCTGCGGACGAGGAGGTGGAGGAAGTAGGGCGTTCCGACGACGGCCGTCATGAGGCCCGCACCGAGTTGCGCCGGGGCGATGACCGTACGGCCGAGCAGGTCGGCGACGCCGACGAGGACCGCGCCCAGGAGCATGGCCACCGGCACGCTCCGCACATGACGGCGCCCCACCAGGGCACGTGCCGCGTGGGGTGCCACGAGCCCGACGAAACCGATCGTTCCGGCCGCGGCGACGGCGCTGGCGCTCAACAGGACGCTGACGACCAGGAAACCGAGCCGCCCCCGCGTGAGCGGCAGGCCCAGGAGCCTGGGCGTGTCCTCGTCGAGTGAGACGAGGTCGAGCTCCTTGCGCCGGGCGACCGCCACCGCGGCGCCGACGGCGAGCACGACCGCCAGGGGCAGCACGTCGCTCGTGCTCCGCCCGTAGGTCGAGCCCGACAGCCACGTGAGCGCCTTCGTCGCGTTGAAGGGATCGGTCAGGACGATGGCCAGGCTGACGAGAGCGGCCGTCGCCGTCGACACTCCGACGCCCACGAGCACGAGACGGTTGTGCTGGAACCCGCCTCGCGCGGCGACGCCGAAGACCAGCAGCGCGGTGGCAGAAGCGCCCGCGAAGGCCGCACCTGCGATGCCCCAGGAGCCGGCGGCCGGCACCGTCGTGACCACCAGCACCGCACCGAGCGCCGCCCCGCCCGAGACACCGAGGACGCCGGGCTCCGCGAGGGGGTTGCGGGTCACGGCCTGCACCAGCGTGCCGGCCAGGGCGAGCGCAGCGCCCGCCAGGAGGGCGGCGAGTACCCGCGGCACCCGGGTGTCGAGGACGAATCCGGTGGCTTGGCCCGCCTTGCCCTGCATCCAGTTCGCGACGTCACCGAGCAGCAGCTTGGCGTCGCCCAGCAGCACGGCGGCGATCGTCACGCCGACGAGCACGACCACGAGGGCCACCACGGTGGCCACGAACGTGGCCCGGCTCGGGATGCGCAGCCTGTCCGGAGCGGACGCGCCGCCGGCGTCCCGGACCCGCAGGGCCATGGTGACGAGGAAGACGGCACCGACCACGCTCGTGACGGCTCCCGTGGGCACCGCGACCGCCGACCGTGCGCCGACTGCCGTCCGCAGCAGCACGTCGGAGCCGAGCACGAGCGCGGCACCGGCCAGACCGGCCACCGGAATGGTCAGCCGCGCCCGGGTGAAGGGCCGGTAGCGGCGCCCGAGCGGACGGACGAGTGCTGGGGCGCACAGGCCGACGAAACCGATGGGCCCGGCGAGGGTCACGGCCGCCGCGGACAGCATCGCCGCGAGTGCGACCACCGTGAAACGGGTTCTGCGGACCGGTACGCCGAGCCCGCGCGCGGCGTCGTCCCCCAGCGCCAGGGCGTCGACGCGCCGGGCGACGAGCAACAGGCCGACGAGTCCGAGCAGGGCGAGCGGCGCCATCTGTGCGACACCGCTGCCCCCGTTCTGGGCGATGGAGCCGTGGTTCCACTGGTAGAGGCCCTGCGTCTGTTCGGGGAAGAGCAGCAGCAGCCCTTCGGTGATCGAACCGAGCCCGAGGGCCAGGGCACTGCCCGCCAGAACGAGCCGGACGGTCCCCGTGCCGGGTCCTGACAGCCCCAGTACGACGGCCGCCGCCGCCAGGCCACCGGCGAAGGCGACACCGGAGGAGGCGAGGAAGGGCATCGACACCCCGGTCGCCGCCAGCAGCCCGAGGGCCAGATACGAGCCCGCGTTCACCGCGAGCGTGTCCGGAGAGGCGAGTACGTTGCGGCTGACGGCCTGCAACGCGGCGCCCGCCGCACCGAGACCGACGCCGACCAGGAGGCCGGCGGCCATCCGCGGCAGACGCGAGGCGAGGACGACGGATGCGTCCGACTGCCCGGCGCGGCCGGTGAGCGCATCGGCCACCTCGGCCGGGCCGACGGCGGCCGTGCCCTGGGTGACGTCGACGACGGCGAGGACGGCGACCAGGACCACCAGCGCGGCCGTCACCGCGACCGCGCCCGTCGTGGACCTCCCGGATCCGGCTGCGGTGGGCCCGGAGGTCGTTGCGGTGGCGGCCACGGCGCTACTTCTTGAGCGCGTCGACGATGGCGTCGGCGTAGGCGCCCATCGACGCGTGACCGCCGAACATCCAGATGCCGTCCGGCAGGCGGTGCACGTCACCGGCCTTCACGAAGGGCAGTGACTTCCACGTCCGGTTGCCGGCCAGCGCGTCGGCGAACGGGTCACGGCCGTCCTGCTTGTTGGCGAGGTAGGCGAACTGCACGTCCTTGAGGTCGGTGAGACCTTCCACGTCCGTGCTGCCGAGCCCGTAGCTCTTGTCGCCCTTCGCCTTCCAGGCGTTCTTCAGCCCCAGCCGCTCGTTGACGACTCCGAGGAGGGAGCGCCGGGTGTAGGGGCGGATGGTGACCTGGTTGGAGGCGACATAGCCGTCGGCGAAGGCGACCTCCGTCCCGTCGAGGTCCGCGTCCTCGACCGCTTTGCGGCCCGCGGCGAGCTTCGCCTCGAACTTCTTCTTGACGGTGCCGGCCTGCTTCTTCCTGCCGGTCGCCTCGGCGACGAGGCCGAGGTTCTCGTTCAGCTGCCCGAGTTGGTCGGAGGCGTCGGCGGAGCGGACCTCCAGTACCGGGGCGATCTTCCGCATCTGCTTGACGGCCGAGGACGGCAGGTCGGTGGTCGCGACGACCAGGTCCGGCGCGAGAGCCGCGATCGCATCCATGCTCGGCTCGCCGCGCGTGCCGATGTCCTTGGGGCGGTTCTTCAGCGGGGCCGCGCGGTTCCACGTCTTGTAGCCCTTGACGTCGGCGACGCCGACAGGGTCGACGCCGAGCGAGACGAGGTTCTCGACGACGTTCCACTCGGTGCCGACGACCTTCTTGGCGGGACCGTCGAGGGTCACCTTCGCGCCGGTCGCGTCGGTGAGGGCTATCCGGCCGGACTTCGCGTCCGAACCGGTGGAGGCGGGCTCGGTCGTCCCGCAGCCGGCCAGGACGAGGGCCGCGACAGTGGCGGCGGACGCGGTGATCAGGAGGCGTCTCATGGGGTGGTGCTGAGCCTTTCACTTCGCATGTGATGCCGACCGATCGCGCGGGTCCGCAGCCGGCCGGTCAAGGGGTCGGTGTCGACGTCGATCCGGATGCCGTAGGCATCGGTCAGGCGCTGTGGGGTCAGGACGTCCGCGGGCGCGCCCTCGACGGTGATCCGTCCCTCCTGGAGCAGGGCGATCCTGTCGGCGACGGCCGCTGCCTGGTCGAGGTCGTGCAGGACGACGCCCACCGCGATCGCGTGGCCGTCGGCCAGATCGCGGACCAGGTCGAGAAGTTCGACCTGGTATCGCAGGTCGAGATAGGTCGTCGGTTCGTCGAGGAGGAGGACACCTGTCTGCTGGGCGAGACAGCTCGCGAGCCACACCCGCTGCAACTGGCCGCCCGACAGGTGCTCGGCCCCCCGCTCGGCCAGTTCCTCGACACCCGTCATACGCAGTGCACTGTCCACCGCCGCGCTGCCGTCGGGGTCCTGCCTGCCCCAGCGGCCCCGGTAGGGGTAGCGGCCGAATTCGACGAGGTCGCGGACGGTGAGACCGCTGGGTGTGGGGCGCCCCTGCGTGAGCAGCGCCACGCGGCGCGCGAACTCGCGGGAGGTCAGGGCCAGGCCGTCGGTCTCCCTGTCGAGCGTGAGCGTGCCGCTGCGGGCACGCTGCAGGCGCGCGAGCGCACGCAGCAACGTCGACTTCCCGCTGCCGTTCGGACCGACGAGCGCGGTGACGACACCGGGCCTGAGGGTGAGGCGGGCTCCGTGCACGACATCGACATCGTCGTATGCCACGGTCACACCTTCGGCTGCCAGCCCGTGCCCCTGCATTCGCGGGACACCGGCGACGCGATCACCAACGCTCATATGTGTAGGTTAGCCTAACCTTACTGGTCCGCCGAGGGGGGTGCCGCCGAGTGCCTCTCCACCCGGACGAGCACCGCTGAGGGAGTCTGGGCGGTCCCAGGTGCGCTCCGGAGCAATTGCCCAGGCGCTCAGGGGCAGTTGCCGGCACAAGCGCCCGGCCCGGCGGCGTCCGCCGGGCTCCCGGCGCCCACGGTGTTGCCGCGCCGCAGGCCCGCCGGTGGTGGAGCTGCTCGGCGAGCACCGGCCCGACCTGATGCGACGGCTCCCCGACGGCGCCGGGCACCGGCTGCTGGTCGAGTACGCCACCGCCGACGAGCACGCCGAACAGCGCCTCGCGCAGGACCTGGTCGCACCGGCGGAGCGCGGCCTGCTGCACGACGCCACCGTCGGCGCGGCCGGACGGATGTGGGAGGCCCGGCATGCCGTCCCGGAGATCACCCACCGCATGCACCCGCTGCTCCGGTTCGACATCTCCGTCACCCGCACCGGAATCTCCGCGCTCCGTGACGACCTGGCGGCGCAACTCGCCGAGAGGTGGCCGGACATCCGCCCTCTGGAACTGGGGCACTACGGCGACGGCGGCCTCCATCTGCTGCTGCCGCTGCCCGTCGGCACGGACGAGGAAGCACTCGCTGCGGCCGTCTACGACACGGTGGTGCGCCGCCATCACGGCAGCTTCAGCGCCGAGCACGGCATCGGACCCAGCAACCACGACGTCTACCTGGCTCACGTACCCGACACGGTGCGTGGGGCGGCGGACGCCCTGAAACGACACTTCGACCCCAGAGGAATCCTCCGGCAGGGCCGCTGAGGCACCGGGCAGGAGCGCGGTAGACACAGAAGCCGCAGAAGGCAGGGCATGAGCGCCGCGATCGGTGCTCACACCCGGCCGATGTCAGCCGGGGGCCAGGGGGATCTCGCACCACACGGACTTTCCGCTGCCGCGCGGGGCGACCCCCCAGGCGGTGGCGAGCTCCTCGACGAGGACGAGACCGCGCCCGGACGTGGACTGTCCCGGGGCGGCTCGTCGCCGGGGGGAGGAGGGTGAGGCGTCCCCGACCGTCAGGCGCAGGGTGCGTCTGCCGTCTCCCACGGGTTCGGCGGTGAGGGTGGCGTTGCCGCCGGTGTGCAGCAGGGCGTTGGTGGCCAGCTCGCAGGCGAGGAGTTCGGCGGTGTCCTCCAGGGGTTCCAGGCACCACTCGCGCAGGGCGGTACGCAGACGGCACCGGGCTGCGTGCAGCGTGTCCGGGTCGGTGCGGCTGATCGGCGCGGTGATGCGCGGGGTGGTTGCCGGTCCGGCGGGAGCGTGGCGCAGCAGCAGGAGGGCGACGTCGTCCTCCTGCCCGGTGTAGCGGCCCATGGTGTTGAGCAGGTGGTCTGCGAGGGGATCCGGGAGCGCGGGGCCGTTGCGCAGGGTGTCGAGAAGCCGGGCGCGCCCCTGGTCGATGTCCGCGGTGCGTGCCTCGATGAGGCCGTCGGTGCACAGCAGCAGCGTCGAGCCCGGCTCCAGGGTGGCTTCCGTCTCGGGGTAGACGGGCAGACCCGTCGGGTCGGCGAGCCCGAGCGGCATCCCCCCTGGCATCGCGAGCCAGGTGACGCTTCCGTCAGGACGACGCAGGACAGGCTCGGGGTGCCCGGCGCGGACGGTCACGGTGAAACCCGTGCGGGGGTCGAGCAGTGCGAGAAGGCACGTGGCGAAGCGGTCGGTGTCCAGTTCGGTGAGGAAGGCGGAGGTGCGGGCCATGACGGTTGCCGGCGGGTGACCCTCGTCGGCGTAGGCGCGCAGCGCGATCCGCAGTTGCCCCATCACCGCGGCGGCGGTCACGTCGTGGCCCTGCACGTCGCCGACGACCGCGATGACCCTGCCGTCCGGCAGGGGAATGGCGTCGTACCAGTCACCGCCGATGTCCCCGCTGGCGTGAGCAGGCCGGTAGCGCGTCGTCAGATCCAGACCGGGTATGTCCGGCATCGCCCCGGGAAGCATCGCCGCCTGGAGCCCGGTCGCCAGCTCGTGCTCGCGGTCGTAGAGCAGCGCACGCTGCAGCGACTGTGCGATGGCGCTGCTCGCGGCCGTCAGCACGGTCCGCTCGTCACGCGTGAAGTGCGACTTGCCGTTGTAGGAGAGCCCGATGGCACCGATCGCGGTGCCCTGGGCGATGAGCGGAAGGTAGACCGCGGCGGTGGCGTCGGGCATCTGCTCCATGAACGCCCGCAGGCTGGGATAGCGCGCGACGTACTCCTCGCGACTGGTGATGAAGACCGGTGTGCGGGAGCGGAGCACCTCGCTGAAGGGCAGGGGCTCGGTGAAACGCGTCAGGTGCAGGTTGCGGATCAAGTCCTCGGACGTGCCGCGGAAGCCCACCATCACGACACGCCCCTTCTTCAGCAGACCCAGCGCGACGGTGGCGGCGCCGAGCTGGTGCAGCAGATGGGGGCTGGTGACCGCCTCCGTGACGTCCTCGACGGTGATCGCCGGGGCCAGAACATCGCTGAGGCGGCCGACGATGGCGGCTTGGCGACGGCGGTCGCCTTGCGCGCGGCGCACCTCCTCCGTCTGGTCGACGGCCCGGAGCTCCTGGCTGGCGTCTCTGATGACGCCCATGACCCGGACCGCGCGTCCCGCACTGTCGGAGATCACATTGCCCTGGGTGTGCGTCCAGCGCAGTGAACCGTCCCGGAGTCGTACCCGGAAGTAGAGGCTGAAACTCGTCCGCTCCCTCAGAGCCCGGTCGACCCGCGCCTCGACCGCGGGAAGCTCCGCCTCCACCATGCGCTCACCCAGAGTGCTGAGCCGCCCGTCCCACTCCTGCGGCCTGATGCCCATGACGGACAGGCCGACGTCGTCGTACCGCATCACCCCGCTGGCCAGGTCCCAGATGAAGACGCCCATTCCGTTGATGGCCAGAGCCACCCGGCCGACACGCTCCGGCTCGCTGATCATGGGAGGCTGGTTGTTCGATTCGCGGAAGCGGTGCATCACGGCCTCCCAACCCTCCTGGACGGCGCCCGTCCCGCTCGGGGGAGTCACTGTCCGTGGCCGGGTGGACGTCCACTCCATGATGCGGCCGGCCGGGCGCCTGCGCCTCTCGGACGGCAGCCGCACGCGCGGCACGGCCAGGACCTGCTCCTGCACGGCCCGGAGCGCGGCGCGGCCCCAGTTGGCTCAGCGCCCGTTTTCCCGGCCGGCCCTTTCCGGAACCTCTAGGGGGCGCCCCTCGTGGCGGCTGACGAAAATCTTTCGGACCACCATGAGGAGACCCCGATATGCAGGGCCATTCCCGGGAGCCCGGAACCCACGGCCCGCTCGAAGAAGTACCTGCCCAGGGCAAACGTAAGGTCGCCCTCTGGTCAGCGGTGATCGCGGTCGGCGGATTCCTGTTCGGATACGACACAGGCGTCGTCTCCGGTGCCCTGCTCTACGTCAGGGAGGACTTCGGGCTCAGCTCCGTACAGCAGGGCAGCGTCGTGAGCGTCATGCTCATCGGGGCCATGTGCGGTGCGCTGGGAGCCGGCCGCGTCTCGGACCGCTTCGGGCGTAGGAAGACACTCGTCGCGGAGGGGCTGGTCTTCGTCGTGGGCACGGCGATCGCGGTGGTCGCCGGCGGGTACGGGGTGCTGATGCTGGGGCGGATCGTGCTGGGGCTCGCGGTGGGGGCGGCTTCGGCGACCGTGCCTGTCTACCTCTCCGAGATCGCGCCGCCCGAGATGCGGGGCCGGCTGCTCAGCGCCAACCAGTTGATGATCACCGTGGGCATCCTGGCCTCGTACCTCGTGGACCTGGCATTCTCCGGCAGCGGCGACTGGCGCGCCATGTTCGGCGCCGGCTTCGTCCCTTCCCTGCTGCTGTGCGCCGGCACGCTGTTCCTGGTACCGGAGTCCCCGCTGTGGCTTCTGAGGAACGGCGCCGAGCACAAGGCGCGGCGGGTGATCGCGTCGGTGACGGACGAGGAGCACGCAGATCAGCTCATCGACAGGTTCCGGCAGCGCCAGGCGGAGCAGGAGCGGTCCAGCACGGACAGCACCGGTCAGTCGCCACAGCAGGGCTGGCGGGGCCTGCTCTCGCCTTCTGCCCGCCCCGCGCTGGCTGTCGGGATCGTGCTGGCCGCGGTCCAGCAGTTCGGCGGCATCAACACGATCATCTACTACGCTCCGACGATCATCGAGAAGACCGGCCTGACCGCCTCGAACTCGATCCTCTATTCGGTCTTCATCGGCCTCATCAACCTGGTCATGACCTTGGTTGCCATCCGGTTCATCGACCGGGTGGGCCGTCGGCGGCTGTTGATCGGCTCGCTGGCCGGAATGCTGGTCACGCTCGCGCTGCTGGGCCTGAGCTTCGTGGCCGGACTGGGCTCCGCGCTGTCGCTGGTGTTCATGGTGCTCTACATCGCCGTCTACGCGGGCGGCCTGGGCCCGATCTTCTGGGTACTGGTCGGTGAGGTCTTTCCGCCGTCCGTACGAGCAACTGGCTCCAGCGCCTCGACGACCGTCAACTGGTTGTCGAACTTCGTGATCGGCCAGGCGTTCCTTCCCTTGGCCAATGTCATCGGCCAAGGGGAGACGTTCTGGATCTTCGCGCTCGTCTGTGCGTTCGGGCTGGTCTTCGTCGGGCGCTTCGTACCCGAGACCAAGGGCCGTGGCTTCGACGAGATCGATGCCTCACTGCGGTCCCGCTTCGGACGCGGGAACCCGTCCGACGGCGGTCGCACCGGGCCATGACGGAGGTGCGCCGCATCGACGCGACGGATCACCGGCGCTGCACCGTGCCCGCTGTCCGACGCCACGTCCGCAATGTCGCCCAGGAGCTCACCCACTCCGGGGGCGACGCCGAATGGGACGCCACCATGAGCGGCATCCTCGACAAGCACGGCAGCCGCTTCCCCGCCCTGACGGCGGCCCTGACCAGCGGCGAACACCGCACGGTCGGCGCCGACTCGCTCCAGTTCGGACTCGCCTGCATCCTCGACGGTCTCGCCGCACGCATCGAGCGGCGACAGCGGTGACCGACCGCCGCTTGGTGCGCCGCCTTCCGCGGCCACCAGCACCAACCGCCCCACGGCGCACTTCAGCCCCAGGCGACGCCAGGGCCCACGCGCCCACCCGCCACCGGTTGCTGTCGCGGCCGCTCCCGATCTCGTCGATGCACGGATGGCCAGCCAGCCAGCCAGCCAGCCAGCGCGGCACGTCTGCGGCGCGTAGGCCGTCCGGTGCCCGGGGCAGGTGCGAGGGACGAGTCCGTGTACTCGGGCGGCGGATGTGACTTCCGGGCCGGTGACGTGGGGGAGGGGCGCCGGTTCTCAGGTGCTCACCGCTCGTACAGCAGGTCGGCGATCGGAGCTCTCCCGGATCAATGGTGGTGCGTCTCGTGCGCCAGGGTGATGGGGTGGCACGGTGACCAACCATGATGAGACCGGAACCGTCCGGCCGGGCACGCTGGCCTGGGTGGGCCGGTACCTTGATGCCGGTGAACGCGTTGTCGGGGCCAAGGCCTTGCACGGCGGCATCACAGCCGAAATGCGGAGGCTGACCATCGGCGGCCGGGACGGAGACGCCCGCCACCTGGTGCTGCGAAGCTTCGTCGACCCGTTCTACGCCGGACAGGCCGCGGACTTGCTGAACAGGGAAGCAGGTGCCTTGAACCTGCTCACGGGGAGCGGCGTGCCGGCTCCTGAACTGGTCGCGGTGGACGACACCGCGGCGCACTGCGAGTATCCGTCGCTCCTCATGACACATCTCGATGGCCGGACCGTCCTCGATGACGAGGGGTTGGAGACACGTGTTTCTCTGCTGGCCCGGCAACTCGTGGCGATCCACGCCGTGCGACCCGCCGAGCGCCCCCGGAAGTACGTGGCGTTGACGACCCCGGAGACCGTCGTGGTACCGAAGGGCGCCGATACGGCGGCCTGGGCCGCAGCGATCGAGGTGATCCGCAAGCCCCCGCCGTCCTACGAAGGGCGGTTCCTGCACCGGGACTTCCAACCCGGCAACGTACTGTTCGGCGGCATGGCATCCCCGAGTTCGGCAGGTGCCCGGATCACCGGCGTCGTCGACTGGGCGGCAGCCTCCTGGGGCCCGGCGGATCTCGACGTGGCGCACTGCTCCGCCGTTCTGGCCTTGTTGCACGGGCCGGAGTGGGGCCTGCGGTTCGCCGAGGTGTACGAGGAGAGGGGCGGGGTGCTGGCCGCGGCTGCGAGTGAACGCCTGTACTGGCAGGTGCGGGATGGACTGGCGTGCTCGGAGGAAGTGCAGTGGGTGGCGCAGCCGTGGCGGGAGGCAGGCAGGACGCAGTTGACGACGCGGGTGGTGGAGGAGCGGCTGGACACCTATGTCACCGCCTTGATGGACCGGCTGGGCTGAGCCGGGACGGCCCGCGGTGTGCCCCACGTGCCGCAAGGTCAGTCACCTGGACCGTCCGACGCATCACAGACTGCGGGCCAGTGAGGCGAGAGCGTCCAGTGCCCGGGTGGGTGTGCGCCTCCTGTGGGTGACCAGGTAGACGCCCAGGTGCGGGGCGCGTGTCCAGGGCAGAACCGCCAGCTCTCCGCGCTCGCTCTCCTCTCGCACGGTGCTGGCCGGCAGCAGAGCGATCCCGAGACCTGCCGTGACGCACTTCTTGATCGCGTCCATGCTGACGAACTCCATGAGCGTGGGGGTTACTCCTGCTTCCCTGAGCTCGGTGTCGATCACTTCCCGTTGCGCACAGCCCTTCTCGATCACGAGGAGTGTCTCGTCAGCGAGTTGAGGGGTCCGCACCTGTCTGTGTCCCGTGAGCGGATACCCGGGTCGTGCGACAAGGAGGAGAGGTTCTTCGGTCAGAAGCTCAGCGCTGGTCATGGGCGCGGTGACGCTCCGTTCGAGGAGGAACCCCACATCGACGGTGCCGTCCCTGACGGCCGCCAGGAGCGATGCCCGGTCTGCGGGCCGGAAGACGACGCGCAGCAGCGGGTAGCGGTCCTGAAGCGCCCGGAGCACCACGGGAAGCCGGTAGGCGCACAGGCTCTCCGGCGCGGCGATGTGCAACGTGCCGCGTACGTCGTGAGCGTCCCCGGCGGCCTGCAGTACGGCCTCGCGTGCTTCTTGGGCGCGGGCCACCATGCGCTGGGCATGACCCCGCAGCTCTTCTCCGGCCGGGGTGAGGGCGATCCGTCTTCCCAGGCGTTCGAACAACGCGACGCCCAGGTCGGCTTCGAGGGCCTTGATGTGGCTGGTGATGCTGGACTGGACGTAGCCGAGCTCGTCGGCGGCCCGGGTGAAGCTCATCGAACGGGCCACTTCCAGGAAAGTCTGCAGATGCTTCATCTCCACACTTGCATCGGTGTCCTCGATGGAACCCATCGCAAACATTCGTTGGACGAAATGACTGCGCAGCTTCTACAACGAAGGCATGATCCTCACCGCCCACGACACCTCCGGCAGCGCAGGCGCCCCTTCCAGGGGCGGGCTCGCCGACCGTGACTTCCTGCTGCTCCTCCTCGCGACGGCGTGCGCCTTCTCCAACTACGCACCGCTGCTCTCGGTGGTACCGCTGTGGACGGACGAGGGAGGGACCGAAACCGCGTGGGCCGGTGCGGCAACGGGCGTGACGATGGGGGTGACCGCCGCCGTCCAGATGTGCATGCCGTGGCTGCTGAGGAAACTCAGCCTCCCGGCGCTCTTCGCAGGGGGAGCGGTTCTGCTGGGAGCTCCGACCTTCGCCTACCTTGCCTCGTCACAACTGCTGCCCGTCCTCGCGGTGTCGGCCGTGCGAGGCGTCGGGTTCGCGATGGTCGCCGTCGCCGGCAGCGCGCTCGTGGCCGAGCTGGTGACCGAGCGGAAACGCGGACGCGCCGTGGGCTGGTACGGCATCGCGGTCGGCCTTCCCCAGGTCGTCTGCCTGCCGCTGGCCGTGTGGGGCGTGGAGCGTTGGGGCTACGCCACGGTGTTCACCGTCTCGGCGCTCCTGAGCGTCATCGCTGCTCCCCTGATCGGCGCAGTATCCGCCGGCACGCGGCAACGAGGCGGCCGGCCCTTCCCACCCGGTGCACGTGGGTCCGGTATCGCCGGGAAGTGGCGCTCCATGCTGCCCCCATGGGCCGTACTGATCACGGCAGCCTGCGCACTGGGCGGCGTGACATCCTTCCTCCCCCTCGCTCTGGACGAGGTGCACGTGGCTGCCGTCGCCCTGTTCGTACTCTCCGCCACGGCGATCGCCGGGCGCTGGGGGGCCGGCTGGCTGAGTGACAGAGCCGGTCCCGGCCGCCTCCTCGTGCTCGGCGTCCTTGCGTGTGCTGTGGGTATGGCGGGCTTCGCGGCGGTTGTAGGAGGGGCACCCCCCTGGCCCGTCTCCATGGTCGCTTCCGCCGTGTACGGGCTGGGTTTCGGCGCTCTGCAGAACGACACCCTCGTCGTGATGTTCGCGCAGGCGGGCCCCGGATCCCGCGGCAGTGGCCTGGCCAGCACCGCCTGGAACATGGCCTACGACGCCGGTACCGGCATCGGTGCGGCAGGCGTGGGCCTCATGTCGGGTGCCTTCACGGTGGCAGGCTCTTTCGCCGTCGCCGCTGTGGCCATCGCCGCGTCGGCTCCACTGGCCTGGCTCAGCGGCCGGGCGGCCGGAACGCCACGCTGAACCCACCAGCCGCGCGCCCAGCACCCAGCGGCACGGCAGCGAGTACCGGGGCGAGGAGTCGCCGGGGTGCCGGGTTGAGCGACAGCACAACAACAAGGCCCGCAGGGACCGGCCGCGCTCTCCGCTGACCTCGTCGCCGATGGTGGCGGGGTCCCGCCGGTGGCGGCGCGTGCTCCGGCCTCGGCAGGTTCGGCGCTCCCGGAGAGGCCGCCTGTGCCGGTCCCGCCCCGTCCCGGGACCCCGAGCGCCGTCATCAGATCGGAGCGCGGGGAGGGGCCGGTGCCCCTGTACGCCCTTCAGCCCGGCCCTGCGGGCGCGCCCAGGTCTCCAGCACCCTCCAGACCGTGGTCGTACAGCCGGTGGTCCAGCCGCGTGGGCCCGCCCCGTGCCCTCGGGTCACCAGGAAGGTCGACCTCGCGCTCACGGCCGGCATCGAAACGGACCGGCCGAACAGAGCGGCGGAAACGGGCACCGGACCCGGACACTTCCGGCACGGCCGGTGCAGGCGCCGGTACCGGCCGCGCGTCCGCGCGACGGTGGCGCGGGCGTACCGGCACGGTTCGCAGCGGAGTTCTTCCGGCAGACGGTCACGCCGTCGTGCCGTCCTCGTAGACCGGCTCCCAACTCGTCTGTCGGACGGCCCTGTCGGCGTCGGGCACCTCCCTGGCGGCGATGCCCTCGGCGGTCGCCGCCTCCGCCACCGCCGCCGCAGTGATCGTGGAGGACTTGCGCAGGTCCTCCACCGGCGGCAGCAGGGAAGCGCCCGGCGCCTCCACGTCGACCTGCTCGGCCACCGCTCGGGCAGCGGCGAGAAGCATCCCGTCCGACACCTTCGAGGCGCCGGCGACGACCGTGCCCAGACCCAGCCCCGGATAGAGCAGCGCGTTGTTGGCCTGCGCGATCCGGTAGGTCACCCCGTCGTACTCGACGGGTGGAACGGGGATACCGACGGCGACCAGGGCCTTGCCTTTCGACCAGGCGATGACGTCGCCCGGCATGGCCTCGATGCGCGAGGTCGGGTTGGACAGCGGAAGAACGAGCGGACGTTCGGTGCCCGCGGCCATGGCCTCGACGACCTCACGGGTGAAGGCTCCGTGCACGGTGGAGGTGCCCAGCAGGATCGTCGGCTCGACCTGTTTCACGGTTTCCAGCAGGGAGATCCCGCCGTCGTCCGCCTTCCAGCCGGCGACCTCCGACGGATCGCGCGCATAGGGCTGCTGGAAATCGCGCAGCCCATGCACCTCCTGGGTGAGCAGCCCGGGCTTGTCGACCAGCCAGATCTGTGCCGTGGCCTGCCGACGGCTCGCACCATCACGGACCATGGCGTCGCGGAGCTGGTCGGCAATGCCCACCCCCGCGGTCCCCGCGCCGAAGACCACCAGCTTCTGCTCCCGCATGGGCACGCCGCTGACCTTGACCGCCGACAGGGCCGCAGCCAGGGTGATCGCGCCGGTTCCCTGCATGTCGTCGTTGAAGATCCGGTAGTGGTCGCCGTAGGTCTGAAGGATGCGCCGGGCGTTGCTCGGGCCGAAGTCCTCGAAGTGCAGCAGCGCCCGCGGGAACATCGAGGCCACGCACCGTACGTACTTATCGATGAACGCATCGTAGTCGGCCCCGCGGACCCTGGGGTGCCGGTTGCCCAGGTACAGCGGATCTTCGAGCAGCGCTTCGCGGTCCGTGCCCACGTCCAGCGAAACGGGGACGATCCGACGAGGGTCGATGCCGGCTGCCGCGGTGTAGACGGCTGCCTTTCCCACCGCGATCTGGACGCCGCCCACGCCCCAGTCGCCGATGCCCAGGATCTGCTCGGCGTCGGTGCACACGACCAGGTCGACGTCGTCAGGCCCGAGCTGGAGCGTGGCGAAGGACTTCTCGATGTCGTCGGGCCGGTCGATGGACAAGAAGACCCCGCGCGGGCGGCGGTACTCGTGGGAGTACTTCTCGATCGCCTCACCGACGGTGGGGTCGTACACGATCGGCAGCAGCTCCACCAGGTGATCGGTGAGCACCTTGTAGTAGAGCGTCTCGTTGCGGTCGTGAAGCTGCTCCAGACAGACGTTCTTGGCCAGATCGCTGCCCTGTGTCTGCAACTGCTGATGGACCCGCTGCGCCTGCTGCTCCAGCGCCAGGACTCCGGAGGGCAGGCGCCCGGTCAGACCCAGCTCGTCCCGCTCCGCCGGTGTGAAGGCCACGCCCCGGTTGCGGGACGGATCAGCCAGCACGTCCGGAGTGGCTGGAGTCCGCACGACGTGCCTTGCCATCACTTCTCCCTACGGCGGGATCAAGGAAATACGGCCCGACGGGCCCGGCGGTGTCGCCCCACGGCCACCCTACGCAGTCACTTCTCCCGTGGCTCGTCGATCTTGAGCTGCCCCGTCGGCAGCGCCGCACACAAGCGGGTCCCGTCCCATCAGAGGTTGCACAGCGTCCCTGCTCCGTGAGCCGGTGGTCACCGGCCCTTCCCACGCGCTCCGCCTCGGACTCCCCGCCCCTCGCCGCACACCGTTCGCTGGCCGGTACATGGCTTCGCCTGCTGCCCGCAGGGCTCCGACCATTGCTGCCACCGATTCGCCTGGGCCTGGTGACCTGAGATCCTCGACAAAGCCGCCGCTTACTGCCAACGAACCTCTGTCTCAGGGCACGAGGGACTGTCCGACGGTCATGACTGGGCAGGCGGGGGAGGGCGTCAGCGGCAGGCGGTGGTCTGCGGAGTCAGTGACGCGGGGTGGTACTGCTCGACGCGGTCACGTGTGGTGTACATGTCCCAGTAGTGCTCTGCGAGATCGTCCGGGTCGGCGATCGGGAACTGCGGGCCGTCCGCCGACTCGAAAGCGGCCTGGGCCGCGGCGGAGACCTCGCTGCGGGCGATCAGAGACGCGATGGTCAGGGCTCCCGCGTAGATGCCCGTGTCCGCCAGCTCGGCGTTGAGGGAGTACAGGTAGTTGCGGGTAGCGGACATCACCGGGCCCAGGCCGCTGAGGTGGGGCATCGGCTGTGCCGCTGAGAGTCCCTGGGCCAGCAGGAAGGTGCCGTCGCCGCGCTCGGACCACTCCGGCAACACCGCCCGGACCACCTCGACCGGGGTGAGCAGCAGGAGCGGGATCAGGCGTTCAAGGGTGACCGCGTCCAGTTCAGCGGCCGGGGTGAAGCCCTCGTTGGCGCTGATCGGCCCGTATTCGACCACGTCGATCCGGCCGAGGCGGTCCCGGACCGCCTCGATGAGAACGGGCGCCTCGGCGGGCTCGGAAAGATCACCGGAGAACGCGACCGCCTCGATGCCTTCGTCGGCGAGCGCCTGGACGAGGGCGTCCAACCGGTCCTTGCGGCGGGCGACCAGCGCGACCCGGAAACCCTCGCGCCCGAAGCGGCGGGCCACGGACACTCCCAGACCGGTACCGGCACCGAAGACGGCGAGCACTTTGGACATAGGACTACTCCTTGGCACGGCAGCGTTCCTGACCCTGTGGTCAACTTATGTGCCGACGGTAACACTCAACTTGACCATGGGGTCAAGTTGGGCGAGTGGGGAATGCGACCATGAAGGTCGTAAGTGCCGGAGTACAGGAGGAACGACCGGATGCGGGCCGACGCGCAACGGAACTCGGAGAAACTGCGGGCAGCTGCCGCCGAGCTCTTCCAGGAGCGCGGCCTCAGGGTGCCCCTGAAGGAAATCGCCCGCCGGGCCGGTGTCAGCCACGGCACCCTCTACAACCTCTTCGGTACCCGCGAGGCGCTCATCGACGAAGTGGTGACCGGCCTGGCCGCGGACCGTCTCGGCGAAGCGGCAGAGCACGCCCTGGCCTTCGAGAACGCCGGGGAGGGGTTCGCTTACTACGTCGAGAAGGTCTGTGAACTGCAGGCCACCGACCCCGCGGTTGCCGACGTCGTGAGCGGACGCTACCCGGCTGCCGAGTGCCTGATGGCGATCTGCGGCCGGGTGAGGAACGCCGCCACACGGATCATCGAGCGAGCCCAGGCAGCGGGCACCATCCGCCCGGACTTCACCGCCGAGGACCTCCTGCTCCTCTTCGGCACCAACTCTCTGCTCGCCCGCGCAGCCGCGGACACCGCGCCCGATACCTGGCGCCGTCAAGTCCTCTTTCTGCTTGACGGGTTGCGCACCGAACCAATGCAAGTGCCGCCATCTCCTGCGTCGCTGGCCCCGCAGCAGGTGTACGACGTGATGGGCCGGCTCGCCGGTGCGCCCCAGTAGGCCGCGTGTGTACTCATCCTCCGCACCGCCCGCTCCCCACTCCCTGTCAACCCGCCCTCTCAGCCCCGAGCAGGTTGCCGCGTTCGCGCTTCCGCCGTCCTGACAGCCGGATGAGAACCGGCCGCGGCATCCCCGAGCGAAGGAACACTTCATGACCAATCGGATCACCCCCGTTCCCACCGCCGACCTGGTCGACCGGTACGGCGCCGACCTGCGGGTCTGCGACCTGCAGTTCCGCCAGTTCGGCGCTCACCGTGGTTTCGCCGGCCGCGTGCGCACCGTCTCCTGCCACGAGGACAACGGCCTGCTGCGTGACCTGCTGCGCGCCCCCGGCGACGGCACCGTTCTGGTCGTCGACGGAGGCGGCTCTCTGCGTACCGCCCTGGTCGGCGACCTCATCGCCGGCGCAGCCCAGGACAACGGCTGGGCAGGCCTGGTGCTGCACGGTGCCGTCCGTGACAGTGCCGCGCTCGCCGGCCTCAAGCTCGGCATCAAGGCACTGGGGACCATCCCGCGGAAGAGCGCCAAGGACGCCGCCGGAACGGTCGATGTCCCCGTCACCTTCGGCGGCGTCACCTTCCACGCCGGCGACATCCTGCACGCAGACGACGACGGTGTCGCCCTTCTCCCGTACCGCACCTGACCACACGACTGTTGGAAGGGCTGACGGGTGCCGACGACGCCCGCCCGCGGGGACTGAGGTGGCGGGGGAGAGACCGGGCGCCGTGCCTGCTCTGCCGGACAGCGTGGTGTCGCCGTCACACGAGACCTGGTTCGCCGCCCCGCCACTGGGCGGTTGGACCGAGCAGCGCGGGCAAGACGTGGACCTGCGACGTGCCCCGCGCGCCCGCAGGTCGCCACAGTCCGGTCCAGGTGGGCCCCCTGTCGCTCGGCGCATCATCGGAGAAGGCGACGTCGGGGCGCGGTGGTGTCGCGGGCGGACTCGTGTGCGTGGCGGCACGGTGGAGCCCGAGCTTGTGCCCGAGAAGCCATGCATACACATCGTCGAAGTGGGGAGAGTCATCGCCTGGGGGGGGGATCGGCTCTCAGTGAGCGCCGTGAGACAAGCCGAGGCGGCGAAGAGGGGCGGACAGACCTCTTGATGGTTCCGTCATGTGCGCCGGTACGCAGCCGACAGGCAGACGATGCTCCGGCTGTTCGGAGAGCGGACTTGACGCCCGCCGCGGCCCGTCAGGTCCCCGATTCTCCCGCGCCGACAGAGTGTGACGTGCCATGCATATGCGTCCTCCACGCCGGGAGTCCGAACCGGAGCGCGCCCTCCGCTGCGGCCTGTTCAGCGAGGTGCTTCGCGGTGCCATCGCTGACGGCGGCCTGAGTCTGCAGCGCATCAGCGTGAAGCTGAGCGAGCGTGGAGTCCGGGTCAGCCCGGCGGCGCTCAGCTACTGGCAGCGCGGCAGCAACCGGTCGGAACGGGCGGGCTCCTTGCGGGCGGTGAGGATGCTGGGAGAGATCCCCGGCCTACCGGCCGACTCGCTGGTGGTACTTCTCGGCCCGCGGCGACCACGCGGCCGGTGGGCACCGTCGACCGGCCCGCTGACCACCCACGAACTGTGCAGCGGATCGGAGGGGTTGGACGCGGTGCCGGACCTGCTGGGGCCCGGGGCCCGGGAGGCTCTGTGGGCGGTGTCCAGCGGGTACGCCCACATCCAGGAGATCGTCGGCGCCGACCGCGCCTCGCTGAGCACGCGGGTACGGCGACTGGTCTGCGCGGAACAGGACGGGGTCGACCGCGTGTTCACCGTCCTCCATACCCCGAGTCCACTCTCCAGTGTCAGTGCGGAGCCGCCCTGTCGCACGGGCCGCACGCGACGCGGTCCGTGGGCGGACTACTCGGTGGTCGAACTCATCCTGGACCGCGTCCTCAACCGGGGAGAAACAACGACGGTCGATTACACCGCGCGGCAGGGACACGTCCGGCCGCAGTCCTGCACCCGGCACTCCCTCTACCGTCCGGCCCCTGTCCTGGTGGTCGAAACACTCTTCGATTCCCAAGCGCTGCCGGCCCGGTGTGAGGGCTTCCACGCAGCCCGTCTCGGCGCGCCGGAACGGTCGCTGGGCCCTCTCTGGCTGGGTAGTGGGGGCCAGGCGCATCTGGCGCTCACCGATGTCGAGCCCGGACTGTACGGCATCCGGTGGGAGTGGGATTGACCGCACGCCGCCCCGAAGGCATGCGCGACCTCGCTGGAGCACGGCTGTCACGCCGATCACGCGCTTTCCACGAGCTCATGCGCCATCGGCGGGGAGCACAAGAGCGTGTCGCGAGGACCGAGCAGGGTTCCGTCACCGGCCGTGCGTCGACCGCCGAGATGTCCGCCACCGAATTCTGGTCGTGCCGTAAAGAAGCCAACTGAACGAACAGGGACGTCCAGTATCGGAGGGCCGTTCGCCAGGCAGCAACGATCGTGGCGTTCAGGGGTACGGACAGTCGTTCGCCTCCTGGTTGACCGATGTATTGGCTCAGGCATTACGTCTCGTCCGCCCACCCCCACCGCGCACGGAGTCGGTCTCGCGCCGGACATGGCGAGTCGACGATGCGTGCGACAGGACAGAAGGAAGCCATGTCGAAAACGCATCGTCGTCGCGCCGTAGTCGCTGAGCTGCGAACCGGCGGCGTGGCGGTCATCGGCTCTGAGTCCTGCGCCAACCTCCACGACCGGTTCCTCTCCTGGGAGGAGTGCGAGCCGCTGGTCGTCGAGTACTGCGAGCACGCCGGACTGCCCAGCACGGCGGGCGCGTTCACCATGGCGTTGAAGCGGAAGCGCACCGCGATGGCGGCGAAGATGGACGCCGGGTACGTGGACAACGCGGACCTGACGAACGACCAGGCGTCGGGGAAAGCCCGCTCTCCCGCGCCAAGGCAAGGTGCGTCGGCAGTCCGCGCTGGGCCTGGAGGCGGGGGCCTGCTCCCAGTTGGTTCCGCCCCCAGAGCCAGCCCGTTCCCGGACGCGAGTCACGGTGATGTCAGTGCCGATCAGTAGTCTCGCCCCATGAATCCAAAAGGCCGTGGTGTCGCGCTCTCCGGTAGTTTCGGCGCCCTCGGACCCGGCGAGGCCGAGCGACGACTGGAAGCTGCAGGCGTGCACGTGACGAATGAGCTCACGCCCTCGACAGCCGCGATCTTCACAGGACGGGAGACATCGAGCGACAAGGGGGACGAGGCGTACGTCCAGGGCATACCGAACTACGACGAGGTGGCCCTCCTCGCGGCGCTCGCGAAGCTTGAGGAGCCGGTGGGCCGGACGGCTGAGCCACCGGACTCCTTCGTCGACCCCGCAGCACTTGCCACGGCCGACCCGGCGGAACTCGAAGAGATGCTGAGGGAAGCCGACTGGGCGGCGTTTGTGCCGGCCCGCGACCTCCCGCTGCTGCGGGCCCGGCTTACGGAGCTCGAAGGCGGGCACGGTGTCACTCCGGCGCACCGATTGGCCACGAACATGATCCGCGTGCGTGGCACGGTGCTGAGCCGCCCCTACGGACACCGGTCGAAGATCACCGCACTGGCGCTCAGCCCTTCCGGCGCCCATCTGGTCACCGGCGACTGGGGCGAAGGCGACAGCGGTACCGCGCAGGTCTGGGAGGTCGCGACCGGGCGGTGCGTCAACGTCCTGGAGCGGATCGACGGCGGCGTCGGCTGGGACGGTCATGCGCGCACCGTGCAGTGGTCGGCAGACGGCCTGCACCTGGGCATGGTTTTCCGTACCAATGCGATCGGTGTGTGGGATCCGTTCGGTGGGTCCTCCGAGCGACGAGCGGAGGCTGAGGTGACGAACGGCGCTTCCCGGCCGCCGGCGTGGGCGCTGCACCCCGACGGCCGCAGTGCCTACGTCGCGACGGGCAACAAGGACAGGGTCGGTGTGTGGGGCTGCCTGGCCCCGCTGGAGCGTGGTCGCCTGTTCTGGCTGGCCGAGCACGCCGAGATGCCGCACGAGCACATCCTGGCCAAGGGACCTGTACCGGCGGGCATCCGGGAATCCTGCGGTGAGGAGCTGGAGGTCGACCGCCCGCCCCTCTGGTCCCCTGACGGAAACCGGCTGTACGTCGCCAACCGCTCCGAAGCTTTCGTCGTCGACGTCCCCACGGGCGCCCCGCTCTGGTTCACCCACAGGGTCGACTGGCTTGCCGAGTGGAGTCCTGACGGACGCTTCCTCGCTCATGTCCACAAGGGGCTGCTGCACTTTTCTGAGGCGGACACCGGCCACCCGGCCGCCGACCCCGCACCGACTGTCGGGTCGCGCTGGGACCTGTCGCTGCACTGGGGCATGCGCGGTGACACGGCCCGGCTCGCCGCCGTGCTGAGCAAAGAGGCGGCCGAGCCCGGCGTGGAGATCTATGACGACGGGCGGCTCAGCCACCGACTGGCCGTCACCCCTGCGGAGACGGCTCTGGCCCGTGAGAACAGGGACTTCGCGGTGTGGGCCTGGGCGCCGTGCGGAGACCAGGGGGCCGTCCTCACAGCAGCGGGAGACATCGAGATCTGGTCACTGGGCGACAGCGAGCCCAGGCGGCTGCGCACACTGGCCGCCCCGGATGATACGCAAGGAGTCCTGTGGGGCGCTGACAACGTGATCGTCGCGGTGGGCGAGAAAGTCCTGCGGTTCCTGCGGGCCGACAGCGCCGACATCATGAGCGACTACACGTTTCTACGGGAAGCGGACGCTGAGCTGCCGATCCACCCGGAGTACGTATACGCCGAATTCGACGGCAAAATCCTTGCGCTCGACGATCACACCTGGTGCCTGCCCATCGAACCGGACACGGCCATCGCGCCACCCGAGCGCCGCGCCGACATCGAAGCACACCTTGCCTGGATCATCGACCGACGCTACGCCTGGCCGCTTCACTGGGGTCACTTCGACATCTGGCCAGATGCGGCAACCGCGGTCGCCCATCTCCGGACAACGTCACCGGACGCCAAAGCACTGCAGCAGGCGGTGAGGGAAACAGCCGGATGAAAACTGCTCGTGCAATGCACGCACCTGTACAGGATGATGGAGACGGCCGACCGGAGGAGGGCGACGTGGATCTTGTCGCATCGATTCCAACGGCTCCTCGGTTGCCGGAAGCGATGCGGCCATGAGGTCGGTCGGTCACGCTCGGCCACCCAACGGCAGGTACCCAGGCTGGAGCCGGAGGGGGTGTCCGCAGCGAGCGATGAGCGGGGTGACGCCCACCGCCGGGGTCGCGGCGGGGCTCCCCGGCGGCGCCATTCCGAGTGAAACCTCAGCACCCGCTCGACGGATACGCCTTGCGGCACGTTTCTGACGTGTTCCGGTTGGCACTTCGAGTCCGCTTTCGCCGGCGCGTCGACGAGGTCGGCTTCGCCACGGCCCTGGGCGAGGCTGGTCACGTCGGCGAGCTGCCGACCCAAGCTTGCCCATGGCCGTCGTCACCACGCCCGGCGACGTCAACGACTCGACCGTCTTCGGTACCGTCATAAACGGAGGCAGTTTCGCTCGGATCACGTGGTCCTGTGTCCGAGTGCGCCGCTGACTGATGTGCCCAGGGCGCCCAGGATGTCGTCGGCGATGCGGCGGGCACGGCCATCACCGTGTATGCGGGCCGACCGCAAGAGTTGAGTTCGGATCCGCCCGCCGAGTCGGTCGGTCAGATGACCTCCTTCTCCTCGGTGACCATCACGGCCACTGAGCCCATGTCGATGAAGCGTGCTTCGTCGGGGTTGACCAGTGTCCGGTAGTTGTCGGAGGCGAAGAAGGCGTCGTGGTCCTCCCAGTCCTCGAACCAGATCTCCGTCAGGCCGTCATAGGCCCGGGGCGGGTAGTTCTCGGCGGGCACCGGGTGCGACACGGCATATCTGCGCACGTAGCGCTCCGCCTCCGGGATGGAGGTGAACAGGGGCGCGTGCCGATTCCGATGGTGGTCGACGAAACATTCGTACGACATGCCCTCGACGCGGTTGATCATGAAGATGAGCTTCAGCATGGAGTTAACCTAAACGCTCACATCGATGTCAGGGGCAAGTGAAGCAGGAGCAGGGGAGGAGTTCTGCATGCGGATCGGTGAATTGTCCGCCCGGACGGGAGCCAGCCGCCGGTCGCTGCGCTACTACGAGGAACAGGGCCTGCTCGTCAGCTCCCGCTCGCCCAGCGGACAGCGTCACTACGAGGACGAGCACGTCCAGCGGGTGCGCCTGGTGCAGGCGTTCCTGGCGGCGGGCATCTCCAGCGGCACCCTCGTCGAGATGGTGCCCTGCATGACCGAGCCGAGCGAGGACAGGGCGCGGCAGGCACTGGCAATCATGGACCGCGAGCGAGCCCGGCTGTCCGAGGACATCGGCGGCCTCGTCGCCGCCAGAGACGCACTGGACCACCTCATCAAGGACAACCTCGCGTACCTGACACGGTCGGCGGACGGCGAGGTGTGAACTGGGCGGCGTGTGGATCAGCGTGCGGACCAGAAAAAGACGCCTGCGGCGTGGAGTCCGGCCAGGTAGATGGTTGCGGTCTTCTCGTAGCGGGTGGCGATGCCCCGCCACTGCCTCAGGCGGTTGATGCACCGTTCGACGGTGTTGCGCGGCTTGTATGCCTCGCGGTCGAAGGCGGGTGGCCCTGCCGCCTCGGCTGCCGCGCCGCAGCCGGTGACAGCGTTGATCGGCAGGAACGGGGACGACCGCCCGGATTCCGCGCTTGCGCAGGTGCTCGTGGGTCGCGCGGGAGGAGTACGCCATGTCGGCCAGGACCGCATCCGGCCTGGTACGGGGGCGTCCCTCGCTGCCGGGGGACGCGGAGGCGGGCCATGACGTGAGCGAAGGCAGGCGCGTTCCGCACCTCCTGTGCTGATGCCCTCGCCGGAGCTGCCGGGTTGCGTCCCACACCAAGGAACGGGAGCGCTGCGCGACCCCGTCACGCGCCTTGGCACCAGCACTCGTAGGTCACCGCGTGTCGACGTGAGCCCGTTTCACCGGGTCGTACAGCCCCCTCGCGCCATCGCGGCGGTGCCACTGCGTCAGCCTGGTGCGGGCATCACAGGTTCGTCGTCTCGTGCCGTTCAACGCGTGGCGCACCGTTTGGACATGCGTGCTCGGGAGCGCCAGAATGCGGGCGTCCCGGGCTCCTTCAGCCGGCTGCCCAGGGAGCCCGCCGAGATGCTGAAGGCCGTTCCTAGCGCCATGGGCTGGCAGTCCACGAGTTCGGTGAGAAACAGCGGGTCGCTCCACGCGGTGTGGATGGGGGTGCCTGCCCCGCAGTCGCAGGAGACTCGCACGTCCACCGACACGTGATCGACGGGATCGCCGTCCGTGCAGTCCACGTTCAAGGCGAACTCAAGCTGGTCCTCGGCGGTGTCGAGCACGGTGATACTCGTCCGGAGTTCCGCTGGGGCCCACTGCCATATCAAGGGCCGGTGCGCCGACCGCGACGCGTCCAATTTGGCGGCTGCGCCAGCCATGATGTCGAAGTCGTCCTCGCCGGCGAGCGGGAAGAGCTGGAGCAGAGGGACCTCGTCCCAACGCCCGCGGCCTGTCGTCTCCATGACACAGATGCTCGCGGGCCTGAACCGCATCGGCAACCGGCGTTTTCCTACCTCACTTACAACGCGAGGACTTTGGGTGCCCGGCAAAATTTGCACAGTCCCCGCCGGGTCGAGCCGACGGCAAGTGCCCGTTCGTGTCCCCTCGGACTGCGGTCGAAGGCGGAGTGGAAGAACTGCCAGGGCCGTTGACACCCCGCCCGCATCCCCACCGTCCTCGCTCTCATCCTCACCGTCCTCGCCCTGCATCCGACCCAGTCGGAGTGATGAGCGCGGAGCCTCAGTGCGTGAACGTGCGGCGGTAGGCGGTGGGGGTGGTGTCGAGGGTTCGCCGGAAATGCAGACGCAGGTTGGCCGCTGTGCCGAGGCCGCAGTCCCTGGCTACCTGGTCCACCGAGTGATCCGTGGTCTCCAGCAGTTCACGTGCCTTGGCCAGGCGGGCGCTCAGCAGCCACTGCAGGGGCGTGGTGCCCGTCTCCTCGGCGAACCGGCGCATGAAGGTGCGGGGTGAGACGCCCGCGTGCCGGGCCAGTTCGCGGAGTGTGAGTGGCTTGTCGAGATGGTGCAGAGCCCATCCCCGGGTCTCGGACAGCGACATCTCTCCGGCTGCGGTGACCGGGGCCGGCACGTACTGGGCCTGCCCGCCGTCGCGGTGCGGCGCGGCTACCAGGCCGCGGGCGATCTGGTTGGCCACGAGTGCGCCCAGGTCACGGCGCACCAGGTGCACACACAGGTCGATGCCGCAGCACACCCCGGCCGACGTGAGTACGTCCCCCTCGTCGATGTAGAGGACATCGCGGTCGACGGTGACGGCGGGGAAGTCCCGTTCGAGTGCGTCGACGTGCCGCCAGTGCGTCGTGGCCCGCAAGCCGTCCAGCAGGCCCGCCGCGGCCAGTGCGAAGGCGCCGGTGCAGATCGACACCACCCGCTGACCACGGTCGCGTGCCGAGGACAGGACGTCGAGCACTTCCTCGGGCGGATCTGCCACCGGCTCGCGTCCCGGTTCGTAGCCAGGCACGACCACGGTGTCGGCGGCGCGTACCCGGTCCAGGCCGCCCTCGGTGACCAGGGAGAAGCCCCCGGTGGTCGTCACCTCGGAGTCGAGTCCGCACACGGCCACCTCATAGGGGGTCTCCGGGCGGGTGCTGAAGATCTGTGCCGGGATCGCCAGATCGAGCGGGGTGACGCCGTCCAGAGCCAGGACCGCGACTCGATGTGCCTTCATGGCAAGATACTAACGAAACGGGTCAAGATTGCCACTCGCCTGGTCAGGGCCTTGAGCGTCACTCTGAGAGACATGACCGGATCGACCCGCGGCCGTACGGCCCACGAGGCGGCTGCCGCCCTGATCGCGTTGCCCGACACACCACTCGCCGGCACTGTCGTGCCACTCGTCAAGTCGGTGGAGACACCGTCCGTGTTCAACCACAGCATGCGCACCTATCTGTTCGCCCGACTTGTGGCGGAGCGCCTGGAGCTGACCGCTGGACGGGACTACGACGACGAGCTGCTGTTCGCCGCATGCGCCATGCACGACATCGGTGTGGCGCCGGACGGGCCGCACATGCAGCGCTTCGAGGTCGAGGGCGCCGACCGGGCTGCCGCGCTCCTTGTCGAACACGGGCGGTCCGCGGCGGACGCCGACCAGGTCTGGCAGGCCATCGCCCTGCACACTTCAGCGGGCATCGCGGAGCGCCGCGGCCCGCTGTGCGTGCTCGTCCGCGAGGGCGTCGCACTCGACTTCGGCGGCCCGATGGGGAACAACCACGCCGATGCCCTCACCGACGAGCAGGCGGACACCGTCCACGCGGCCTACCCGCGGCTGGAGATGATCCGCTCACTCACCGACGCGATCGTCGCGCAAGCTGCCAAGAACCCCGCGAATGCGCCCCGTTACGCGATAGCGGGCGAGTTCCTGCGTGAGCGCCGGACCTACGGCAGGACTCGGATGGAGCACGCTTTCAGCTCCTCCCGCTGGGGCAACTGACCGGTCCGGTCACCATCCGACCGACCGGAACAACAGAGGAAGAGAAGGGAACGCCATCATGTCCATCCACCCTGTGGAAGTCCCCGAAGACTCGCCCGTCTTCGGTGCGACCACCGACGCCTTCGCCCGCTTCGGCCACGCCCCCGCGATGCGTGCGCACGGGCACCTGTTCATCTCCGGCCAGATCGGCCGCCGCCCCGACGGCACCCCTGGCGCAACCGTGGAGGAGCAGACCGAACTCGCCATACGGCGCCTGGAGGAGATCCTCCGGCTGGCAGGTCTCGACCTCGGCGCCCTGGTGGACGTGACGAGTTACCACGTCGACATCCGCGAGCACATGTCCGGCTTCCTCGCGGCGAAGCAGCGTCTCATCAGGGCGCCCTACCCCGCCTGGTCGATCATCGGTGTCAGCGGCCTCGCGAGTCCGGAACTGCTCGTCGAGATCCAGGCCACCGCCGCCTACCCCGACGGAACAGCCTGACGAAGCGCACCCGCCGCGCCCCGGGATGTTGCGGTCCCGGGGCACGGTGCGGTGCTCCGGCGGGGGCACCTGTGTGTCCTTCGCCAAGCGGTGGCTGGGGTGCTCAGTAAGGATCCGCCTACTTGAAGTCGCAGGTCAAAGGGCCGGTATGACCGGCGCTCGGGGTGCTCGGGGTGCTCGTACCGGCCACGGGCGACTGGCTGAGTGGTAGATCGTCCGTCAGTGCGGTCGGCGCCTGAGCCGAAAGGCGGTCGACGGGATCATCTCGTGCAGGGAATCATGTGTGAGTGTCGCCGATCGAAGCCGCAACCATTGATCTGCAAGACTGCGCCGTTCTCTGGAGTATCGGCGAGGCCCATGCCCACGATGTCGTCGAGGCTGCCTGCGCGGCACTCGTTGCCGGACTGGACAGCCCGGCACTGCGCATTCTGGCCGGATCCACACGTGCGGAGGCGGAGTACGACGTTCCTGACCTGCTTCCCGTCGTACTCGATGAGCTGGACCTTGTGTACTACCCGCGCGACAGCGAGGCCGGGCAGGACGCTGCCGTGCGGGCGCTCGCGCACCGGATGCTGGCGGGCCAGCTGACGCCGCGAGAGCTTGCTATGCGCACCCACCAGCGGTTCGGCCATCAGCTCCCCCTGGCCGAGCGCCTTGCTGAGCTCGATGACGAGTACGACATCGTCGAGTACGGGAACAGGATGTTGGCCCAGCTCGACGCCGAGGTCACGGTCGAAGCTCAGCGTCTGGCGCGTGGTCGGCCCGAACAGAATCGACATGCGTAGCGCACGAGCCCTGAGCAAGCGGTCGTCAGCATAAGCAGGTAGCTGAACCATCCGGTTCTCGCTCACCGAAGTCCGGCAGCCTTCCACGAGCCGGTGCACGCTGGCTCCGATCTGCTGGAACGGATCACCGCACGGCGTGCGGAACTGGACGAATTCGAATATCCACTGACTGGCCAGCTCGCGGAAGTGCGGGCCGAGCGGGACGAACTCGCTGTCACCGAGCGTGTCCCTGAGGGGGATGACCGGGCAGCTCGCCGAGGAACGCGCCTCCGCCAGGACTGCGGCCGGGCAGGTGGGCTGCCCGGGCGGTGACGCTGATCCCGCACCGCGAACCGGACGAGGGCCTGCTCCTGCCGGACTACCAGCGCATCATCGCCGCCGTACGGCAGGCCGCCGGACCGGTCAGCGCCCGCGAGGTCGGCGGGGAGGTAGTGGGAGTGGGAGTGGACGTCAGCGTGGGTGCCGAGATGGAACCGCTACGCAGCAAGCTGGTCAGACTCGTCGCTCGCGGCTGGCTCCGCAAACTGCCCGACGGCCGGTTCAGCTGACGGACGATCTACTACTCAGACAGTCACCCGTGACCAGCGTGAACGCTCCGAGCGCCGGTCACACCAGCCCCTTGACCTGCGACTTCAAGTTGGCGGAGGCGCAGTGTGCGCCCTCGCCGCCGACCCGGCACCGCGTGATGGTCATGATGTCCAGTCGGTGGTGTCGACCTGCATCAGCTCACCTGGCAGCAGTGCCACTGTTGGCGTGAAGGCCCGCGCGTCGGCGCGGTGCCGCCGGTTCCGCGTCGTGTGCCGACAGTCTCCATCGCAGCTTGGTCGCCGCCCTGTCGCCCGTAGAGCGGCATGCCACAGGCCCACCCAGGCGACTGTTCCTTTCAAGCTCGCACCGCCCCTGCGGGTTCACGTGGTGTGCGAGTACGGGAGTCGGCCGGACGTATCCGCGGGTGGTTGCCGTGCAGGTTGCCGGAGCGGGCTGTGGGCTGCTGCCGCATACGGCGGCACCGAAAAGGAGGGTGGCCGCCCTCGGCGCTGGCCTGTACGCCGGCTGAGGTACCGATGATGTTTGTGGCGCGACCCGAAACTTCTGTTACCCGATACCCGGAATGTCTGCCTAGGCTCGTCCGCAGTACGTGATCAAGTCGATCACCAGCAAGATCGAGAACCAGCAAGCACGTGAAGGAGCGCGGAGCATGACTGAGGACACCCTGCGGGACAAGGTCGTCGTCGTGGGCGGCGGTGAGAAGAACCTGGGCGGGCTGGTCAGCAGGACTTTCGCGGAGGCCGGGGCGAAGGTGGTCGTGCATTACCACAGCTCTCAGAGCGACGCCGAGCAGACGGTGAAGGCGATCCAGGACGCCGGAGGGCAGGCCGTCTCCGTCCAGGGGGACCTGACGAAGGTGGCCGACGTACGGCGGCTCTTCGACGCGGCAGTGGACACCTATGGCGGCGCCGACATCGCGGTCAACACCACCGGGATGGTTCTGCGTAAGCCGATCCTGGAGACCACCGAGGAAGAGTACGACCGCATGTTCGGTATCAACGCCAAGGCGGCGTACTTCTTCATCCAGGAGGCCGGGCGCCGGCTGAACGACCACGGCAAGATCATCAGCTTGGGCACGTCGCTGCTGGCCGCCTTCACCGACGGCTACTCCACGTACGCCGGTGGCAAGGCGCCGCTGGAGCACTTCACCCGGGCGGCGGCCAAGGAGTTCGCAGACCGTGGGATCTCCGTGAACACGGTGGCTCCGGGGCCGATGGATACGCCGTTCTTCTACCCGCAGGAAACGCCGGAGCGGGTGGAGTTCCACAAGTCGCAGGCGATGGGCAACCAGCTCACGCAGATCGAGGACATCGTCCCGGTCATCCGGTTCCTGGCCACCGAGGGCTGGTGGTTCACCGGTCAGACCATGTTCCCCAACGGCGGCTACACCACTCGCTGACGCAGCCCCCGGGCGGGCGCACCGGCCGGCGTCTGCCTGCGTCGGTGCCCTGCACAACGCCAATTGAAGAGGTCCCGGGCGACGGCCGGATTCTGACGGTCACCTGCACCGACTCGACCTGGGGGAGTATGCGCGCGGGGTGGACGTTCACCGTCACCGACGGTCGTGTCAGTCGCACTGGAACCGGTCACGCCTGAAGGGGTCCTTCATGTACGCCGTGCCGGGGTCGGTGTGCCGATGAGACCGCCCGCATGGTGGCACGGCTCGCTCACTGGCCCAGCTCGCGGCCGGTGGGTGAGCCCGTCTCGGCAGTACCGGAGGGGTGCGTACAGCGGAACACCGATGTCGTGCAGGCTGTCGTTCGTGCTCGGACCGGGGCTGGACGGTGCGTTCGGCGTCTCTGCCCCGCGGCGTCCCGGTCGGGCAGAGAGGGTGGGCCCGTCAGTGACGTCGGCCGCATACGGCAGGAAGATGTGGTGAGCGGCCGGGCGGACGACGACGGTCCGAGCGGACGACCGCGGCGGGGGAGGGGCGGGGTGTCGACGCCCGCTGGAGCTGTTGTCCGCCGTAACCTTCGTGGTCGCCGTCTTCCGGGCTGCCTCCCCGTAACATCACGGACGGCTCTCCAGAAGACCGACTGGCACCTGCCGTTCCATGGTGAGGCCCTCCCGATGCAGGGGCACTGCACCGCCAAGAGGCAGTGGGGGTGCCGCACCAGGCTTGAGTGCACCGGCCCTCGGGGCCGGGCACCGTGGTGGGGTACCGGCGCTGGCTGCCGTCACATCGATGGCCAGGGCCTTTCACTGGCCACCATCGAGCCGAGAGGTGTTGAGGTGCGACTGGATCTGAACAAACTCGACCACCTGATCGCCGTGGCCGAGGAAGGCAGCCTCACTCGTGCCGCCGCCCGGCTCCATCTGTCCCAGCAGGCACTGTCCACCTCCATCCAGGTCCTCGAACGTGAAGTCGGTGTGCCGCTGCTCGAACGCGGCAGTGCAGGTGTGACCGTACTGCCCGCCGGTGCGGCCCTGCTGGAAGACGCCCGCATCCTCAACGGCATCACTCGTGCCGCCCTGCACCGTGCCCGACGTATCGGGCGCGGCGAGACCCAGACGCTCCGTATGGGCTACACCCCCGCCGTCACCGGCGACGAGCTCGTCACCCTCCTCGCCCCGGTGACCGACACCCACCCCGACATCACCCCCGAAATCCACCAGCGCTACCCCTCCGAGCTGACAGCCGCTCTGCTCTCCGGTGACCTCGACATCGGCCTGTGCCGAGGTATCGCACCCGCTCACGGTCTGACCCGCACCACGCTCGGCCACCAGCGCCTGCACATCGCCGTCTCCTCCGATCACCCCCTGGCCACCCGCACCAGTGTGACGCTGCCCGAGCTCGCCGACGAAACCTTCATGGTCTGGGGCACCCGCGGCCACTCGGGCTACACCGACCTCCTCATCGGCCACTGCCGTCAGGCCGGATTCGAACCGCACACCGAACGCACCGACCGCCAAGGCACACCACCGGTCACCGCAGTCATCGGAACCCGCCACATCGCCTTCGTCACCACCTCACCGGGTCCGGCCGCAGGCGGCAAGGCACACATCCTCACTCTCGAACCCCCCGTCCACGCACCACTCCACGCGCTCTACCTCCCCCACACCACCTGCCCGAGCCGCACCACCTTCCTCGCCCAAGCAACGCTGTGAGCCCAGATCCTCACCCGGCGCTCGGAGGACCACCGGTACACCAGCTGGTGCGCCCGGGGTGTGGAGCTGTTCGCGCCCAGCGGCGACGACCCCCGCAGCGCGAGTGCGAGCAGCGTCTGCGAGGCGGTATGCCGCGGAAATCCCGCTCTGCCATCGATCGTGGACGACATGCTGGAAGCCACCGGCCGAGCTGTCGCGCTCTTGGCCGATGGGGCTCGCCCTGGCACTGGCCCCGGCGGGTGTACGGATGTTGCTATGACGTCGGTCTGGTGCCTCCACGAGTGTCCGGGTCGGACAACCCGTCGGGCACCGTCGGATGGCGTCCTTCGCAGCCGGGAACGGCAACCTTCTGGTTGCCGTCTCCTACACCCACTGCCCCCCTACACCCGCTGTTCCGGTGTGCGTGTGCTGCGCGTATTCAGTCGGCAGGTTCAGTAGTGTCCTGGTTGCTGTCTGGCCGGGCGTGTCGGGGGTAGAGCGGTGCGGGGGCGGCGCGAGCCCGCACACGCCCCTCACTTTGGGAGGACCGGTCCGCGTGTCTGCAGACCACCGATGGGGAAGCTCGGCGGCCGTACGTACGACGGTGCTGACCACTCCGCGGCTCCGGGTGACGACTTGGCTGCCGGGCGACTTGGACGAGCTGTACGCGCTGCATACGGACGTGCGGGCGATGCGCTACATGTCCTCCGGGGTGGAGACCCTCGGCCGGACGCGGGTGCGGCTCGGTACGTTCCTGCGGGAGCAGGAAGAACCCGGGTGGACGAAGTGGCGGGTCGAGGAGAAGACCGGAACCTTTGTGGGGCGGGCGGGTTTCCGGCGGCCGCACTGCACAGCGCACCGTGAAATCGGCTACCTGCTCGCGCCCGCGTACTGGGGCCGCGGCTACGCCACCGAACTCGCCCTCGCTCTCGTCGACTGGCATCACACGCACCCCGAGCCCGGCATCGACACTTCCGTGCACGCCTACGTCTTCGCCGACAACCAGCCGAGTCGAAAGGTTCTCGAGCGGGCGGGCTTCCGGCTCGTCGGTCCCGATCCGGCCGACGAACGGCAACTCCTTTACGCAACACCTCCTCGGTGACGGTTTGTGTCCTCCGGGCCGTGCTTCAAGTCCGGCCGGGGGCCATCTGCGCGGACGGGTACGGGCGGGCGGCGCCGGGTCTCTTCGGTGGCTGGCACCCGCGGGCCGCGCCGCCGAAGACGGTTGAGGATCCTGGAGCTGGCTTCCCAGAGCCGGGCCTCCGCCCTCACCGGCAGGTCGGACAGTGGCCCGCACCGCCCGGGCTGAACCGGATCATGTTCGACGCCGATGAGGTGCTCGACGACGTGCGTCAGTATGTGGACGACAACCTCGGTGACCCAGGCGCCGCCTTGGCCGTGGACGATACGGGCTTCCAGAAGAAGGGAACGCGGTCGGTCGGGGCGCAGCGGCAGTACTTCGCCGGGCGGACGGAGAACTGCCAGGTCGGCGTCGCCACCAGCCGGAACGACACCGTGGTCACCCGCTGGGCGATCGACCACCCCGTCCACGCCCTGTTCAACGGTCTCGCCCGGCAGAAGCGGAAGCGCCGTTCGTGCGGCACCGGGGCCCACGGCCTGCGCATCTACGACTGGGCACGCGTCGAGGTGCTCCCCTGACGCCGACCCGACCGCCGCCGCCGGGCTATCGCCCGCCGAAGCGTCAAGGATGCTTCCGGAGCGCGAAGCACGAATGCGGCCCGGACGACTATTAGGTCCGCCGCTGTCCCGGCTGGCACCGTCACATGACCATGGCCGTGGCTGCCCACGCCTGCCTGACCGTCCTGAGAGCCCGAGGCTGAGCCGACGTCCTCTTCGCGATGCTCCGCGACGGCGCCTCCCCTTGACCGAAGTCATGAAGGCACCTTCGGTGGGCCCCTGTCGTGCAGGGGGGTGTCCCGCCCGACAACTTCCCGGGGACGGCCGCCGCCGTCCCCGAAAAGTTGTCAGGCGTAGCAGCGGACCTCGTACACGGCCGCCGACGGGTCCCCATTGGTGGCCGTGATCAGGACGCGGAGACGGGGAGTGACCACAGTGGGGAAGGTGTGCCGGCGACGGGGCTGGTAGTTGCCCGTGACCTGTTCGACGGTGTACCAGGTGCCGTCCTCCGCCTGGGCCTGGATCGCGTAGTCACGGGCACACTGCGGATCACGGTACAGCGGGCCGTACACCTCGTAGTCACGCGCGAGATGCCCCGCGAACGTCAGCTGCACGGTGCCCACCGACACCGGACCGTCCCAGGTCAGCTCCAGCCACTGCGGCAGGGGCTGGGCGGGGTCCGAGCGCCACAGGTTGGTGCCGCGGTGCGGGCGGGTCTCGCCGGTGAGGACGTTGCCCGGTCCGTAGCAGTGCTGGGGCGGGTCGACCCGGAACGCCTGGGTGACTCCGTCGCGGAAGCGGCGCAAGCGTCCGTCCGCCATGGCGAAGGCCGAGGCGTGGCCCGGTTCGAGGACGCTCGCGGTGTGCCAGCGCACGCCGGGTGTGCCGGCGAGGTCCACTCGCAGATAGCGGTGCCCGCCGTGCGGCAATGCCTCGGCCGCCGACGGGTGGACGGAGAGATTCACGTCCCACTCGACCCAGTGCTCGCGCCCCGGCGGCACCCGCAGGACACCGCGAGCCAGCGCTTGGGCGGGGGTGGCCCGGTAGTCCCAGATGTGGTCGACGGGCAGCAGTTCCGCCGCCACCTCGCACTCCTCGTCGGTGTCGTTGCTCAGGCACAGGGACACGGTGTCGAGCGTGAAGCGGCCGCCCGCCACCTCGGCGGCGATCCACTGGCCCCGGGCGCTGGTCAGCGCATCCTTCGGATCGTCGGCCGGTGGCCGTGCGGAACGGTTCCAGCCCTCGGGGCGCACGGGGTCGTGCGGACCGGCGCCGTGCAGCACCGCCTGGGAGCTGGCCCGCACCCCGACGGCCTGGCGGGCGAGGTCGTCGGAGTCGGCGCCGACCACGTTGGGCAGGAAGCAGCCGTCCTTGAGCAGCCGCTGCTGCACCTCGCCGACGGCACGCTCGTACACCTCAGGGGCGGACAGTCCCCGGGCCACCGCGACGGCGGCCGCGGTGCCCGCGGCCTGGCCCACGATCGCGGTGGTGTTCTGCACCCGGACCGAACCGAGCGCGACATGCGTGGCGCTGACATTCCGGCCTGCCATCAGCAGATTGCCGACGTCCTTTGCGATCAGGCTCCGCAGCGGTATGCCGAACGGGCCGACGTACGCCTGCATGGCGGCCGAGGCCGTCGGGTCGTGGCCCTCGGCCGCGGTGGGTTCGCTGGTGGGCGCGAGCAGCCCGCCCGGGGTGTGCAGATCGATGTTCCAGCCGCCGTAGGCCACTTCGTCAGGGAAAGGTTCTTCGGCCCGCAGGTCGCCCTCGGTCATCAGGTGCAGCCCCACGACGCGGCGGCTCTCGCGCTTGCCCGGCAGCTGACCGATCCAGTCGAGCGCGTACGTGGCCGCCTGCTCGCGCAACTCGGGATCCTTGTTCTTGATCCAGTCCCAGACGCCCAGGGCGTGCCGGGTGAGTTCGTGGCGGATTCTCTCGTTGTCGTGGATGGAGTGCCAGGGCACACCGATCTCGATCCACCAGAAGCCGCCCTTGAGGGTACTGGGCCGGCGGCCGCCCCGGTAGAAGAAGGCCGCGTCGTCGTACTCCACAGCCCAGTCGGGCAGGGTGAACGGGACCGGGTGCCCGACGTTCTTGGTCTTGAAGTGGAGGGAAGAGCCCATCACGTCGTCCGTGGCCTCCTCACGGGCGTGCGGCTCCCCGAACTCGGCGCGCCCCTCGGAACCCATGCGCCACTCGCAGCCGGCCAGGTCGGCGACCACGGCGTCGCCGGTGCAGTCCACGAACTGCCCGCCGTACAGGGTCAGCTGCGTCTCCGCGTGCGTGGTGTGCGCGGTGACGGCGGTGATGCGGCCGTCCTCGACGGTCACCCCGGTCACCGCGGTGTTGAGATGGAGGGTCAGGCGGGGAGTGCGCATCACCAGGTCGTATTGGACGAGGTCCCAGACGCCGTTGGTCCATCCGTTCTCGAAGATCTCCTCGTGGTTGACCGCGCGTTCCTCGGCAAGCAACTCGGAGACGATGCCGCTCTCCCGGGCGTAGGCGTGATAGATCCCGGCGCCACGCGGAACCACCCGGATCTCCGAGGAGCTGTTGCCTCCCAGGACAGGACGGTCCTGCACCAGGCAGGTGCGGGAGCCGTGCCGGGCGGCGGCCACGGCGGCGCTCAGACCGGCCAGTCCACCGCCGCAGACGACGACGTCATAGGTCTCGGTGCGGCATTTCATGACGGCACTCTCCTTGTTCAGTGGGGTGGCCGGGGTGGCCGGCCGGGCGGACTTCCCGGGGCGGGGCCGGTGCACGGTCAGCCCTTGAGGGAACCGGCCGAGATCCCTTCCACAAGGTGCTTCTGGAAGATCACGAAAAGGATGAAGACAGGCAGGACGGAGACGACGGACATGGCGAAGAGCTGTCCGTAGCTGGAATCGCCCATGGAGTTGAGGAACATCCGCAGTCCGAGCGGCACGGTGTAGTTGCCGCTGTCGCTGAGGTAGATGAGCTGGCTGAAGAAGTCCTCCCACGTCCAGATGAAGGTGAACGCGGCCGTGGTCACCAGCGCGGGCCGCAGCAGCGGAAAGATCACCCGCAGGTAGACCTGGAGCGGGTTGCAGCCGTCCACGGCGGCGGCCTGGTCGAGCTCCCGGGGGATGGAGCGGATGTACTGCACCATCAGGAAGACGAAGAAGGCGTCGGTGGCGAGGAACTTGGGCACCACGAGGGGCAGGATGGTGCCTACCCAGCCGAGTTGGTGGAAGAGGAAGTACTGCGGGATCAGCACGGCGTGCTGCGGCAGCATGATGGTGCCCAGCATCAGCGCGAACCACAGTTTACGAAGGCGGAATTCGAGCCGGGCGAAGGCGTAGGCGGCCATGGAGCAGGCGAGCACGTTGCCCACGACCGCCAGCAAGGCGATGGTGAGGGAGTTCAGCAGGTAGGTGGAGAAGCTGCCGCCGGACTGCCATCCCTGTGTGAAGTTGTCGGTGGTGAACTGCGAGGGCAGCGGCGAGGTCTCGGTGAAGATCCGGTTTTCCGGCTTCAGCGAACTGCCCGTCATCCACAGCAGCGGGTAGACGGTGACAAAGGCCCCGCAGGCAAGGCCCGCGTGCAGGGCGAAGCGCCGCCAGTCGCGCCGGGTGCCCGTGTCACCGGGCCGGGTCAGTACTGACACGGGTCAGCTCCCTTCGTCTGCGTAGTGGACCCAGTAACGAGAGGTCAGGAAGGCCACCGAGGCGAATACGGCGATGACGGCGAACAGCACCCAGGCGAGCGCGGACGCATACCCCATGTGGAACTGGGTGAAGCCTTCCTGGTACAGGTACAGGGTGTAGAAGAGGGTGGAATCCGAGGGGCCGCCCGAGCCGTTGCTCACCACGTACGCCGGGGTGAACGCCTGGAAAGCGGCGATGATCTGAAGCACCAGGTTGAAGAAGATCAGCGGGCTCAGCAGCGGCAGTGTCACCCGGAGGAAACGCGTGACGGGGCCCGCGCCGTCGAGTTGTGCCGCCTCGTACAGTTCCGGCGGGATCTGCCGCAGCCCGGCCAGAAAGATGATCATGGGGGAGCCGAACTGCCAAGCGGCGAGCACGATCATGGTGAGCAGCGAGGTGTCCGGATCCGCGATCCAGGAGTGCTCGGTGTCCGGACCGAACCACGACAGCACGTGGTTGAGCAGCCCGGAGGAGCCGAAGATCTGCCGCCACAGGATCGCGATCGCAACACTGCCACCGAGCAGTGAGGGCAGGTAGTAGACGGCACGGTAGACGCGCAGTCCGCGTACCCCGCGGTTGAGCAGCATGGCTACGCCCAGCGCGAAGACCAGCCGCGCGGGGACCGAGGCGAACACGTAGACAAAGGTGACGCGCAGCGAGTTCCAGAACCGCTCGTCCCCGGTGAACGCCTTCGTGTAGTTGCCGAGACCGAGCCAGCGTGGCGGGTCGAAGAGGTTGAAGTCGGTGAAGGAGAGCCAGAAGGACGCGGCCATGGGGCCGAGCACCAGCAGGAAGAAACCGAGGAGCCAGGGACCGAGGAAGAAGTAGCCCCAGCCGCCGCGGCGCCGTAGGCGGCGCCCGGTGCCCTCGCGGTTCTGCGCGGCACGTGCCTGGTGTGCGGTGCTGTTCATGCCGCGACCACCTGCTGGGCGAAGGCGGTGAAAGCGTCGGCTGCGGCGGCGGGGGTGCGGCGGCCGAAACCGACGTCCTCGTTGTAGCGGCCGAACTCGTCGCGCAGTTCGGTGAAGCCCCCGGGCCACACCCGCGGCAGCGGTGTCGAGTGGCGCGCCACCCGGTCCATGTAGTCCAGGCCTGTTCGTGTCACCATGTCGGCCCCCTTGCGCAGGCGGTCGCGTGCCTCGGCCCTCGGCGGGGTGCCGAGCGTGCCACCGAGTTCCACCTCGGCCGCGTGGCTGTTGAGCAGGAAGTCGATCAGCGCGACCACCTGCTCGGGCCGGCGGGTGTTCGCCGCGGCAGCCCACAGACTTGCCGCGTTGACCCACAGTCCCGGCCTGCCGCCGCCACCGGAGGGGCCCGGGGGCAACAGCAGGGCGTAGTCGTCGGCGAGCACGGCGGCGTGGGCGGGCAGGTCCTGGGTCCAGCCGAAGGTCATCGCAGCCCGCCGGCGGACCATCGGAGTCTGCGCGAGCACTCCGGTGCTCTCCGCGGTCATGTCGGGCGGCGGTGCGATGCCGTCGCGGCGCCAGCGCTGCCACATCTCCAGCCACTCGGTCAGCCACGCCCGGGGGTAGGCCACCCGGTCGTGCGTGTCGAAGAGTTCACGTCCCCGCTGCCGTACGAAGACCTGGAAGTGCATGAGGTCACCGCCCGCGTCCTGCACCCCGTACACCCGCCCGCCTGAGCGGTGGTGCACCTCGCGGCCGACAGCCTCCAGGTCCTCCCAGGTCCACTCGGTGTCCCCGGGCCGGCCCGGCAGCGCGGGCCGGTTCGGGAGCGGCCCGCCGAGGATCCGGCGGAGCAGGGAGCGGTTGACGATGAGGGCGAGGGCGTTGGTCGCGGCGACGACCGCGTAGGTGCGGCCCCGGTAGCGGCCCATGGACAGGGCGTCCTTGTCGACCCCGGTGAGGCTCAGGCTCTCTCCCAGATACGGGTCCAGAGTGAGGAGCGCGTCCCGGCCGACGTACTCGGGGAGGTAGGTGGCGGCCTGCATGACCAGATCCGGGGTGTCGCCGTCGGCGCTGCGGGTGGCGAGTTTGTCCCAGTAGCCCTCCCAGGGCAGGAACTCGGAGCGTACGGCGGGCCGGTGCGGGCCGGCTCTGCGAAAGGCGCCGATGGCGGCACTCATCGCGTCGTTCAGCCCCGGGTCGCCCCACCATGTCGCGCTGAGGCCGGAGCCGCCGGAACGGCCGCCACAGGCAGCCACGGACGGTGCCAGGGTGCCCGCGGCTGCGAGCCGGAGCAGAAGGCGGCGGGAGGGGGCTGAGGGGGACGCGGTACGGGTTCGTGACATGGCGTCTCACTGGGAGGGCGCGGCTGCCGGTGGTCGGCAACGGGCGGCTGGGGAAGGTTCCTCCGCGAGTGTGTAACGTTAAACCTCGCCTGTAAAGCCCCCCGGTTGATCACCTTGAGTAACGAGTGGATACTGCTGCCATGCCACACCGCGTCGGGTCCCCGGCCGACGGCGGCCCTGACGGGCGGCCGTCGCTCAGAGACGTCGCCTCCGTCGCAGGGGTGTCCGTGATGACCGTGTCCAACGTGGTCCGCGGCGCGCCCAACGTCTCAGCGGCGACGCGGGCGCGCGTCCTCGAAATCGTGGAACGTCTCGGCTATGTGCCCAACCACTCGGCGCGCACCCTGCGCGCGGGCCGTGCCAGCGTCGTATCGTTCGCCCTCCCCTCCATCGACAACCCGTACTTCGCCGAGCTCGCGCGGCTGATGATGTCGGAGGCCGAGGGTCTGGGCTGGACGGTGCTCATCGAGCAGACCAACGGCAGCCTCGACCTCGAACGGCGCGCACTGGCGGGTGCCGTGCCGACGCCCACGGAGGGGCTGGTGCTCTTCCCGCAGGCGCTGGACCCCGGCCAACTGGCGGCCCACGCGGTCGGGCGGCCCCTGGTGCTGCTGGGCGACCGTGGCGACAAAGGCCCAGGGGACGTGGTCATGGTGGACAACGAGAGCGGTGCGCGGGAGGCCGTCGCCCATCTGGCGTCGCTCGGCCGTCGGCGGATCGCCGCCGTCGGCGTCGAGCGCGGGGCCGGCACCGAGATGAGCCGTCGGCGCACGGTCGGCTACCGTGCGGCACTCGCCGAGGCAGGACTGCCGTACGACCCCGCGCTCGCGGTTCCGGTGAGTGCCTACACCAGGGCCGAGGGCGACCGTGCCGTGCGCGCGCTCCTCGACGGAAGCCGACCGCCGGATGCGGTCTTCGCCTTCAACGACCTGCTCGCCGTCGGCGCGGCCCACCGGTTGCTGCGCCGGGGGCTGCGTGTTCCCGAGGACGTGGCGGTGGCAGGTTTCGACGGCACGGACGAGGCGCGGTACGCGAATCCGCCGCTGACGACCGTCGCTCCCGACAAGGCGGAGATCGCGCGGCGGTCCATGCGCATGCTGCACGATCGCATTGCACGCCCCGACACCCCCTACCGCAGTGTCCGCCTCGGCCACCGGCTGCTGGTCAGGCACAGTACTTCTCCCGGCGACGCTGGCACGGCGGCCGACGACGCGTGACGGGCGCGGCCCGGCTGCCCGGCCCTGAGCACCGTGTCCGGTGTTTCCGTCGGCGATGGTTCCTGCGCCGTAGCAGTGCCCCCAGGAGCGCCCCACCGCGAGGGGCGAGCGGGACCGTCGGCCGTTGTCGCGCCGACAGTGCGGCGACGTGCAGAGCTTGGATCCCGCCCGGCTCGGGCAGCGGCGAGCGGGGAGAGGACGGCGGGGAGGGGCCCGCCGGGTCGTGAGCGGCGGCCCGGCCGGACCGTCCCGGACCACGGTCGGCCGGACCGTCCCGGACCACGGTCGTGAGTCCGTGGCAGGAAAGCCGTCCTGGGCCCGTGTCCACCGGCTCCTCCTGCCCACGCCGCCCGGCAGGAGGACGGCCGCTGCACGCGCTCAGCCGGTGCGATGCGCCACCGAGGGAGTTCGGCCCAGCCGACGGAGCGCACGCGTTGCCGCGTGGTAGCCGCACATGCCGTGCGCCCCGGGGCCCGGCGGCGCGGCGGCCGAGCACAGGTAGTGGCCCGGCACGCCCGTGTCGTACGGCTGGAGCGACAGCCCGGGCCCGAACAGCAGCTGCCGTATGTCCTTCGCCCCGGTCATGATGTCGCCGCCGACGTAGTTGGGGTTACGCCGGGTGAAGTCCGACGTCGTGGTCACCGAGGTGCCGAGCACACGGTCCCTGAAGCCCGGGGCGAAACGTTCGATCTGACGCATGATCGCCTCGGTGGCGTCCCCGTCGTACCCGTGGGGCACGTGCGCGTAGGTCCACAGAGGATGGACGTCACCCACGGACCTGCCGGGATCGGCAAGGTACTGCTGGCCCACCAGGACGAAGGGCCGCTCCGGCATCCGTCCCCGGTGCACGTCCCGTTCGGTCGCGGCGATCTCCGCGTAACCGCCCCCGAGATGCACGGTGCCGGCCCGCCGAGCCGCCCCGGCGCGCCACGGGACGCCGCCCTCGACGGCGAAGTCCACCTTGAACGCGGCCGGACCATGGCGGAAGCGGCGGTACGCACGGGCTGTATACGGCGGCAGGCGGTCGCCGAGCAGGTCCGCGACCGCCGACGGGGCCAAGTCGTACAGTGTGACGGCGGACGGCGGAAGCTGGGCGGCCGACGTCACCCGCACCCCCGTCTCGATCCTTCCACCGAGGTCCCGGAGGAGAGCGGCCATCGCTTCGGTGATCCGCCGGGAGCCGCCCTCGGCGACCGCCCAGCCGTACCGGTGTCCCGCCGTGAGAATCCCCAGGCCGATACTGGCACTCAGCGGATGGTGCAGAGGACGGAAGGCGTGTGCCGCCACTCCGCCGAACAGCGCCCGTGCTTCCTCCGTCGCGAACACCTTGGAGACCAGGGAGGCAGGCAGCGACGCGGGCACGCCGAAGCGTGCGAGACGCCACGGATGCCTGGGCACTCGCAGGAGCGGGCCCAGAATGTCTTCGCCCAAGTGGTCGTAGCCGGCCGACGGCGCTTCGAACAGCCGCCGCCACCGCCGCCCGTCGTCACCGAGACCGTCGGCGGTCTCCGTGACCGAGCGGTACAGCACCCCGGCGGCGCCGTCGTCGAGTGGGTGCACGCAGTCGACCTCCGCATGCCGCCAGGTCAGTCCGTAGCGCTCCAGCCCGAGGCCGGTCAGGAAGGGCGACCCCACGGCCATCGGGTGGATCGCCGAGCAATGGTCGTGGAGGAGGCCCGCAACCATCGCCTCGCGCGACCGGGTTCCTCCGCCGACGGTGTCGCACGCCTCCAGGACCAGGACCTCGACTCCGGCCCGCGCCAGGGTCAACGCCGCAGCCAGCCCGTTGGGACCCGCGCCGACGACGACGGCGTTGTGCGTGGCGGACTCCCACCCCGGCCGTGGACCGCTCTGTGTCACCGCTGTCCGCCGTCGTGCGGGGCGGACGGTTCGGCGTCCAGCCGGTGTGCGTGGACGGCGAGTTGGACCCGATTGCTGGTGCCCGTCTTCGTCATGAGGCTGGTCACGTGCGTCTTGACCGTGGTCACCCCGATGTGGAGGCGCTCGGCGATCCGGGTATTGGGCAGCCCTTCGACCACCAACTCCAGCACGTCACGCTCCCGGGCGGTCAGCCGTACGCGTTCCCTTCCCGACTCCGCGTCCGCATCTGCCTCGGCCCGGGACGCGGACACCGCACGCTGCACCAAGCGCTGAAGAACCTGCGGGCTGAAGGGGGTGTCTCCCTCGGCCGCCCGGCGCACACCGCTCAGCAACGCGTCCGGCGCCGTGTCCTTGGCCAGGAACCCGCAGGCTCCCGCTCCCAGCGCCGGATAGAGGTGATCGTCGTCCTCGAAGGTGGTCAGCGCCACCACCCGGACGGCCGGGTGGGCGGCGACGATACGGCGTGTCGCCGTGATGCCGTCGACCACCGGCATCCGCAGGTCCATCAGCACGACATCGGGGCGGAGCTGCTCGACGAGATCGATCGCCTGCCGCCCGTTCTCGGCCTCTCCCGCCACCTCGATGTCTTCGGCCGCGTCGCAGAGCATCCGCAACCCCGCACGTACGAGTTGCTGGTCGTCGACGAAGAGCACCCGGATCATGACCGCGCCCCGGCTTCCCCGGGCACCTCGACGGTCTCGTGCCCCGGCGGTGCCTGGGGGACCAGCGCGCGCAGCGCCCAGCCGCCGCCGGCGCGCGGCCCGACCGTCAACTCGCCGCCCAGCAACCCCACGCGCTCCCGCATCACCAGCAGCCCGTGCCCCGGCTCGGCCGCGTGCCCGGCCACCCCGTGGCCTCCGTCGTCACTCACCTCGACGACCACCTGTCCGTCGTCCCCGTCCTCCAGCTGCACACGGGCTCGCGCGCCGTGCCCGGCATGCTTGAGCGCGTTGGTGAGCCCCTCCTGCACGAGCCTCAGAACGGTGTGCCGGTGCGCCGTCCCCAACCGTTCGAGTATGGCCGGGTCCACCGCCGTCTCGACCTCCACACCGGCCTGCCGGGTACGGTCCAGTACGTCCTTCAGTGCCTCCCTGATGTCCGTCACCGACATCAGCGCGGGTTCGCCGGTGGTCTGCGGGTCACGCAGGACCGCCACCAGCCTCCGGAGATCGGCCAGGGCCTGCCCGCCGATGCCGTGCACGTCTCTGAGCGCCTCGTCCACCCGCGGGTCGGTCGACGGCGGCATCACATGCAGAACGATGCCGACCCGCAGCACGATCGACGCCACATGGTGGGCCACGACGTCGTGGAGCTCCCTGACGATGGCCGACCGCTCCGCGGCCCGCGCGGCAGCGGCCTCCCACTCCCGCGCCTGCTCCGCCGCACGCGCACGTTGCTCGGCCTCCTCGGCGAGCTGGCGCTGGGAACGCAGGTAAGAGCCCAGCAGCAGCGGCACCCCGGCGTACAGGAGCACGATCAGCGCCTTTGCGGGAGCCGGGTAGTCGACATAGACGGTGACGGCACTGGCCAGAGCCACCGCCACCGCTCCGCACCAGGCCGGGACGGGCGGGCGGCGCAGCGCCAGCTCCGCGAGGGCGACCGAGGCGAGGATCTGGGCTACCGCGACCCCCGGCCCCGCCCCCCAGGTTTCCCCCAGCGCGTCGGCCACGGCCCCTGAAGAGGCCAGCGCGCTCTGTGCCAGGGTCACCGCCAGGGGACGGCGCCCACCCACCACGACCAGTGCAGCCGAGACCATGGCCGTTAGCCAGTCGGCGGGGCGGGGAGCGGACTGCGGTACGTGCAGCCAGTGGACCATCGCGGCGGCGCCCGCCAGCGGCAGCAGCCGTACCCCGCCGAGGCCGGACAGGTGCGCCCGCAGGGCATGAGAGGTGATTCGCACAAGTATCAAGGTAGTGACTGCGTCAGGGGCCCACTTCCTCCGGTCGGAGGAGACCGGGTCCTCCACCCGGCCACCGATCCGGGCCGGTCGTCGGATGGCGCGGCGCCGGGCGGGCGCGCGAGGCTCGGAGCCGGAACAGCCCACACGGGGAAACGCAAGAGCGCGAGGAGACCGGTCCGCATCATGGCGTCGAGGAAAATGCACCGCACGGTGCTCGCTGTCCGCATCCTGTTGGCGATCATCTTCATCTTCTACGGAGCGGTGAAGCTGGCCGGCGGGCAGTACAACTACGGCGAATACTCGATCACCGACAAGACCCCGCTCAGCGCCGGCACGGTGTGGGCCTTCTACGGTTCCTCACCGGTCTACGGGCGGATCACCGGTCTCTTCGAACTCGTGCCGGCGCTGCTGCTGTTCCACCGCAGGCTGTACTCCCTCGGCGCGCTGGGGCTGTTCGCGGTGTCTTTGAACATCACGATCATGGACTGGTGCTTCCACTATCCGAGCGTCAAGTACGTGGTCACCGTCTACACCCTGCTGCTGGTCTTCCTCATCTGGAGCGACCGCGACCGGCTACGCCACGCGTTCTGGGAACTGCCCCGTCGCACTCCCGAACCGGCGAAGACCTCCGCTCGCGCAGCCGGGCAGCGGACCGAGCACTGAGTGAGTGTTTGAAGCGGGCAGACCGCCATTCACCTCCTCAGACCCGTGGTGCCAGGAACGGCACCAGGCCAGGCCGACGTTCGGGCCGCGGAAGCGCGCGGTCGAAGCCGGTGCGAAGCACCGGTCGGTCTTCATCGACCGGCCCCGGCAACCCTCGTCCGTCTTCGGCACGTGGCCACGCGCGACATGGTGGCCTGCTGGTGCGACGTGGCCGGGACGGTCCGGGCACCGAAACGCCGGTCGTGACTGTGGATGTTGCCGATTGCAGCAGGCCGGGGACCTGGAGCGCGCACAAGAAGCGAGCCGGACCGGACGAGGGAGGATGCCTGGGTGTTCACCGCGCCCGCACCGCTGCCGGGCGGCGGGCGTTCCCGGAAGCCGGGGTTGCATGACCAAGGGCGAGCTGGCCGGGACCGCAATCCTGCGGACCCTGACCTCGCCCCTGCTCATCGCCTGGGTGGCCGGTGACTGAGCTGTTCTCAACCTGGCCCCGCAGGTGGGTGGTTGGGATGGAGGGCGGTGTCTGTGTGTGAAGAAGCTCCTGGTAGACGGGTTCACGACCAAGATCGCCTGGCCCACCAGGAGCTTCTGCGTGCTTGTCGACCCATCCGGTGCCGATCTGTCCAGCTCGGCACTGCGCTTCCTCGCTCGTGAACTGGCCGCACACCGCCGTGGCCAGGGCACGCGATGGCGTCGGCTGACTGCCGGACGTCAGGCGCTGCTGGTCCTGGCCCACCTTCGGTGCGGCCACACCTACATCCAGCTCGCCGCCGGGTTCGGCATCGGCACCACCACCGCCTACCGCCACGTCACCGAGGCAGTCGACCTTCTGGCCACCCTCGCGCCGACCCTCGCCGACGCGAGGAAGACCGCCTCCACCAAGGCATTCGTCCTCCTCGACGGCACCCTGCTGCCCATCGACCGCATCGCCGCCGGCCGGCCCTTCCACTCCGGCAAGCACAAGAAGCACGACATGAACGTGCAAGTCATCGCGAACCCTCACGGCCGGCTGTTGTGGGCATCGCCTGCACTGCCGGGCCCCGTCCACGACATCAGGGCCGGCCCGCACCCACGGCATCATCGATGCCCTCACGAAGGCGGGCGTGCAGTGCTGGGCCGACAAGGACTACCAGGGCGCCAGCGACACCGTCCGCGCCCCCTTCCGCGGACGTTGGGAGAACCTCTTTGCAGGTCAGCAAGCCGTCAACCGCTCTTACGCGAAGATCCGCGCACGCGTCGAGCAGGCCACGGCCACCCTCAAGACCTGGCGACTCCTGCGCACGCTGCGATGCTCCACCACCCGCATCACCCACCCCGTCCAGGCCGTCCTCACCCTCCACCTGACCTGCTCCAACCGAGGTTGAAAACAGCTCACCGCATGGGTGTCCGTGGACAGCGAAGTCGGTTGACGGCGGTCCTGTGATCTGCGACGACTAACTTCATAGTCCAGGCGGGTGGGCCTCGATGGCTGGCGATAGGACCTGGGACTTTTCCCCGAGTGTTCTTGCTCAGTTCTACTAACCGGTGCATCTCCCCTGAAACACCGATCCCGCTGTGAAACACAGTCGTTAAGCTGTATTCCCACGGCAACTGTAGCCGCGCCGTGAGGCCGTTCGAAAGTTTCACAAGAGTGGCGCCCGCGCCGACGGCGTTGCCGCTCACGTAGTCCGAGACCGCGCACTCGAGAGGAGCACACGCACGAAGGCCCCCCGCGCTAACAGGAAGCTCACGTAATCGGATGCGCGTTCCGTCAGCCACTAACCGGAAATCGTCATCAGTACAGGTAACGAGCCAACTCGCATTTGCCATGCAGATGTCGTGTCACCCGGGAGTAGAGATAATCGTAGCCAAGATCAAACATCATTGCCTCGTCACCGCCCTCTGCCTCGTCCGCATGTCCGCGCTCTGAGCCGTACTGCTGTACGCGGTCTTGTGTGCGGCGCTCAACCTCTTTGAGGCCAGCAGTAATTCCGCTCCCGCCGTGGTGGCCCAAAAGCCACGGCTAACGAGTTGGTGCGTGATAGCGGGTGAGGTGTGTTTGCCGTGCTCACGGCTGTCCTCAGATCCGAGCGGTGCGTTCGGAGACGAGGGTGGCGATGGCGCGGTAGGTGTCGGGCAGGCGGTCGTGGCGATGTGCCCAGCGGGTCAGTTGCTTCCAGCGTTTGTGATCGGCAAGGACATGTGCGCCGGTGATGCGGTCGGACGAGTGGCCGTGGCGGTCGCGTTCCCACTGTTCGACTTCGCCGGGCAGTGCTCCCGGCGGCGTGATCGCTTGCTCGCGGTGGTCGCGGCTCAGGCCCAGGCAGCCGTCGTACGACAGGACGGCGACATCGGGGAAGTGCCGGAAGCAGACGGCGATGCTTTCGTGGCGGGCGGCAGCAGCGTCGTGCTCCCGCTCAGGCCGCAGTGCATCGGTCCATCACGTGCGGGCCCGAGTGGGGCAACGACTTCTCGCCCCCGCCACCGCGATATGGCGCAACTGGACCACCGGAGCACCTGTCAGATGATCACTGACCGCCTTTGACCACTGAGAACGTCAGACTCAAACATCTAGCGGTTGTCGACGACGATCTTGCCGTCCAGGACCGTCATGACGAGCTTGTGAAGGCTGCTGATGTCCGCGGTAGGGTCGGCGTTCAGCAGGATGAGGTCGGCGCTCTTTCCGGGCGCTACTGCGCCGAGCTCGGGGCGGACGCACTGCCGCGCGGCGCCGCTGGTGCCGGCGGTGAGAACCTGGGTGGGCGTCATCCCTGCCGCGACCATCAGCTCGGCCGCCTTCAGCGTGTTCGCGCCGAACAGGCCGAGGCCGCTGAAGGTGTCGCTGCCCAGGGCGATGTGCACGCCGGCCTCGGTGACTTTCTTGGCATTGCCGCGTGCGTCCGGGTGAGCGTTGTCGATCCAGAGCGTCGGCGTGTAGGTGGTGCCGCGTTCCAGCATCAGCTCGATCAACGCGTCATCGGTGAGGGGTTCGATCGTGACGCCGTGCTCCAGGCCGTCCGCGCCGGCCTCGATCGCCTCGCGCGCCGCGACCTGCTGGGTGGTGTGGACGGTCACCCGAAGGTCGCGGTCGTGCCCGGTCTCGATGCCTGCGCGGAGGAGATCGCGGGGGAGCCGTTCCAGTTCGACGCCGTCTCGAAAGGCTGGGTTCTGCCAGAGGTACGGCGTTGAGCCGGAGTGCGCGCACGCGCCCTCCGACAGGAGCTTGATGGCGTCCACGTTCTGGTCGGCTAGGACTTGTCCTGGCGATCATGTGACTACTTCGTGGTGGTGTCGTTGATGTGGACATGGGGCGGGGAGATCTGACGGATGCCGAGTGGGAACG